>NZ_CP090003.1:960000-1560000 GCF_021390195.1 Flagellimonas sp. CMM7 | reverse complement strand
GCCAAAACTATTCGTATAGTATTTGAGTGATTAGGCATCCAACAAAAATAAAAGAATTCTTCTGGTCTTAACCATAAGCAAGGGGCCATCTCAACTTTTGTTGAAAATGACCCCTGCGAAGCAAAGTCGTATAAAGAAGTTAATCGTCTTTTTTGGTGGTAAAAAGTGTGGGCTTGATGATAATCATGGCCCAAGCCCAGTTCTGTGAACTTTTGAAATCAGTAGTCCCTGAACGAAGGGTTTCCAGTTCTTCAAGTCCATCAGAGGCAAATAATTGTGAGTAGCCCACTTTAAGTGCAAAACCATTGAATTTTTGGGTCAATACCAAATCCAATTCATTGCCAAGACTGCTTTCCCCGTTTGGTGTATCTTCCATACCTTGAAAGTTCAAAAACTTGGTAAACAAGGTGGTTCTCGGCCCGAGGTTAAACACAGCGCTGGCATGAATGTCCAACAAACCAACGCGGTTGACCCAATTGCCTACGTAAAAGTGATCCATAAAACCGTTGAACTTGTGGTTGGTACCAAAATGTGGTAAGAAAGCTTCTGTGGCATCGGTGGTAGAGGCATCATCACCACTAATGGCCTCAACACCTAAGCCCAAAGTCGTTTTGGCTCCGGCTTTGTAAGTAGCTTCCAGTCCCAATAAGTAGGCCCCTTCAATATCCACGTCATTAAAGAACTTACCAGATTGCAAGTAAGCGTTACCTGCCAAGCCAAACTTTCCTTTTTTGTAGTTCAAGTGCGTACCTGCGGTAAATGTGCTTCTGATATCACTTGCGTCTCCTGTGGTGGCATCGATTTGTTGAAAACCTAAATTGGCCAAGACCAGACTGGCACTAAAATCACCAAACTTTTTCTTGGCATATAGGTGTTGCATTGTTTTATACTGAAATGGATTACCCGAGTTGAATTCGGTGCCGACGTTTTTAAATCCAAATAATGGACCTCCCTGTCCGTCTAAATCTTGATTGAACGCCAAACCAATATCCAACATAAAGCCATCAGTTCGGTACTTTATCATTCCCAAATCGTGATAACGCCCTTGTTGTGCCCAATCCAGGCCACCAAAATAACGTTGGTCATCGTAAGACAGCACTTGTCGCCCCAACTTTGTTGACCATCCCTTGCCGAGCTGCAACTCCGCCCAAGCCTCAAAGAGTGCAAATGAGCTATTGCCGTCTACAGGAACCAATTGCGGGTTTTCACCCCAAATCTGTACATCTTGAATATTGATGTAAATCTCATAAGATGGGGTCTTGTAATTTGCTCCAATCCTAGCCCTTGTATTAGTTACAAAGCCGGCATCAACGCCTTCTTGCTGTAAAAATTGGAAACCATTGCGATATTCGGTTCGTGGACGAAAAGTAGCATCGAGGGTAAATTGAGCTTTTATAGATTGTATCGATAGGAATACTAGGAATAAGATTGTTAGTGATCTTTTCATAACTGGTTGTATTAAGTGTTTTTACAATAATTTAGCTGGTTAATGTTCTAAGAAATCGATAAGATGTTTTCTGTATTTGTAATAATCGTCGTGGTCGAGAACCGACTTTCTTGAGCGGGGACGCTCGAAGTCAATCTCCAGCACATCCCCAATTTTGGCACGTGGACCACTGGTCATCATCACCACTCTATCAGCCAAAAAGATGGCCTCATCAACATCGTGGGTAATCATGACCGCTGTAATTTTTTCTTTGTTCCAGATTTCAATTAAGATGTCTTGCAATTCACCTCTGGTCAGTGAATCCAACATGCCAAAAGGTTCATCCAACAACAAAACCTTTGGTTTGATGGCAAACGCCCTTGCAATCCCCACGCGCTGCTGTTCTCCTTGTGAAAGCTCTGTGGCCTTTTTGTCAAAAGCAGACTCCAACCCCACTTTTTGTAGGTAGTACTTCGCAATGTCTTTCCGTTGCGCTTTGGTGGCATGTGGAAAAACGCGATTCACCCCAAGGAGCACATTTTGCAAGGCCGTCATCCAAGGCATTAAACTGGGGGCCTGAAAAATCACCCCTCGGTCGGGCCCCGGACCTTTGATGAGATTACCTAATACGGAGATTTTTCCTCCTGTAATCCCATTAAGACCCGCTATCATTGAAAGCATGGTGGTCTTTCCACAACCAGAGTGCCCAATGATAGTAACGAATTCCTCCTTTAGAATCTGAAGGTTCAAATGTTCCAAGACCACATAGTCACCTTTAGGAGTTGGATACACTTTCTTCAAATCCCTTAAATCCAACATCACTTTATCCGAAGGAAAGAAGATGCCATTTTGATGAACTTGTTTTTCAACTACTTCTGTTACTGTTGTTTCCATTGTAAAAGGGGTTTTGAATTAGGCGACATAACTTTTCGGACTCAAATCAGGCAGTTCGTATACCTTTTTTGATGCTGATTTACGCTCTTCACCGATACCCATGAGGTATTCGATGATGGCGTTGCGGGTCTTTTTATACTCAGGATTATCATTGAGTTCGGTCTTGTCCCTAGGGCGTTCAATATCGATTTTAAACTCTGGACCCAAGGTGGCATTTGGCCCTGGACGAAGCGGAATAATTCTATCGGCCATATAAATGCCCTCATCCACATCGTTGGTAATCAAAAGTGCTGTTCGCTTGTCTTTACTCCAGATTTTCAAGATTTCATCTTGAAGGTTACCGCGGGTCAAGGCATCCAAAGCCCCTAGAGGTTCGTCCATGATAATCATCTCAGGGTTCATCGCCAAGGCCCGGGCCACAGCCACACGCTGACGCATGCCACCTGATAGTTCTTTTGGTCTTTTATTAATGGCAGGATAGAGGTTTACCATTTTCACATACTCGTCAACCCGTTCCTTGACTTCCTTTTTGCTGCTTTTCGGGAACGCTTCTCGAACCGCCATAGCCACGTTTTGGCCAACACTTAACCAAGGTAGTAGTGAGTAGTTCTGAAAAATCACTCCACGTTCGTGACTGGTATCCACCACAGGCTCACCTTTGAACAGCACTTCACCACTGGTGGGTTTCAAAAGTCCATTGATGAGGTTGACTAGTGTGGTCTTGCCACTACCGGTAAAACCCACTATGGCTACAAACTCACCTTCTTCGATGCTGAGATTGATATCAGTAAGCACCTCGGTTTGGTTAGCTCCTTCCCCGTAGGTCTTATATATATTTTTAAGCTCTAAATACGCCATATTCTAAGGTTTAAGCCATTGCGCTTTTGTTAAACGATACAGCGTTTTGAATAATGAGCATAATCCTATCCAACAAGAAACCGATGATACCGATGACGAACATGGCTACAATGATTTTAGAGTTGGAATCATTGGCGCCGTTCTGGAATTCTTCCCATACGAAGGAGCCTAGCCCTGGACTTTGCGCCAAGAGTTCAATGGCAATCAAGACCATCCAGGCAACGGAAAGTGTAATGCGAAGCCCCGTAAAAATCAAGGGTAATGAGGAAGGCAAAATCACTTTAAAAACCTTTTGGAGCGGTCCCAATTTCAATACCTTGGCTACATTGATATAATCCTTGTCTACTGAGGAAACCCCCATTGCGGTGTTAACCAAAGTGGCCCACATGGCACAAAGCCCTACGCTAATGAACGAAATGATAAAGGCACTGTCTGAATTGGAATCTTTGGTCATCGTCTTAACTATCATGAATACCAAAAGCAACCATACTACCGGAGATACCGGCTTAAAAATCTGAATCAGCCAATTGAAGGAGTTGCGTAAGGTTTTGCTCAACCCGATGATAATACCGATTGGGACGGCAATCAAAAAGGCCAAAACAAATCCTGCAAAAACCGTTTTTAAACTGGTAAAAATCTGGTCTACGAATGAAGGCCGTCCGGTATACGTAATTGGGTCTTTACCTTCGGCAGTTCGCTTTTCATTGATGGCAGCAGTTTTTTCCTTAAATGCCAACTTATCAGCACTGATGACCTTGTGATCCGCAATCAAAGTGTTGAACGAGGCCCAGACCTGTGAGGGTGAAGGTAACGTATTGGGCTGGCAGCTGACATCACCTGAAACAATACATGCCTCCATTTGGTCTGCTGCAGCTTGCCCTTGCTCTGTGAATGCTTTTTGAATCTTGTAATCAGCCTCAACATTGAACAAGGCCTTGGCACCAAAGTGCCACAATACAATAAACAAAACAATTGATGCTAATGGAATCAACAGTTTTCTTACCAGTCCCTTGCCATCAAACTTGGGTAATTTAAAGTTGATTTTGGACACTAGTGTTTTGAGCACTCCTTCCACTTTTAATTCTTCAGATTTGTTTACGGTTACACTTTGCTTCATGATTGTAACTTTTTAAAGATTCTTATAGTGACGAATCGTCTTTATTTCCTATCTCAAAACTGTTGATGTAGCCAATCGGGTCTTTGGCATCGTAGGTGTTGCCATCAATAAAGTCAGCTGTAGCGGGCTTGTAGCCATCAGTTTCAGGAATATCACTTGCTGGAATATGGCCTTCTTCCACTAGAAGGTTGGCAGCCTTCATCCAGATATCAGGACGATAGATGTCTTTGATTGTTTCTTCATACCAAGCAGCTGGTTTCGGGTCGGGAATTTGTCCCCATCTGCGCATTTGCGTTAAGAACCAAATACCATCAGAGTAGAAGGGGTAGGTGGCGTTGTACTTGTAAAACACATTGAAATCAGGCATGGAACGCTTGTCGCCTTTTTCAAACTCGAAGGTTCCGGTCATAGAGTTCGCTAAAACCACCTCATCGGCACCTACGTATTGAGGCATGGAGAGTATTTTTACCGCTTCAGCGCGATTACTAGGTTCATCTAACCACTTTCCAGCGCGAATCAAGGCTTTGGTCACGGCAATGGCGGTGTTCGGATTTTTATCGATGAACTTTTTGGTCATCACAAATACTTTCTCAGGATTGTTTTTCCAGATATCGTAGTTTGTGGTAACAGGTACTCCTATACCCTTAAAAACAGCTTGTTGGTTCCAAGGCTCACCTACGCAGTATCCGTAAATGGTCCCAGCTTCAAGTGTTGCTGGCATTTGTGGTGGAGGGGTTACTGACAATAATACCTCGGCATCAATTTGGCCTTGTACATTATCGGCTGTGTACATTCCTGGATGGATTCCAGCAGCAGCCAACCAATAGCGAATCTCGTAGTTGTGGGTTGATACTGGAAATACCATACCCATTTTAAAGGGCTTACCGTTGTTTTTGTATTCGCTGATTACAGGTTTAAGGGCATCCGCTTCGATGGGGTGGGCCGGTTTGCCGTCAGGATCTTTAGGAACGTTGGGCTTCATTTTTGACCAAACATCATTGGATACGGTAATTCCGTTTCCATTTAAATCCATTGAAAATGGCGTCACCAATTCCGCTTGGCGCCCAAAACCTGCACCTGCCGCAATGGGTTGCCCCGAAAGCATGTGTGAACCGTCCAATTGACCATCGATAACGCGGTCCAATACATTTTTCCAGTTCGATTGTGCCTCTACAGAAACAAAAAGACCTTCATCTTCAAAGAAGCCTTTTTCTTTCGCAATGGCCAAAGGAGCCATATCGGTCAATTTTATAAAGCCAAAGGTCAATTGCGGCTTTTCGATTTCTAAAGTTAAAGTAGGAATATCAGCTTTTGCTGTTTCCGTACCCTTTTTGGCTTGCTTGCCTCCACAGGCAACCAGCATTAGGCCAAGGCAGAGGCCTAGCGATTTTGTGAGCATTGCTTTCATTGTTCTATCAATTTTAAGAGTTGATTTCATAATCATGAAACAAACCTACGTAATTAAAATACGTATATATACTTATTTTAAATATTTATTACGTATTTCACGTAGTTTTTAGGGATATGAAATAGGATGGGGTGAATTTTAATCAGTCTGGAATTCTCAAGGTCATGAATTGTCAAATCGACAAATCTTTAAGAACTGGAAATGATGGGATTTACATTTCCAATGAGCATAACCTTCTTAGTTATTTGAATTAGTATATATTATATATAGGAATAGAGTACGCGCTGAATTTCTTCATCGTAGAAAGAGGTATGGTCTGCCACCACATCACCAATAACAATAATTCCAGGCTGGGTTTTATCAATGGTTTCAAATGCGTTTTCCGTAGAATTCAAGGTAGCGGTAATACAGCTTTCTTCTGGCAGTGTACCGTTTTGTATAAGGGCAATCGGGGTAAGTCCTGAACGGTAATCCTTTACCAGCATTACGATTTGATGGATTTTTCGAACGCCCATAAGTATGACCATTGTTGCCGAAGACTGTGCCGCCAATATCAGGTCATTTGAAAAGCCACCCTCTTTGGTTGTGGCCGTCATTACCCAAAAACTGGTACTGATACCTCGTTTGGTCAATGGAATTCCCTGACTGGCTGGAACCGAAATTGCACTGGAAACCCCGGGAATAACTTCCACCGAAATTCCGAATGATTCGAGGTATTCAATTTCCTCAGAGGCCCTACCAAATACAAAAGGGTCGCCCCCTTTTAATCGTGCCACTCGATTTTGGGTCAAGGCGCATTCCAGTAATAGTATATTGATTTCGTTTTGAGCTAAACTATGTTTTCCACTACGTTTTCCTACGTATATGAGTTGGGCTTCTGCCTTAGCGTGATTCAAAAGCCTGGGATTGACCAATGCATCATAAAGAATGACATCTGCCTGTTGAATTTCACGTAACCCGGCAATGGTAATGAGGTCTTCGCGGCCTGGGCCTGCCCCTACAAGTGCTACCTTTCTTTGCTTTTCGATTTTTGACTTCATAATCAAATACGTAGTGATTTGAATAAATCACAACAAGAATACGTAATTATTTTGATATAATTAGATAAAAAATAAGTATTAATACGTATTATTGCTTTGTAAATATGAAGCAATGCAACAGATAGTAGTAATTGGTAACGGAATGGTAGGCTACAAATTCTGTGAGAAGTTGGCTGGCCTAGCTAAGTCAGGAACTTTGAACATTAAAGTGTTCGGTGAAGAACCGCGCCCGGCCTACGACAGGGTCCATTTAAGTGCATTTTTCGAAAACCAAGACGCAAAGTCTTTAGAATTGGCACCTGCATCTTGGTATAGCGAGAATGGTATTGAACTGATTACCGGCCAATATATTACAGATATCAACAAAGAGGTGAAGACAATTAAAACAAAATCGGGTCAGACCTATTCTTATGACCAATTGGTTCTGGCCACAGGTTCAGTTCCATTTGTTCCCCCAATTCGAGGAGTAGAAAAAGAAGGGGTCTTTGTGTATCGAACCATTGAGGATTTAGAAGGAATGTTGGCCTATGCCGATAAGATAAATTCAAAAAAATCAAATGGTAAAGCTGCTATTCTTGGTGGAGGTTTACTCGGTCTTGAAGCCGGAAAAGCAGTACTCGATATGGGCTTGGAACCCCATGTAGTGGAATTCGCCCCAAAGTTAATGCCCCGGCAATTGGATGCCCGAAGTAGTAAGGTATTACAATTAACCCTGGAATCAATAGGCATTAATATTCACCTTAGCAAGGCGACCAACAAGATATTGGGCAATGGCTGCATTACAGGAATGGAGTTCGGCGAAGACGATGAACTTAATGTGGACATGCTCATTATTTCCGCTGGCATTCGTCCGCGTGATGAACTTGCCAAGAGCTGTGGCCTAGAAACGGGTACCCGTGGAGGTATCGTGGTGAACAACAAAATGCAGACCTCCGACCCTTCCATATATGCCATTGGCGAAGTGGCTTTATACAATCAAATGATTTATGGTTTGGTTGCTCCGGGCTACGATATGGCCAATGTAGCTGCGAACCAAATTGTAGGAAATACGGAAGTACTCATGGCCGAGGAAATCGACATGTCGACCAAACTAAAGTTGATCGGGGTTGATGTGGCCAGTTTTGGAACACCTTTTATGCCTGCGGATAAAGGGCATTCTGTCATTTTTGAGAACAAGACCAAACATTTATATAAGCGAATCAATATTAGTCATGATGGCAAAAACTTACTGGGTGGAATCTTAGTGGGTGATGCCGAAGATTACAACATCCTACACCAAATGTACTTAAATGGCATGGCCGTTCCTGAAGACCCTGCCCAGCTTATCTTACCCACCTCTGAAGGTGGCGGAGTGCTAGGAGATATTACGGACCTACCCGATATGGCCCAAGTATGTTCTTGTGAAAGTGTGACGAAAGGACAGATTTGTGGGGCTATCGAAAGTGGAGAGGCCTCCGATTTAGGTGGTGTAGTCAGTTGCACCAAAGCAGGTACAGGCTGTGGTGGCTGCAAACCTATGGTTAAAAACCTGACCGAAGCCACCTTGAAGTCGTTGGGCATCGAAGTGAAAGACCATATCTGTGAGCATTTTGAATACAACCGACAAGAATTGTATGATATTATTCAGGTCAAGGGGTACCAAACCTTTGATGAGGTAATCGATAATCATGGCAACGGTTGTGGCTGCGAAATCTGTAAACCAGTTGTTGCCTCATTAATGGCTACCATTCATGCAGATACCGCCAATAAAGAATATGCCATTCAAGATTCAAATGATCGGTTTTTAGCCAATATTCAGCGTAATGGCACCTATTCCGTTGTTCCTAGGGTGCCCGGCGGGGAGATTACACCTGTCAAACTTATTGCCCTTGGTGAAATTGCCAAGAAATACGACCTCTACACGAAGATAACCGGTGGTGTTCGCATTGATTTGTTTGGGGCTACTTTAAAACAATTACCATTGATTTGGAAAGAACTGATTGCTCATGGCTTTGAAAGCGGTCATGCGTATGGGAAATCCTTACGGACGGTCAAAACCTGTGTAGGTTCTACCTGGTGTCGCTACGGTATGGATGAAAGCGTGAGTTTTGGCATTGAATTGGAGAATCGCTATCGAGGTATTCGGGCGCCACACAAAATCAAAGGAGGTGTTTCGGGCTGTATTCGTGAATGTGCGGAGGCACGAGGCAAGGATTTTGGTTTGATAGCCGTTGAAGGGGGATGGAACCTTTATGTAGGTGGAAACGGTGGTGCCAATCCGCGTCATGCCGAATTATTGGCCGAGCAAATTGACAATGACACAGTCATAAGATATATTGATCGTTATCTAATGTTCTATATGCGAACGGCAAAACCCTTGCAACGCACTGCCGCTTGGTTGGAAAGTCTTGAAGGCGGTCTGGATTACCTCAAAGAAGTAGTTGTTGATGATAAAATAGGAATTGCAGAAGATTTGGAAAAAGAAATGCAAACCCTAGTCAACAAATTTGAATGCGAGTGGACACAAGCGGTCAATGACCCTGAAATGATGAAGCGCTTTAACCATTTTGTAAATAGTGAAGATGATGATGACACCCTGGTTTTCGTTCCCATGCGTGAGCAAAAAATGCCAAAACAATGGCAAAAAGTGCCTTTAAAAGCAGCAAGTATTTCATAGACAATAAAAACAATATGGATTTAGTAATAGATCAGTACCAAAGCATTAAAGAAGAAGACGTTAACGTTTGGTTCAAAGTAGCTCCCATAAGTGCATTTCCCAAAGATGGTGGAGCATGCGTGAAATACAAAGACAAACAAATAGCTGTATATAACTTTACACGCAAAGAAAAGTGGTATGCCTGTCAAAATCTGTGCCCCCATAAAATGGAAATGGTACTCTCACGGGGCATGATTGGTGATGTCAGCAGAATCGCCAAAGTTGCTTGTCCGTTGCACAAAAAAACCTTTTCATTGGAAACCGGGGAAAATCTGAACGGAGACCTTCCTGCAATCGCCACCTACCCTGTAAAGATTGAAGACGGTTTTGTGTATCTTGGTTTTTCAGAATTATAAAAACCTTTTTTTATGGAAGCCTCCCAAAGACTGACAAAAGCTTTCGAACTATTTGATGCGGCCAATTCCGAAGACCCGAACACCGAGGTATTTCAGGGGAAAACTATTCCAAAAGAGCTACTTTATGCCAAGCGCATGACTGCTGTTCTCAACGAATTTGAACCTGATACCTCTGAGGCGTTGCAGCTAACCGCACGTTGCCAACATATTTGTCGTTGGGAAATTCCCCGAGAGTCTTATGAGATGAATCGAGTAGGATATTTACAATGGCGCCAAAACCTCAAAAAATTCCATGCTAAAAAAGCCAGTGAAATTCTGAACAAAGTAGGCTATGAAGAAGAATTGATTGAACGGGTCAGGTTTTTATTATTGAAAAAGAAATTAAAGCGAGATGAAGAAACACAGACGTTAGAAGATGTCATATGCCTGGTCTTTCTCAAGTACTATTATGCCCCTTTTTTGGTAAAGCACGATGACGACAAAATTATTTCCATCCTGCAAAAAACGTGGAGAAAAATGTCTGAAAAAGGGCAACAAGCGGCACTACAATTGGATTTCTCTGGCAAGGGAAAAGGTTTGATAGCCAAAGCACTGGAATAATCAATAAAAATGGCAAAACAAGAGCGCCCATACGATAATGGATTACACCGCGGTTTAGATAGGGAAACCTTTCAACGTGTTCGAAAGTGGTACATCTTCGCGCTAGCCGCTATCGCCATAACGGTTATTGTTGCACAAATCCTGATTCAACAGCATTTAGACTCCCAATTGTATGATTCTAGGGTCATTAATGTGGCGGGACGACAACGTGCCTACAGTCAAAAACTGGTAAAAGAAGCATTACAGCTTAGTTCACTTGCTGATTCTAAAAACTATAAAGAAGTAACGGATGCCCTAAAACAGACGTTACATGTTTGGAAGGTTTCCCATCTAGGATTACAAAACGGGAATGACAGTATCGGTTTGCCCAAAGAGGAAAACACCACAATTTTAAAACTCTTTCAAAATCTCTCCCCCCATCATGCGGCAATGGTCATGTCGGGAGAGGAAATAGTGGAATCTTTTCAAAATAGAGAAGATTCAATCGTGCCGAATATTGAACTGCAATTGCAGAATATTCTAGCCAATGAGCAGCCCTTTCTTCAAAAAATGGATGCTATTGTGAATGAGTACGACGCCATTAGCAAACAGCAATTACAGCGATTGAAGCTGAAGGAATACTTGCTTTTAGGGGTTTCGCTGTTGATTTTGTTGTTGGAACTTTTGTTCATTTTTCGTCCGATGTCGATTCAGATTCGAGAAACTATTTCCAACCTTATTCAAGGAAAGCTTAAATCTGAAGAGGACAATAGGCAAATCAAAAAGATATTTAAGGAAAAAGAGGAGTCTTTGCATGAACTACAAGAACTGAATTTTGCTATAGACAATGCCGCACTTTTTGCCGACATCTCGATGGATGGTTCCACCTCTTTCATCAGTAAGAAGTTCTTGAACCTATTGGGAGAAAAGGAAAAACCCACGAAAACCCATCTTTCGGAGATATTGACCCAAGATGAGGGGCAAAAGCAGTATCTAAGGGAAATCCTTTCCTTTAAAAACAAAAATATTCGCACTGAAGAGATAGAGATTACCACAAAATTAAAAGAACGCATTTGGTTGGAGATGTCCATAATCCCCATTTACCAATCCCGAGAAAAGCAGAGTATTCTCATTTTGTGTTCCGATATAACCGAGCGCAAAAAGACCCAAGACAAGGTAGAGCAGCTCACCAAGCAGAACTATGAAGAGCGTATGAAACAGAAGCAGTTACAGGCGAGTCAGGTGGTTGCGGGTCAAGAAGAAGAACGAAAACGCATCGCCAAAGATATTCATGACGGTATAGGACAAATGCTTACCGCTTTGAGATTCAATATTGAATCCATTAATCCAAAACAAAAAGAAAAAACTGAGGAAAAAATTGCCTATCTGAAAAAGTTGACCTCAGAGCTCATCAAAGGGGTGCGGACGGCCACTTTTAACCTAACACCACCCGAATTGGGAGACCATGGTATTTTTCCTGCATTACAGAAAATGACTCAAGAACTAAGTAAGCTCACAAGTAAGAAAGTACTATTTGAAAATAAGGCCAAAGAGCCTATTCGTTTTGATCCTTTGGCAGAGACCAATATTTATCGCGTTACCCAAGAGGCTGTGAACAATGCTATTAAATATTCAGAGGCCAACTATATTTTGGTTAAATTAAACTTGAATGAGGATTTGTTGAGTGTGGTCATTGATGATGATGGTAAAGGTTTCGATACTTCAATATTGGATAAGCCACCCAAAAACAATAGTGAAGGAGGAATGGGCGTGTTCTTTATGAAAGAACGAATAGGGTATATCAACGGTAGACTCTTTTTTAACTCTACTATAGGTGAAGGCACTCGGGTGACCATTAATTATAAACTGAACCAGGAAAAAGAATTGGTGCATGGGGCGTAACGAACTATACCCCGTATTTCTAAAGGTCAACAACATGAAGGTTTTGATTGTGGGTGGTGGCAATATAGCCGAAGAAAAGTTGACTTTTTTACTCAAGTCCAGCCCCAATGCGCAAGTAGAAATGATATCACCCATGTATCGAGAGGGAACGGTCTCGTTGGCCGAAAAGCATAAGGTTAAGATGCGCAAGGGTAAGTACAAAAAGCGCTATCTAAAGAAAAAACATATCGTGGTTGCCACAACAGATAGTCCGGAGGTAAATGAAAAAGTATATGCCGACTGTAGAAAACGTTCGATTTTGGTAAACGTGGCAGATAATCCGCCCTATTGTGATTTTTATATGGGCGGAATAGTCACTAAGGGTAACGTAAAAGTAGCCATTTCAACCAATGGAAAGTCCCCAACTACAGCAAAGCGATTGCGTCAGTTTTTTGAAGATGTGATTCCGGAAGACATTGATGATTTAGTTAAAAATTTAAACGAATACCGAAAGACCATCAAGGGAGACTTTGAAGAAAAAGTCGAGACCTTGAATGAGTTTACCAAGGGTTTAGTCAATAAAAAGTGATGCTATGAAAATTCGAATCAAAGGAAACTCAGTACGCTTTCGCCTCACTAAAACCGAAGTAGAAACTTTTGGTAAAACCGGAAACTTTACTGAGATTACCCATTTTCGGTCCAAAGTCTTTACATATACCCTTGTGGCCAAAGAGGGAATTACAGAGTTGGAAGCCGATTTTGTAGACAACTCCATAACTATCTATTTCCCAAAATCAGAGCAAAAAGATTGGGCGAACACTGACCGAGTGGGCTTAAGTAATTCCGTTGATTGGAATGACCCAGCTGCACTGTCAATATTGGTGGAGAAAGATTTCACTTGTTTGGATAATACTGATGAGGATCAATCAGATAACTATCCGAATCCCTTAATTTCTAAAAAACAGAAGTGAAAATCTAATTTTATTCAAGATACCAATTATACATGCAATAATCTAAATTCAATACCCACTTAAACTGTAAGTTCCATTTCTAATCTTATTCGTGGTATCGTTAATTCTTCTTTCATGTGAATAATAGATAACCAATATAAAGGTTTCCAAATCCTTACCAGGACTTGCCTGGACAGGAACCTTTTTGATTTTTGTCGTGTTCGAAAAGATAAACGTAAACCAAAATCAAATAGGGCGCATTTACTTATGCCCTTTTTGAGTGGAGGTTTTTCATTAAACTGATTCTTTATTTTTTTAAAAACTGTATTGTTTCCCTATTTCTATTGAGATTCTTTTAAAAGAATTCCTTTTTCCCAGTTAAAAACAGGGCACATTCTACCTCAATTTGACTTTACGGCTACTTTGAAGTTAGGTAGCAATTCAAGATGTGTCATTGTCATGACAAACTTGCTTTTTCTCCCGAAGGTCCTTTAGATTAAAGGCCCTTGGTCGCAAAAGGAAAAATGAAAAAGAAACACATACAGTTCAGGTGCAGTATCTATGAGAAGAAGATGCTAAAGCTCAAGGCCAAAAGGGCAGGACTTTCCCTTTCCGAATATTGCCGTGGTTCTGCCCTTAGTCATAGCATCATCGAACGCTTGACAACAGAACAATTGGAATACTATTCCATGCTGGTGAAATACAAGAACAATTTCAAGCGTATAAGCAATATGTTCAAGAAAAGGGATCCTAGGCTTGCCAAGGAAGTCGGGGAATTGGCCAATCAGATAAGGAACCACCTTTATAACTTCAATAGATGATTGGGAAGGGAAAATCCATATCACATACCAAGGCTTCCATCTCCTATGGATGGAACCAGGAGAAGGATGCTGAAATCATCCAAAGTCAACATTTGGCCGGGGAGAACCCAAGGGAGATTACGGAAGAATTTAGAATCGTCCAATCACAGAACCCAAGGACCAAGAAGAACACACTGAGCTTTGTGCTGAGCCCTAGTATCGAGGATGGAAACCGATTGTCAAAACAAGAACTAAGTGAACTTGCCAAAAAGTTCATTAAGGCCATGGGCCTAAAAGAAAGGCAGGCCATTGCATTTGTGCATAGGGATAAGGAACATACCCATATCCATTTATATGCCAATAGGATTGGATTTGATGGAAAAGCATACAAGGACAGCTTTATCGGAAAGAGAAGCCAACAGAAAGCCTATGAAGTGGCGAGGGAGATGGGACTGACCAATGCAAGGGACATCCAGAACCAGAGACTTAACCAAGTCAAACAAATCAGATATGAGATAAAACAAATACATGAAAAAGTGATACAATCGGAAAGACCAAAAAGTCTTGATGACTATATCAAACTGATGAAGGAAAAGGATATCAAGGTTATCCCAAGTATTAACAAACAGAATAAACTTCAGGGCTTCCGATTTGAGCACAAAGGACAGAACCTAAAGGGAAGCGAGGTACACCGTTCCATGTCTGGGGGAAAGTTAATATCTCAAATCTCGGACAATCTAAATAAGGGAATAGCACAACAAAAAAACCCTACACTAAAGCTTGCTGGAAAAGCTATTGAACTGAGTACCAATATCGCAACTGCCTTGGCAAAGCGCTTCACTAAGAAAATCATAAAAAAGTCCATTGACCAAGGCATAGGAATTTAAAAAAGAGAATAATGAAAAAAATGGATGACATCATGGAACTGTTGACCGACGAAATCAATGGGTTTCAAAAGTCGATTAAGAAGTTGGAAGGTCTATCCAAGGTCCTAAATGAGTTAAAAGTGGATACTTCAAAGTTGGAATATCATCTAAAAGAACACCTAAGGAACCAAGAGAGCATTCAGTCACAGAATACAAGAATATTAAATGATATCAATCGAAAGCTGAAACTGGCCAAGCTCATACCTAAATGGCAATTGGCACTTCTACTTACCTTCTTTTTAGTAATGGGTCTTGTTATTGGCTATTTGAGTTTTCAAGTGATCCAATTAAATAAAAAGGAAAAAGCTGTCATAATGAAAGAAAAAGTGGAACTTCAAAATCAACAGTAGGTTGCGCCCTTTTCCGATTTTACTTCGCGCTTATCTCCCGGAACGCTATAAAATCGGAATAGGATCCATGCGCAAAGTTTAGGGGTAAGATATGGGACAAGCAACCCAACGAAAATTACAATCTCAAACCATGATTTGTCTTTTTCTACTCATAGAATACAATCATTTATCATCATTCGATTACTTTTGTAATGACGGAAAAATAACACCATAAAAGTTCACAAATCGTCAACATTGAAACTCATTGAAAGCTGAGAGCCTTTTAAATACAGGGGTCTAGGGCAAAGGTTCGATTCTTGCCGGGGTCACAATTTCTCTGATATGGTTACTTCCCCAATGTTAATCCAATGGAAAGGTAACGCTGTATGTATCTCCTGCTTCGTTTCTTTGGAGAAAGTAAAAAATACGATCTTGGTATTGGACTTCTTGCTCTCTTTTGATTAAGTCAATCGAAAGTTTCCCAGTATTATTTGTACTATTAATTAAAAATCCTTTTTCGGTCAAATCCAATATTATTTCTTTAGGAATTTCTAAAGCATCAAAAGGAATAGGAACTGTATTGCTATTATCATCAATATAAAACCTCCTAAATAAAATTGAATCTGAATTGCCATCAGGAATGGGACCTTCTATATCTTGAATAAGAGTATGGGTGTCATAAGTTCCATTTATAGTAATCAAATCTCCAGCTCTATCAATAGATAAATCTGGAACCTCGAATCCAGATAAACCTCTGACGGAAGCAAAAACTTTGCGTCCATCATCTAAATCAATATAAAAACGTTGGCGTAGCACAGAGAAATCAGATATTGTCGGAAAACTGTAATCATTGGCGTTTTTGTTTAAATAGTTTTCTCCACCTACAGCATTATACAACTCATGGTTATTATCTTTAGTATAACGTTCCATATTTGTATAACCGTGAAGTTGGAAAGAATAGTTCAAAGTTTCGGGGGGCAAATTGTTTGTAATTCTATTTTCAACAGACACTGTTTCAAAATCGTTAAGACTAAGTGAAGTGTCTTCAAATTGATTTATAATAAAATATTTGTAAGAATCTAAATCTACATCAGTAAAGGAAGGCACAGAATAGATAAGTACACTCTCGGTGTTTTGTGGATTGTAAAAGACTTCACCGGAAGAGGCTGAGCCATTTAAAACATAATCAGAACTATTAGCATTGACATCGGTATTGACTGGAACGTCGGAGATAGTTAAATTGAACTTTCCTTCCCTAGTCAAAGGCCCCCTATTTAAGTTCAGTTTTGCTACAGCCTCCTCAACCGTCATAATTTCAATTCCAGGTTCCAAACTGGCAAAAGACTCCCCCACATTTAAGTTGAAAATTGCGCCTTTTCCTAAAACATATCTAGTGACAACAATCTGTTCTCTTTTAAATTCTTCAGGAGCATAAAATGTAGCATCATCATAGGTTTGCATTAGTCTTGAAGTAATTAACTCTCCACTTTCTTTCAAGTTTATTGCAACATAAATGTCCACGGTTTCATTGGAGGGGTCAAATCCTGCCAAATCGGTAGACCGAAACAGCAATTTCTTCAACTCAAAAGTTTCCGATTCTGTTCCTAGATTATCGCTGTCATCAGTAGATTGAATGGTCAATGTGGTTGCTCCAGATGGAAAATCAAAAGGGTCTAGTTCATAAGAGATGGTTTTATCTGTTGTGCTAAAAACTTCAGTATCATTAACCAAAATAACAGTATTGACAGTGTTTGATGCATCTGCAATGGTAACAGTAAGGGTTGTAAGAATTTCTACTTCACTTTCTAATCCCCCAATTGTTATTGTGGGTGCTGTGGTATCTGGATCGCCTTGAGTGGGAGGGTCAGGATTGGGCTGCGGATTATTTGGTTCTTCGGAATCACTGGAGCAACTAAAAACTAGCATCAAAAAAATGACAAGCAGACTCTTATATTTCATAGTTAGATATTGGTGAAACCAAAATAAGAAATTATCCAAAAGAAGCGTATTAAGATTCTGTAGTATTTCTTAAATATCCGATGAAAGTATGAGACTCGCATTTAGATAGTTACTCAAAGAAAAAAACTAGAAACTCGATCAAAGTACCTTTGCTTACAAAAGCTATAGCTATTATTGAGCACTATAAGCTTGATAAGCGGTCTAGGATGAGTTGCACACTGTTTCCAAAGATGACTTAATCTTAAGCATTTTGTCAAGAGTTGTTTTAGAAACATATAAGGTTTATTCGAAATGGGATATCGAATTTATGTCAAAATGTAACATTGAAATAAAAATAGAGTCTTATTCAAGAACATTTATATGAACACTTGTATGACAAGACTTAAGAATCTTTCTGAAAAAAATGAAAATGGGCGATTCATTTTTTCCAGTTGTACTCATTTTAGTGTTTCGAAAACAACGGAAAGCCTATCTTTTAAAATAGTACTTTCTGGAATTGAAGACTATAAAGTGAATGGCAATAGATACAAACTGGGAATTGACAAATACCTTATCGTTGATAAAGCCTCAAATCTTGAAGTAACCGTTGATGACATAAATGGAGTTGAGGGGATTTGTATTTTCCCTAATCACAATTTAGTAAACGATATATTTAGATGTGGACATAGCTCTTGTGAAGATTTATTGGGTAATCCATTTATAAATGGAGATTTTAATATTTTAGAAAACACTTTTTCTTTTAAGGAAAATAGAGCGGGAGTTTTTTTAAGTAGTAATATCCCGCATGTAATACAAGATCATAATAAAAGTAAAGACATTGATTTTGATTCTTTTTACACAGCACTTATAGAATGCCTAGTCATCGATCAATTGGAGTCGCAACGAAAATTGAAAAATTTGTCATCTATTAAAAAATCCACTAAAGTCGAGTTATATAGGAGAATTTCCAATGCGAAAGATTTTATTGATGATAATTATACCAATAGGATTAATATAGATGAATTAGCAAAAAATGTTTTTTTATCCAAATACCATTTCATTAGATCCTTTAAGTCGTATTATGAAAAATCTCCGTACCAATACATTTTAAAATTGCGGCTGGAGAAGGCTCAAGAATTACTGAGTAAGGATTACTCCATTAGAGAAACGTGCAGTTTAATAGGTTTTTCTGACGAAAAAAACTTCCGAAAAGCGATAAAAAAACATGCTATATCCTAATCTGAATTAGCAACTTTTACCCCAATAAAAATAGTGCTATAGCTTTTATTTGTTCGGAAAATAAGTAGGCGTGCAAAACATTACTGTTCCCAGCTTGATAACCCTTTTAATGGGACTCTTATTCTTTGCCAACAATCTAGCTTTACATCAAAACCTTTAAAGAAAAGTCTTTTTAGGTGCAGCGTTCGAACCATTAACCTAGACTCAAAATAAAGATTTAGAAAGAAAATACGAAGAGTATTTATAGCCTTAGAACAAAAACGTCAACAAAATTAAGCCAACAACAATGAAAAAAGTATTTATCGCAATCATCGCATTAATTTCTGTTATAGATTCCCATGCTCAATTGACAATGGATGAGAACACTGCTATAGAAAAATCAATTTTGAACTACATAGAAAATTTTTTTGAAAACAATTTTGATGCGATGAATGCATCGTTACATCTGAGACTGGCCAAAAGAGGACTAAATCCTGACGGTACGTTAAGTGAGGATTTTCCGCCAGAGAAATTAAAAGAACTTATGTTAACAAAGCCAAAGTTTGATATAGAACATCAACAAAATGTTGTCGAAAACATTACAGTATATGGAGATATGGCTAGTGCTAGTCTAAAAACCGGATACCCGAAACTTAGATGGATCGAATATATTCATCTTGTAAAACAAGATGGGAGTTGGAAAATTATTAATGTGTTTTGGGAATTTGAAAAAAGAAAAGATAAAAAACACTAATGTGCGAGCATATTACTATTAAAAGAAACAACCATGAAGAAATCAATTCCATTCCTCCTTTTGCTATCTGTGAGCTTTATAACCATAGCACAAGACAATAAAGAAGATTATGAGGTTGCTGATAAAAAATATAAAAGCAAGGTAGCCACTTTGGATAGCACAGTTAAAACTTTGTATGAAGTCATTTCAGGGCCTAAAGGGCAACAAAGAAATGATGAGCTGCTTCGCTATTTATTTCATCCAGAAGCGAAATTTATTGCCTCAGGAAAACGAAAGAATGGCAATTACGGCGCACGGTATGTAACTATGGACGATTATGTTGATAAATCATTAAAATGGATGCTGGAAAACGGATTTTTTGAAAATGAGTTGCACAGAGTGACTGAACGATTTGGACAAATAGCTCATGTTTTTTCCACCTACGAATGTTTTAATGGTAAAAATGATACGGAACCCTTCATGCGAGGTATTAATAGCATGCAATTGATGTATACCGGAAAAAGATGGGTTGTCATGAACATTTATTTTACCCAAGAATCTGAAGAGAATCCTATACCGGAAAAATACTTACCTAAGAATTAATGATCATGGAGAACTATAAACCTTTTTTAGCTAATTTACTACTATTGATTCTTTTTGGATATTCACTTTCATCTTGTGAGAACAAAGAAGGTGAGCTTAATAGTACCAAAGACTTGTTCAGGGCAATGAAGATTAAAAATGATAATTCATGGTATAAAAACTTCACCTTTAAGCAACACACTTTACGATTTGATGAGAATGGGCAGCAAACCGATTCGACGGTTTGGTACGAGTCGGTTAGTTACCCCTATCATTTTAGAATTGATAGAGATATTAAAGAAAATATTTACACCATTTATAGAAACGATTCTACATATAATTTTAGACAGGATACTCTTTTTAGCAAAATTGCAAAACCAGCCGCCCATCTAGTCTTTAAAGGAGGACTGTACTTTATTTCATTAGAAGAGTCTTTGGATAAACTGCAAAAGTATGGCTATGATACCAATACATTTCGCAAAGACGAATTCATGGAACAAGCCGTCTATGTGATTGGTAATGAAAAGAATCAAATTTGGTTACATGCCAATAACTTTTATTGTATGCGAAGAATTTACACGACGGATGATGATAAAACTGTGGATGTGGTTTATGACAACTTTAAGCCACTTGGCCAAGGGTTTGTGGAGCAAAAAGTAACCTTTTATGTAGCGGGAAAAAAACGACTGGAAGAGTTTTATTTTGATATAAAAATCAAAGACACTCTTGATGAAAGAATCTACGATCAAAATGCTAATTATAAGTGGTACTTGAGCTATTAATTTGATTGTACGCTAAAAAGTGGTTAGCTATTTATTCCATAAAATTAAACTTGATGGATGTTTCAAAATATTAGGATGAATGTGGTAAAAACAGCTCCAAATGGAATTGTGAATTCGGATACCCTATTTGAGTTTACGCAAGACTTAGAATTAGTTTCCGCAAAATATTCAGGAGGGGAGATTAGAAAGGGATACCTGGTAGGTAATGTAAAAAATGACCGATTACATTTTAGTTATTGTCAGATTAGAATAAATGGAATAATGGATCATGGAACGTCCATTTGCGAAATTTCAAACGAGAATAACAAGCTTGTTCTAAAGGAGGAATTTGAAATGTCCTCTGAACAGGGAAAAGAGGTAGGAGTAAATATATTTAAAGAATTATAGTCAGTATATAAGTTTAAATTACTAATTACACTGTTATAGGATATGAAAAAAATACTGAAATCATCTTCAATTTGCTTGCTATTATTGATAACAAACAGTTGTTTAAGTTTAAATAAGAAACCCAAACCCTCAGAGAATCTAGATACAAACGGCCTAATAACCTTTTTAGATAGTGTAACTAAAAACGAAAAGTTCTCTGGCACCATTTTGCTGGCTAAAGAAGGAAAAATACTCTTTGAAAATGCATATGGATTATCAGATAGGAGTAGAAATATTTCAAACAGGGTTAATACAAAATTTAATGTAGCTTCCCTTGGCAAAGCATTTACTAAAATTGCAATCCTGCAACTTCTGGAACGGGGTGAGGTTAATCTTAGTGCAACTATCGACACATATACCAGTATTTTCCCAAAAGAGGTAGGGTCAAAAGTGACTATTCAACATCTTCTTTTTCACAAGAGTGGATGGAGCCATTATTGGAACAATGACTATTTCAATACTAATATGTCTAATCTCAGAAGTCTTGATGATTACATGAAGTTTATAAGAGATATTCCATTAGAGTTTGAACCTGGATCCCAGGAAGGATATAGCAATACTGGTTATGAAGTGTTAGGTCATATTATCGAAAAAGTTTCTGGAATGACTTACGATGATTTTGTTCAGCAGAATATCTTTGATAAAGCAGGCATGCTTAATACTGGCCTTTTTGAACGTGACAAACCCTTGAACAATGCAGCCATTGGGTATTTTGACCAAGAGAATAAAGGTCAGTTGATAGCCAATACCAGTATTATTCCTGTTAAAGGAACTCCTGCTGGAGGAGGTTACTCGACGGTAAATGATTTTCTAAGACTTGAGAACGCACTAGTTAAGATGCATCTGTTAAATGAAAGGGGGTTAAAGCTCTTTTTTAGCCGATCAGTTGAATTAAGTGAAGAACTTCCAAGCAGTGTCTTTGGCATCGCTGGGGGTGCCCGAGGAGCTAGTACAAATTGGGTGAAACACTTTGGAACGGGTTATAGCATCTTTGTATTTTCCAATTTTGATATGGGTACCGCTAGACCCATTACTGATGCTATTTTGGAATACATCGAAAATTTAGAAGCCAATTCTAGTAAATAGAATGAACACATTATTGATTAAACCGAAAAAAGCAGGTTTTTACCCTTTGATTATATCTACATAGGGGTCACAAAATCACTTCACTTTTCACTTTTCTTAGCTACCTTAGCATAAATTCATTTTCTATGGAAAAGAAAATAAAGAACGTATTCAGGAAAGGCGCTATAAGTCCTGACTTTATAGCAAATTCCATTGCAAAGCACCAATCTAAAACCCAGATAGGGGCGCATGACATTTTTTTGGGTCAGGTACGAGCTGACGAAATAGAAGGCAAAACTGTAAGCGCTATAGAATATACCGCTTATGAAGAAATGGCCAACCTTAAATTCCATGAGATAAGGGAAAAGACCTTTGATACGTTTGACATCACCTGTATGCATATCTATCACAGCTTGGGAAAAGTCGGCGTTGGCGAAATCTGTCTTTTTGTGTTTGTGTCATCACCCCATAGAAGAACAGCATTTGAGGCACTGGAATTTGTAGTCGAGGAAATAAAAGCTCATGTACCTGTTTTTGGAAAAGAGCTTTTTGAAGATGATTCCTATCAATGGAAAGTAAATACCTAGGAAAATGGTTGATATTACACAGAAACAATCTACTTACAGAACAGCAGTTGCCCAAGCCGTTGTAAAAGTAAGCTCCATGGTAACCATAGATGCCATTAAAAAAGGAACTGTGCCCAAGGGAGATGTATTTTCCATTAGCAAAGCAGCTGGTTTTTTAGGAGTAAAAAAGACAGCGGATTTATTGCCAGATTGCCACCCTTTACCTGTTGAGCATTGCGCTATTGAATATGAGATAGATGGTCTGGATATTACGGTAAAAGTCATGGTAAAAACCTTTTATAAAACCGGAGTTGAGGTTGAAGCCATGCACGGAGCCAGTGTAGTTGCACTTAATATGTATGATATGCTAAAACCCATTGATAAAGGGGTTGAAATACATCACATTAAATTGTTGAAAAAGACAGGTGGAAAATCCGATATTGAAAACACATAATTTTAGCAAGCAAGACTCGAATTATGAGGTCTTTTTCAAATTATTGAGCATTTCTGCTGTTGTGTTGTCCAAATCGAACATAGGTTCCCAGTCCCAGTCATTTTTTGCAGTGATATCATCAATACTGCTAGGCCATGAGTCTGCTATTTGCTGTCTAAAATCCGGTTCATAGGTCACTTTAAAATCAGGGATGTGCTTTTGAATGCTCTGCGTTATTTCTTTTGGAGTAAAACTCATGCTTCCCAAGTTGTAGGATGATCGAACACTTAGTTTTTCAGGATTGCTTTGCATTAAACTTATAGTTGCTCTAATGGCATCATCCATATACATCATGGGCAGTTTGGTGCTTTCATTCAAAAAACATGTGTATGTTCCTTTTCCTAATGCTTCATGGTATATTTCTACCGCATAATCTGTGGTGCCTCCACCGGGCATCGTTTTCCAACTAATTAGACCTGGATATCTTACGCTACGTACATCCACTCCAAACTTATTAAAATAATATTCGCACCAACGTTCTCCAGATTGTTTGCTGATTCCGTAAACGGTGCTGGGTTCCATGATTGTATTTTGGGACGTATTCTCTTTTGGGGTATTCGGACCAAAAACAGCTATACTGGAGGGCCAGAAGATTTTATTTATTTTTCGGTCTTTTGCCAGATTGAGCACATTAAACAAGGAATTCATGTTTAGATTCCATGCCCGCATTGGAAATTTTTCAGCAGTGGCGCTCAACATAGCCGCCATTAGATATACTTCATCAATTTCATAATGCATGACCACGTCTTCAATGGCTTCATAATTTATGGCATCCAATAACTCAAAAGGACCAGAAGCCATTAGGGACTCACTACCTTCTCTAATATCACTGGCAACAACATTTTCAGAACCATATTTAGCTCTTAATTCAATAGTAAGTTCTGTGCCAATTTGGCCACAAGCGCCAAGAATAAGAATGGGTTTTTGCATTTAAATTGAAGTTAATCTCGTTAATTGGTAAATATAGCTTTTATTAAAATTTGTACATTCGCCTATGCGAAAATTATCATGCATTCTAGCTTTTTTTATAATCTTGATGGGTTGTAAAAAAAATGGAAATAACGCTTCGGATATTGGAAATGATGAACTTGTTTTCAATTACCAAAAAATGCCTAAAAAACTTACCATAAATCCTAAGGCAACCATCATTGTTGAAGAATGGGCGGAGTTTAAAAAAATGTCAAGCAGTGTTGATGTTCTGTACAAAGCCAGAAACAATGAAGATTTAATATTGGCCATTGATGATCTTATTGAAAAAGAAAAACTTTTGGCAAAGGGAGAATACCCAGAAGTGTTTGATAAATTTCAAATTAAAAGTAGGCAACGCGTTCTTAAAACATACATGCTAAAAGTAAAAGCCAGTGTTTTGGATAATAGGGATGCCACACAAACAACCATAGAGATGTTGGAGGCTTACAATGCATTTCGTAAACAGTTCAATGTCTTGGTCAATAGCCAGTTGGACACAAAATTGATTTTAAATGAAGGGTAAAATTATATTGGGTCTCCTGTTGATTTTAGGAGTAACGATCAAAGCACAGAATAACGAAAAGGAAAACATAAACAAGGTACTGGATGATTGGCATCTTGCAGCATCCAATGCTGATTTTGACTCTTATTTTAGTAAAATGACCGAGGATGGAGTTTTTATTGGTACGGATGCAACGGAAAACTGGCAAAATGCAGCTTTTAAAGAGTTTTCCAAACCTTATTTTGATAAAGGGAAAGCATGGAGTTTTACAGCTGTAGAACGTAACATCTACATGAATAAAACAGAAGATTTTGCTTGGTTTGATGAGCTATTGGATACACAAATGAAGCTTTGCAGAGGTTCCGGAGTTATAAAAAAAGAAAATGGGCAATGGAAAATTGCCCATTATGTACTTTCTATTGCTGTACCAAACGATAATGTTGCGGAACTGATTAAAATCAAAAAGGAAAAGGATAGTCTGTTACTTCTTCGACTTAAAAAGAAATAAATAACTTTTTATTCTTGTCCCTCAGGTTTTTCCTTTCTTGATTCCAATGCCTGTTTGCTTAAACTGGCCAAATTAAAGTTGGGATCAATTTTTAGGGCTTCATCTATAGAAGCAATTGCACTATCAATATTGTTTTTGTCCTTGTTGTATGCTACTAATCCTTGCAAGTGATAGAAAGCTGCTTTTAAGGCAACTTCGTAAGGTTGCTGTCTTTCGTAAAAGGCATATTTCATATCATCCTTGGCATTGGCAATACCATATTCAATGTTGACAGAGGCGCCATCGTTGTTTCCTGTTTGTATTTTAAGGTCGGCCAATTCATAAGCTAAAAAGGCAGATGGGACACGTGCAAATAACGTTTCAAAATGTTCTAACGCTCTTTTGGGCTGGTTTAAAGCTTTTAAGGAAACTGCTTTTACCTGTACGGCCAAATCAGAGTCATCATCTTTCTTCTCAATACCAATAGTGTTCAAAGCTTGCATGTGCTGATTGTTGTTCATGTAGACAAAGGCCAATGTGTCCTTGCGCTCTTTGGAAGGCGAGAGCACATTTAAATGGGTCAATGAACTTATAACACCATTTATATCTCCCTGTGATCGCATCTCCTTGTAAAAGGCTTCATAATGATTTAAAAGCTCACTTTTATTCTGTGAAATACCATTGAAACCTATGAACAATAGTAACAATAAAACAATCTTTCTCATTTATCTTGACTTTAGTGCGCCAAAACTAAAAAAATTATTGGTATTATGCTGTTAAAGAATACTATAAGGATCAAAAAGAAAAAGGATGTCATATGACATCCTTTTTCAATAACAATTTTGTTGTTTTAAAGGGCCATCATTGAAATGTCCTTATCTGTATGTTGTTTGAGCAAACTTGCGTAAAAGGCAAGACTTTTTACATCTTTTAGCAAACAAGACTTTAAAAAGGCATTAAGATCCTTATAAAAAAGGTTGACAGGTATAGTGGAAACCACCATATTGATGGTTTTTGGATCATATTCTTTATCATTTAATACCACATCCATTTTTACCCGATGCCTATCATAATCTATATCCACATCTGCAGCATTGTAATGTTTTCTTAGAATTGATCTATGTAAATCTTGAAATCTTGAGGTTATGTTTTCTCTTGTACTACTTTTTGTAATCAAATTCTCCATCTCCATCAAGATTCTTGTTGTTAATCTTGAATTTCCCATGACACTAATAAATTATACTGGTACAAAGATACTGTTGAAAGATATAATCAATTAAAAATCAGTTAATTAATTAACTTAAAATTGTCTTAATTGTTGTGAAGCAGCTTTATTTTGTGGTTAACTAAGACAGAATTGAAGTTTGAAAAACATGATTTTTGTCAAGAAAATTCTTACTTAATACAATCTTGCTAAATTTATCCGAGGAACTACCCGAATAATCGGGTGAAGGAATACCTCTTTTTAAGGCTTCCGAACTATAATATTCCTTTTTTGTTGGATGTAAAGGATATACGCCGTTAAATACCTGATTCCAATAATTGTTTTCAATTAGAGTGCTTATCATATGAATGCAATCATCTAAATGAATAAGGTTCACAGGATGGTTCCCATTGGTGAGTTTTTGTCTTTTTGAGAGCATTGTTACTGGATGCCGATTTGGTCCAATTAACCCTCCAAACCGAATGATAGTTGTTTCTAGAGCATTGTCTTGTTGAAAAAGTTGCTCGCATTCCAATAATTGCCTGCCAGATTCAGTAGAAGGTTTTGGTACTGTTGTTTCGGTTACCTCACCATCTACCTCACCATAAACTGCTGTGCTGCTAACAAAAATGATTTTAAGAACAGTATTCTCTTTAATTTCCGAGTGCAGTAATTTTATTTTCTCTACAAAACTCTCCTGATTACCACTTCTTAATTTTGGTGGAAGATTAATAATCAGGATGTTAATATTGGACAAAAAACCTTGAATATCTCCATGGATTCCGGCAGGAGACAATGATATGTGATAAGCATGAATGCCATCTTTTTGGAGAAGTCTCAACTTCTCAGCTGAAGTTGTGCTTCCATAAACCTTATGTCCTTGAGAAAGGAAATACTTGGCCAAGGGCAGCCCAAGCCAACCACAACCCAATACACCTATGTTATCATTCAAATTTTACTGTTTTGGTCACCAAGATAGCATCATTAAGTACAAAAGGCATTGGAATACTATTTTTTGGTCTTTCGGGAACTGTAAACGCCGTATTGGTCAATAAGTCATTGGAAGCTTCATAAAATGTCAGCTCCAACACCGAGTCTTTTGGAAAACTCAATTCTAGTTCCGTATAATCATTATCGGTTATGTAATTGGTGATCAGTCTTTTTTTCCGATTTTCTAGAAAATAGTCAGAAAGTTTGATGTTGTTGACTTTTGCCGAATTTAATTTTATGGGATTGCTGTAGATGTCCAACCGATTGACTTTTCTTTTTGGAGTAACACATAATTCTAAAATACGCTCATTTCCAATTATAGTGTCTTTGACTGTATCTATCCATGGTGCTGCAATGGCCTTTTTTGGAGCATCTGCAACATAAGTAAATTCGGTGCGGTATTTACTGGGGAGTGTCTTGTATTCACCAGTCTCGGGGACTCGCTTTTCACTTCCTAGAAACTGACCGTTCCAGCCTATAAGCCTATAATCGTAAGTTGCCCAAATCGCTGAATCATTATCTGTGTTATACACGTACAAAAGACTGCTTGGTTTTGGGCGTTTTTCATTAAAATCTGATTTAATATGGGCCGAAATGCTAAATACAGCAAATAGGAAAGCTGCTAAATACGCCAAGCGTTCTTTATTTTTTAATTGTCCAAAAAATGGAAGTACCAAAAAGAAAAGTAGGGTGGTGAAAACAGTTGCCGCCACCATCATTTTTAAACCTAGGCCAACGGGAAACATTTTTATGAAAGGGGAAAGGATAAAAACGGCCGGCAGTGCTAAAAAGACCAGCAAGAACGGATTTGGCTCCTCTTGATTTATGGTCACCATAAAAGCTGCCAGCAAACCAAACAAGGGGATAATAAAAAAGCTGGCTCCTGGCAAATAGATGGCAACAAGGCCACATATGATCAACCATATTAAAGCAGGCGCTGCTAAAAGGTTGGATGTGCTTGTTTTTCTATACTTGTGGTAAACCCAAAAGCATACCGCTAAAGATAAAAGGGCATAGACCATAATATAGAGATGTCCATTGTAGGTAAACCCATGGAGCATATCATTAAAGTCAGGGTACCACCATTTTATTGCACTCCAGCTAAAATACCCTAATACTCCATTTATAATTAAAGTGATGAATAGGGGTAGAAAACCTATGGAGATATCTTTTACGTTAAGTTTCTGCTTCTTAAAACCGGTTATGAGTAGAAGTACAAATGCAAGAACTGCAATTCCAAACATGGGCCAAATCCACTCAAACGGATACGAAACCAAATTAAAGAAAGGAAGGTTGAAGTATATGAAATCATCCAAACTTTTTAAATCGTTAAGATTGGTCTCACTAAAGTGTTTTAATAATGGCATTAGATAACTGCCTTGATGGGCCAAAGAAGTTCTATCCAATCTCTCATAAGTATCCAACGCCGTGTGGTAATCAAAATGATCATCGATAAAAGCAAAATTAAAACCGTCTATGTCCGCATCCTCCCTAAAAACCGTCAAATCTGTGTCATTGGGCAACATTTTGTATATGCTATATGCCAAGGAATTGGCTACTGGATATTTGGGATTTGCCTTTGTAAACTCCTTTATAAGGGTTCCGTTACCCCTGTTAGTTTCAATAAGCATGTAACTTGGCCCGCCACTGCCGCGTGCCTCAAAGTTTAATACCAACCCTACTTCTTTTGTCCATGGGTGATTATTTACAAAAAGGTCAGCGCCGTTGAGTCCCAATTCCTCTGCATCACTAATAAGAATGATAATATCATTTTTTGGAGTTTTATTCTCTGCCAAAAATGCTCGAACACCTTCTAAAATGGTAGCAACCCCACTCCCTGCATCACTGGCACCAAAAGATGAGTGCGGGTTGCTATCGTAATGGGATAACAAAAGAAGTGCCTTGCCCTCACCCGAACCTTCAATTTTGGCCAATATGTTTGTAGCCTTGCTGAGGTTCGCCCAGTCACCAGCGGTATATCCTTCTTGGGTGGTAGTTTCCAATCCAAGTTTTTTAAGTTCGGATATAACGTAACCCCTTGCATTTGCATGTCCTGGAAAGCCAACCGCATGTGGCTCTTTAGCAAGATTCTTGACATGGACCAAGGCCCTATCTGTAGAAAAGGATTGTAATCCACTATCCTGATCACTATGATATGGCGGCATTAAAGATTTGTAGCTCCAATACACTGCAAAAAGAAGCAGTATTAGCGCAAGCGTTCTTGAAAACTTCATAGTTTGATTGAGTTGGCATGTAAAAGTATAAAATTATGAAAGGTTCGTAGGTTTATCGTATTAAATTTAAATAATTCGTTAAAATTCCCTATATTTATTAATCAACCCAAAAAGTAACGATATGGCAATCAAGAGTTTTCAAGGCGTTAGATCTAAAGGGGCTTCAAAGAAAGAATACGATGCGCCCATACTTGTGGAAGACTATATGACAAAGAAGTTGGTTACTTTTTCACCAGAACAATCCATCTTGGCAGTAATGGAGTCATTTGCAAAAAACCATATTTCAGGAGGACCTGTAATGGACAAAAATGGATTTTTGGTTGGAATTATTTCAGAAGCGGATTGTATGAAACAAATTTCTGAGAGCAGGTATTTTAATCAACCTATTTTAGATAAAAGTGTTGAGCGCTACATGACCAAAAATGTGGAGACCATACCTCATGATATGAGTATTTTTGATGCAGCTGGAGTTTTTGATAAGCATAAAAGGCGCAGATTGCCAGTAATGAAAAATGATATACTGGTAGGACAAATAAGCCGAAAGGATATCGTTGTCGCTGCTTTGAAACTCAGTTCCCATAACTGGAAATAATCCTCATTCGCGTTTTACAATCATATAGTAGTCGTTGTCCAACGGTAAATAACCAAGATCGTACACAAAGTAATAAGTACTGCCCTTTTTGGTAGTATAAAGGTTTGTGATGTGCTCAAAATCGAAACCTTTATCCATAAGCCGCATTTTGGTAGTCTTTGTTTTACCATCCTTTAAAGGAAAACTATCAAGTACGCGATAGTTCTTACGTAACCTATTGTTTATATTTCTTACTAGGTTTTTACTATCCTTATTTAATCTATTGTTATAGGCATTTCTACAATGGTCAGAACAGTATTTCTTATCTATTCTACCCAGCAGTTTTTCACCACATTCAAGACATTTCTTTTCAGACATAATCAGCGTCTTATGTAATTACAATATCGTATTTTCTCAATAAACCAATAAGGTTGTCTTTACTGAACTTTGCCTTTTTCAGACGATTCTGTTCAGGGTCAATGTTTAAATTAAATGAGGTGGTTAAGTCAGCTTTCTCAAGAATGGAATGCTGAAAAATTGCATTCTCCATATTACAGTTTGAGAAAAGTACTCCAGTTAGATCTGTTTGAACGAAGTCTGTCTGTTCCAACTTACAATCAACAAATCTGGTATTGTTCAGTTTCATTCCAAGGAAGGACGCAAGATTCAAATTGCACTTTTCAAATTGAAAAGACATTAAGAAATCACTACAATCTTCAAAACGGAGGCCAATTAATTTGCATCCTACAAAAATCACTTCTTTAAAGATGGTGTTTTTTAGATTGGCATTGCTCAAATCACATGCTATGAATTCGCATTCCATAAAATTTTGATTGTCAAGATAGCCATCTGAGAACTTGCAGTTATCAAAAACACAGTTTTCATAGTCCGACTTGGGCAATCGATTTTGGGTATAGTCTATACCTTTAAACTCTTGATCGACGATAAACGATTGTTGCATTTTTTAAACTTAATCTTCTAATAGTATTGCAGGTAATTTCAGGGTGCTGTACAACTCATTGTATTTGGCCATCTCTATATTTACAATGCTATTCTTTTCGTTTTCAAATGTTTTCCATTGTGCTAAAAGGTCCCTCAAACGTTCTTTGGCCCCTTTTGTCACTTTCGGCTCTGCAGTGTCCACAAACCCTTTAAGATGCATGAAATCAGCATTTAATTGATTGTGAAAATTGATAACATCTTGGAAAGTTTTTTGTTGGGGTTGAATAAGGTTTTCTTCCCAAATTTTAATACGTTTCATTAAAGAATCACCAACCTTTAACAGCTCACTCGCATTTTCATTTTCTTTCAGCAATTTGCCATAACTTTTTAATTGTGCTTTGGCTGAGCGCATTTGGTTAACGGCTTCGTGCATTGCGTACACAGCGTTTTCTATTTGATTTAATACCTGCTGTTGTTCTGCATAATCTGCCGGAGTACCATCAATTTTTGGGTTAGGCAAAACAATAGCCTCAGTTTCTACTGTTTCACTCTCCAAACTTAATCTTAGCGTATACACACCAGGAGCAACACTTGCACCCTTATAGTCGCCAAAAACAAAAACTTTATCTATTGATGGAATCTGTTCTTTACTAAAATCCCAGGTAAAGCGATTGTGTCCTTTTTTTGAAGGCAAAACATTTGGCTTTGGTGGACCACCTGGCCATGATTTAAAATCCTTTGGTTTTGTATTGTTGACCGTTTTTATAACGGTCCCATTCTGAAGGATCTCAAGTTTGAGATTTAAAGAATCTGAATCTTTTGGTAAATAATAATCAAAGGTGACACCTTGTTTTGGATTTTGGCCCAAGCCAGGAACTGGTTTTTCTGGACTTCCCCCAAAGATGCGATACGTATCTTTTGGTTTATAAATCTTTAGCTTTTCAGAGGTGTCCAAACTGTTTTGTATTGCTCCTAAGTCGTCCAATATCCAGAATGAGCGTCCAGCAGTGGCGGCCACCAAATCATTATCTTGAATTGTAAGGTCATTAATGGGCACTACAGGAAGGTTTAATTGAAAAGGCTGCCAGTTTTGACCATCATTTAGAGAAAGATATAAGCCCGTTTCCGTTCCTGCATATAGCAATCCTTTCTGTTTTTTGTCTTCTCTAACTACCCTAACAAAAGTGTGTTTGTCCGTTATACCATTTGTGATTTTGGTCCAGGTATTGCCATAATCACTGGTCTTGAAGATGTAGGGTTTCAAGTCCATAGATTTGTATCGCATTACAGTGATGTAGGCCGTTGCAGAATCATGCGGGGATACCTCAATGCTATTGATGATACCTTCAGGCAAATTGGGAGGAGTAATATTTTGCCAATTTGCACCGCCATCTTTTGTAATATGGACCAAACCATCATCACTGCCAGCGTAAAGTACTCCTTGCTCGTGTGGTGATTCAACTAAGGACATTAAAGTATTGTAGTTTTCTCCCCCAGCTGCCTCATTGGTATATGGACCTCCGCCTTCGCCCTGTTTCTCCAATTCGTTTCTAGTGAGGTCAGGGCTTACAACTTGCCAACTTTGACCGCCATCCATAGTCTTGAAAACAACATTTCCTGCATGGTAAATTGTGTTTCTATCATGTGGAGAACTTATGATTGGGGCGTTCCAATTGTATCTAAATTTAAAATCTTTTGGCACTTTGCCCAGACCTAATTCGGGATATTCTTTTATGGCTTTTCCTTCTCTAGAGGCGCGAACCCATTTTTCAATAATACCTTGATAACAACCTCCATAGACCACTTCTGGATTATCTGGGTCAAACGCAAGAAAGGCACTTTCACAACCAGCAACTGAATACCAATCTTTCCAATCAATTCCATTATCATTGGTTCTACTGGCAATGGCAATGGCAGAATTATCCTGTTGCCCTCCATAGACATTGTACGGCACCAGATTATCCGTAATTACCCTGTAAAATTGGGAAGTTGGTTGATTTTGTTGTGTACTCCAACTTTTACCGCCGTTGTTTGAAATATTGGCGCCCCCATCGTTTGAATTGATCATTTTAGAGTTATCGTTTGGATTGATCCAGAGATGATGGTTGTCTCCATGAGGAGTGGGTAACGGAGTAAAGGATTTTCCGCCATCAATTGATTTTGTTACCGGGGCATTTAACACGTAGACCACATTTTCATCTTGCGGATCTGCAAAAATCTCCATATAATACCAAGACCTGGCTATGTTTATTCTGTTTGAGTTAATTTGGATCCATTTTTTACCAGCATCATCACTTCGGTAAACACCTCCTTTTTTTCCTTCTGCTTCAATAACCGCAAAAACCCTTTCTGCATTTGCGCGTGAAACTGAAATTCCGGCTTTGCCAAATGCTTTGGGGAGGCCTTCTTTAAGCTTTTTCCAATTGGTGCCACCATCTGTGGATTTGTACAATCCTGAGTTTTCACCACCAGATTCTATTGTCCATGGATAACGTCTGTGTTGCCACATTGCGGCATATAGAATCAGTGGGTTGGTCATATCCATTGATAAAGAGGAAGCTCCTGTATTTTCATCTACAAAAAGCACATTTTCCCATGTATCACCTCCATTCAATGAGCGATAAACGCCTCTTTGGTTTGAAGGCCCGTATTGCGCTCCTTGAGCAGTTACAAAAACGATATCTGGGTTTGTAGGATGGATGATCACATCAGAAATATGACGTGTTTCATCAAGACCCACGTGTTTCCACGTTTTTCCAGCATCTGTAGATTTGTAGACACCATCTCCCATGGAGGTCATTACTCCCCTTGCTGCATGTTCCCCCATACCTGCAAAAACAATATTTGGATTACTTTCAGAAACGGCAATGGCCCCTACAGTTCCTGTTTTAAGAAAACCATCTGAAACATTTTTCCAAGTAATACCATCATCAACGGTTTTCCAAATACCACCTCCAGTAGAGCCCATATAATAGGTCATGGGTTGCCCAATGACACCCGAGGATGTTACACTTCTTCCACCTCTAAAAGGACCAATATTTCTCCATTTTAAACCATGGTACATGGAATCACTAAGAACAATGCTGGGTGAGGGGATTTTCTTTTTTCTGCGTTGTGCTTCACTGTCAAAAGAGATAAGTAAAAGAAGGGCAAGGAAGAATTGAAATGCTTTCATTTTGATTTGATTTAGCTTCTGGGAAGATACAAAACCCTGACAAGAATGTTAACAAAAATGTAAAGATTGAATTTTATTTGGAACAATCGTTCCGTTATTTATATGTTTGTATCGGAATGAACGTTCCAAAACATAATTAAAATCGAAAAATAAATTATTATCATGAAAAAATTAGAAAACAAAGTAGCCTTAATTACAGGTGCCACAAGTGGAATGGGTTTGCAAACTGCAAAACGCTATTTAGAAGAAGGGGCAAAAGTTGTATTGACGGGAAGAAGTCAAGAAAAATTGGATGCGCTAAAATCGGAATTAGAAGGTGATTTTCTTTTAGTAAAAGCGGAGGCAAGTAGTGTCACTGATAGCGAGCAATTGATTAAAACTACGGTAGATGCTTTCGGAAAAATTGATGTACTCTTTTTAAATGCAGGTGTTTTTAGAGTTGAAACTATAGATGGGCTTACGGAAGAAATTTTTGATGAAGTGCATAACATCAATGTTAGAGGTCCTCTTTTTACAGTAAAAGCAGCTTACAATGATTTAAATGAAGGTGCCAGTATTATTTTTAATACGTCCATTGTAAATGTGAAAGGATTTGCCGGGATGGCGGCTTATGCATCAAGTAAGGCAGCTTTACGTTCTTTGACCAGAACATTGGCTAGCGAGTTTGGTCCCAAAGGAATCAGAGTTAATGCTATAGCGCCGGGCCCTATAGACACCCCAATCTATGGAAAGCATAATGTGCCTCAGGAAAGTATAGATGAAATGGCATCTGGTTTTCCATCTATGGTATCACTTGGAAGGTTTGGTAGTGCAGATGAGGTGGCTACAACCGCTTTATTTTTAGCATCTGCCGACAGTAGCTATATTACAGGTGCTGAAATCCCTGTGGATGGTGGCCTTGCACAGGTATAATTTTTTTCAATAAATTTGGAACAATTATTCCAGAATAATGCCAAGAGTAAAGCAATTTGATGAAAAGGAAATATTGAACAAGGCAATGGAGCTCTTTTGGGAAAAAGGGTTCCATGCCACTTCAATGCAGAATTTGGTATCCTATTTGGGCATTAATAGGGCGAGTCTATATGATACTTTTGGAGGTAAGGAAGAACTCTTTAATAAAGCTTTTGAGCAATATAGAAGTGTCACGGGAAATACGCTAAAAGCGATTTTTGATAAGGAAGGCTCTGTTCGTGAAGGACTTAAAAAGCTTTTTGATAATGCTATTGACGAAGCAATTACGGATGAAGCGCGCAAAGGCTGTTTTGTGGTCAACACTACTACAGAACTTATTCCTGGTGATAAAGCAATCCATCAGGTTTTGAGCGACAACAAAGCCAATGTGGAAGCCCTTTTTATCAATTACATTCAAAAAGGAATTAACAGTGGCGAATTTGATACTTCAAAAAATGCTGAAAGTATAGGTCTAATGCTTTTTGCCCTTTTCAGCGGATTACGGGTTTTGGCAAAAGTAGATTCAAACCCCGATAAATTGAACCTTATGGTCCAACAAGGGCTGTCTGTGCTCGATTAGACTATTCGGAAATCTTGAACTTTACATTTACAGAGGTCTCCACCTTTATTTTTTCAAAATCAATATCCAAAGGTTCTGCTTCTGCCATATCCATTTCCATGGCTTTCATTTGCATACGTGGTGCTTGGTTGTATCTTGGGTAATAGGGAGTGGAGGTGTCCAAAATATGAATAGCAGCACCCACGCTTTGTCCTAACGGTGCCGTTAAAGCCTCTGCCTTCTTTTTCGCTTTTTTTACAGCTTTGGATTTAAGTTCCAATTCCAACTCATCCATTTTAGAATATTCGGTTTTTTCCAAATATGTATTGGCAATGTCCAGTTTTTCCAAGGCAACCATTGCCTCTCCAGCTTTTTTTCCGGAATACACCAAAAGAGAATATTGTTTGCTCTTTAAAACATCTTTCTGGCGTAGAAAATATTTCTTAAAGTTGCTGCTAAGATCCTTAATTACCAATTGTTTGTCAAGGTCAATTCCTAAAGCCCTTAGACTCTGGGCCATTTTGTTTTCTTGCTCCTCAACAGATTTTTTTCCTTTGGAATCTTTCTCTTTAATAGTAATGTTCAAATAGATTTTATCGGGAGTTACCAATGTATCCACTCTTGCAGATGTTTCAAGATACGGTATGTCCAGAAAGTTTTTTGATTGTCCCATTACAGAGGTTAGTACACAGGTTAGAATAAAAGTAACAACAATTTTTTTCATCATCGAAAATTTAATTAAAGGTAAATACTTTTACTGGTGGGTGCAAAACATATGCCGTTCTCTAATAACAAAAAGATAATTCATTAAATAACTTTAGAAATACTAATTTTATTCAAATGAAGTTTGTATTAGCTCCAGATAAATATAAAGGCTCACTTTCAGGGGAACAGTTTTGCGAAGCCGTTGAAAGTGGAATTAGAATGGTTTTTCCTGATGCTATTATCATTAAGAAACCATTGGCTGATGGGGGAGATGGTACTATAGAAGTTGTAAAGCATTATTTAAATGCTTCTGAAGTCAAGATTACAGTCAAAGATCCTCTTTTTAGGAATATAGATGCCGGATATTTACTTTCTAATGATAAGAAAACAGCTTTTATAGAAATGTCTGAAGCATCAGGGTATAAGCTACTTGCAAAGAATGAAATGAACTGCATGCATACCACATCTTTTGGCACGGGGGAGTTAATTGCAGATGGCTTGAAAAAAGGAGTAAAAGAAATAATTCTTGGTATAGGCGGGAGTGCAACTAACGATGGCGGCATGGGAATGGCAACTGCTTTAGGGTATGAATTCTTAGATAGTAATGGCAACAAATTGAATCCCACAGGGGAAAACTTGATTAAAGTAAAGAGAATTGTAGAAAAAGGAGCTCTCAAAGGACTTTCCCAAACAAAGTTTAAAGTAGCTTGTGATGTAAATAATCCATTATATGGCAAAAACGGGGCAGCATATATCTATGGCCCGCAAAAAGGAGCCTCAGGAGAAGAAGTGAATTTTTTAGATCAAGGGCTTAAAAATTTTGCTGAAGTAATCCAGTCCGCTTTTAAGGTAGATGTGCAAAGTATACCAGGTTCTGGAGCTGCTGGGGGCATGGGTGCTGGCACAATGGTTTTTTTAAATGCAGTATTGACATCTGGAGTAGACCTAGTCATGGAAATGGCGGATTTTGAAAACGCACTGGCAGAGACTGATTGGATCATTACTGGTGAGGGTCAATTGGATGGTCAAACCTCTTCTGGAAAAACTATCGACGGAGTGCTTAAATTGGCAAGTACGAAAAACATACCTGTTGCTGCTTTTTGTGGGTCTGTTGATATTTCAGTTGATGAAATGAAAGGATTGGGACTTACGTATGCCATATCAATTCTAAATGAAATTGGCAATCTTGAGGATGCCCAAAACAATAGCTTTAAAAACCTGGAACAAGCCACTTATAATTTTGCCAGTCTTCTTAAGGTAAATAGTACTTAAAGGACTTAATAAGTCCTTTTCATTTTAAAATGTATTGAAGTTTTTACTGTGGGCCATTCATTTTCTAAAATGGAAAATATAACCGTATCTCGAATGTTTCCTTGTTGATCAATTCGGTGGTTTCTTATAATACCGTCCTGTTTGGCCCCTAGTCTAAGAATGGCATTTCTGGAGGGAAAATTATGAAAGTTGGTTTTGAATTCTACCGCAATTGCACTCCTATCTTCAAAGGCATGTTTTAATAAAAGATATTTGCATTCTGTATTGATTCCTGTACGTTGCGTGCTTTGAGCATACCATGTATACCCGATTTCTACCCTTCTGTTTGAAGCATCTACACTACAATATCTAGTAGAACCAACAACAGATTTTGTCTTTTTATCAATAATTACAAAAGGTAGCGCAAGGCCATTTTCTCGATCTTCAAGAGCGTTACTTATATAAGTATCAATGGTTTCTGAAGAAGGCACCGAAGTATACCATAATTCCCACAACTTACCATCTGCCGCTGCTGCCAACAAATCAGGTTTATGAGATGCTTCCATCGGAATCAGTTTAACCAATTCACCTTCTAGTTCAATCGGGTTTAACCATGTTTCCATGTTGTTGGATTTTAAACCACAAAGATAAGTGTATTGTTTTTCCAGGCCATGTAATCTTCCCGCATACAATGACCACAGGGGCGATAACCTTCTTGAACAGCTTCTTTCTCAGAATTAAAGAAAACACGGTTCTCCATCTTTAGACGTTTTCCTGATTTGCACTGCAAGGTTCCATAAATTTTAAGCTTACTATTGCCGGCCCATTGTATTTTTTTCTGTTTCAGGGAACTAAAAAGCTCAGATTTGGTTAGCGCTGTATGTTCAATGATAGCTATGAGGTAGCGTCATGAAAGATGATGCCTAGGGTGTAACGCTCTCCAGAATTTACCTCACTAACCCCATGTTTCATACTAACACGATAATGTCCTTTTTTTCCTTTCATCGGCCTGAAATTGGTTGTAAAAATGAGCATGGAGCCTTTTTTTGGACGTAAGACTATTGCCTTGGATTGTGCACGCGGAACTTGTTGTGTCATTACAAATTCACCGCCAGTATAATCAGTCCCTGGGTCATTTAAAAACAGAACAGCTTGCATGGGAAAATAGACATCTCCGTACAAATCTTGATGCAGCGTATTGTAACCTCCTTTCCCATACTTTAAAATTAATGGGGTTGCTAAATGTTGTCCATTTAGTGCGCATTTTTTTTGGAGTTCAGCTAAATTTTCTGGAAAAGTGACATCCATTTTTAAATCTTCCATCCATTGGTTTGCCACAGGAACTAATTTTGGATAAATATCTTCCCTATGCTGCGATAGTAAACTGGGGAGTGGGTACTTAAAATATTTATAAGTTCCTGATCCAAAGCGATACCGTTCCATTTCCACAGTCTTACGATAAAGACTGGAATTCGTAAATGCATCGATTAATTCTGAGCAATCTGCATCATCCAGCACATTTTCTAGAATAGCATATCCCTTTTGTGCTATTTCGTTTTGTACATTTTTCCAAATAATACCGTCCAATCCACTTTTTTTGATTTCCATAAGATTCAAGAATGAAATGTTTAATGTGATTGTGCGGCTTCCCACCCAATAATGGCCGTTTTACGAATACTATCCCATCGATAACCTCCTAAGTTCCCTGAAGATTGAATGACCCTGTGGCATGGAATTAAATATGCGATGGGATTGCTGCCAATTGCGGTGCCTACGGCACGAGAAGCCTTTGGCTTTTTTATGACATCTGCAATTTTCCCATATGTGGCCAATTGCCCTTTTGGTATTCTAAGTAAAGACTCCCAGACTTTTAATTGAAAATCTGTACCCTTTAAATGAAGCTTGATTTCAGAAATCTGACTCCAATCATTTGCAAAGACCATCAAGGCATTAACCTGTGTTTGATCTACACGTTGATGATATTGTGCTTTTGGGAATTGTTTTTTAAGCTCATATAAACCTTTCTCTTCATCATCAATAAATGCCACATGACATAATCCTTTAGGTGTAGAAGCTATAGCAACCAGTCCAAAGGGGCTATGGGCATAGCTATAGTTAATGCTTAAATTTTCTCCATCATTTTTATATTCTCCTGGAGTCATCCCTTCAATACTGATAAATAAATCATGCAGTCTGCTTGTTCCAGATAACCCAGTTTCCATAGCCGCATCAAAAAGAGTAGTTGTACCCTGATCCAATACTTGTTTTGCATATTGAACGCTGGTATACTGCAAAAACTTTTTTGGGGTAATCCCGGCCCATTCCTTAAAAATTCTCTGAAAATGATATGGGCTTAAATGAACATGTTCTGCAATTTCATCTAAACTGGGCTGTTCCTTAAAATTAGTATGAATATGAGTTATAGCTTTTGCTATACGATCATAGTTTAAGTTTTCCTGTTCGTTCATAATACCTGTTTTAATTTGCTCAAAAATACTGATGAGAAGAGCGGAGTAAAACCCGATTCTTGCTGTCTTTATGTTTATTTGGCAGAACTCAATTTAGGAATACACTATCTAAAAATATGAATTTCTTAAGGGTATGGAAATATGAATAATATATCTTTAAGGTCTTGCATTTAAAATAGAATGAAAACCAAAAATTTTATAGGCTTAATACTTGCAATTGCAGTAATACTGGGCGTATTGATTTATTGGAGAGAATATGCCACTCGGGATCAGGTGACATTACACCACGTATTGCTTTGGCAATTTGCAATTTGGGTTCCTTGGATTATTGGTTTTAAAGTATTGGATAAAATTATTAAGAGTACTACTGAATCTAAATTTGGCACTCTTCTATTATTTGGCACTAGTTTGACACTAATCTGTTTGCATTTTGGTTGGTTTTTTAAGTTTAGTTCAACATACAGTCCATACTTAGGTTTGGAAGGATCCAAGTTTGGGGTATATCGCTACTTTTTTATCTTTTGGACATTGGTTGACATTGGCCTAGTTTGGTTTATTATAGACAAATTGAAGACATCAGGAGAAGCCGAGTCAAAACCTCCATTATTGTTAGAACTGACTAGAGGAAGTAATAAGTACTTCTGCGAACCTTCTCAAATTTATCTACTTGCTTCGGAAAACTATTATACCAAGCTATTTACTACCAAAGGTATTTTTGTGATGCGCAAACCTTTAAAATCTTTCCTTGACATTCTTCCCCAAAACATGTTCAGGAAAATCCACCGCTCTACCATAATTAATGTAAACTATGTAGCTGAACTTTCTAGAGGGGGTGATCATAGCTTAGAGGTAATCATGAAAGATGGCACTAGACGAAGAGTGAGTAGAACTTTTATCAAAGAGATTACACTTTTCTTTAAGGATAGAACGTATTAGTGCCGTTCGCTATCAAAACCTTGTCCGTTTACTGCAAGGCCTGAATTTCATTTTATTTATTGGGTAAGTTTAAGATTGATTCTGGGTTCAGATTTATGGGCCCAAAAAATTCATCAATCAATCTTCACCTAATCATGAATTCAAAAATACACTTATGCCATCCTACACAATAACAGTGAACAATGCGGAAAAAACGGTTTCCGTAGATGCCGATACCCCATTACTCTGGGTGTTAAGAGATGAATTAGGATTAACGGGAGCCAAGTATGGTTGCGGAAAAGGTCTTTGCGGTGCTTGCACTGTGCAGTACAAAGGCAATGCCATTAGATCATGCACACTTCCAATTGCTGCCGCATTAGAAGAAAACATCACGACAATTGAAGGGTTGTCCGCAGACCTAAACCATCCAGTACAACAAGCATGGATGGAATTGGACGTGCCGCAATGCGGTTACTGTCAATCTGGTCAAATAATAAGTGCTGCTGCATTACTTTCCAAAAACCCGGCCCCAACTGAAGATGAAATAAATGCTGCCATGGCAGGCAATATCTGCAGATGTGGTACATACCCAAGAATACGTAAAGCCATACAGTTGGCTGCAAGCAAATTAGAAGAGTAGTGAAATGAAAAACACATTAAAAAGAAGGAATTTCATCAAACTTATGGTTTCGGCCAGTGGAGCCCTTATAGCAGGAGTGCATCTTCAATCGTGCATTCCCAAAAAATCTGTAGCAGAAACATATGAGTTTTCACCCCTTATACAAATTGATACAGATGGATGGGTTTCTCTCATTGCCAAGAACCCAGAAATTGGACAAGGAATCAAAACTTCCCTCCCCATGATTTTAGCCGAAGAATTGGGTGCCAATTGGGATAAAGTGAAAGTGATTCAAGCAGATTTTGATACCATTTACGATGAGCAATGGGCAGGTGGCAGCTATGCCATTATTCTAAATTGGGATTTGATGCGAACAGCAGGGGCAATGGTGAGACAAGTACTCATAGAGGCAGCGTCGCTTAAAATGAACCTTCCCTTTGAAGAACTTACTACAGAAAACAGTAACGTAGTACATATAAAATCCGGCGATACCACGCCATTTGAGGCACTTATTGCCGAAGCCTCTCAAATGCCATTGCCAGAGCAAGTGGAGTTTAAACCAACCGATTCTTTTGAAATTATTGGTAAGAACATTTCCCAAGTAGGTTTGGATAAGTTAGTGAGTGGAGGTGCTGAATATGCTATCGATTTAAAACTTCCAGAAATGGTATACGCCACCGCTGTAAAAAACCCTGTTTTTGAAGGTGGGGTAAGTAGTTATGACGATACAGAAGCAAGGTCCGTAAATGGTGTTATCGATATCATAGAACTTAATAATATGGAGTATGGTGGAAGACTGCTTGGGCCCAACAGTCCCAACTTTGTGAATGGTATTGCAGTTATTGCCAATTCAACCTGGGCCACATTTAAAGCTGCTAAAAAGCTTAAGGTAGTTTGGGATAATTCCAATACAAGAAAAGAAAATACAGATGAGATTTTTGGGCGTTTTCATGCCCAACTTTCAAATACATCTATCGAAAGAAAAGATGGAGACATCGCTAGGGCAAAACAGAGTGCTGCTTCCAGTTTTGAAGCTATTTATGAGTTGCCTTTTTTGGCACATGTTACCATGGAACCAATGAATTGTATGGTTGATTTTAGAGCTGATATTTGTGAGGTATGGGCCCCAACACAAAATCCGGAAGCATTGCAAGATGGGTTGATTAAATTGTTTGGGTTAAAACCAGAGCAGATTAAAATTCACCTGCCTAGAATAGGCGGTGGGTTTGGAAGAAGATATTATGTGGATTATGCAATGGACGCGGCCGTTTTATCTCAGAAAATTGGAAAACCGGTTAAACTTACCTGGACTAGGGAAGAGGATATCAGGCATGATTGGTATAGACCCGGAAGTGTGCAGAAAATCTCTGCTTCGCTGGATAAAGATGGTATGGTAACGGGATGGCAGCACATTTTGGCCAATGCTTCCCGCAAAACATCGTTAGGAAGAGAAGGAGGTCCAGCCGGCACCGAAATAGATGAATATGACTTTCCTGCCGGATTTGTTCCCAACCTTCAATTGGAATATGGACACGTGTTGAGCGATGCTCCTTTAGGCCAATGGCGTGCGGTAGCGTCTTCGGCCAATGCATTTTCCGTTCATTGTTTTTTGGATGAGCTGGCATTTTTGAACAAGATGGATCCCATTGATTATTTTTTAAAATTCCTAGGCCCCAAGAGAATGGTCCCAGTGGTCGGTGATTATGAGTTTGATGTAGAACGCTTGATTGTCGTAATCAATAAGGTACGGCAAATGAGCAATTGGGATACATCCTTACCTAAAGGGCAGGGAAGGGGATTTGCCGCTAGAAAAGGGGCTGGATCGTTTATTGCCGAGGTTGTAACTGTAGCTGTAGGTGAAAGTGGAAAGGTTGAAATTTTACAGGTAGATGCTGCGGTAGATTGCGGTATAGTGGTAAATCCTTCCGGAGCAAGAGCTCAAGTGGAAGGCGGAATCCTTGAAGGATTATGTGCAGCACTTTATGGGGAAATAACTTTTAAAGATGGCGCGGCACAGCAGTCTAATTTTCATGATTATAAGTGGATGCGGCTAGGGGAAGTGCCAGAGATGAATGTTGAATTTATAAAAAATGAACTGCCTCCGAGAGGTCTTGGCGAACCTCCTTTACCGCCAGCAATCCCGGCATTGGCAAACGCCATTTATGCTGCTACGGGAAAACGAATTAGAAAATTGCCAATAGTTTAATGACAGGTTTTTGCTCTTTTATGAGCATTTCAATTTCACCGTTTCGCCTCGGAAATATTCTTCTCTATGTTTGTTTTCTAAAGGCGAAACCTTTAAGAATGGTGTTGATGAGGTTTAAATTTTATCCCCTTGTTTTTTGATACCGATTTGCATAATAAGGCATGGGATATTTTTTTGGATAAGCATGCATTAAAATTGGGGGACGATGAAAAAAATCAAAAAATTCATGGAAAAAATAATGCTGAAATACTATCGAATCTTTTTTCTAATGATTTAACTGTAAATGATATAAAAAGACCAAGGGGTGTATATATAGTGGGACCAAAAGCTAAAACAAAAAAAGGGATAAAGGTATGGCAACCTTTATCCCATATATAGAACTATTTGTACTCTCATGAAGTTGTTTTCCCAAATCAACCTAACAAAACCTGAAAGAATACACTTACAAAACGTGATATTGGGATACTTATTGTAAACCTTGAAAAACCCTCCTAAACCGGAAAAAGAATCTAGGGGTTAATGGGGTGGGTGATTTCCCAAATATGGCATCTATATATAAAGAGGGACAAAACCAATTGAAAAAGATTCAAAGGAGTTTAATTAATTGTAAAAGAGGATTATTGGTCGAATTTTCTGGATGTGGATGCGGTCAGAACTGCTTCCTTGCCTTTTTATTTCTGCTGCTTCTGAAATTCCTACCCCTTTTTGTAAAGTAACCGACAAAAATCATCGCTACACTTAGTAAGATAATTGAAATTAGTATTTGGTAAAACTCATCTGGCAAATCCATGTCCTTAATATACAAAAAATTGACCAGAAAAGAAAAAGAATCTAGGGGTTGATAGGGTGGGTGATTTTCCAAGTATGACATTTAAATACATTTTTAGGCATCTACATACAATATGGGACAGGATGAAATAAAATTATTATCTTGTAGGAAAACCCTTAAAAAAATAATCATGGCCGAAAAATCGTATATTATTTTTATGCCCGGAAGAGAAGAACCTATTTATATCACCGCCACCAGTGCGGAACGTCAGCCTGATGGCTCAATAATTTTTGAGCATAGTACACGAACAGGAATTGGAACGGTAGGTCCAGATGCACTTGTGTGTTTTCATCAAAATATTGGTTGGCCGGGTAAACAAGCATGGATTTCTTCACTACCTCCTAACTCATTGGTTCCACAACCAGATTAAGAATGAATCTAGGGGTTGATAGAGTGGGTTGGCTATGACAACATCACTAAGGAAACTTCCAGCACCGCTAAATAAATCGTAAATGTCTTGGATCTGATTGGGATATTCCCTAGATTTGGACAATGAAAAAAGGGGCGCACCGCTAAGTATACCCCTTTTCCGACGGTAATTATTCAAAGCCCTATCCTAATGGGAGACGGCACACTTTAATTTTCTCGTCTGGTTTTCCGCTAATGTTGCGGAGTATGTATCTTAAAAAGTGGCACTTCAAGCAATGTACAGTTCCGGCTCGTCAACCTTGAATCTGGACTTATCTTTTCGGTGCCACCAATTTTAATATATTGTCATCTGCCCGCTTTCAGTTAAATCAAACGGACGGTGTTTTTCTAATATTTCGCCATTATCATCCAACCATCTTGTATAGCCCCAAACATTTCCTTTCGGGGTATTGTTGATTCTAAATTTAATCAATCCATCAACAGTTTTGTTTTTATATGCAGCTGATATGTTAACTGATACCTTTCTTTTTAGTTTATCAATATTGTACTGATGGTAATAAGGCATTAGTGACTCTGCTAATTCATGATTACTTAAAAACCGACCTTTCTTTTCCAATAAATACAATATTTGCTCAATCCATTTTTTATGGTACGGGAAATCGTCATAGGGAACCTCTTTGGTTTCTATCATTGTGGAAGCAAACTCAATAGGAGAATCCAAGTCCATGATATTAAAATTATCATCGGAATATGCGTCAATCATCAAATTCAAAATGGTCAACTTTTTCTCCAATAGAGCCTTTTCTTCCAGTAAATCTTTTAAGGATATTTTCGACATAATGCACTTATTTTTCCTGTGTTTAGTAGCTATTCGCTATATTTGTATAACAAAAAAGTGGAGCTGGTGGGAATCGAACCCACTTCTACTAGGTAGGAATCCAGCAAGAATTAAATCTAACAGCCCCTACTTTTTTATTACATTTCTAAAAAACCAAAAAAGTCCGCTCCGCCAAGTTTGGGCTTTTTTGCTTTATTAAGACAAAGCTAATCTATATTAAGATCGGAAATGGACTACAAACCTCGTAGTTTTCAAGAGTTATTAACGATCAATGTAGTGATAGTTAACTATATATTCTATATAACACTTTAAATAACTGATACACAGGTAGTCAGTATTTAGACGAAGAATAAAATTTCATTTGATAACAGATATTGTGTTTTAGTAATGTTTTACCTTATATATCGTGTAAATGCCATGTTTTAAAGGGTTTTCAGACTTTCGTATCAATGTCCAGTAACTAGGGAAATCTTTACCATCCATATATTCCGTGATCTTTTTCAGATTACCGAACGTACCTAAAGGCACGCCATTTTCCAATAGCACGTAGTATTTTTTGTTCTGTTGTCGCTCTTTGTATGTGACCATAGCACAAAGATACAATAATATTCGAATATATTTGTATATATCAATATATTCGGTTATATTTGTATATATAATTAAACCAAAATGCAATTCAAGTCACTACCACAACTTTTAGATTACTTCAAAGACGAAGCTACGGGGATAGCGTACTACGAAAATATTCGTTGGGGAAATGAGCCTGCATGTCCTCATTGTGGTTGCACCAACCCTTATAAGACCAATAGAGGCTGGAAGTGTAGAGATAAAGAATGCCACAAGAAGTTTACTGTTAGGGTAGGTACGATATTTGAGAACTCAAAGATTCCTTTCCGTATCTGGTTTGCTGCAATCTGGTTGGCAACGGAGCATAAGAAAGGCATTTCCAGTGTGCAACTTGCAATTGATTTGGGAATAACCCAGAAAACTGCATGGTTTGTTCTGCACCGTATCAGGGAAATGCTAAGGGACAAAGCCCCGCAAATGTTGGGCGAGAACAAAATGGTAGAAATTGATGCTGCATACGTTGGCGGTAAGGAATCTAACAAGCATCTTAACAAAAGACGTTCAAACGAGGATAAGAACCTAACCAATGAGGGTAAGCCTTACAAGGCAAAGAAAACCATCATAGGGATCATTGAGCGCAACGGTAAGGTTGCTTTAAGGTACGTATCGGGAGAAACCACACAAAATATGGTAGACTTCGTTAAAACGCATGTTCCTGCTGACAGCACTATCTATTCAGATGAAGCCCCTGCATACAAGCAGTTGAAAAGAACCTATAAGCATGACAACGTTAAGCACGCCCTTAATATCTATGTAGAGGGTCAAGTACACACCAATACAATTGAGAACTTTTGGAGTGTTTTAAAACGTGGTCTTTATGGAGTGTATCATCAGGTAAGCGATAAGCATATTAGCCGTTATCTAGATGAATATGCTGCAAGGTTCAACAATAGGACTTTGACCTCAAACGAGCGTTTTAATCAGTTTTTGGAGGACTCGGAGAGTGTTTTGAGTTACGATAAGCTGACCGAAAAGTAAAAAAGCCCATCAATTGATGGGCTTTTTAATTTATATATTTATGAATTAAATTCCTGTCTTGGTTTTCATAGCTATATGATTTTTAGTTTTCAGAAAAATACGTATTAAGAGTTGTATATCCAAATAAGTTAGTGCAAAACTATGTTAATTATGTTTTGAATACAAATAATTTATATTTTTCACCTGGAAGGAAAACATCTCTATTTATATATGATAACCGTGCATCTGAAAAAATATTGTTCTTATAGAACTGATTTTTACCCACAGGTTCGAACACAACCTCTAAATCATCGCCTTTTTTAATATAAACCGATAAATCATCAATAACATGACTACTACTAAAACTAATAATTCTATCTTCATCTAAGTTTTGAGAGAATTCAAAACATCTTTCTATGTGATACTCCTTCTTTCCTTTTAGTTCGTATGAATATTTTTTACGGGTAAAAAATTCATTTTCTTCTTCATTTAAAATCTTACACTTTTTAATATCTATTTCTGTTCCATCTATTTTTGTTTTCTCAACATTGAGTAAATTACTTTCAGACTCAATTTCCTCCTCAAAGTCACGATAAAATGATACAAAAAATTCCCACGTGAATGAGTTTGTGTTATTCCTTATTATTGTAAATGAAGAATATTCCTTAACCCTGATTTGAAGCCCTTCTACGAGTTCTAGCTCATAACTTATTTGTACGTTTTTATAGTACTTTGTTAAGCTGTTATTTTGAAATAATTCGTTTTCAATGTTTTTCTGAATTTTATCGTATAATTCAGGAAATTCATTCTTATATTTAGAAAGAGTGACCTTCTTCCAAATATTGTTTAAGTCACTTTGTTTGTTCAGGAAATCCTCTGAAAAAGTTATTGCACTTATTGTGGCTTTTAGTTTTTGATTGAATTTTGGAGAGTCAACTATCCTATCGAACTCTTTTTCAAATACTTTGAGGTATTGAATATACTTTAGCGCAACAGTAAATATTCCTCCAGTAAAGGCAAATAATGATAATGATTTAAGGTATTCAATATACCTATCATAATCCTTTAGGAATTCATTAACTTCAGAGTTAAAGTAGTAAATAGAATAAAAAATAAGATACAATAAAGAATATCCTAACAATATTATATACAAGTACTTGCCAAAAAAATACTTAGTTTTTTGCCATCTAGTTATTTCCATAATCGTAAAGTAATTATCTTTATGTAATGTCACAAGGAAAAGAATTAAAAAAGAAAAAACAACGTGCCAAAGAGTACGAAAAGAAACTCAAGATAGAGGGAACGCTAGATGATGTACTGAAGGTGTCGGTTCCCAAAAAGAAGGACGGCAACTAGCCAATGTTGGTAGAATTGGTAAAGTACCGTAACGCTCCTTGATGTCTGGATAGTGTTTTGCGCTCTGGTTCTTTGAATTAGCGGAGAACTAACCAAGATTCATGACTCCCGAAAAAAATACTTCCCCAGTATATCCCAGAAATATTATTTAATCCTGTCCCACTTTGTATATAGATGCCCATTTTTAAACAATTACATTCGTTTACAAACGAAAGCAAATGTTTAAGAACCTATTCATGATTTTTTCCAATAGTAAGTTTGTCCTGTCGGATGATAAGAGTTCGATAGTATTAACTGTTTAACACGTAAAATAAAATTATGAATTCGCTAAAAAACAAAGTACAGTTGATTGGAAACTTAGGAAATGACCCAGAAATGGTAATCTTGGAAAATGGTAATAAACTGGCTAAATTTTCCATTGCCACAAATGAGTCATATAAGAATGCAGAAGGAGAGAAAGTGACAGACACCCAATGGCACAATGTTGTGGCATGGGGAAAGACCGCTGAGATAGTGGAAAGCTATTTGGTAAAAGGGAAAGAAGTTGCTATTGAAGGTAAACTGGTATCACGATCCTATGAAACCAAAGAAGGAGAAAAAAGATATATAACAGAAATTAAGTGTAATGAGTTGCTAATGCTAGGTAAGTAACTGATTTTGTACAGATTATCGAGAAAGGGGGGCAATTGACCCCCTTTCTTTTTTTATGCTGCATTTTAACTTTAACTTAATATAAGATAGCGCAACATTCTAGGAGGTTGTGCGTCTAATAGAGTAGAAGAAGGTATCATGAAGTCTGTACAAACCCTTACGTTGCTTTTCACCTGTAGCTTTTGCCTGTCGGCATGGGCTCAAAATGATGTGCAACATAGAAAGGGATTGCGCTTTTATGAAAAACTTGCTGAAAGAGATGCCCATTATGAGCAATCACTTCAACTATTGGGTAATCAAGATGAATCTGATTATTGGATAGATCAACGTAACTACGAAAGGCATTTGGGCAAGGCAAACTTTACATCATACTTGGTGTATATGAAAAGTAAGAAAGATGCATACTATGAACATATGCAAACTTGCAATCATAAACACAGGCATAGCGACTTGTATTTAGAGAAAGCAAAGGAATATTTGTCAGTATCCAATTCGGATAACGTATTAAGTCTTAAGACCCAGAAAGTGGTACAATCATCTTCTGCTCAAAAGAAAAAAGATAAAGTCCCCGGACATAGAAAATAAAAAAACCGCCCAATTGGCGGTTTTTTTATGCTACTTTCTTAAGCAGGTCAAAACATGGGCAACGCTTGCACCGTTTATTCTCTCCCTTTTTAAATTTTTTACAGCACTTTGTTTTACAGTTGGTAATGGGCAATTCCTTCAATAAGGCCTTGTTTCTTTTCTTTAGATCCTGTTTCTTTTTTCCCATCGTAATTGCAGATGGTTCAAAAATAGTTATTTTAAATTAATCTAAATAAAAGAATTGTCAAAAATTATTCGCCAGCAGTATTAGAAGCTGCACTTTCAACATTAATCTGTTGTACATCCCTATCAAAAAGGTAGAGGCCACCCTTGTCATTGCCAATTAAATTGATTTTATCCAATACGGTTCTGGCTAAGGCTTCCTCCTCCAATTGCTCCGCTACATACCACTGTAAAAAATTATGCGTGGCATAATCTTTTTCTTCCAAGGTAACATGAACAAGATCATTGATGCTTTTGGATACAAAGATTTCATGCTGATATAACTCTTCAAACATTTTCTGGAAAGAGACAAAGTCCGTCTTTGGCGCTTTTAATGTTGAAATTTTAGCATGTCCTCCACGCTCGTTTACATACTTAACCAATTTTAGCATGTGCATGCGTTCCTCATCAGAATGGCCGTACATAAAACCGGCGATTCCTTCCAAACCTTTTACTTCTGCCCAAGATGCCATGGATAGATATACCTGCGAAGATTCCGCTTCTATTTGTATTTGATCGTTAAGTGCTTTTTCAAGTTTCTTTGATAACATAGCTTGATACGTGTTTAAGATATAAAATTACAAAATGAGTATTTGTAATCTTGATTTTTATTGAAATATTAAAATTGGATGACCAAACCAACAGTATTTGGGGCCAAAGATAGGTTCCAGCTTAGGTCCTTTCCTGTGTTGTTATACTTTTGATCGTATTTTTTATCCAGATACTTATCTATGGATTCTACAATAAAAATACTAAGAACGGTGCTGAAGGCTACATCGGAAACCCAGTGAAAATTATCAACAATTCTAGCAAAACCAGGAATCATTCCCACGGTGTAGATACCAGCTTTTATCCAAGGACTTTTAAATTGTTTTGCAATGGCATATGCATTGGTAAACGCAAGCATGGTGTGCCCAGAAGGAAATGAATCATAATTTTTTTTCCTAGCTATTTGAAAAGGATCATATACACTGGATGGGTCACCACTTTTTGGTCTGGCCCTGCCAATCATACGCGCACTTACCTGCTGCAAAAAGCCAATAGCGGTTGCAGATGAAATCAATAAAACTCCTGTACGTCTCAGCTTTTCATTTTTGGTAAAAAGTCCAGCAAGATAAACTCCTCCGGTAACCATATAATTATTTTGTGGGTTCCCATACTCGTTTCCATAACTCACAAGAAAACTTGGGACATCTTCCCTAAAACCATCCACCCAATTATCCATTTCGTCATCAACCGTAAATAAAAAGGCAGTACCAGCAGTTAAATAACCCAGATGGGACCAGTCTTTACCCTTCCAATGAAAAGGTCTGCTATAGGAATGGCCAACACCTCCAAAGACATTGCCCATATCGTAAGTGAAATTATTCCAAAGGGTTTTTTCCTTTTTGATTTTTAGCTCCTGACCGTTTAGCTGAACAGTAATTAACAGGAGAAAAAGAAATTTGAATGATTGCATAAATGATTGACTGAAAGAACTTGCAAAATTAGGCATAAATATCCTGTGCTACCCTAAAAGTATTGGCATGTGCATCAACAATTATTTTAATATCTGGAGAATAGCCTCCCCCCATACTGCATTGTACGGGAATTTTAGCTTTATGACAAGTTTGAAGTACATAGCGGTCACGCTCCAGACAACCTTCCATAGTCATTCCAAGGGTTCCTAATTTATCCGAAGCAAGGACATCCACACCGCATAGGTAAAAGATAAAATTGGGTCGGACCTTTTCCAATAGTTCTGGGAGAGTTTTTTTTAGTTGCAGTAAGTATGCTTCATCTGTAGTCCCTTTTTCCAATGGAATATCCAAATCGGATATTTCTTTTTTAAAGGGGTAATTTCCTTTTCCGTGCATTGAAAAAGTAAAAACGGAATCGTCACCTTGAAAGATTTCTGCGGTACCATTGCCTTGGTGCACATCTAAATCCACTATTAGAATTCTTTTTCTCAATCCTTTGTTTTGAAGATATCTAGCTCCAATAGCTTGGTCATTGAGCATACAAAAAGCTTCTCCTCGGTTAGAGTAGGCATGGTGGGTGCCTCCAGCAATATTCATTGCTATGCCATGCTTTAAGGCAAACTCGCACCCTTTAATAGTCCCATCTGCTATAATGCGTTCCCGTTGCACCAATTCATCACTCAAAGGAAAACCAATCTTTCTGGCTGCACTTGGTTTAATATCTAGATTGACCAAAGCTTTATAATATTCTGAATCATGCACTGCCAAAATAGGTTCATCACTTGGGATTTCTGGTTGAAAGAAATTATCTTCAATACAAGTGCCTTCATGAAGCAATTGTTGAGGCAATAGCTCATATTTCATCATGGGAAACCGATGTTTATCTGGCAGCGGGTGCTTGTAGATGGGGTGAAAAGCAATTTTGAGCATGATGTGGTCAACCTTTTTTATGCAATGCCAATTGAATGCGTTTTCTTGGCACATCTACATCCAAAACTTTAACCACAATTTGTTGGTGTAAGCTTACGTGGGCATTTACATCTTTGACAAAGGAGTCAGAAAGATTCGATACATGAATGAGGCCACTTTCTTTAATGCCAATATCCACAAAACAACCAAAATTGGTAATGTTATTGACGATTCCTGGCAGTAATTGACCAGGCTGCAAGTCTGTAATTTGTTTAATGTTTTGGTTGAAGGTAAACACTTTGGCTTTTTCCCTACGATCTAATCCTGGTTTTTCCAATTCTTCAAGAATATCCTCCAAGGTTGGCAGTCCAATAGTTTCGGTACAATACGATTTTAGGTCAATGCTTTCCAGTACGGTTTTGTTTCTGATGATATCCGATAATGGAACTCCCTTGTCTTTCGCCATTTTCTGAACAAGACCATAACTTTCTGGGTGCACAGCAGAATCATCCAAAGGGTTTTCACCTTCTTTGATGCGTAAAAATCCAGCTCCCTGTTCAAATGCCTTTCCTCCCAAACGAGGTACTTTTTTAATTTCTGACCTACTTCTAAAAGCACCATTCTCGTTACGATAAGCCACTATGTTTTCGGCAAGTTTGGGACCAATGCCTGACACATAACTAAGTAGGGGAACACTGGCAGTATTGATATTTACACCAACAGAGTTTACACAGCTTTCTACAACAGTGTCCAAGGAGGTTTTTAATTTGGTCTGATCCACATCATGTTGGTATTGCCCAACACCAATGGATTTGGCATCAATCTTTACCAGTTCTGCCAAGGGGTCGGCTAAACGGCGACCAATAGAAACAGCACCTCTAACCGTTACATCATAGTTAGGAAATTCATCCCTTGCAATTTTAGATGCGGAATAGATGGAAGCGCCAGCTTCACTGACCACAAAAACTTCAATCGGATTTTTAAAGTGTATGCGTTTGACCAATTTTTCAGTTTCTCTGGATGCTGTCCCGTTGCCAATGGCAATGGCCTCAATTTTATGGGCATCTACCAAAGAACTTATTTTTTTGATAGCTCCCGAACTATCATTTTGTGGCGCATGTGGATAAATGGTCTCATTATGTTTTAAATCGCCCTGTGCATCCAAACAGACCACTTTACAGCCTGTTCTAAAACCCGGATCAATGGCAAGGATTCGTTTTTCGCCCAAGGGAGCCCCAAGCAATAATTGCTTTAAGTTTTTGGAAAAAACCTGAATTGCATCAGTATCTGCTTTCTCCTTGGTATTTTTTAAAAGTTCGTTGGACAGTGAGGGAAATAAAAGTCGTTTGTAGGCATCGGCGATGGCCAATTCAATGTGTTCGGTGCAGGAATTGTTTGATTTGATGATACGCTTTTCAATATTATCAAGCGCTCTATCATTATCAATTTCAATTTTTATACGGATAAAACCTTCTTTTTCTGCTCTTAGGATAGCTAAAAAGCGATGGGAAGGGCAACGATTTAAGGATTCACTCCAATCAAAATAGTCTCGAAATTTTTGGGCTTTTTCGTCCTCCTTTTTGGTTTTTATCACTTTGGAGGTAATCAAGGCATGTCGCTCTAACTGATTTCTGAGTTGGTTGCGAATATCGGTGCGTTCATTGATCCATTCAGCTATGATATGACGAGCACCTTCCAATGCGTCATCTTCATTCACAATTTCTTTGCTGAGGTATTTGGAGGCAATGAATTCAATCTCATCGCTTCGTTGTGCCATGATGATTTTGGCCAAAGGCTCCAAACCATTTTTACGAGCAATCTCTGCTTTTGTTTTCTTGCTTTTTTTGAAAGGGAGGTAAAGATCTTCCAAAGTGGTAAGATCAATGCAATTTTGAAACTTTGCTTGGAGTTCTGGGGTAAGGAGTCCTTGCTCCTCAACTGCTTTTATAATGGCAGCTTTTCGTTTTTCCAAAGCCTCAAAGTCGGTTTTGAATTTTACGATTTCCCCAACCTGAACCTCATCTAAATTGCCAGTGCGTTCTTTCCGATACCTAGATATAAAGGGAATGGTACAATCTTCATTTAATAATGCAACGGTATTTTCAATGCTTTTTTCTGAAAGCTGCGTTTTTTTTAAGATGTAGGGGATGAGTTGCATTTGGGTTTTATTCTAAGAAATATTCTAGTGTTCAAATTTCATTAAGGTATAACTCTTCTCCTTCTTATTATAAAAGCCATAAACAAAGAAATCATCCATTTTAAAAATCGTTTCAAGTTTTAATTTCTTTTTCAAAACAGAGTTTTTTAAATAGCTGGATTTTAATGAAATTCTGTCAAATACATTGTTTTGAGCTTTTTGAGCTATATGCTCAAGCGTTTTACTATTAAATAACGATTGAGTAAATATGGAAGACTTACCTTTTAAATAAGAGTGGTATGCTTGGAATACTGGAATTGTTGATATTCCAATAGGAGACATAGAGGATGAAGAGCCAAAATGTGTACCACCTACTGGGATTCTAACTTCTTTTGAACCACCGATTGTAACATCTGTAAGCTTTTTGGTTTGTAGCACATAAACGCCAACATTATATTTTGATAATTTTCTTAAAAAGTCTTTTGTGCTTTTTATCTCGGTTCGATTATTTAAAGTTCTAGAATTAAAAAAATTGGGGATTCGTGATTCCCCTTCTTCATAGAATGGAGAGTTTTTAAAGAAAAATTCTTCATCTTTCTTAACTGAATACTCAGTAATTTTCCCCTGAGTTTTCAAATCATGGATACTTAACACCAAAAATTCACTAGAAACTAAAAGTTGGAATAATCTGTTACCACTAATAAATGAATTGGATTTTTTTGTGGCTGAAGCTCCAATGTTTTCAATGAAAAATGAATTATTTGATTCATTTTCAAGATTTAGGCTAAGAATTTGTGTTCTATCAGTTTTGTGGTTAAGCGTAACAGTTATAGAATCATCCTTTGGATAGATTTTGATTTTTTTGGAAACAATCTCCAAGGAGTATGGAATATTATCCTCAATTACTTCAGTATTATCTTTATCTAATAGGTTGCTTAAAGGAACAACATTACCGTTTTTGTTGTAAAACGTATGATTGGATAAGTCGTAAACTACTTTATTATGTCCTGCCTTTTCAAAGGAATATGCATTAATGATTGATTTTCCTTCAATGTAAGAAAGCAGGTAAAATTGATTCTTGTAATTGATAGTGGAAAGAAACCGCTCTCTGTTGTCAAAACCCAAATCAAATTGTTTTAGAAAAAGTTTCTCCCCTTCTTTAATAGACATGAGAAAAAATCCGTCACTTCTATAATTTGAAAAATACAGATTAATGCTGCTATCACTTCCAACATTAAATCCTTGAATTTTAGGGAATGTCTCTGGAGGTTTAGGAAAAGTTTTTTCAATTTTTTCCGTATCATTATTGAATATAACCTGAGTAATCTCTTTACTGTCAACGAAAAATATATTGGGACGTCCATTGTTGTCCACTACGGTCATAGTTTCCTTTAAATCAGGAAAACTTAATGCGACTTCTACCTTTCCAAATATCTCTTGCGAAAAAGATAACTTGTAAATAATGAGAGAGGCAATTATGGTAAATGTAAAACGCATGAATTTTAATTAATGGTTTCCCCATTCCCAACGCTATCTTCATCAGGATTTACAAATACCAATTTCCCCTCTTGGTTTTCAGTCATCAGAATCATGCCTTCACTTTCTACGCCGCGAAGTTTTCGTGGCGCTAGATTCACCAAAACAGTTACTTTTTTACCTACAATCTCTTCAGCGGTAAAGCTTTCGGCAATTCCAGAAACGATGGTACGAGTATCCAAACCTGTATCCACTTTTAACACCAGAAGTTTGTTTGCTTTCGGCATTTTTTCAGCTTCAACAATGGTACCTACACGCATATCCAGTTTGGTAAAGTCATCAAAGGTGATGGTGTCTTTTTGAGGTATGATTTCTTTCTCCATTTGTTCGTTGGCTTTTTTGGTTGCTTCCAGCTTTGCTAACTGTGCTTCAATTTCTTTGTCTTCCACCTTTCGGAACAACAATTCACTTTTATTGATTTGATGACCTGAGGGAAGGAGAGTATCCGCGGTGCCCACATTTTCCCAGCTAAGGGTCTCGACTGTGCTCGGCCCGACATTTAGGATGTTTTTGAGTTTATTGGAGGTGAATGGTAAAAACGGCTCACTTAATATGGCCAAACCAGTTGCTATCTGAAGGGCGACAAACATCACGGTTTTTACACGTTCTTCATCAGTTTTTATGAGCTTCCAAGGTTCCTCGTCCGCCAAATATTTGTTTCCCAATCTTGCCAAATTCATCAACTCTTGGCTGGCCTCTCGAAATCGGTAGCGCTCAAGAGAACTTGAAAGTATTTCAGGAAAACCCTTTAGAGTATCAAGTGTTTGTTTGTCAATTGCCGAAAGCTCGCTAGGAGAAGGGACAATACCATCATAATATTTATGGGTAAGTACTGTCACTCGATTGATGAAATTCCCAAAGATGGCTACTAGTTCATTGTTGTTTCTAGCTTGAAAATCCTTCCAGGTAAAGTCGTTGTCTTTTGTTTCTGGAGCATTAGCCGTCAAGGTATACCTGAGCACATCTTGCATATCTGGAAATTCTTCTAAATATTCATGCAACCAGACCGCCCAGTTTTTAGAGGTAGATAGCTTATTGCCTTCTAAATTTAAAAACTCGTTGGCAGGTACGTTTTCTGGCAATACAAAATCGCCATGTGCTTTAAGCATACTAGGGAAAATGATACAATGGAAAACGATATTGTCCTTTCCAATAAAATGGAGCAGTTTGGTGTCCTTATCTTTCCAATACGGTTCCCAATCTTTTCCTTCTCTTTCTGCCCATTCTTTTGTAGATGATATGTAGCCTATAGGAGCATCGAACCATACGTACAATACCTTGCCTTCGCCACCCTCAACAGGAACTGGAATCCCCCAATCTAAATCCCGTGTAACGGCCCGTGGTTTTAAGCCATCATCTATCCAAGACTTGCATTGACCATAAACGTTGGGTTTCCAATCGTTTTTATGGTCTTTTAAAATCCATTCTTTTAAGAAACTTTCGTAGCGATCCAGAGGTAAGAACCAATGTTTGGTTTTCTTTAATGTTGGTACATTACCGGTAATGGCAGATTTTGGATTTATTAAATCGGTGGCATTCAAAGAGGAACCACAATTTTCGCATTGATCCCCGTAAGCCTCTTCATTACCACATACTGGACAGGTTCCCACAACGAACCTGTCTGCTAAAAATTGTTGGGCCTCTTCATCATACAATTGCTCGGTTACTTCTTCTATAAAATCTCCCTGATTATATAACTTCTCAAAAAAATCTGATGCTGTTTTATGGTGAATCTCCGCCGAAGTACGGGAATAATTATCCATCGAAATTCCGAAATCAACAAATGATTTTTTGATGATCTTGTGATACTTGTCAATAATCTCTTTTGGAGAAACTCCCTCTTTCTTGGCCTTCATGGGAATGGCGACCCCATGTTCATCACTACCACAAATAAAAGCAACATCGTGTCCTTTTAAACGTAAATAGCGAGAATAGATATCTGCAGGAACATAAACACCGGCCAAATGCCCAATATGAATTGGTCCATTAGTGTAGGGTAGTGCTGCCGTTATGGTATATCTTGATGGAGAAGTAGTCTCAGACATGAATCAATTTAATTAAGCCCCAAAAATACTGAATTTCATTCGAGTGATTCTATCCTTTTGGGGACTTGTTGAGAGGCATACAGATATCGAAAAATGTAGTTTTTAAAAAAAAGAGGACTGGATAATCAGTATATTGTAAGAATACACATACAAAGTATTATTAGATGAGTACAGGTAACCCCAAGAAGTTCAAAAATCTTGAAAAATTCAAAGGAGTTTTAAAAGAAGAGAAAAAAGAAGAAGTAACCCGAGTATACAAGGACAAAAATCATGAAGTGAAAAAAGCCTTGGCATTTAAAACGGATAAGGATAAACCAAAATTGACGTAAAAAGGAAACCTCCGAATCATGCAGCTCTTACTTGGGGTGGGGAGTTGCACTATCGGAGGAATCTGGAATGTATACGTTACGACTAGTCTACATGATCATTACGGATTTACTCATTTTTTCGTCTCCCACTGAGATTCTATAGATATATTTTCCTGTGGACAGACTATCTCTCATTCGTTCCCTAATATTAATTTCAGCGGAACCTTCCAGCATCATTTCATTGAAAACAGTACCTACATTCTGACCCAGGATATTATACAGTTGAATATCAACATGGGCCGCAACAGGCATTTCCAAATAAATATGTGGAGTGCGATCAGTTGGATAGTAAGGTCTATGGACAATTGTTGCCAATGCATCTGGATCTGGATCCATACCATCTGGGCTAGGGGGCGTATCTGGTAATGTTGGTGGATCACTATCCATTGCAATATCATCAAAGACTTCACCACTACAGTTGAAACCTAAGTCTACGGCCTGATATGGATAACCCAATAAATGACGCTCAACAGCTTCTCTTGGAACACACAACCATTCTGCTAGGACCGTACCGTAGAGATTTCTAAAATCCATAGTATGTTCTAGGTTTCCACGCCCATTGGCATCTTCCAATGAAGGGTGGTCGCCAATAAAAGCACTTCCACTTAATCCTGACCCAAAGAACAGGGTGGGTGCGGCTTTTCCGTGATCGGTACCGTTAGAACCGTTTTCGAAAATTCTACGACCAAACTCGGAAAAAGTCATGCTCAATACCTTTTCATCTTGTTGGGTAAAGGCAAGGTCTTCATAGAAGTTGTTGATGGCAATGGAAAGATTTGTCATTAATCTTTCATGAGCGAGGGGTTGATTACCGTGAGTATCAAATCCACCCATAGAAATCATATATACTTTTGTACCAAGATTACCTTTGATCAATCTGGCCAACAAAGCTAATTGCCTTGCAAAACCATTGTCTTGATATTCTACTTGATTCTGACCTAACTGTGCAGCTTCAAAAATTTTACCAGCGTAAATTTCAGTTGTGTTGGCAACACCTCTCAAAAATTTGAGTTGGTCACCATACATACAATTGTCAAAAAGTGTTGGGTCTAAGCTGTAGTATTCACCATCATCAGCGATACGCTCTAATTGATCAACATTATTGGTTACAAAAGCATAGTTGGTTTGCTCACCTTGAAAAACCAAGTTGGCCAAATTACCAATTTGGATGGCTGCTGGGGATTCTGGTGGATTCATCAAGTAATCTGGGAAACATTCTTCAAAATGTCTTCCCATCCAACCGGTTCTCTCCCCAGTAAAATTGGTAGTACTTAAATCTGTGTTGGCAAAAATATCCGACCCTGTAAAATGGGACAGACTTTGACCGTCATAACCGACTCCGTGTACTGCTTTAAACTGACCTTCACCCCAAAGAGGCTCCAAGGCATTCATATAAGTAGGTACGCCGAAATCATCAGTAAGTTTTAGGACTTTACTTTCTGGAATGTAGATATTTGGCCTTGCATTAGCATAAGTATCATATTGTTGTATTGGGATTACAGTACTTAGTCCGTCGTTACCTCCAGATAACCTTATCAATATTAATATATTATCGGTCTCTGCGTCTGCGACAGCAGAAGTTAAAGGTGAAGGAGCTGAAGCTGAAACTAAATTACTTCCCAAGAACATAGAACCCGATCCTGCTATACCCAATGCTTGGATAAAGGAACGCCTGCTCCATGTTTTGTGTTCTAAATCGTGGCCATCATGTTCTAGGCCTTTGTGTGGTGTTGTATCGTGAGTATGATGAGTATCGCACATAATGTAAGGTTATTTAAGTTGAAATTCGGGTTGTCTTGCCAAATGTTGTATTAACAGGTACACCTGAAAATCTGTATTTTCAAGTGTCATGTTCCAGGAACCATCTTCAAACATGTTTGTGTCTTCAAAAGGTTCTCTAAAAACAGTAATGGCAGCATCATATTCAACCTCCTCTAAAAGTCCTTTGGGAGTTAATCTATCAATTATAGCCCTAGCTACTACTGATGGGTCGTTTTCAGTATTTCCATTAGCTCCCGCCGCATTGGTAGCGTCGATTCCAAAAGTTCTAAATTGATCTGGATTGGCTTGATAGAAACGATCAACAAAAACCTCTGATGTCAACCAACGACCAATCATAAAGTTGGTGTTGATCCATTCGCGATCTCTTTGCCAACCTGCTACATCAAATGGATCAAACATAGTCTGTCCAATCATTCTAGAAGCATCAATAACATTTAAAACAGTGCTATCATCATAGGTAAATCCAGTTTCTTTAATTAGGCCCATATAGAGGTCAAACGGACTCTTTATGATAACACCAATAGCGGTTTCATCAAAGAAGTGTTGACTTTTAAATAGTTGTGATAGTACCGGTGCAATTTCAAAATTATTAGAAACAAAAGTTTGGGCCAAACCATTTATAATGTCAGGGGCATTACCTCCTTGATCATTGGTTGAATCTGGATGTACAAAGAACTCATATAGTTTTTTGCAAATAAAGCCCGCTATTTCATTGACTCTTTCAGTAAATAAGATATTGTGAACATCATCATAACCCCAGTTCCCTGTTTGACCAAAAATAGTTTTGTTCTCTGTATTGAAATCATCAGGATCAAAAGTTACCTGAGTACAACCTTCTTCACCGCGGTTGGTATATCCCGAAAGTGCTTTGGCTGTCTCAATGATATCTTCTTCGGTATATCCATTACCTTCACCTAAGGTAAAGAGCTCATATAGCTCACGCCCGTAGTTTTCATTTGGGTTGTTACCTCGGTTTCTTACACCATCCAAATAATAAAGCATGGCACTTGTTAGCCCTATTTCGCTAACAAAAGTTCTAAAGTTTCCTAGGGAATTTCGTTGTAGACAATTAATATAATAGTACAGAAAGGAACTACAGTCATAAACATCCAATTCGGTAACAAAATGGTTGCTCCAAAAGAAACTCATTCTGTCTCGTAAATTATTGTCCAATAAAGAATTGCCATAGGCAATGGAAAACTCTTCCTGTTGGGCTCTTCTTACTTGTCTTGCTAAATCGTCGTCAGCGGGATAATCCGCATTGGTCCAATCTGCCCATAAGGGAGCTGGGATTGGTGGCATAGCAAGAGCCTGATTTACTAAATTGTCCACAAGAGTGCCGGCCGTTTGTCCAACAGCGGCATTAATGGTTTGTATTGAGGCACTAAAACCAAGCCTCCTATACAAATGGGCAGCACGCAACTCATCCAATGGAGTAGTATACGGCGCCAAAGTTGAGGAATTACAATTAATGAAGTACTCCATAGCAATGTCTGGCGTTAATTAGGTCCATAGTTTTGGGGCAACTATATGTTTAGTTAACGTTGGGTGTGGTTCAATTCAGCCAACAAATTACAATCTAAACGCTGTTTTTGCCTTGAACTACCAAATTTTTCGATGAACTGCACATATTTTTTAATATTTTTCAAGATTCATGGGAAAACATAATGAATTTGGGAAGCTTGGAGAGCAAAAAGCAGTTGATTTTTTACTTGCAACAGGTTATGAAATCCTTTTTAGGAACTATCGTTATCTAAAAGCTGAGGTTGATATCATCGCCAAAAAAGGTGAAGAACTTGCTATCATAGAAGTTAAATCTAGGACCACAGGATTTTTCACGGCTATTTCAGATACCATAACTCCTAAAAAAATCAAACTTTTAACTATGGCAGCAGACCATTATGTTCTAGAAAAAGATTTAGACGTTCAAGTGCGATTTGATATTATTACCATAATAAAGAAAGGAGAGAAATTTGAGGTTGAACATTTGAAAGATGCGTTCTATCATTTTTAACCATTTGTTTTATTTGTAACAATATGTTATTTTTGCTTAAAACCACCATCCATGAAAACCATATCTGCAGTAGTTGAACATTATATTAAAAAGAAGCCTTTCTTACAAAGTGCATTAGCACAGGGAATAATCAACCTTACGTCATTGTCCAGACAGATAAAACCTGAGATATCTGATGCGTTGGGAAAAGATGTAAAGGATGGTGCTATTGTAATGGCACTTAAAAGACTATCCGATGATCTCGAATTTAGGGCTACCCATAAAATTGTAAAAGTTCTCAAGAACATTGGAGAAATTACGGTACGCTCTTCCTTAACAGATTATACATTTTTGGCTTCGGATACTATTTTGGGACAACAAGCGAGACTCTTGCAGGAAGTGAATGCCAATCAAGATGTGTTTTATACTTCTTCTAGAGGAGTCAATGAGATTAATATCGTTATCAGTAATCTTATGGATGGAGTGGTAGAAAAGTATTTTAAACATGAACGCTGTACCCAAAAAGCTGAAAACTTATCATCGATTACTGTAAAATTACCTGCGGAAAATGTCTCGGTACCGGGAATCTATTATTTTATCTTTCAGCGTTTGGCCTGGGAAGGTATTGTTTTGTACGAGGTTATTTCAACAACCAATGAGTTCACCATTTTGGTAAATGAAGAGCAAGTTGATGTAGCGTTTAAGACCATCAAGGATTTGAAATCGCTATAAGAATAAAAGGGATAGACTAAATTATTCGCTTTTTCGTTGTTAGAAAAGACACTTCTCTACCAATGGTAAAAAAAAGATTTCTCTTTGCCTTACTTGCATTACTGCTCATTTATATTGGCTACCTTTTATATATCTTGGTTTTATCTCCAAAAACCAATTTGCAATCCATTTATTTGATTCCTAGGGATGCAGTTTTCGTAATTGAATCTGAAAAACCGGTAGAAAGTTGGCAGAAAGTTAGCGAAAGTGATGCTTGGCATCATCTTCAAAACAACGGCTATTTCGCGGAGTTGACAGAAAACATTCAGAAGGTAGATACCGTATTTAACAACAACCATAAGTTGTTTGAATTTTTTGATGGACGATCTCTATTTATTTCCATCCATATGGTTTCTGAAAAGGATTATGGTATTTTTTATGTACTTGACCTAAAGCGAATCGCTAAGCTAAAATTGCTTAAAACCTATTTGAACACATTGCTCAATGATAGTTACTCTCTGAGCAAACGTAACTATCATAACCATGAGATTTTGGAAGTATATGATCGTAAGAGCAAAGAGACCATGTACCTATCTTTTGTAAAAAACCAATTAGTGGCCTCTTATACGCATACCTTGGTGGAAGCCTCTATTGACCAATACCAAGAACCATTGCTGGGGAGGAATTTGAATTTTATCGAGGTCAACAAAAAAGTAGGATATGAAGATTTGTTCAGATTATATCTGCAATACGACTTTTTGGATAACTATTACAAACGCTTTTCAAATAAACCCAGTGATTGGGTAAATCGGATAAGTGAGAATTTTTTGTTCTCTGGATTTAGTTTTGACCTGGACAAGAATAGCACCATTACCGCTAATGGGTACACCAATATCAGTTCAACCAATCATAATTATTTAGAAGCACTTCAAAAATCCGGTAAAGCCCAACGAACAGTTCCTAGCATAGCGCCCAAGAGGACCGCATTATATGTTAGTTATGGCTTTGATAGCTTTTCAGAGTTTTATGAGAATTTTGAAACAGTCCAGAAGGATAGTCCTGAGCAGTTTGATACGTACCAAGAAGGGATTGAAAAAGTGGAGAAATTCCTTAAGATAGATGTAAAGGAAAATTTTATAAGTTGGATCGGTGATGAGATAGCATTGCTTCAAATTAAATCTGAAATTTCAAAAGGGAAAAACGACCTTGCCTTGGTATTAAAAGCTAATGCCATTGAGGATGCCAAAACCAATTTGGATTTTGTACTTAAACAAATCAAAAAGAAAACTCCCGTAAAGTTTAAAACGATTACCTATAAAGAGCATGAAATTAATTTCCTTTCCATAAAAGGGTTCTTTAAAATCTTATTGGGAAATCGGTTTAAAGAATTTGACAAACCCTATTTTACACTTATAGATCAATATGTAGTATTTAGCAATAATCCCAATACACTAAAAAGTATTATTGATGATTTTACGGTTAAAGAAACCCTGTCTTCTTCTAAAGATTTTAAGGACTTTGACAAAAACTTCAAAAGTGAGTCCAGTCTATATGTGTACAGCAATATTCCAGTTTTGTATGATAATATGTATTCGTTGGCTGATAGTTCTACTCGCATACAACTACGAAAGAATAAAGATTTTATTATTTGTTTCCCTCAGGTAGGATTTCAATTAACACCGGATGACAACCTATTTGAAAGTAGGCTGGTAGTCAACTATCAAAATGTGGAAGAGGTAAAAACCAAGTCCCAATTTCAGGAAGGTGCAGGTATTTTAAAAAGTAAGGTTCAATCACCAAAAACCAAAGAGATTACCGACGCAGTTTTTAACTTAAAACCTATTTACCCAACAGACTTGAATGCAAAAACATTCATAAAAAAATACACCAATGGGGCTGTAAAATTTGAGGTAGAATTAAAAGATGGCCTTAAACATGGTCGTTATCACGAGTTCTATTCCAATGGCAATGAAAAAATAACGGGACGGTTCAAAAAAGACGAACAAGTAGGTACATGGCGGTATTTTGATACTGCTGGAGCGTTGGTAAGGAAGAAGCGTTTTTAAGATATTCATTAAAGCATTTCAAGATGTAACTTGCAATTAGTAACTTCATTTCCCAAACTAAGAGTTACTATACATGAAGAATGTTGCCCATCTAATCGTATTGCTTGTTTTTACATTATCTGCACATTTTGGCGTGTGTCAAGATGTTTACTTTCCAGAACGCAATGCCGTTTGGAAAGAAGCTTCCAAAAATCAATTTTCCTTTAATGAAAACAAATTGCAAGTGGCGGTCGATTTTGCCAATGCAAATGAATATTCTGGTTCTAAAGATTTGCGCCGAGCAATCTTAAAAGGATTTCAGAGGGAACCTTTTCATGAAGTTTTAGGACCAACTAAAAAACGGGGAGGACCAGCAGGAATGATTCTGAAGAATGGCTATTTACTTGCTTCTTGGGGAGATACCAAAAGAGTTGATATGACTTTTAGTGTTACCAAGAGTTTTCTATCCACTATGGCCGGTTTGGCGGCGGATAAAGGGTTGATTTCAAGTACCGATGATAAAGTAGGGGAGTACATCTGGGACGGCACTTTTGATGGACGACATAATAGTAAGGTAAGCTGGGAACATCTTTTGCAGCAAAACTCAGATTGGTCTGGAGAACTATGGGGTCTTAAAGATTGGGCAGATAGACCACCAAAAGAAGGTGATTTGGATGACTGGAAATTTAGAAAACTCAATGAGCCTGGTACCGTAATGGAATACAATGATGTTAGGGTAAATGTGCTATCCTACTCCCTTACCCATGTTTGGCGCAAACCTATGCCCATGGTCTTAAAAGAACATCTTATGGATAAGATAGATGCCTCTACTACTTGGCGCTGGTATGGTTATGACCATGCTTGGACGGAAGTTGATGGCATTAAAATGAAATCCGTAACAGGAGGTGGACATTCGGGTGCTGGACTATTTATAAACACAGAAGACATGGCCCGTTTTGGATTGGTATTCCTTAATAATGGCCGTTGGAAAAGTGAGCAATTATTGAGCGAAGACTGGATTGCCAAAGCAACAGAGCCTTCAGTTCCCAATGTAAATTATGGTTATATGTGGTGGTTGAATCAGAAAGGCCCGCGCCATTGGGAGGGAGTTCCTGAACATCTATTTTATGCGGCCGGTTTTGGAGGTAATTTTATTGTGGTGGACCAAAAGACCGGACTCATGTTGGTAACACGATGGTTGGAACCCAATAAAATTGGTGAATTTGTGAAGCTAGTCTACGACGCATTTTAGGTAAAATATGCGCTATCAAAATGATTTTTTGTCACACTGAGCTTGTTGAAGTGTGATGGAGAAAGAATGAGAATAGATTACTTTATTTCAGTGTAATATCACAAAATCCAAATTTGATGTTCTTGGTTTTGTCAGAAGGATCATCATAGGTTTTATATACTTTTTCTCCGACCTCAAACGCAATGGGATTTGTAAAAATGGGACCATCAAAGCAGAATGTATGGAACTCCCCATGCTCTCCACAGGGATCTACATCTTCAGGTAGTTGATTTATAAGCTCCAAGGACAATTCTTTCCCAAGAAAAGAGGTGTCCAGTTTTGAACTGTTGATACAAACAATCACTGCCTTAAAACCCAATTCTAGAAACTCATGTATTAAATCTTTAGTGTCTCTTTTCCAAAGTGGAAAGATGGCCTTGATATCATATTTTGCCAGCATTTGCTCCCGATACTGTTTTAGATCCTCCAAAAAAATATCGCCAAATACCGTTTGGGTATACCCTACTGCTTTAAGTTGTTTGATTTTATCTCCCATTAAACCATTGTACTCTTCCATGGAAGGGTTTTCCGGAACTTCAAGAATATCCAGAGGAATACCAATTTCTGCTGCTTGGGCTTCTAAAACCTCCTTGCGAAGCCCATGCATAGAAACCCTGTTGTAATGTGAGTTCACCGTTGTCAACAAACAATCAATTTCTAAATCATTTTGTTGTAGTAAATGGTAAAGGGCCAAAGCGGAATCCTTTCCAGAACTCCAGTTAAAATAGGTTTTGGGTTTTTGGGCCATAAATCGAAGGTATTGTTTTGTATTGTGTTAGAAACCTAAGCCAAGGGTGCAAAAAATCAAAGTTCTGCTTCTTGCTTTATATTCAATGGTAAAAGAATATTCAACGCTTTCTCCACGCTTGTAACCCCATCAAAAACCAACAACAACCGCAATCCGTTACGGGTTTGTTTTTCTTTTAATTGACAAATTTTTGGGTTGGCTTGAACGTATTGTAGCACATGTGTAAAAACGCTACTTTGATAGAATTCGGATTGTTGGTCGGCAATAAAATAACCCAAGAACTTTCCTTGTTTTAGAATTACACGTTCCAAACCAATACTATTGGCAATCCATTTAATACGAACAGAGTTTAATAAGTCCACTGCCTGAGTAGGCAAATCGCCAAAGCGATCGACCAATTCCCCTTCATATTTTTGAAGCTCAACCTCATCCGCTACTCCATTTAGTTGGGTATACAGATTTAGTCGCTCTGTAATGTTGTTAATGTAATCATCTGGGAAAAGCAATTCAAAATCGGTATCCAGCTGCGTGTCTTTTACGTATGCTTTTTCCTGTTTGCCCTCCACCTCTTCATAGAGTTCTTTAAACTCATTTTCTTTGAGTTCCTCAATGGCTTCAGCCAATATTTTCTGATAGGTTTCAAAACCAATTTCGTTGATAAATCCACTTTGTTCACCACCCAACAAATCACCTGCACCACGAATTTCCAAATCTTTCATGGCAATGTTAAAACCACTTCCCAGTTCCGTAAATTGTTCCAAAGCTTCAATACGTTTGCGAGCATCTGGTGTCATTACATCGTAAGGTGGGGTAATAAAGAAACAAAAGGCCTTTTTATTGCTTCGACCTACACGTCCACGCATTTGATGAAGATCGCTCAATCCAAAATTATTGGCGTTATGGATAAAGATGGTATTGGCGTTGGTAACATCCAATCCACTTTCCACAATGGTGGTAGAAACCAAAACATCAAATTCTCCATTCATAAAAGCAAGCATCAACTGCTCCAGTTTTTTACCTTCCATTTGCCCATGACCAATGCCTATTTTGGCATCTGGAACGAGACGTTGAATCATTCCGGCGACCTCTTTTATATTTTCAATTCGGTTATGGATAAAAAAGACCTGTCCGCCACGTTGAATCTCATAGGAAACAGCATCTCGAATGATTTCTTCTTGAAACCGGATTACTCTACTTTCAATAGGGTAACGGTTGGGTGGAGGTGTATTGATAACAGAAAGGTCGCGAGCGGCCATTAAACTAAACTGCAAAGTCCTCGGAATTGGCGTGGCGGTCAAGGTCAAAACATCTACATTTTCTTTAATGGATTTGAGCTTATCCTTCACGGCGACCCCAAACTTTTGTTCCTCATCTACAATGAGTAATCCCAAATCTTTAAATTGTACACTCTTATTTACCAGTTGGTGTGTGCCAATGATAATATCGATTTTCCCGGCAGCTAATCTTTCATGGATATCCCGTTTTTCTTTTGCCGTTCTAAAACGATTTAAATAGTCAACAGTGACAGGCATTTCTTTAAGTCGCTCTTTGAATGTTCTGCTATGTTGAAATGCCAAAATGGTAGTGGGCACCAGTATAGCGACTTGCTTGCCATTGTCAACCGCTTTAAAGGCGGCACGGATGGCAATTTCTGTTTTACCAAAGCCAACATCCCCACATATTAGGCGATCCATGGGGCGCTCGCTCTCCATATCTCTTTTTACATCTTGTGTGGATTTTTCTTGGTCTGGAGTATCCTCATAAATAAATGAAGCTTCCAGTTCATGTTGTAAATAACTATCAGGATCGTATTGAAATCCTTTCTCCAAACGGCGCTTTGCATAAACTTTAATAAGGTCAAATGCAATTTTTTTGACCCTACTCTTTGTTTTTTGCTTTAACTTCTTCCATGCGGCCGAGCCTAGTTTATAAATCTTGGGAGGAGCCCCATCCTTACCATTGAACTTTGATATTTTGTGTAACGAGTGAATGCTTACATAGAGAATGTCTCGCTCGCCATACATCAATTTTATAGCTTCTTGTTTTTTACCTTCTACATCTATTTTTTGAAGCCCCCCGAACTTACCAATGCCATGGTCAATATGGGTTACATAATCGCCAATTTCCAACTTATTCAGTTCTTTAAGCGTGATGGCCTGTTTTTTTGCGTAGCCATTCTTTAGTTGGAATTTGTGATAGCGCTCAAAAATTTGATGATCGGTATAACAGGCAAGTTTTAAATCATGGTCAATAAAACCCTGGTATAATGGAAAGACTATAGTTTTGTAATGAACCGTTTTCTCTACTTCATCAAAAATGTCATGAAAACGTTTTGCTTGTTGTTCCGTGGAACAGAAAATGTAATTGGTAAAACCTGCCTCGTGATTTTCGTTGATGTTTTCAATAAGCAAGTCAAACTTCTTATTGAAAGAAGGCTGAGGTTTGGTGTTGAAAGTCACATCGAGCGCAGGCGAGATGTCTTGTTTTATACTACTATCCAATTCAACCAAACCAAAATCCTGTAATTGGGATTTTAACAACCCAGAGTTCACAAAAAGTTCTTCTGGTTTGGCATGTTTAATTTCTTCACTAAGCTTTTTAAAACTCTCCTCTGCTTTCTCAAAAAAGGAATCTATCCTGTCATAGACCAGATTCAAGTTCTTTGAAAAAACCACAGTTTTTGGTGAGATATATTTTAAAAAACTTTCACGGGATTCCTGTAAAAATTTGTTTTCAACATTTGGGATAACAGTAATTCGCTTTACTTTTTCTGTGGATAATTGTGTTTCTACATCAAAAGTTCTGATACTTTCTACCTCATCTCCAAAAAACTCAATACGGTAGGGTTCATCGTGGGAAAAAGAAAAGACGTCCACGATACCACCCCGTACAGAAAATTCACCAGGTTCTGTTACAAAATCTACACGTTTAAATTGGTATTCAAAAAGCACCTCGTTCAAAAAATCAAGAGATAGGGTATCCTCCAACTTAATTTTTAAAGTGTTTTTGTCCAGTTCTTTTCTGGTGACCACTTTTTCAAAAAGGGCATCTGGGTAGGTGACGATGACAGCGGGTCTTTTCCTGGAATTTATACGGTTTAAAACCTCTGCCCTTAGAAGAACATTGGCATTATCGGTTTCTTCAATTTGATAAGGTCGGCGATAACTGCCTGGATAAAAAAGGACATCATTTTCGCCGATCAATTGCTCTAGATCATTAAGGTAATAGGCTGCTTCCTCCTTATCATTCAATAAAACAAGAAAAGGCAATTCTCCCGATTTAAAAATATCAGCAATGGCAAAAGATAGTGCTGAGCCGGTAAGGCCCTTTATGTTGATTTTTTCAATTTGAGCAATGGAATTCCTCAGTTTCCTAAGTTGTGGAGACTGTTCAAAAAGTTGGGAAACGGAGGCTTTGGTCAATCCAAAAACTTTGTGGCAAATATAGATTGAAGATCAGTTGTGGACAAAACTAAATTTAAACTTTTACCACTTCGTCCTCAACAATAACATAAACCTCATCTTTCTTGGTGGGTTTAAGGGTATAAGTTCCAGTAAACTCACCAAAAGCGGGAAGAATCATTTGGTTTTTGGTTTTAAAAAAACAAGACAGCCTCAGGTTTTGGCGTCCAAACCCTTTTAATTTGATGGCTGGGTGAATATGTCCGCAGAAATTAAAAAGCTTTTCACGTTCCTCCGGATGGTGGGTCAATAAAAAATTATCTAGAATCCACTCTTGGTAAATCTCAATATTCAATTTTTCAAATAAAAGGGGAGAGATGATGTCATGGTTTCCAGATACCAGAATAATTTCTGCAGGAGTTTTGGCAACCCAATTTTCAAAAAGTTCCCATTCTTTATTTAAGGATGAATGAAATAGATCTCCTAAAAAGCATATTTGAAAGGGGCTAAAATCAGCAACGATTTTGTCCAGCAACAGAAAATTTTTATGAATGGCTTGTCTTGGAACAGCGGCCCCAAATTTTCTAAAATGATTCACCTTGCCCAAATGAACATCGCTAATGAGCAACAGTGATTTTTCCACCCAAAACATTCCTCCAAGAGGGTGAAGAACAAATTCTTGATTGTTAAAATGTATGGTTTGAGTCATCTAGTCAAAATCTTGGTCATTCGTTTTATACGATCAGCTAGTTTCTCATTGGATAGTTTTTCACGAAGCCTGTCCGTAATAATCGGAAATGAAAACGGCGTTGGATTGCTACACTTTTTCCATACGATCTCTTGCTGCTCAATTCGTTCCAAAGCCAAGCGTAAACGACCCTCTTCTAATTGGTGTTCAAAAGTTTCGGTAAAGGCTTGCTGAAACAAAAGATTGTCCGGCTCAAAGTCTTTGAATACATCAAAAAGTAACTGTGAACTGCTCTGTAAATGTTTCATTTTTATGCCTTTATCTGGGTAGCCGGTAAATACCATTCCGCTAATAACAGCAACATCCCTAAATTTTCGTTTTGCCATTTCATTGGAGTTCAAACTTTTCTGTAAATCACTCAGCATATATTCTGGGGTAAACAAATCGTTGTCCAATACTTCCTGAATGTTGATTTCTTTGTCGGACAACAGTTCAAATCCATAATCATTAAAAGCCAAAGAGCAGGTAATAGGGGACAGCAAACTTATTCGATATGCCAATAAACTACTCATGCCCTCGTGAATCGCCCTGCCTTCAAAAGGATAAAAAATATGATGGTAACCGTCATTGGTTTTGAAGGTTTCTATAAGAAATTGATTTGGCTTTGGAACAACACTTTCTTCCCGTTGTTTAGCAAACATGGGAGCTAAAGATTTTATTTCTTTTGATTGCTTCTTGGACTCCAATTCGGCGGTGTATAATTCTTGTCGTAGCAATTCTGACATTTGAGCAGAAAAACTCAATCGGCCCCCCATCCAACTAGGTACTTTATTGGTCCTCTTTGAAGAGTTGCGCACATGGGCAGACATGCCTTTAATTCTAATAAATTCTAAATTTCTTCCTGCAAAAGTAAACACATCACCAGCGGCTAATTTAGAAATGAACGATTCTTCAATAGTACCAATGTAGCCTCCTTTTTGATACCGGACGGATATAGAGGCATCTCCTACTATTGTTCCAATTTGAAAACGATGGCGCATAGCAATTCCGCGATTGTTCACCTTGAATTTTCCATCTTCTTCAACCATTACCTTTTTATATTCATCATAGGTTTTTAAACTTTGACTGCCCATAACCAAAAAGTTCAAGAGCCACTGCCATTGTTCTTCTGAAATTGCTTGATAGCAAAAAGTTTGTTTGATCTCCGGATAAATTTCATCGGGATAAAAACCATCGGATACCGCCAAGGTTGTCAAATATTGAATAAGGACATCAAAACTATTTAGATATGGAACGCGGTCTTCAACAGCTTCTTTTTTAACGGCTTGTTGCATGGCAGATGCCTCAATGAGTTCAATGGCATGGGTTGGCAAAAAATGGATGACACTTTCCTTTCCAGGTCTGTGGCCACTTCGCCCTGCACGTTGTAAAAATCGTGCTACCCCTTTTGGCCCTCCAATTTGCACCACGGTTTCCACAGGTGCAAAATCTACTCCCAAATCCAAGCTGGAAGTGCAGACAACTGCTTTCAAACTTTCGTTCCGTATGGCCTGTTCTACCCAAATACGTGTTTCTTTGTTGATACTACCATGGTGCATGGCAATTTCGCCGGCATACTCAGGATGTTTTTCCAATATCTTTTGAAACCAAATCTCACATTGGCTTCGGGTATTTGTAAACAATAAGGTGGTTTTGCTATTGTTGATAATGGGAACAACTTCTTCAAGTAAGTGAAGGCCTAAATGTCCACGCCAAGGGAATGTTTCCATCTGTTTTGGAATGATACTTTGAACGGTTATTTTCTTGTTCAATTTGGCCTTTATCAAAACCGAGTTTTCATGTGCCAAGGAAGTAGGGCCAAGAAGAACTTCTCGTGCCTGATCTAAATTCCCAATAGTGGCGGATATTCCCCAGATTCTTAGATTTTTGCATATTGTTTTTAACCTAGAAAGGCCAAGTTCCATTTGAACACCTTTTTTGGTTCCCAAAAGTTCATGCCATTCATCAACAATGATAGCGGAGCAGTCTTTGAAGACCTTGTCGTACCCTTTTGAAGAAAGTAATAGTTGCAGACTTTCTGGAGTGGTGATCAACAGGTCTGGCATTGCTGTTTTTTGCCTTGCCCGTTCTTTGGTCGAGGTATCTCCGGTTCGTATGCCAACTGTCATTTGGGTTTGTAGATCTTGTGTAATACGCTCGGCAGATTGTTTAATTTCTTGGGACAAAGCTCGTAATGGAGTAATCCAAATTGCTTTGAGTCCTTTTTTATGTTTGTTCTTATAATTAGGATTGTGCTTAATATAGTTTAAGACTATAGGAAACCAAAGCGCATAAGTCTTTCCACTACCTGTTGGAGCGTTTAGCAGTCCGTGCTTGCCTTGCAAAAAAGCATTCCAGGTCTCTTTTTGAAAGGGAAATGGTTTCCAATTCTGTTCTTGGAACCAGTTTTCGGCAATATGTAGTAGTTCAGATTCTTGCAGGAGAATTGCGTTAAGGATTATAAAGAGCTATGAAAATTACAAATTTCTTTTGGTGATAATTTTACTGTCCTTTCTAGTTTAAGATTTATATTTGCCGAACAAATTTTAGTATATGCCCATTATAGATTTATACGAACATAGCGAACAAAGACATAATTTGGCCCATTTTGCTACTTTGGCAAGTTTGGCCGCTGCAGATGGTGTAATAAGTGAAAAGGAAAAAGTAATATTGGATAAGTTTGCGTTCAAATTAAATATCACCGATGCTGAATATAAAGAGGTGATGAAAAAAGAGAACAAATATCCAATTGAAACGCCCCATAGTGGTGAGAAAAGATTAAAGCGTTTGTTCGATTTCTTTGGGATGGCCTTTGCTGATAACAGTCTTGATGAGGAACAAATGGAGCTGATTGTTAAATACGCAGTAGGATTGGGTTATTCGCCTGAAAAAGCTTCTCAAATTATAGAAAAATCCATTGCCATATTTACTGGTAAAATAGCTTTTGAAGACTTCCAGTATTTAATGGATAAGTAACCTAATGGTACTTATTTAAAAAATCCTCCAATTTTTTGACCATATTTCGGCTTCCACAAAAGAAGGGTACCCGTTGATGTAGTTCGGTAGGCTCAATATCCAGTATTCGAGTTTTACCACCAATTGCCAAACCATTGGCTTGTTCTGCAATAAAGGCCATAGGATTACATTCGTAAAGCAGTCTAAGTTTTCCACTTTGCGAAATACTACTTTTAGGATACATATATATTCCACCCTTAATCATATTACGATGAAAATCGGAAACTAGTGAGCCAATATACCTTGAAGTATAAGGCCTGTCACCTTCCTCTTCTTGACAATACTTTATGTAATCTTTAACCCCTTGTAAAAAATGAATGTAGTTACCTTCATTTACAGAATATATTTTACCATTTTCCGGAAACTGCATATTAGGGTGTGACAAATAAAAGGTGCCCAGTGCGGGATTCAAAGTAAAGCCATTTACTCCATCCCCAGTGGTGTAAACCAACATTGTCGATGTTCCATAAACCACATAGCCAGCAGCTACTTGTTTATTTCCTGGCTGTAAAAAATCTTCAAGTTGAACTGGAGTTCCAACAGGAGTAACACGTCTATAAACTGAAAATATGGTTCCAACCGAAACATTAACATCAATATTTGAAGAACCATCCAAAGGATCAATCAATACCACATATTTGTTTTGATGTTTTTCATCACTGCTATTAATGCTTATAAAACTGTCTTCTTCTTCAGAGGCTATTCCACAAACTATCTCCCTATTGGTAAGTGTTTGGATAAATTTTTCATTTGCAAATACATCTAATTTTTGCTGGTCTTCCCCTTGAATGTTAGTGTCGCCAGCAGCTCCGATTACGTCAACCAAACCCGCTTTATTTACTTCGTGATTAACTACTTTAGCGGCTAAACGAATGGCATTGATTAGTTTAGAGAGCTCTCCAGAAGAGTATTGAAATGAAGACTGGTTTTCAATAATGAACTCTCCAAGGGTCTGATTTTTTCTTGTCATTAAAATAGGGTTGTGTTTTGCCCACAAATATCGGGCATTTTGTGATACTACATCGATTTCGTAGGAGTAAAGTTTTTGATTTTTATAACTTTGAGTTTTATTTATAACAATATGAATTTTTCAATCAGAGATGCCAGGCAAGAAGATATGCAACAAGTGTTGGACCTTGTTCATGAGTTAGCAGAATTTGAGAATGATCCAAATGCTGTAGAAGTAACTAAAGAAGATTTAATAAAAGATGGTTTTGGAGAGAACAAGTTGTTTCATTGTTTTGTTGCTGAAAAAGATAAACAGATTGTGGGAATTGCATTGGTGTATCCTCGATACTCTACATGGAAAGGACCTGTAATCCATTTGGAGGATTTAATTGTTGCAGAGGCAATGCGAGGCAGTGGTCTGGGGACTGCTCTTTTAAATGAAGTGGTAAAATATGGACACAATTTGGGCGTTAGAAGAATTTGCTGGGAAGTACTGGATTGGAACGAACCTGCAATTAATTTTTACGAAAAAAAGGGTGCTAAGGTAATGCGTGATTGGGATGTTGTTCAGTTAGATGAAAATGGCATTAGTAATTATTTAGATAATTTGAATTAACCTTCTTAAGGTAAAATATAGAACCAAGAATAGATGAGAGTTTTTAAGTTTGGTGGAGCTTCAGTTAAAGATGCTGATGGTGTTAGGAATATAGTTAAAGTACTGGAAGAAGTAGGGCATAAAGACACCTTGGTCGTAATTTCTGCGATGGGTAAGATGACCAACGCAATGGAAAAAATAGTAACTTCTTATTTTGAAGATAAACGGTCCATTACACCTTCTATACAAGAAGTAATAGATTATCATGAAAACATCTTATCAGATTTATTTGAAAACAAGACCCACCCTGTATATAACAAGGTAAAACTTCTGTTTGATGAGGTTAAAGGGTTTTTAACCTGGAACAAATCTCCCAAATATGGCTTTGTTTATGACCAAGTGGTTGGGTACGGAGAGTTGGTTTCCACCACAATTGTAAGCGAGTATTTCAAGGAGGTTGGAATATCCAATGTATGGCAAGATGTTCGTAATCTCATTAAAACGGATAATAATTATAGAGATGCCTCGGTAAATTGGGAGCGAACCCAGAAAGAAGTTTCCACTAACGTAGATGTGTCTAAGCTAAATATTACCCAGGGCTTTTTGGGGAGTGATGATAATAACTTTACCACTACTTTGGGTAGAGAAGGATCTGATTATTCTGCAGCAATTTTAGCGTATTGCCTTAATGCAGATTCCGCAACGATCTGGAAAGATGTTCCAGGAGTTTTAAATGCAGACCCAAGGAACTTCAAGGAAACCCAATTGCTTGATCAAATTTCATACAGAGAGGCGATTGAATTAGCTTTTTATGGGGCTTCCGTAATTCATCCCAAGACGCTTCAACCGTTGCAGAGAAAAGAGATTCCATTACATGTAAAATCGTTCATTGCACCTAATGGAGATGGCACAACTGTTGGCAAAGGAGAAGACATATCACCCAAAGTGCCTTGCTTTATTGTAAAAAAAAATCAAGTTTTGATAAAACTATCTTCCCTTGATTTCTCCTTTATCATGGAAGACAATATTAGTGAGATATTCAAATTGTTCCACCATCATAAAATGAAAGTGGATTTAATTCAGAATTCTGCTATTAGTTTTTCAGTTTGCTTGGATAATAAGTTTAATGGACTTGAACTTATGTTGAATGAGCTAAAACGAAAATTCAAAGTGGTTTGTCATGAAGATGTTTCGCTCTATACCATTAGACATTTTAATGATAAAGCCGTAAAGTCACTACAAAATGGAAGGTCTGTTCTGGTGGAACAGCGTGGTAGAGAAACAGTTCAGCTCGTTGTAAAATAAAATTCACAAAACTATTTTACGCTAAAAGTCCAATAGCTGTAATTTTCTATCTTTACGCTTACCTAATTTTTGTTTTATGGGGTTGGTTTCTGCGAAAGAGGTGGCAAAAGTCATTAATCTGGACAGGTATGGTTTTTTAGGAACTTTTGTTGGATGGCTTTTAATGGTTGCCACAAGAATTACAGGGATAAATAGATTCTACAACAAGAATAAGTCTCTTCCTGGAAGAGATTTTTTAGATGCTATCTTAGATCATTATGAAATTGATTTTGAGATTCCCGAGGAAGATTTAAAACGGCTTCCAAAGTCTGGAGCATACATCACTATCAGTAATCATCCACTAGGAGGAATAGATGGAGTGTTGTTGTTAAAACTCATGCTTCAGGAGCGTGAAGATTTTAAGATCATAGCTAATTTCTTGCTAAATAGAATTGAACCTATGAAGTCTTACATTATGCCTGTGAATCCCTTTGAAAATCATAAGGATGCTAAAAGCAGTATCGCGGGTTTTAAAAATGCACTGTTACATCTTAGAGAGGGACACCCATTGGGTATTTTCCCAGCTGGTGAAGTATCCACTTATAGAGACGGAAAATTAGTGGTAGATAAACCTTGGGAAGAGGCGGCACTAAAACTTATTAGAAAAGCGGAGGTCCCTGTGGTTCCAATATATTTTCATGCCAGAAACAGCAGGCTTTTTTATAGATTGTCCAAAATAAATGATGTTTTTAGAACGGCAAAACTACCGTCAGAGGTTGCTTCTCAAAACAGAAGACCTATAAAGGTTCGTGTTGGGCAACCCATATCTGTAAATACCCAAAAGGAAGAGGAAACATTAGAATCTTTTGCAGAATTATTAAGAAAGAAAACCTATCTCTTGGCCAATGCGTTTGAGAAAGAACGTTTGATCGATAAAGTACCTACTACCTTAAAAATCCCTAAACCCCCAAAAAAAATAGCTACAGCGGTTGGTTCTGAAGTACTGCAGGGTGAAATAGAAAAGTTAAGGGAAAAAGATTGCCGAATGCTTCAAAGTAAGAATTACGAGGTATATCTGGCCCAAGAAAAGGATATGCCCTTTATTTTAAATGAGATTGGAAGACAGCGGGAAATAACGTTTCGCGAAGTAGGGGAGGGAACTAATAATGCTGTTGATTTAGATGAGTTTGATTCTTATTATCATCACCTTTTCTTGTGGGATGATCAGGAAAAGGCCGTGGTTGGAGCGTATCGTATGGGGCTAGGTTCTCAAATATTCAAAAAATATGGTATTGATGGCTTCTATCTTCAAGACCTGTTTCGTTTCGAACCAGAACTATATGGAATGATGGAGAAATCCATTGAAATGGGAAGGGCTTACATTGTTAAGGAATATCAGCAAAAACCAATGCCATTGTTTCTGCTCTGGAAAGGTATTGTACATACCACTTTAAGACACCCAGAGCATAAATATTTAATTGGAGGTGTTAGTATCAGTAATCAGTTCTCCAATTTTTCAAAGTCGTTGATGATTGAGTTTATGAAATCCAATTATTGGGATCCCTATGTGGCACAATATATAAGACCAAAGAAAGATTTTAAAGTACAACTGAAGGATGCTGATAAAGAATTCATTTTTGATGACACCCAAGCAGACTTGAACAAATTTGACAAGTTGATCAATGAGGTAGAACCAGGCAGTCTTCGTTTACCGGTTTTGATTAAAAAGTACATCAAACAAAATGCAAAAGTTGTTGCATTTAATGTTGATCCACTATTTAATAATTCCGTGGATGGGTTAATGTATATAAAGATTGCAGATTTACCTGAAAGCACTGTCAAGCCGGTTATGGAAGAATTCCAAGCTGAACTGGAACGTAAAATGGCAGAGGGAAACCACCAGTCCAACATGGATTAAAGATTGTCTCCTTCCTTTGCTTTTAGTTAACCAATTCTTCTTTTACAAAGTTGTGGCAAAACTCTTTTATTTCTTCTCTTGCCTTTAGGAATGCCTCATGTTTTACATCCTCAGTACCGGTAACTTTTGAAGGGTCAAAAAAGTTATGATGGATCCGCTCGGCATTTTTAGCTGGAATAAATGGACAATTTTCTTTAGCATGGTCACAAACAGTAATGATATAATTCCAATCAATACCTTGATATTCATCCACATGGTTAGATGTATGGGAAGTAATATCAATACCATCTTCTTTCATTATGGATACGGCTCCTGGGTTTAACCCATGTGTTTCTATCCCTGCACTATAAACTTTTGCTAAAGAGTCTTGAAAATAATTTAAATACCCATGTGCCATTTGACTTCTACATGAGTTTCCTGTGCAAAGGACCAATACGTTTTTCATTTTTTTGATATGATGATTAATCTGTTCCTATCGTTTCACTTCTTTTCTCAAACAACAAATTGTCCTTCCAAACACCATGAAGCTTTCCAACTCGTTCCCGTTTGCCAATAAACCGAAATCCAACTTTTTTATGAAGATATATACTTGCTTCGTTTTCAGGAAAAATCCCAGATTGTATAGTCCAAAATCCAGCTTTTTCACTTTCAGATATTAGTTGTTCCAAAAGTAATTTCCCAACACCCTTACCTCTACTTGTCGCTCCAATATAGACACTTACTTCTCCAATGCCACCATAAACACATCTACTTGAAACTGGAGATAAAGCGGCCCAACCTAGAATTTCACCATTTTCTTCGGCAATCAGTCTACACTGTTTCACATGCGCTTGATCCCAAATTTCGTAACTGGGAATGGTTTGTTCAAAGGTTGCAAAACCAGTTGCTATACCTTGAGCATATATTTGGGAGACATCTTCCCAATCCGAAGCTTTCATTTTGCGTACCTGCATAACAATAAGAGATTAGCAGCAACCACCTCCTGGTGCACACTCACTTGCGGCTTCTGCTACAACTTTTTCTGAAGTATCAACAACACCGCAAGTTTCTTTGGCTTTACAATCTGTTTTTTCTACAGAAAGTTTTAGTATTAGAGATTGTTCATCCATTGCATAATCATTTACAAAAAGTTGGGCCGTATGAAAGTCTGAGTTACTGTACTCAAACTTGATTTCGGCATCTCTCACCATGGGCTTAATACCATCGACCTTGTTAAGAATACCCAAAGCTTTATAGGCTGACATAAACTCTTTTTTGTCTTTTTCTTTTGGACTTTCCCACAATTGTACAATGGTCTCTTTCCAGAAATCTGTTCCAGCTCCGCAATCCACGGAATCAACAATAATGTTTTTGATTTCTGTAATATGATAATTAGCTCCAACAAATTTGCCTTCAGTATATTCAAAAAGCAAACTTTTATTCTGATGTTGTTTTAGTAAGGATAGAAATTCTGATGTATTCATGATTAACAGCAATTATAATTAATATTGGCAAAAAACGTATTGAAGGAGTTTTGTAGTTCTCCCCAACGTTCTTCGTTGATACAATAGCAAAGGTTTTTGCCTTCAAAGGTTCCTTTTAAAAGGCCTATTTTCTTTATTTCGTTTAAATGTTGTGATATGGTCGGTTGCGAAAGTCCAATGACATCTACCAAATCATTGCAGATACAATTTTCTTGTCTACTTATATATTCCAAGATTGCTATACGTGCAGGATGCGCCAAAACTTTGGCCACTTGTGCCAACTCGTTTTGTGTTAAGGTGAACATATGTGTCTTAGAAGCTCCCATTGGTAATTATAACAACATTTGCAATTTTATATTGCAATATTACGATAATAATAGTAAATAAAAAAGCCAGAGCGTTTTTCTCTGGCTTTTTTTATTAGAACCAAGGCTTTTTTCCAACCTGGTATGTATTGTAAAACTCATCATCTGATTTGGTAAGGTAGATGATACCCTCTACCAATCCTATTACACTAGGAATCCAAACAAATAGTAACCCTATTCCAACACATGAAAGCACATATGCCACTATGGAGACTCCAAGTAAAATAAAACCTTCCTTGTTGTATCCAAGCATAAATTTGTGTACTCCGAGAGAACCTAAAATAATGGCCAGAACTCCGGTTAATATTTTTTTGTTCTCACCACCTGCACCTTTAATGCCTTCGGCAAATTCATTGGCAGTTTTTTTGGCTTCGTCAGCAAAATCTCCTGCTGCTTCTTTGGTATCTTCGGCAGCATCCTTTGCAGCTTCTTTGGCTTTGTCAAAGGCATCTTCTGCCTTATCCCCTAAGTCTTTGTTTTCTTCAGACATGGTAATTATAATTTGTTGGTTAAACGAGTCTTAAAAATAAGGATTATTTTAATAGCTATAAGAAAGCTTTATCAACAGGTTGCCAAAGCTCTATTTTATTGCCTTCTGGATCCAATATCCATCCAAATTTACCATAATCAAATTCTTCAATCTCACCAACAATAGTAACACCTTCGCTTTTTAGGGCTTTTAACAGTTCTACCAAGTTTTCTACCCTAAAATTCATCATGAACTGTTTTTCACTTGGTTGAAAATAGGTGGTATCGTCCTTGAATGGACTCCATTGGGTCATGCAATCGTTACCCTTCTTGTCTTTCCACCAAAAACTCCAACCATATTGGTCTACGGGAATCCCTAGACGTTCTTTATACCATTTCTTTATATTATCTGGATCTTTCGTTTTAAAGAAAAACCCTCCCAGTCCTGTTACTCTAGTTTTCATAATTATACTATTTTTAGCTTCCATAGATAGGAAATCTAATTACTGTTTTATGTTTTTCTCGTATAGCGCAATCCACGCTTTTGGAGTAATTTTTTGACATAGTTCTGCTATAAGTTCATAAGGAATGTTTTCCATTTTTTTAAACCGGATACAACTCTTGCCCATATCCAATTTGGTTTTTACATGTTTTGGATATTCCCCAACAAACCAGTCCAGTAATTTCTTGTCTGCATAAATTCCTGAATGATATAATGCTACAAAGTTCTTTTGTGAGGCTATGTTTATAAAAGGCAAAGGCAGTTTTGGATTACAGTGATAGCCAGGTTCATATAAAGAATGGGGAACCACATAACCTATCATTTTATAACTGATGCATTCCTGAAACCCCGTTGGTAAATTTGTTTTTACGGTTTCTCGTAATTTAGAAACAGCAACTTTACGGTCTTCCGGTAACTTGTTAATGTATTCATCTGGTGTACTGGCATCTATGGTCATGGCAAATTATTTTCGTTGCAATAGCAAAGCTGAAATTAAAGTAATCATAAATCCGATTATAAAAACGGTCATTGCCATTAGGGCAAAGGAAAAAAGTGGGTTAGAAAACATTTCTCTTTGTGATTCCAATTCGGCCAGTTTTACTTCCAATTCGTCCGCAGGTAATGAAGTCCTCATTTTTTCAACAGCTGTATCATAATATTGGGTTGCAAAATCGGGATTGAGGACTTCGGTATAAAAAATATCAAGAAATCCAAAAGCTATGGCCGTAATAAGGCTAATGAGTATACCTATAATCAAAGCTTCTTTAAAACTTACCTTGCCTTGATTCTCTTTGTCTCTGAAATGCTTAATACCCAAATAGACAAACCCCAAGGATAAAATCATGGATACATAACCCAGTACTTCTTGGATGGAATATGACAAATCATTTAATAGGAACCAGCTTGCTAAAAAAAGAATAGAAATAGTGATAGCACCATAAAGTCCGAATCTTGCTACGGTTTTTTTCATGATCAGTTATTTAAAAAGTTAAACCAAAAGTAGTGGTAGAGGAAAGCTTGGGAGTCATACTAAAGTACCAAAACTGAGGCACTTTAACTCTAAATCAATTAAATAGCTAGAATTTGAAGGTTTTTTGCCTTTTGTACTGCTTGGGTACGACGCTTGGCATCCAATTTTACCAATAGGTTGGAAACATGTGTTTTTATAGTGCTTTCAGAAACAAAAAGCCTATCAGCAATTTCTTTGTTGGACAGGCCATTGGAAATTTGAATTAGTACTTCATATTCACGCTTACTTATACCAAGCTGTTCTATCTTTTTATAATCTATGACTGTAGAAGAAAGCTTTTCTTCCCTTACTGTTCTCTTGTTGATGTAAACACCGATTATAAAAAAAACAATTGCAATGACAGCTATTACTATTTCAAGGGAAACATTGCCAGAAGTATAGGAGTATTTACCTAACTTAAAAAGGACAAGTAATGCCACGATAAGCGAAGAAAAAACAAAAACGGTCTTTTTCACTCAATAAAATTAGCAAAATCTAGCTTTGATTTTGTCTACAATGGTTTGTGCCAGTTTTTCTTTGCTCTCAACAGTCCATCCTGCCACATGTGGTGTTAGTAAAACGTTCTTGGCTTTTCGTATGTATTTGAATGCCTTTGGTTTTTGAAGGAACATGTTCTCGAAAGATTTCTTCTCATATTCCAGAACATCCAATCCAGCACCTAGAATTTTTTCTGATTTAAGACCTTTGACCAGATCCTTGGTGACAACACATTTACCACGCGCCGTATTTAAGAACCAAAAGGGTTTGTGAAATGCATTAATGAATTCTTCGTTGACCATTCCCGTGGTCAATTCGGTTTCAGGAATATGAAGACTTACAATATCTGACCTTTGTTGAAATTCCATAATTCCTACTTGTCTGGCATTGTCATCACCCACACCACCAATGATATCATAACAAATAATCTCTACATCAAACCCTTTAAGTTTTTGAGCAAACGCCTTGCCCATATTTCCATAACCAATAATACCAATGGTCTTGCCATCCAGTTCTACGCCTCGGTTGCCCTCGCGGTCCCATTTTCCTTTTTTGACCTCTCTGTTGGCTTTGGTCATTTTATTCAATAGGGACAACAACATTCCTAAAGTATGTTCCCCAACAGCATTTCGGTTCCCTTCCGGAGCGGAAGCCAGAAATACATCTTTTTGTTTGGCATATTGGGTGTCTATGTTTTCCAAACCTGCCCCAAGTCTGCCTATGAACTTGAGATTTATTGCTTTATCCAAAAATTGTTGGTCCAACGTGAACCTGCTTCGGATGATGACCCCATCGTATAAATGAATTTTCTTTTCAACCTCTTCTTTGGAGGATGTGTAATCTTCATGATTTTCAAAACCCAACTGGGTAAATTGTTCAAGAAGTAATGGATGGTTGGTGTCTAGGTGGAGAACTTTCATGGGCTAAATATACCCTAAATTTTAGGGTACTCAGTTTGGGTCATTTCATGTTGTACAGTTCCTGTGTGAGCTGTGTTTTGTTTTTCAAAAAGCAATAGATGTACTTCCTCGTCATTTTTCGTCATAGGATTATGTTCCACTCCTTTTGGTACAACAATAATTTCACCCTCTTTTACTACTTCGGTCCTATCTCTAAACTGCATGTAAAGAGTGCCTTTAACTACCTGAAAGAGTTCATCTTCATGCTCATGGGAGTGCCAGACAAATTCCCCTTTAATCTTAGCTAAGATTACCTGCATATCATCTACTGTAGCTATTTGATGTGGATGCCACTGCTTGGTAAACTTGGTATGTTTTTGCTTTATATTGATGGATTTCATAAGTAAAAGAATTTATATTCCTAAAACCAATTTGGCAATCCAAAAATAAATTAAGATGCCAAAAATGTCATTGCTTGTAGTGATAAATGGCCCGGTTGCAATAGCAGGGTCAATACCTCTTTTGTCAAGGAAGAGAGGAACGAAAGTACCTATAAGGCCGGCAACTATTATTACAGCGACAAGTGATATGGAAATTGCCAATGCCAATTGTGGTTCTTTGGTCCATAACCAAACAAACAGTAATAGGAATATGGCAAGGATGAGTCCATTTAAAGTGGCTAAAAACATTTCTTTTACCAATCTTTTGTTAATACTCCCTTTTAAGTCATCGTTTGCTAAACCTTGAACAATGATTGCGCTGGATTGCACGCCTACATTACCCGCCATAGCTGCGATAAGTGGAGTAAACAAAAATAAAATGGCATAGCCTTGGGCAAGAACTTTTTCAAACCCTTCCATAATAACAAAAGCGCCAATACCTCCTATAAGGCCTAAAAAAAGCCAAGGGAGTCTTGCTCTAGTAAGCTCAATTATACTATCATCGGCTTCAACGTCTTGCGTAATACCTGCAGCCAATTGGTAATCCTTATCTGCTTCTTCCTTGATTACATCCACAATATCATCAATAGTAATGCGTCCGACCAATCTACCTATTTCATCCACTACAGGAATGGCCTCCAAATCATACTTGGACATAATCTTGGCTACTTCCTCGGCTTTTTCATTGACGTTTACGTAGTCTACCTTTGCGATGTAAACGTCTTTTATATGGGTCTTTGTGGAGGTTGTCAATAAATCCTTTAAAGAAAGCCTGCCCTTTAATTTGTCATCATCATCTACCACATAGATGGAATGCACCCTAGTAACACTTTCCGCTTGTGTGCGCATTTCTTTTACACAGGTAAGAACGTTCCAGTTTTCCTTTACTTTCACTAGTTCCTTGGCCATAAGTCCTCCAGCGGTGTCTTCATCATAACGCAAAAGATCTACAATATCTTTGGCATGTTCGCGATCCTCTATTTCTGAAATGACCTCTTGAACAATATCTTTTGGAAGTTCACTTACAATATCTGCAGCATCATCAGTATCCAGCTCTTCCAGCTCACCGGCTATCTCTTTGGTAGAAAGGTTTTTTAGTATGGATTCCCGTAAGTCCTCGTCCATTTCGGCGAGAATATCGGAGGTCTTTTCACTATCTAGAAGTTTAATGAGATAGGTAGCCTCATCTTTAGTGAGTTCTTCAGCGATTTCTGCAATATCCGCATAGTGGAACTCCTTCATCATCAACCTAAGGTTAGCGTTCTTTTTGTCCGCTATCAGTTGCTGAATCTGTTCTATTAGCTCGTCTGTGAGTTTAAACGGGATCATTGGCTATCTTCTGCGTTAACGCTATAAAATCAGCTACACTTAGCTGTTCTGGGCGCTGGTCAAAGATAATATCTTCTTTTAGATTATCAGATAGGTTAAAAGTTTTAAGGCTATTGCGAATGGTCTTTCGTCTTTGGTTAAAACTTGCCTTTATAATTTTGAAAAATAAATGCTCATCGCAAGGAAGTTTTAAGTTTTCTCTTCTGGTTAAACGCAATACTCCCGATTGTACTTTTGGAGGCGGATCAAATACTTGGGGAGGCACTGTGAACAGATATTCTGCTTCATAAAATGCCTGAACCAACACGGAAAGGATTCCATAGGATTTATTCCCTGGTTTTTCACAAATACGCTGCGCTACTTCTTTCTGGAACATCCCTGAAAACTCTGGAACCTGTTGTCTCATTTCCAGCATTTTAAAAACTATCTGAGTAGAAATGTTATAGGGGAAATTACCAGTAATGGCAAATTGTTCTTCACCGTATAATTGTTGTAAATTAAACTTTAAAAAATCTGCTTCTACAATATTTAGGCGGTTATTTTTTTCAAATACTTTTGGATGTTCTAAACGAAAACTATGATTGAGATATACTATGGACTCTTCGTCTAAGTCCATGGCAACCAAATCTATATCTCTAAGCAGTAGGTATTTGGTAAGTACACCCATACCCGGGCCAATCTCTATAACATTCGTGTAATTTTTAAGGGAAAGTGTGTCCGCAATTTGTTTGGCAATATCTTCATCTATAAGAAAGTGCTGCCCTAAATGCTTTTTAGCTCTTACTGCGCTTTCTTCCTGCCCGTTTTTAAATTTCTTTGGCTTACCATTGCCAAACTTCTTTTTATTTTTTTTGGACACGGGACGTTTTTTTGCAAGTTAATGTGAATTTTCGATATACAACCAGGCCTCAATACCCGATTCTAATTTTACTTTTTTGCGTTTGTAAGCACTGGTTTCATATACGTCGGCCTTTTTTAATTCTAAAGCAGTTACTTCATAGACTTTTCCTTCAACCTTATTTTCAAGATCTTTGGTTTGCACTACTAAAGAATATCTTTCATAAACCGCATTCTCCAGTCGCATGAATCCAGATAAAAAATCTGTTTTTCCTTTTAGAACGCGACCAAAAATATATTGTTGTACCTGCGGATCTTGCAGTGTGCCATAAGTGAAAAGATAATCCAAAACCTTAGGGAATCTGTTGACTAATGATTTCCAATTCTGTTCTGAATGCCACAAATTTGTTAGAAAATAATTTCGGCACATCTGCTCTAAGGCGCTCCGCATCTTCCTTGTAATACAGTTCTAGAGTTTGCCGATCTTTAGTTGTGTATTGAACGGAATATGTAATTCCTCCCATATCTTCTTCAACCAAGACCTTGGCCATTTTTGCGTGTGAAAATTTTCCGGTAGACAGCATATCTGGAACGTGTTTGTCTTTCATCCATATAAGCCATTCGTCATGAACACTTTCATCTATGTTGATCGTAACATTGTATATGAGCATTAACCCTAAGTTTTGATGGCCTAAATGTAGAGAAGTTTAATTTATTGCGTCGCCTCGGAGTCTTCTAAAATGTTTTCTGGCCTTTGGAAAGTAATAACTGTCCTGATAATTGTATATAATTTTTTCGTAATGAGTTTTTGCTTTTTCCGGTTCGGTTAAAATGTTTCGGTACAATTCTCCCAATGCAAAATGAGCATCATCTGCCAAAATACCATCGGCATAAAATTCCGTTATTTTTTTATAATTGAATTCTGCGCTCTCATAAGATTTTTGAGCTTCCAAAAGCTGCCCTTGTTTAAGCAATGCTTCATCCTCAATTTTCTCGCCTTTATGATTCTGCAAAATATCTTCCAAGGCCTCAATAGCCTGCTTGTTTTTATTTTGATATGCAAGAAGGTCGGCCCTTGCATATTTTTTAAGAGCCGTTTGGGTAGAATCTTCCAGAGAGTTGTCCGAGATTAAAAGACTTAATTGCATGGCATCATTGGCAATAAGCTGTGAGGTAGATCCTCTAAGCACTTTTAGTTGTGTTAGTGCCCAATCAAAATCGCCTTTGTAAAAACTGGTCTGTGCTACCTTAAAACGAGCATCTTGACCTAAAACATCATTCTTTAAACTCTTTTGGATCTGTGTGAAATAAATTAGAGCTTGATTAAATTTTTGGTCATAAACCAAAATGTCACCCAAAGCCAGTTTAACATAGGCAACTCCAATTCGCCCTAAAGGTAGCTCTAGACTTTCCTTTAATATTGTAACTGCTGGCCCCGGTGTTTCCTTTTTAAAAGTTAGGAAGTTGGCATAGGCAATTTGAAGTTGTAGCGTCCTACTTTGGTTTCCATATTCCTCAACCAATGCTTGAAATTTCTTTTCTATGGCAGCCAGTTTTTTTCCGCTAGCATCTTCAAGTTCAATGTCTATTAAATGAAGCTCAGCATTTAATTTGGATACGGGATTATTGCTATTATCTACAATGTATTCAAAAATTGTAGTGGCGTTTTCATAATCTTTATCTTCCAAAGCAATCTGTCCAAGGTTTTCTATACGGTCCAAAGAAGTCTCATCTGTTCTCTTGTATATTGCCCTTTCTTGACTAAAAGCACTGCTATATTGTTTCTGTTGAATAAAGAGCCAACTAAGTAACTCGTTCCAAAGTATATCAGGATTTTTCTGGGCATTTTTGAGCAATACCTTTCTCAATAGGATATTATTGGCATTGGAAGGGTCTTCTGAAATAAAATCATCTATGTTGCGTAGGATATTGGAACGAGAAGTTCTTCCTTCGTGGATCAAGTTTAAGTAGGATTGATACATTTTTTCAATATCACCCTGTTCCCCATATATTCGAGCCAATTGAAAGTCATAGTTTAATTCAGGCTTAAGTGCCATGGCCTGCGTATAGGCCAAAATGGCTTTGTCCAACAGTGCGTATTTTTGAAAACGATAGCCTACACTATACCCAAAATTAGGATTTTCATTAATTTTTGCTATAGCACTATCATAATAGGTAACCGCTTTTTCTGATTGATTTTGTAGCGTATAATTGTAGCCCAGTTCTATAAAAAAAGTAGGGAAGGCATATGTATCTTCTATTTTCTTTAGCAGGAATTTTTCTGCATCTTCATAACGTTCCAACTGTTGATAACAGGCAACCAGACCTTCTGAATAATCCGTGCGTCTTGGTTTTTTTTGGACCAACTTTTCGTAGAAAACCAACGCTTTTTCATAGTCACCATCATTGAAATACTGTTTGGCCAGAAAATCTTCTTGTGACTGAACCGAAAACAGAAATAGAAAAGAAATAAGAAATAGGATGTATCGCAATACCTTGTTTTATTTCAAATATAACGCAGAAAAACGCCAGAATCTGTTAAGTGATTCCAAATAAATAGGTTGATACTCCTAGGCAATAACATTAAACCCGCAGTAGGGAACCAGAACTTCTGGGATTTTGATGCCATCCTTGGTTTGATAATTTTCTAGGATTCCCGCCAAAACTCTGGGCAATGCCAAGGAACTACCGTTTAATGTGTGCGCCAATTGACTTTTTCCATTTTCGTCCTTAAAACGGAGTTTTAATCGGTTGGCCTGGAAAGTTTCAAAATTGGATACAGAACTAATCTCCAGCCATCTGTCTTGAGCGGTTGAGAAAACTTCAAAATCAAAGGTTAGGGCGGAAGTAAAGCCCAAATCACCCCCGCAAAGACGAAGGACCCGGTAAGGTAATTTCAATTCTCTCAGAATATTCTTAACATGCTCTACCATCTCATCCAAAGCTTGGTAAGAGGCAGAAGGATGCTCAATACGAACCAATTCAACTTTATCAAACTGATGAAGTCTGTTCAATCCTCTAACATGCGCACCATAACTTCCTGCTTCTCTTCTAAAACAAGGTGTATATCCGGTGTATTTAATTGGAAAATTTTCTTGGGGAACAATATCACCCCTATGCAAATTTGTAATAGGTACTTCGGCAGTTGGAATAAGATATAGATCATCTACTTGAGTGTGATACATTTGTCCTTCCTTATCAGGTAGTTGCCCTGTACCATAACCTGAAGCCTCATTGACCAAATGAGGAGGTTGTACCTCTAAGTAGCCAGCTTCTGTATTCTTATCCAAGAAATATGAGATTAAAGCGCGTTGTAAGCGAGCTCCTTTGCCCTTGTAAATTGGAAATCCAGCACCTGTAACTTTTACTCCTAATTCAAAATCGATGATATCGTACTTTTTAGCCAATTCCCAATGGGGTAGTGCACCTTCTGAAAGCACAGGAATATCACCTTCATGAAAAATTTCTTCATTATCCTTGTCCGAATTTCCTTTGGGAACAGACTCATGGGGAATATTGGGTAGTTGGTATAACTGTTCCTGCAGGGCGGCACTTGTTGTATTTAAATCTTCTCCCAATTGCTTTGAAGCTTCTTTAAGACCGGCCGTTTGCTCTTTTATTGCATTGGCTTCTTGTGCTTTTCCAGATTTAAAAAGCATTCCAATTTCTTTAGAAAGTTTGTTGGATTCTGCCAAGGTGCTATCCAGTTCAGTCTGGATGGAACGTCTTTTTTCATCCAAATCCAAGATGGCGGACAAAATAGGCTCTGCATCAACATTTCGCTTTTTCATAGCTTTAATGATGCTTTCCTTGTTCTCTCTAATTATCTGTAATTGAAGCATGACTTTGTATTGAGCCGCAAATTTAAGTCAATCTAGGGAAGTTGACCAACAATTATTCTTTTTGTGATGGCCTTATCCACTCATTGTGCGAGAAATGTTTCCATGGTACACTTGCCAAGTCTACTTTTGGATCCACAAATTCAAGGTATTTACTTTTATTGACCCTAACTTTACTACTTGCAAAAACCTGAACATCTTCTCCTTTCTTTGCGTATTCTTGTTTTAGATGCTGGGCAAACTGCCAGAGAAAATCTGGGTAACAGGCTACCTTTCTTTTTTGTTTTTTGGTAAGATATTCATCCAAATTAATATGATTTCCCTTACCCGTTTCTTTGTTATAAATTTTAAATGTAACAAGGCCGGTACGACTGCGCAACATCATACGCCAACTTAATCTATGCCCTTCCTCGGTCCATAATACGTCATCTTTAAAAGTGTGATGTCTAAGAGGGAGTGCGAGTTGTATTAAAAAATAGATGCTTAAGGCACTCACTAACAATGTTGCATTTTTTGGAAGAACTACCTTATTATCAATTGTTATAGTTTTCTCTTTTAGGAATATATTTCTAATAGTCTGTGGATTAAAAAAGAACACAGTAAAAGCCAATGATAGATAAGGGAAAATCCCAATCTGAAAGACGATGCTATTGAATAAATGGAAGAATATGGAAAATGCAAAAGCAATCTTCCTAGTGGGTTTCCATAATAAGGCAGGAACAATCAATAAATCGAAAAGAATACCAAAAACCGCCACTATCTTATGCACCCATTCTTGTTGTAACAACTCGCCAATTAAGAAGTAATCACTTTTGGATTTCATCAATATTTCTATAATGCTAAAATCTAACCAATCTCCATATAGCTTGGCAACCGAAGCATAAGTGTATACAATAAACAGTTGTAGAATGATAATCCATCTAACCCAATTGTACATTGTACGGGAACGAAACTTTGGATTTAATTTGGCGTCTAACGAAAAATCTCGACTTGCAGGCAAAAATGCCATGATAAAAGCCAGCAACATTAATAGATAATAATGGTTGTTGTAAGATGTTTTCTGCATTAAGTAGACCCCTGCCCACATGATGGCAAAAGCAAAGGCATTAAATCTATATTTATAGCCAAGAGCAATTAATAGCCCCAATGTTCCCATAATGGCAAAATAGATATACATTCCGTTACCTGGGAGTGGTTGTAGCCACTCAAAACCAATAAAAGAAAAGGTGAACTTGGGTTCTATTAATGTTCTGCGTACCCAGCCTGTTGCAATAGCACCATAACACTCCGCACTTACCAATAATCCATAAAAAATCCTGAAAATGATAAGTTGGGCATTGTCTATTTTTTTGAAAAGAAAGTGGTTGAACATTTTATTTGGAGATTAATGCTAGCGAATGGTTTCTGTCCTTTTTTAACTGTTCCTTCAGTTCCTGTACGGAATCAAATTTATGTTCATCTCTAATACGATGCAAAATTGATACCTGTACTTTTTTGTCGTAAAGATTTCCTTCAAATTCAAAAAAGTTGACCTCTATGCTTTTTTCTGTCCCTGATACGGTTGGATTAAAGCCAATATTCATCATTCCGTAATATTCTGTGTCGCCTAAAGTACTTTTAACAACATATACTCCATTTTTTGGAATTAATTTGTATTCTTCAGCTATATTGAGATTGGCTGTGGGGAAGCCAAACTGTTTTCCAAGACCCTTGCCCTTTTTAATGGTTCCGGTAAGCATGTAGGCATAATTTAAATATGTGTTTGCGGTATTAACATCGCCCTCCAACAACGCATTTCTAATTTTTGTTGAACTTACAGAGACCTCGTCTATTTCTTGTACTGGGATTTCTTCAACATCAAAATCCAAAGCATTTCCAAAGGAAATTAAGTCTTGTATGTTGGCATTACGATTTCTGCCAAACCTATGGTCATATCCAATAATTATCTTTTTGGTTCTTAGATTATTTACAAGAATATCTCTTACAAATTCAGTTGCAGAAAGTCTTGAAAAGTCTTTTGTAAAAGGGTGAACAATAAGATAATCCAATCCTAAAGAGTCTAGAATCTGTATCTTCTCTTCCAAGGTGTTCAATAATTTAATGTCTGTGTCCTTTTGAAGTATCATCCTTGGATGAGGGAAAAAAGTAAGCACGGTAGACTTCAAACCAATATTCTTGGCATTATTTATGAGGCGTTGCAATATCTTGCGGTGACCAAGATGCACTCCGTCAAAAGTGCCAATGGTAACAGCCGTTTGAAACGTAGTATTGGTAAACTGAGAAATGCCTTGGACTGTTTTCACTTAATCAAGAAAATAAAAAAGGCTTATTTTTGAATTTGACTTACGCCCCTTATGCATGAGAGCTAAATTACATCTTGTTTTTTCAATAACCATATTTTTTGTTTGCTTTTGCGCATTTGGGCAACAGGCATATTGGAAAACTATTACTGCAAAATCCAATTTTAAAAGTGCATCGGTTAAAGATATGAGTAAGGCCAGTGCGGTTTTTTCTTTGGATAAAACTCTTTTTTCAAAAACGCTTAAGTCTTTTTCAGATTCAAAAAAAGGGAAACATCAAATCTATCTTCCAGATTACAAAGGGAATGTTGTGGCATTCAATATTGAAGAAACTTCGGTTCTTCATCCAGATTTGGCAAAAAAATATCCAAATATCAAGTCATTTTCTGGATATAGTTTAGATGGGAAATACAAAGTAAAGCTTAGCAGTTCGCACAAAGGGCTTCAAAGTATGATTGTAAATGTAGAAAATCGAAAAACTGCATTTATGGAGCAGTTGTCCAACAAAAGCAATTCATATGTTGTTTATGAAAGAGGGGCGGGAGCTTCTGGAAAAGATGGTTTTGTATGTGATACTGAAAAACTGCAGCAAAGTGTTGCCAAAACGATTACTCCTTTAGTGGACGATCAACTCTTGCGAAAGTTTAGAATAGCAGTTTCAACAACTGGAGAGTATACAGATTTTCATGGTGGTACCGTTGCTGACGCTCTTGCTGCCATCAACGCAACACTAACAAGAATAAATGAAGTTTTTGAAACTGATTTAGGGGTGACCTTAGAACTGATTCCAAATAATGATTTGATCATATTTACGGATGCAGGCACAGACCCTTATAATGGCAACTTAAATGGAGAGGTACAGAACATCCTTACCACGACCATTGGAGAAGCCAACTATGATGTTGGGCACCTTTTTAATAAAGTGGAGTTACCATCACAAAACAATGGAAATGCAGGTTTTATAGGTGCTGTTTGTTCAGATAACAGAAAAGGAAGCGCCTTTTCATCTGCTTCTATACCGCAAGGGGATGTTTTTGATCTAGATTTTGTTTCCCATGAGCTAGGGCATCAATTTGGAGCCAACCATACTTGGTCTTTTGAATCTGAAGGCACTGGTGTGCAAGCGGAACCTGCAAGTGGTACCACGATTATGGGGTATGCTGGAATTGTAAATGGAAACAATGTAGCTCCCAATGGGGATGATTACTATCATTACAACAGCATTGTTCAAATATCCGACTATTTAGAAACGGTTTCTTGTGCGCAAACAACTCCGTTGACCAATGTACCACCGGTTCTAACACCAGTTGGAGATTTTGTCATTCCAAAAAGCACTGCTTTTGTTCTTGAAGGAATTGCGACCGATAGTGATGCAGGAGATATTCTGACATATACATGGGAACAAATTGACAATGGTGTGGTTACAACGGGCACTTTTGGGCCTGATAATCCAAGTGGTGCCAATTTTAGATCATTGCCCCCCACTACAAATCCAGCTCGATATTTTCCTAGATTATCCCGAGTCATTCAAGGAAATCTAACGCAAACCAATCCTGCAACCAATGATGCCTGGGAAACAGTTTCCAATATAGAGCGCAATATGAGCTTTGCTTTTACTGTTAGAGACAATGCCGTTGGAGGAGGTCAAGTAGTTTCAGATTTGCTTGATGTACAAGTGATTAATGCGGCAGGGCCATTTACGGTTACATCACAAGCTTCAAATGAAGTTTACGAAGGAGGTTCAATTCAGCAGATAACATGGGATGTTGCCAACACCAATATTTTGCCTATTGATGCCAAGACAGTGGATATTTTTCTTTCAGTAGATGGAGGTAATAGCTTTCCCATTACTTTAGCCGAGGACAAACTTAACGATGGAAGTGAGGAGGTAGTTATTCCGGGAAACGTTACCAACACAGCCAGAATAATGGTCAAAGCAAGTGATAATGTCTTTTTTGCTGTCAATTCTTCCAATTTCTCCATTCAACAATCTCCGGTGGTCTTGAATTTTCAAGACCTATCTTTTGAAGCCTGCCAACCGGATGATATCGTTATTCCTTTTACCTATCAGACCTTTGGAGGATTTAATGAAACATCAACATTTTCAGCGAACGTACCTGTGGGCTTAACGGCCTCTTTTGTTCCTGTTCAAGCAAGTGCAAATGATACAGCTGTAGTACTGACTATTTCTAATACCAATGGTGTTGCGCCGGGCGTTTATCCCATCACCATTACGTCTACTTCTGCATCCGAAACTAAGAATGTTCCGATATCTATAGTGGTCAGAGACACTAATTTTGGGGAGGTTGTTTTGGTTTCACCCATAGATACTCAAGCGAATACTCCAATAAGGACTCAACTTACATGGGAAGCCAATGCGTTATACTCAAATTATGATATAGAAATTGCAACGGACATTGGTTTTGTGGATGTTGTGGAATCTGCTAGCGTACCATTCAATTTTTACCAATCGACTAACTTGACTGATCAGACGGAATACTTTTGGAGGGTGCGGCCTAGTAATAATTGTGGCACAGGTAGTTTTGGAACACCGTTTAGTTTTACTACAATTCAGGTAAATTGTAAAAACTTGGAATTTAAAAATTTACCATTAGAGATTTCGAATATTGAGACACCTACGGTATCAGCAACACTACAGTTCTTAGAAGACCTACCTATATCCGATATTAATGTAAACCTCGAGCTGACACATACTTATTTAGAGGACCTGGTCATAAACCTTATATCTCCTTCTGGCACTAGGGTTGCCTTAATTTCAGGTAGTTGTGGAGAACTTAATAATGTAACCGCTGTTTTTGATGATGATGGGAGCGCTATCGTTTGTTCTGGAAACCCTGCTATTTCTGGAACGGTGAAACCCTTAGGTTCCTTAGCCTCTTTACGAGGAGAATCTACTTTTGGAGAATGGACATTGGAAATTCAAGATAGAGCTAATGGGGATGGGGGCTCGTTGGTGGGAATCTCATTAGAGGTTTGTGCAGAAGGCGCTTTTAGACCAGATGCAGACGAAGATGGTGTTTTTGATGATGGCGATGATTTGTGTTTGGGTACTCCAAAAGGTGTTGAGGTTGATACAAGTGGTTGTCCCGTTAATAGATTTGCTTCTGATAATTTTTTGGTGGAGATACAGAGTGAAGCTTGCAGAAACAGTAATGATGGTTCCGTGTCCTTGACGGCCACCGATACTTCAATAACATATTCAGCTGTTTTGGATGGAGAGGGAAATACACTGAATATGGATTTTTCGGAAACACATGTTTTTCAGAGTTTGGTAGCAGGTAACTACTCTTTGTGCATTACGGGCACCAATGGTACGATTACTTATCAAGAAGTTTGTTTTGATATTGTAATTACAGAACCAGAGCTTTTAACCGCTGCGGCTATCATTAATGGAGGAGTACTGGAAGTTTCTTTGAATGGAGGTAGTCTCTATAATTTGGAACTAAATGGTTTAACAACGCAAACAGAAGATTCTGAAATTCAGTTGAGTTTAAAAACTGGCCGAAATATTTTAAAAGTATCAACTAATTTACCGTGCCAAGGCACATACGAAGAATCATTTTTCATTTCGCCCAAACCCATTGTGTATCCAAATCCAGTTGGAGCAAATACCAGAATTTTTCTTAATGTAATTACAGAAGAAGTTGATATTAAGGTATTTTCTTCTGATGGACGACTGATGATGACTGATGTGAGAGAAGTAAATGGCAATGAATTTGTGATGGATTTCTCATCATTGTCAACGGGAGCTTATTATATGAGCATTCAAAGTTCAGAAATAAAGGAAGTGTTTAAATTGATTAAAGAATGAAACAGTGTTTTCTAAGTTTATTGGTGCTTGTTTTACTCTCTTCTTGTGGAGGAAATGACGATCCACCACCTGCTCCAGTTGGTGCAAGCCTTGTTTTTCCTTTGGAAAGCTCTGAATGTACAACCGGAGTAAGTATCAATGAAACACAAAGTCAGGTTACTTTTGAATGGCAAGCTTCTACCAATACAGATAGCTACACATTAAATGCAATAAATCTGGATACCAATGTGCCGCAAACGATTTCTACTGCAGCGACTTCTGCAAGCTTATCCATTGCCAAAGGAACACCGTACTCATGGTCAGTTACCTCAATCAATTCTAGATCTGATCAAGTAGCTACGAGCGAAACATGGTTGTTTTACAATGCAGGCTCTCAGACAACGTATGCACCTTTTCCTGCTCAATTGGTAAGCCCGATATCTGGTTCTACTGTGCAAAAAAGCATAGATAACGAAGTTGTATTGGCATGGTCGGGAGCAGATGTTGACGGTGACATAGATAATTTTGAAGTTTTCTTTTCAGAAGACAACCCACCAACTGTTTCAGTAGGAAATACAACTTCTACTGCAATGGAGTTAGTCGTTAGTGTAGAATCCAATACTACTTATTACTGGAAGGTTGTCACTACGGATTTGCAGGGGAACGCTTCCGATTCCGGTATATTTGAATTTAAAGTATTATAACAGCCCTACGTTCCGTTAAATTGGTTCATGGTATTATTGATTCCGGAAAATACAAATGATCGAATTAAATCAGCGGATTTACTAAGCCTTTCCGAAAGTTGTTTTGCTTCATCAGTATTCCACTTCCCTAAAACATAATCAACCTGCTTTCCTTTTCCAAACTGAGACCCCACACCAAATCTAAAGCGGTTGTATTGAGATGTCTGCAAGGTATTTTGAATATCCTTTAGCCCGTTATGTCCGCCGTCACTGCCTTTGGTCTTTAAACGGATTGTACCAAAGTCAAGATTGATGTCATCAGTTACAATCAATATATTTTCCAAGGAAATTTTTTCCTTTTCCATCCAGTACTTAACCGCCTTTCCACTTAAATTCATATAAGTGGATGGTTTTAAACATAAAATACTTCTTCCTTTATGTTTAAAAGAAGCTATGGCTCCTAGCTTTGCACTTTCAAATACAAAGTTCTCTTGCTCAGATAAAAAATCCAAAACTTTAAAACCAATATTGTGCCGTGTTTCTTCGTACTCGGACCCAATGTTTCCAAGGCCAACAATTAGGAATTTTTTCATGATATCAGTTTCTTCCAGTAACTGTTTTGGTTTTCTAATAAATGCCTTGAATAATTGGAACATTTGCAGATTTCCATTTGTTCAAAAATACAAAAGCATCCCAAAACTTTATATAAAATTAAAGTCGGGATGCTTGTATAAATTATTTATAAAACTACTCAGTAGCTTCCGCTGCCGGTGCTTCTGCTCCTTCCGCAGTAGCTTCTGCTCCTTCAGCTCCTTCTTCCTCTTCTTCCTCTTCTTCATCATCAACAGATGTTCTAGAAGCTTTTACCTGCACTACAGCAGTGCTATTTGGGTGAAGAATGGTATAATCATCATTTAAGATGGTTTCAACCGGAATGGTGTCACCAATTTTCAGCTTTGAAATATCAATAGTGATAAAATCAGGAAGCAAGTCTGGAAGTGCTTTAATAGAAAGTTTTCTTTTTCTGAAAAGCAAACGACCACCGTTTTTAACCCCAGGTGAATTTCCTTCTAATCGCACAGGAATATTCATTGTAACAGGTTTGTCACTGAACAATTGATAAAAATCTATGTGAAGAATTTTATCCGTTACAGGATGAAACTGGATATCCTGTAATACAGCTTTCAATTTTTGGCCATCTTCCAACTCAATCACAGCAGTGTGTGCGTTAGGAGTATACACTAAATGTCTGAATGCTAATTCATCAGCTGAAAAGTGTAATGGTTTATCCCCTCCGTACAGCACGCAAGGGACCTTTCCAGCATTACGTAGAGCCTTGGTAGATACCTTGCCCACGCTTTCTCTTTGAGATCCTTTGATAGTAATTGACTTCATTATATATTAAAATTGATTTACATTAAAAATTTTGATGATATTGATGTGTTGTGGTGAACCCTATGCATAACATCTGCAAAAAGATCGGCACAGCCCAATACCTTTATTTTTTTCTTGTTGTGTTCAACTGGAATAGAATCTGTAACGATCAGTTCTGATAGCTTTGAATTTTCTATTTTTTCATATGCATTTCCAGATAGCAGTCCGTGCGTAGTAATGGCACGTACACTTTTTGCTCCTCGTTCGATCATAAGATCGGCCGCTTTTGTCAATGTGCCAGCTGTATCCACCATATCATCCACTAAAACAACATTTTTGCCCTTTACTTCACCAATCAATTCCATATGCGAAATTACATTGGCTTTGGCGCGTTGCTTATAGCAAATAACAACATCGCACTCTAATGCTTTGGAGTATGCATATGCTCTTTTGGATCCTCCCATGTCTGGTGAGGCAATGCATAGATTATCCAAATTAAGGCTTTCTAAATAGGGTAAAAACAAGGTGGATGCAAAAAGATGATCTACCGGTTTTTCAAAAAATCCTTGAATTTGATCGGCATGCAAATCCATTGTAATAATCCGAGTAGCTCCAGCTGTTTCCAACATTTTTGCGACTAATTTGGCAGCAATGGGAACTCTTGGTTTGTCTTTTCTATCTTGTCTTGCCCACCCAAAATAAGGCATTACTGCTGTAATATGTCTAGCAGACGCTCTTTTGGCAGCATCTATCATTAACAACATTTCCATTAGATTCTCTGAACCGGGATTGGTAGAACCAATAATAAAAATACGTGTTCCCCTTATGGATTCTTCAAATGAAGGTTGAAATTCACCATCACTATATCTGGAAAAAAGAACCTTTCCTAAGTCAGCGCCGTAGGAGGCTGCAATTTTCTCGCCAAGCACAGTACTTTGGGTACAAGCGAAAATTTTAGGTTCTGGAACTTGATATGACATTGCAATCTGTTGTTAACTAGCTTTTTAAAATGTCTTTTTATAAAAGAGGTGCAAATTTAAAAATTAATTCGGGTTGCTAAAGGATTAATGAAGGTATTTTTAGTGGGGAATGAAATTATTTTTTAGCTTTGCAGTCCTTTTGGAAAATTAATGCTCGAGTGGCGGAACTGGTAGACGCGCTGGATTCAAAATCCAGTTCCTTTGGAGTGTGGGTTCGATTCCCACCTCGAGTACAGAAAAAACCTTGCAACCTTTGCAAGGTTTTTTGTTTTACAGAGCCCTCAAAAATTAAAATTGGACTGCCCAAAACAATCCAATTTCAACCACATTTGGTCCAATCCAAAACTTCAAAATTTTGCTTTACTAATTTTTTTAGAATCCTTAATTCACAAAAAACAATTTTGAGACTAATTGCCTTGTAGTCAATACGTTTTAAAACCTCAACTTCCCTTGTTTAGGTGTAATTGTAGCTGGTGTTAAGTGTGAAATGTTAAAGATTGAATAACGCTTTCATCGATTATCCGACGTTTCACAACAAATGATCGATGTAATACAACATATTTTCCTTTAAATCGATAGTAGTAGATATGTTTGAGTATAGATATACTCCGCAATCAACCTCATTTTTGCCTATGAACATACCTCTAACCCACAAAAAAGAGAGAAATCTTCTTCTGTTTTTTTTGTACGTACTCTTTTCGTTTCAAATGGGATATGGGCAATGTACCTCGGAGGCTGGTTCTAACCAAACCTTAAACCAAGGAGTTCCGGTTTTTTTGAGTGCTGATACACCAGGTGTAGGTACTGGAACATGGACACAGGTTTCCGGTCCCAGTGTGGCAACTTTTGATAACGTTAATGATGAAAACACGGAAGTATTTGGAACCACGGCAGGAGATTATGTTTTTGAATGGACCGTATCGGATGGTTTATGTACGCCAGCTTCAGATACCGTTGGAATATCAGTTTTGGGAGTTGATTTGGAGTTGGATGTGCTTGCAAGCGATTTGACCCCTGATGTAGGAGATGTTGTCACGTTTACCATTAATTTGAGCAATTTGGGAGACATTGATGCAACCGGAGTATCTATAGAGAACATTGTTCCTATTGGGTACGAAAGCATTTCTGCAATAAACAATGGAGGAACATATAGCTTTGGAACAAGAACCATAACTTGGACAGGATTGGCGATTCCATTGGGAATCAATACAATGACGTTAAGTTTTAATACAACCGTTCAAACACCTACAGGTGCGTCCGGGGAGTTTACCCAAGTTGCGGAAGTAACACTATCGGGTCAATCTGATTTGGACAGTACGCCGAACAACGATACCGGAAATCAAAGCGAAGATGATGAAGATGCGATTACAGCAGCTCCGATACAGGCAGATTTGGCCTTAACAAAAGTTGAAATCAGCAATAACCTTACACCCAGTGTTGGAGAAGAAATAAGTTTTGAAATAACCGTTACCAATGATGGACCTGATGATGCGACCAATGTGGAGGTTGTGGATCAATTACTTTCTGGGTTCGACTTTGTAGATTACAATGCCACCTCAGGAGTCTATGACGAAACTACAGGTATTTGGCAATTGGGTACTCTTTTAAATGGAAATTCAACAACATTGGTTATTGATGTGTTGGTAAACCCTTCGGGCCTGTATACCAATACCTCACAAGTAATAGCTTCGGATGCCTATGATATTGACTCGACGCCCGCAAATGGGGTTTCATCAGAAGATGATCTGGATGAGATTTCGGTGACACCAGTACCCGCAATAGACCTTTCCTTGGTTAAGATTGTTGATGAAATAAACCCTTTCGTGGGTTCCAATGTGATCTTTACACTCACGGTGACCAATGATGGGCCCAGCGATGCCACTACAGTTCAGGTTTCGGATCTTTTACCATCGGGATTTACGTATGTTTCAGATGACGATGGCCTGAATTATAATGATATAAATGGACTTTGGAATGTAGGAAGCTTGGCATCAGGTAGCTCAGCTACTTTGAATATTACTGCATTAGTAAACCCAACAGGGAATTACAACAATGTGGCTGAGGTTATTGGTCATGATCAATCGGACATCGATTCATCACCAAATAACGGTCTATTAGTGGAAGATGATCAAGATGAGGTTTCAGTGAATCCAACCCCATTGGTTGACATTTCCGTTACAAAAACTGCCGATGATTTAACCCCAAATGTGGGTGATCCTATAATATTTACTGTAACTGTAAGTAATGATGGTCCAAGCGATGCCACCAACGTGGTGGTGACCGATATTCTTGCATCCGGCTATGGATTTGTCAATGCAGTTGCATCCAATGGAGTATATGATGATTTAAATGGTTCTTGGGCAATAGGCAACTTGGTTAATGGAACTTCAGAAAATATTTTGATCACGGCCAACGTACTTTCAAGTGGGGATTATACGAATGTGGCAGAGTTGACAGGCCTAACAGAAGTAGATATCGATTCTGAACCTGCTAATAACGATAGCACAGAAGATGACCAACAGACCATTGCACCCGTTCCGGTTTTGGTATCAGATCTTTTGCTACGCAAATCTGTCGATATTCTTAGTCCATTGGTTGGGGAAGAAGTCATTTTTAATATCAGCATAACCAACAATGGCCCAAGTGACGTAACGGGAGTTGAGATTTTAGATTTGTTGCCAACAGGGTATACTTATGTGTCCAATAATAGAACTGCGGGAGTTTATATTCCTGCAACAGGTATTTGGGAATTGAATGGGCTTATTCCAAATGGAACAACGGAAACCATGAATATTATAGCTACTGTGAATCCTACTGGAGATTATTTTAATGTCGCTGAGGTTTTTTCTTCAAGTAACTTGGACCCCAACTCTACCCCAAACAACAACAATATTTTTGAAAACGATTTGGATACTGCAGGTACTACCCCAATTCCGTCGTCAGATTTGTCTTTGGATTTAACCGTAGGTAATGAATTTCCGGATGTTGGATCCAATGTAACTTTTACGGTTTCGGTCACCAATGATGGTCTTAGTGATGCATCCGGAGTTGTAATCTCGAACGCGCTTCCATCAGGATATATTTATATATCAGATGATTCAGGCGGAACCTATGATGCGATAAGCGGATTGTGGAATCTGGGAACCATTTCAAATGGAAATCAAATCGATTTAAACATTACTGCCCAGGTCAACACATCTGGAGATTATACATATAGTGCAGAAATAACAGCGTCAACACAGTTAGATCCTGACTCAACTCCAGGAAACAATATTGCTTCGGAAGATGATCAGGACGAGCAATCGACAACCCCAAGATTTGTAAGTGATATTTCTGTAACAAAGACAGCAGATAATCTTAATCCGTTTGTGGGAAATCAAATTGAATTCACCATTACTGTCATGAATTCTGGCCCTAATACCGCTACTGGTTTAGTGATTGAGGATGTCTTAGCTTCTGGATATAATTTAGTTTCGACAGCCACTTCTGCAGGAACATTTGATGAGATTACCGGAATTTGGGCAATCTCCACAATGCCTGATGGGATAGCTGAAACATTGACTATTATAGCAGAGGTATTGCCCTTTGGAGCGTATAGAAATAGTGCCGAGTTGATTGCATTGGACACCTATGATCCAGATTCAACACCCAATAACAAATTAAGTGCCGAGGATGACCAAGACACTATTGTCCCAATTCCAGATGGACTTGCAGATTTATCATTGACCAAAGTTGTGGACGACCCAACACCAAATGTTGGCGATGTGGTTGAGTTCACTTTAAATGTGAACAATAATGGATCAAGTGATGCAACAGGAGTAGTGATTACTGATTTGTTGCCGTCCGGCTATACATATCAATCTCATATCACCACAGCTGGAATCTATGACTCTAATACAGGAATATGGAATATTAATGGTACAATTTTAAATCAAAGCACAGAAACCTTGGTAATGTTAACTACGGTAAACACACCGACAGGAATTACAGATGAATATTTAAACGTAGCAACTATATCTGCAAGTGATTTATCCGATCCGAATAGTAATCCAAATCAAGGGATTGATGTAGATGACCTTTCAGATGGATTGGACGATGATGACGAGGCTATTGCTTTTGTAACTCCACAAACTACAGATATTGCTGTCACAAAAACAGTGGACAATAATTCTCCTAACATTGGAGACCAGGTTGTGTTCACCATTACGGTAACCAATCAGGGCAATTTGGTAGCAACCAATATTGGTGTTGAAGAGCAATTGCCTTCAGGTTTCAGATTGGTTACTTCACAAGCTTCAATTGGTGTTTATGATGAGATTTCAGGTTTTTGGGAAATAGAAGATTTAGATGTCTTGGAAACAGCCAACCTACAACTTACGGTTGAAGTTTTGGATATAAATGATTATGTGAACACGGCAAGCTTGGCCTTTGTTGATCAATTGGATACTAGCACGGCAAACGATTCTGACCAAGCCTCTGTTGAACCTTCTTGTTTAACTATTTATAACGAGTTTTCACCAAACGGAGATGGTGTTAATGAGTTCTTTAAAATTGATTGTATTTCTAGATACCCCAACAATGTGTTACAGGTATATAACCGATGGGGCAACATTGTATATGAACAACGCTCCTACGGTAATGATTGGGATGGTACCTCCAATGGCCGTGCCACTGTGCAGAAAGGAGATTTATTGCCGGTAGGCACATACTATTATGTGCTGGACCTTGGAGACGGCTCTGAGCCAAGAACGGATTGGTTGTACATAAATCGATAGTAGAAATGGGTGTCAGAAACGTCAAAAAATACAACGAATGAAAAAGCAATTATATACCTGTTTAATTACCTTACTGTTGGGAAGCTTTATGGTTTCTGCACAGCAAGATCCGCAGTTTACACAGTATATGTACAATACGTTAAGTGTAAACCCGGCATACGCAGGTTCTCGCGGACACCTTACCGCGCTTTTAATGCATCGTTCTCAATGGGTTGGAGTAAATGGAGCACCTACTTCTCAGGTTTTGGCCATTGATGGCCCAATGGGCAATAATGTTGGATTGGGATTGGTACTTTCCCATGATGCTTTGGGTCCATCTTCCGAGGCCTTTGTAGACGCAAATGTTTCCTACACAATAAAACTGGACGAAAATGACAGCAAACTTTCTTTTGGTCTTAAAGGAGGAGGAAGACTTTTTAATGTGGATTTTTCCAAAGGATTGGTGGAAAACCCAGATGTTGCTTTTCAAAACAATATTGAAAACAAATTTTTCCCGACTATTGGAGCTGGTATTTATTATCATACGGCCAAAAGTTATCTAGGACTTGCCGTACCTAATTTTTTCTCAGAAGATCATTATGATGGACAAGAACAAGAAATAGCCTCTGAAAGACTACATTATTTTTTAATAGGTGGTAGGATTATTGATTTAACCCCCGATGTTAAATTTAAGCCTGCCTTTTTTGTAAAATGGGTTCCTGGAGCACCGATTATTGCAGATATTTCTGCGAATGTTATGCTAATGGAAACTTTTACGGCTGGTTTGGCTTATCGATGGGATGATTCTTTTTCCGCGCTTTTGGGCCTTCAAATATCCCCAGATTTAAGTGTAGGGTATGCCTACGATTTAACTACATCAGATTTAAGAAGCTATACCAGTGGCACACATGAAATATTCTTACGATACGAGTTTAAAACTGTGGAAAAAAGACTTAAATCCCCAAGATTTTACTAAGATGAAAACTATAAAAACCAACATAGTCATACTTTTTTCACTTGTGGGATGCATTGTGCAAGCCCAATTAAAGTATAATGACGCTGATACCAATTTTGACAATTTGCTATATGTAAGGGCAGCAAATCAATATGAAAGTATTGTTCAAAAAGGGGATGACTCGCAACACGTTTTGCAACGTTTGGGAGATGCCTATTTTTTCAATACAGACATGGAAAATGCAGCTAAATGGTATGGTGTTTTGTTTTCCAAATACGAAAATGTACTTAAACCCGAACATGCCTTTAGGTATGTTCATGCGTTAAAAGGAGTTGGTAATTACAAACTGGCAAAGGCCATTATGAAGATTTACACCCAAAAATTGGATACATCGGATTTTGAAGTAGAACAGTTAAAAAACAATGATGAAGCATTGGATGAGTTGTTGAATAGACAGCCTCAATTTTATATTTCCAATTTGGCCATTAACACACCTGTAGCAGATTTTGGAACTATGTATTATAAAGATAAAATTGTTTTTTCCTCGAGTAGAGATTCGCTAAGGTTTGAAACCAGAGTTTATGAATGGAACAAACAACCTTATTTAGATTTTTTCATGGCAGACACCAATGACCATGGGTCGGATTTGACAGATGTTGTCCCATTTTCAGAAATACTGAATACCAGGTATCATGAAGCTGTTGCAACTTTTATCCCAGAGGGAAATGTGATGTATTTTACGCGAAATAATTACTCTAACCAGACCTTGGGCAGAGATAGTGAAGGGACCAACCATTTAAAAATGTATACTTCCCAACTTCAAGGAGGGGAATGGACAGCGGCAACCGAAGTTTCATTCAATAGTGAAGAATATTCAGTAGGCCAGCCCGCTTTAAGTCCAGATGGACGATTCCTTTTCTTTGTTTCCGATATGCCGGGAAGCATTGGGGGTACGGATATTTTTGTTGTTGAACTTAACCAAGATGGTAGTTTTTCGCAACCAAGAAATTTAGGGCCGACTATTAATACAAGCGGTAGGGAAATGTTTCCATATGTAACAGCAGAAAAACTCTACTTTGCCTCAGACGGTCACTTGGGCCTAGGAGGTTTAGATATTTTTGAAAGTGAATTGGGGCAAAATGGATCTGGAACACCGAACAATTTAGGAAAACCGTTAAACAGCAATAGGGATGACTTCGCATATATTGTAAACGAAGCAACGGATAGAGGGTATTTCTCTTCCAATAGAGAAGGAGGTAAGGGTGATGATGATATATATTCGTTTCAACGCTTGGAAGAAGCATGTGAGCAAACTGTAAGAGGCAGTGTCATCAGAAAAGTTAATGCGCAGCCTATTGTAAACGTAAACGTTGAACTTGTTTCAGCGGATGGGACTTCCGTAGGAAAAACGATTACAGATCCTTATGGAGCATTCAGTTTCGATATTGTTTTGGATTGTGAAGTTGAGTATAACATCAAAATAAGTAAACAGGGCTTTTTACCTAATGAAAAAACATTTGAGACAAGCAACAAGAAAGATTATATGAATACTGTTCCTTTAGAAATTAAGAAGGAGCTCAATAAGTTGATTGTTCGTGAAAACGGAGTGCTTAAAATTAAAATTGACAATATTTATTTTGATTTGAACAAAGCAGATATTCGTCCAGATGCGGCACAAGAATTGAACAAGATTGTTGAGGTGATGAAGGAGTATCCAAAAATGGTAATCAAGATAGAAGCACATACAGATTCAAGAGGTAGTGATCGTTACAATGAAACTCTATCGGACAAAAGGGCAAAAGCCACTGGAAGTTACATTATTTCTCAAGGTATTGAGGCAAATAGACTGGAAAGCGCCATCGGTTATGGAGAGAAATTATTGTTGAACCAATGTGGCAATGGGATTAAGTGTACCAATGAAGAACATGACGTTAATCGTAGGTCAGAATTTATCATTGTAAAACTGGAATAATAGCTTCTAAAAAAAAGTATTGATACAAGGCCTTCAACTCAAGTTGAAGGTTTTTTTATTTAAAATAGGCTTTAATGCAACCCTTAGTTTTTTGAATTGTCTTTGGAATAGATGAATAAGGATTATTTTTAGCTGTCATTGAATAACCGTCCAGAATTTTTGGAAGCAAACGTACGTTTTACGCATCAAGCTTTGGTAGAACAGAGCAAACAAGGGAACCGGAGTGCCCAGTACCAGTTGTATGGGCTGTACGTGGATGCTATGTTCAATACTGCCATGCGATTATTGACCATAAGGGAGGACGCTGAAGATGTATTGCAAGAGAGCTTTGTTGAGGCATTCAAAAAAATGGACTCGTTTAGATTCGAAAGCACTTTTGGAGCTTGGTTAAAACGAATTGTAATCAATAAAAGCATCAATCATCTAAAAACAAAACGCTTGTTGTTATCCTCTTTGGAAAACGAAGGTGAACCTATAGAGGAAAATGAAAACGAAGGAACACAAGATTTTGAGATTGAAAAGATAAAAATAGGATTGGGTCAGTTACCAGAAGGGTATAAACAGATAATTACCCTGTACTTGATAGAAGGTTATGACCATGTGGAAATTGGAGAAATATTGGGAATATCAACCTCAACCTCCAAGTCGCAGTACCATAGAGCAAAAAAGAAACTAATTCAAATTGTAAATGAATTGTAATGGACAATTTTGAAAAACATATTAAAGAAAATAGAGAAGCTTTTAATGTCCACAAAGTGGATAAGAATAAGCTTTGGGAAGGAATTGCTTCTCAACTGGAAGAGGATGACAAGATTAAGGTTATTCCTTTATGGAAGTCCCGAAAACTTAGAGTTGCTGCCTCTATTATTCTTTTAATGGGGTTATCCTTAACAACCTTTTTAATGGTAAGTAATCCAGTTTCTCAAATGGATGGAGGTTACGCAAACGAGGAACTGTTGGATATTGACATGTACTATAAAAACTTGGTCTTTCAACAGGTACAATTGGTAAAAAACCATCCTACGCTAGCTGCTGAAGACAAAGAAGAATTTTTATCCTTTATGGATGAACTAGATGATGAATATGAACAGTTAAGATTGGAAATGCAGAACAATTTGGACAATGAGCTGGTATTGGAAGCCATTGTAAACAATTATAAAAAACGTATTGAACTGATTGAGAATTTACTTAAACAGATCAATGCTTCTAAAAATGAAACGGATTATGAAGGGTATATTTTATAAAAACACAGTTCTCCTGGCACTACTGTTTTGCTTTGCCAGTGTTGCAATGGCTCAGAGTGAGCGTTCTAAACAGTGGACAAAAAGCTATGACCTTCCAACTTCAGGAACCGTACAAATAGAAAATAAGTATGGTGATGTCGTTGTCAATGGGTGGGACAAAGATGAGTTAAAGGTGTCCATAGCTATAAAAGTAACCCATAGAAAGGATGAAAATGCGAAGAAATTACTGGATAGAATTCGTCCAAAGGTGACAATGGCCGGAGATTTTATTCGAGTAACTTCTGAAATTATGGACAGAAGTTCCAGCGTATTTTCCAGATATTTTAACAAAGCGAATCCTTTCGATTTTGACAAATCTAATATCCAAATAGATTATGAGGTATACATGCCCGTAAATGCAGAATTAAATATTACAAACAAATTTGGGGATGTAATTATTGGCAATTGGAATGGAGATTTGGAAGCGGATGTGCAACATGGTGACATATGGATCAATGAGGATATATCAACCGCAAAAATTGATATGCGTTTTGGAAAATTGAATTGTGGAAAAATAGGCTACGGGAACATTAAAATGAGCAATGGCGGTATTGATATAGAAAATGCCCAGAAGTTGAAAATTATAAGTAGTGGGAGCGAGATAAAACTGGATGAAGTGTCAAACTTAGAACTGTATTCAAGTAAAGATGAGGTGAACTTGTTTAAAATTGGAAGTCTTAGGGGCGATTTTAAATTTTCTAATGTAGATATTAACAATATAAGTGATGAAATGTTTTTGACGCTTAGAATCGCTGAAGTGGAAATTCACCACTTCCTTAAACCCAACCCAGAAATAAACATTGTTCAAGAGTCCTCAGATATAAACATGAACATTTCTGGTCTGTCATTTGATTTTAGTGCAACATTGGAACAGGGACTTTTAAGAGTTCCCAAGTCTTTTACTGATATTAAAACCAATGTGACCAATGCCGGTAAAAAGATTAGGGATATAACTGCCACATATGGCTCTGGAACACATGGAGATTTCTCAATAAACGGAATAAAAGGAGTGATTGTGCTCACCGATTAAATGTTAAGGATAGATCAAATTGAAAAATAATTTGAAAAAAAAGTAATAAACATGCAACCTTTTACAATTATGATTGTCTTTAATGCGATAACCTATACAAGACAAATGTTACAAAAGAAATTACTACTTCCAATACTGCTTTTTAGCTGTTTTTCTTGGGGGCAAACCCAGGAAGATGACAACTATATTGAATTTAATGATAGGAGCAATGTGGTCCACGGCGTGTATCTCGGAGTGGGAACCTATTTTGGGGAAATAGATGGGGAAAACACATATCACGGGGTATTTAAAGTAGCATATGTGGCAAACAGACAGTTTGAAGTTGGTTTTGCGGCTGTTGGGTTTTACTCCCAACAGGATATTAGGGTTGATGCCTTTGAAACATTGGATTTTGCAGGGGGCTATGCAGGGCTTCATATAGAGCCTATTCTTTTTGGGAGGTCTAAAGCAAATCTATCCTTTCCATTACTTGTTGGTGCAGGGGCAGTTGTGTACGTTGAAGATAATAATAGAGATGTTGATATAGATTTAAATAGAGATGATTGGGATGAGGTTTTTGTGGTTGAGCCAGGAGTTAATTTTTTGTACAACCTTTCAAGGTATGTGCAGTTGGAAGTTGGTATGCGTTATAGATTCTCAAGTAAAATAGACTTGAGTCCAGATAGAATCAAAAACATCAATGGATTTTCTGCCGGGTTTGGCATTAAGGTGGGCATCTTCAACATGGGGAGAAACAGATATAAAAAACATCTAGGCAATGAGTAACAAATCAAAAAACAACGAACAATCATTAAAGGGCCTGTCATCGAGGTATGTATTCTCAGAAAATGGAGCCGTATTTGTAAGGAGCTCACAAAATTTGGAAGTGGATGAGTGGTCCGTCATAAACTTCTTTTGGATGCCGGTATTACAACTGGAAAAAGAACTTCGCTAACCAACCTAAGAGTGATTATGAAAATATCAAAAATCAGTAGCCCTTTGTTTTTGGGCCTGCTTCTTACATCCGTATTTCTGGGGCATGGTCAAAATTTGACCCAAACGGTAAAAGGAAAAGTTACGGACATAGTTACAGGGAGTCCATTGATGGGTGCAACAATTATCCTTATTGATTCCGAACCCCAACTTGGTGTAATCACAGATACCCAAGGGTTTTTTACCATGGAGAACGTGCCAGTAGGGCGTCAATCTTTTAGCTGCAGTTATTTGGGTTATGAAGATGCTTTGGCTTCTGAGGTTTTAGTAGGATCTGCAAAGGAAATAAGCTTGACTATTAGACTAACAGAATCTTTAAATCAGTTGGGCGAGGTAGTGGTGCAAGCACGTAAAGATCAGATTAAGCCCAACAATAAATTGGCAACGGTAAGCGCCCGGTCGTTTGGGGTTGAAGAGACCAAACGCTTTCCGGCAAGTATTAGTGATCCCGGTAGAATGGCACTTTCATTTGCTGGTGTAACCAATACTGATGACACTACCAACGAGATAGTGATCAGGGGTAATGCGCCAAACCAGTTATTATGGAAAATTGAAGGGGTTGAAGTGCCAGAACCCAATCACTTTTCAGAAGAAGGATATTCGCCGGGAGCGGTAAGCTTGTTGAGCACCAATATGTTGGGCAATTCTGATTTTTTCACTGGAGCTTTTCCCACTGAATATGGAAATGCTACTTCAGGGGTTTTTGATATTAAACTACGAAACGGAAATGCTGAAAATACCGAGTATGCTTTTCAGTTTGGGGTATTGGGAACCGATTTGGCGGTTGAAGGACCTTTCTCCAAAAACTACAAAGGATCCTACTTGGTCAATTACCGATATTCAACTTTGACCGTTTTAAACGAAATCATTGAAGTTTCCGAAGGATCGGTACCTACCTTTCAGGACATTGCACTTAAGTTGAATTTGCCAATAGGAGAAAAGACCAATTTGTCCTTATGGGGAATTGGTGGGATAAGTGAAGATAACCAAGATAATGCCGATCAGGTAAACCCAATTATTGAAGAAGATGAACTGTTTGAGTCAAAAACGTACATGGGAGGACTTAATATCAAACATTTTTTTAATATCAATACGTCAATAGATGCCGCGCTGTCTTTCTCTGGTAATAAAAGTGACTATGTTTTTTCGCGAGATAATACCACCAATGACAATTTCTTTGAAGAAAGAGATATCCTTAGAAATAGCGCCCTTAGAATAAGTACAAATCTCAATCAAAAGTTCAATGCAAAGACAACCCTTAAGACGGGGTTTGTATATAGTAGATTATCTTATGATGTCTTGACGGATGAAATCCAAGGGACCAATACAGCTACCTTAGTGGATGCTGAGGGCAATGGTACATTCCTTCAGTTTTTCTCCCAAGCCAAATATCGGTTTAACGAAAAATTCTCGTCTACATTTGGACTTCATCTCTCTTCATTTTCTGTAAATGATGATTTTGTAATAGAGCCTAGGGGAGGGTTTGAATACAAAATTTCACCAAAACACACCTTAAGTGCTGGAGTAGGGCTTCATTCTAGAAGAATGCCTTTAAATCAATATTTTATAGAAATCCCAGATGGTAACGGAAACATAACAACACCGAATACAGAACTTGATTTAATGCGAGCCACGCACTATGTGTTGGGCTATGATTGGCGCATTATAAAGAATGGGCACTTAAAAATAGAAGCCTATTATCAGGATTTGAATAAAGTGGCAATAGCAAATAGCCCAAATTTCACCGATTCTTTTTTAAATGGGGTTTTTATTCAAGGAGCGCTTACAGATTCTGGAAAGGCCCGGAATTATGGATTGGAATTTACGTTTGAAAAATTCTTTTCCAATCAATATTATTTTTTGGTGACCAGTTCGATTTTTGATTCGCAATATAGAGCTGCGGATGGCAATTGGTATGATAGCAGATACAACGCCAACTATACTTTTAATATAGTGGGAGGTAAAGAATTTAAAGCGGGCAAGAATGGCAATAACATTTTTGGGATCAATGCCAAAGTGTTATGGAACGGGGGTAAAAGGGGAACACCCATAGATTTAGATTTCTTTGATGAAACTGGGCGTATCCGCCTTATACAAAACCAAAGGAACACTTTACAGTTTGATGATTACTGGAGAATAGATACCAGTTTCTCATATAGAATCAATAGGCCCAAAGTGGCTCATATAATTTCGTTGGATATTCAAAACATCACAAATAGGCTCAATGTTGATGAGGAATTCTTCAACACCCAAACCAGGATGATTGAAACAGAATACCAACTGGAACTTTTACCCTTGTTGAATTATAGAATAGAATTTTAATCAATAAACAAGATCATGATAACAATCAAAAAAATCTTTGTAATTGCCCTAATAGGCTTTACAGTAGCTTCTTGCACAAATGAAACCATCAGGGTCTCCGATGGAGTATCCACAAGGGAATACGATTTTGATAACATCACGTCCTTGGCCGTAGCAACCGATTTTAAGGCGTATGTTACTTTTTCTGAAACCGAAGAAAGCATGAGTATTCAAGCAAATGATAATCTGTTTGGCAGAATCAATGTTTATAAAGAAGGTGGAAGATTAACAGTTAAATTGGATAACAATTTAAACATACGAGGAAAGGAAACCTTAAATCTATTCATTACAACACGAAATATTACCAGTTTTAAAGGTTCTTCAGATGCTGCAATATTTTTGGACTCACCTCTTGAGACACAGCATGTAACTATTGATTTGAGTTCCGATGCATATTTTGAAGGGGATATAACTGTAGATAATTTTGAATTTAGGGCCTCTTCAGATAGTAAAGCGGTTGTTTATTTAAAGGCAACGGATGCTTATATGAATCTTTCTTCCGGTGCAGATTTAGATGGAGAATCGGATGTGGAAAAAGCGACGATTAAACTGTCTTCAGATGCTTCAGTAGACTTGATAGGAACTATTGGAAACTTGGAAGCAACTCTGTCCTCTGACAGTAACCTAAAAAATTATGGACTACAAGTGGAGGATTTGAAAATTTCGTTATCATCAGATAGTGATTCATATCTTTCAGTTTCCAAAACTATAGATGTCACGGCCAATTCGGATAGTAAGCTTTTTTATAAAGGTGATGCAGAAATTGTGAGACAGGTATTGTCTAGTGATGGGGAGGTAATCAAAAAATAACAGTTATTTAAGGGAGGAAGCTTAATTTAGTAGGATAGTACCCTGATTTTAAACTATCTAAAAATGTATAAAGGTTTCGGATATTGTTTTGTGTGCCTTATTTTGTACACTGCTTGTAGCACTAAAGAAAGTAAATCCATGGATTCCATATACAAAATACAGGAGCGTGTCGCTTCCATTTGCAATATACCATACAAAGTAGTAGGCGAAAATATATTGGAATTGGATGTTTTTCTTCCTTCGAAGCGATTGGGTGAAGAACCTTGGAAGATTTTATCACAAGACTTAAAACCCACATTAATTTATTTTCATGGTGGTGGTTGGATAGAAGGTGACCGGTTTTCCAGATTTTTGGAAACATTGCCATACCTCGAAAAAGGATGGGCCGTTGTAAATGTGGACTATAGATTGTTGGATGAAACGAACCTTATAGGTTGTCTAAAAGATTGTTTAGATGCCATTAACTGGGTCAATAACAATGCCGACAAATATAAGTTCGATGTGGACAAAATCTATTTGTCTGGTGAGTCAGCAGGAGGACATTTGGCATTGTTATCCGGCATGATCAACAAAGAAACCCAACAAAAGCTATTTTCCAATTATAGAAAGGTCAATGTTGCGGGGATAATCAATTGGTATGGTATTACCAACGTAAAAAAGACGGTAGATTTTTGGGATGATGCTGCCTATACCTCGCAAATTATAAATGGGTGGAATGGAGAGATCAGTAGGTACTACAATTTAATGTCCCCTGTCAATTATGTATCTCAAAATACGCCACCAATATTAAGTATACATGGTACTGAGGATGTAATGTGCCTATAGACCAGTTCATTGAATTGCATGCGAAACTGGATAAAAAAGAGATTATAAATACACTCATAAAAGTACATGGAGAAAAACACGGAGGTTTTTCTTCCAACTCATATCAATCCATATACAAGGGTATCTGGAAGTTTATAAATCAACAATAGTTAAAAATTCAGATATGGGCAAAGAAGAAAAAATAATGACGCTACATCCGCAAGGAAAAGCAGGAGTCAACATTCTTAAAAGACGATACGATTTTATTAAAAGTTTTATTGTAAGCACGGTAACAGAAAGTGAAACAATAACTTTTGAAAAATTGAGCGACAAAGCAATTGAAGAATTAACAAGTAGTTTTGATGGTAAAGTGTTGTGGTACATTGTTACTGTAAAATTGGATTTGGAAGCCAGAGGTATTATTGAGCGTATTCCTAAAACCAGCCCTCACCAACTGCGCATGAAAACCCACTAAATAGTTTCAGGTTAAAAAAGACGAATGGCTTTGAGGGTATTATTTTTCTGAATAATTTTAGAAAAAATCTGCTATGGCAACATCTGAAAAGCTTTTGGAAGCCTTTCATCTTTTTGATCAGGCAAATGCCAAAGATCCCAACGTAGAGACCTATAACAAGAAAATTTATCCAAAGGAATTGTTGTATGCTATGCGTATGACGGATGTATTGGATGAGTTTGCCCCCAACGCTTCAGAAGCGTTAAAACTTGCTGCTCGTTGCCAACATATTTGCAGATGGGAAATTCCGAGGAGTAACTACGAAGCAAACCGTGCTGGATATTTAAAATGGCGCCAAGAGCTTAAGAAATTCCATGTAAAAAAGGCTTCCATAATATTGGGACAGGTTGGTTATGCGCAAGATGTAATCGATAAAGTAGAATTTCTTTTATTAAAAAAACAGCTTAAAAAAAGTAAGGAAACCCAAACTTTGGAAGACATTATTTGTTTGGTATTTTTAAACCATTATTTTGAGCCGTTTAAGCAAAAACATCCAGAAGATAAGGTAGTGGATATTATTCAAAAGACTTGGAGGAAAATGTCTTTAGAAGGCCAAAAAGCGGCTTTGGAATTATCATTTTCTGAAAATGCCAAAGAACTAATAACAAAAGCAATTGCAGATGGAGAGGAATGAACTATATCCCATATTTTTGAAGGTATCTAACTTAAGCATACTTATTGTTGGTGGAGGTAATGTTGGATTGGAAAAACTGTCATTTCTGTTAAAATCCAGTCCAAATGCAAAAGTACAGATGATAGCGCCTCAATTTTTAGAGGAGACTTTGCAGTTGGCAGAAAAACATGATGTAGAAATCACAAAAAATGTTTATCACAAACAATTTTTAGAAGGAAAACATATAGTGGTTGCTTGCACAGATAAAGTTGAAGTAAATGAAGAGGTTTATCACGATTGTAGGGAGCGTAGTATTTTGGTCAACGTTGCAGATAACCCTCCTTTTTGCGATTTTTATATGGGTGGTATTGTAACTAAGGGCAATGTGAAAGTTGCCATTTCCACCAACGGAAAATCCCCGACAGCGGCTAAAAGGTTAAGGCAGTTTTTTGAAGATGTGCTTCCTGAAAATATTGATGATTTAGTGAAGAACCTAAATGAATACCGCAAAACAATAAAAGGAGATTTTGAAGAAAAAGTGGAAGCCTTAAATGAATTTACCAAAAGCCTGGTGAATAAAAAAGAATAGGAAATGAAAATAAGAATAAAAGGAGATTCCGTTCGCTTTAGACTTACAAAAACAGAAGTTGAGACGTTTTGTAGGGAAGGACATTACGGCGAGCAAACGAATTTTAACTCCACCACTTTTAACTATGAGCTTCATGCAAAGGAGGGAATAGAGGCTCTGGAAGCAGATTTTCATGATAATACCGTAACCTTGTTTTTACCTAAAAAGGAAGCCGATAAGTGGATGGATGAAACACGAGTAGGTTATGAAAACAATATGACTTTAAAAAACGGAAAAACACTTTACCTGCTATTAGAAAAAGATTTTATCTGTTTAGATGAAACCATTGAAGATCAATCCGATAATTACCCTAATCCAAAGAATAGCTTATAATTCTTTGTTTAGAGTTAATAAGTGTACCCTTACAAACGTTTCATTACACCAATAAGTTCTTCTTTCTTTCTTGGAGAAATACTAACGTGCATATCATTGCTCATAATAATGTAACCGCCGTCCGACTTAATATATTTCTTCACTTCTTTTAGGTTGATGAGATAACTATTATGAACCCTCATAAACTGTTGTTCGGCCAATAGATTCTCATATTCCTTTAGATGTTTACTTACTAGTAAGGGGCTCTTGTTTTTAAGTATAAAGGAGGTATAAGAGCCATCAGCTTTACAAACGATAATATCCTCAATAGAGATAAATTCCATTCCAGAAGTTGTAGCAAGACATATTTTTTCTTGTCTAGAGCTTTCTTGGCTAAGGTTCTGTATTAAAGTCTCAATTTGTAGTCTGGATACATTCTTATCCATCCTGTTTCTTGCTTTTTCAATTGCTTGTTGCAGCTCGTCTAGATCAATTGGTTATACAATAATTCTACTCAAAGAGTTTTTAGCGGCTATTTACATAGCAAACATACTATGGAATTACAATAGGCAAACTCGTCAGCTTATGGATGTGCTGTTTCATTTAACCAATGAGTGGTTTGGACTAATGATTCGTTTAAAGCCAAATTAGAATGCCTTCAATTCCATTACTTTTTAATTCGCGAAGTATGGTTTTATTAGAAAATAGGATTGGAAAAGAATAATTCTGATCAGGGTGATGTATGATAGCCGGTGTTTTATGAAAAGCAGCCTATATTTTTGGTAGGTTGTCCTTGACATGCTCCCAGAAATTGGAATTGAACGCTTGTGTGCACCCCATAATTGCACCCTTTTCCATATGATGGGAGATCTTGATTGGAATGGTGAGATTATTTTTATTAAGAGATTCTTGCAAAGCGTTACCAAAACAGAAATAGGCTTTTGAGATATTGCCTCCTAGAACCAATACATCTGTTTGAAAGGTTTTTAACCATGGAGCCAGAAAATCCCCTAAATTGTTTCCAAAAGCATCAAAGACTTCTTTAACTTTTATGTCCGTATCAAAACTATCTGCGAGTTCTTTTACCCCTTTTGCATTTTTGCCGGTGGCCTCGTGATAGGCCCTAATAATTCCTCGTGTTGAAAAATAATCATCGGCCATTCCGTCTTCATGCAGTATATCCCATAAACACCCATTGGGAGGGACAGTGTTTCCGGTTACTATTGGGATTCCATTTTCGATAAACCCCGCCCCTAATCCGGTTCCAAGAGTAATGCACAGCTGCCTTTTGTTTCCATCTGCTTCAGACAACCATGCTTCCCCTACAGCAAAAGAAGTGGCATCGTTTAAAAAACGCATGGGCAAGTAGCTACTGTGTGATAGTAAGGGATTAAGATTTTCTTCAATTTTGGTTTGATACAGAGCGCCATACTTGAATCCTTCGGGATATTTTGCCACTCCCTCTTTATAATCAAAGGGACCTGGGATAGCATAAGCAATACCCAGTAAAGGAATTTCTTGTGCTGCCTCTATAGTTTTGTTTAAGGTATTTGCCCAAGTTTGCATGATCGATTCCAAAGACTCTAAATTGGCTACATGACTTGTGGCATATGTATGGTCAATGATTCTCTTTTCTTGAACAGCAACAACGGCGGAAGATATATGTGTGCCTCCAATATCCACTCCAATTACATATGTTTCTTTTTGATGAGCCATAATTAAACAGTTAAAGGTTTTACTTGATATCCCTTTAGTCCATAAAATATGAGGTAGGCATAACAGAATATTGGAATGATAAAGGAGAGTTGAATGCCTATTTGGTCAGCGACCGCTCCTTGTATTATGGGCATAATAGCTCCACCCACTATCATCATGACCAATAGTGAAGATGCTTGGCTAGTATACTTGCCCAAATCTTTGATGGCCAATGTAAATATATTGGACCATAAAATGGAGTTAAACGCGCCAATGGCTATGGCACTCCAAAATGCCACAGGCCCATCTGCAAGAATCATAATGGCCAGTAATATGATAACTACTGTAGCAAATAAAGTTAGTACTCTTGATGGTTTGGAACCACCTATTAAAAAAGCAAGGTAATTGATGATCAAAAAGAATACAAAGAATTGTATTTGGGCAAATGGAATCAGTTCTAAAGAAAAGACCCCATCATTATTCTGTACCCCAGTAATAAGATAGATCACCATAAAGGAAAGGATGGATACACATGCCATAATAAGGTACTTTTTAATCTTATCTGTCATACTTCCCATAGCAATAGATCCCAAAAACCTACCTATCATTGCGCCTCCCCAATAATAAGACAAGAATACACCTCCTTGAGCCTCATCCATTCCAGCAATGCTGTCCAATTTAAAAAAGTTGATTAGGAAACTTCCTATGGTAACTTCACCGCCTACGTAGACAAAAATGGCTATCATTCCCAAAACCACATGCCTAAATTTTAATACACGAAGCCCTTTTTCTAGAGTTTCCGTATTCTTAAATGAAGGAAGTTTTATGAATTTAATAATCAGAGCCAATAGGAAAAACAATCCTCCATAAATTAAGTATGGCATTTTTAGAGAGTCAACAGTAATTTCTCCATTGGAAAAGACTTTGTACAATAAAAGAGCACCAACCAAAGGAGCCAGTGTAGCTCCAAAAGAATTAAAACCTTGTGCAAGATTTAATCTACTGGAAGCGGTTTCTGGTTTCCCTAAAATGGCGGCATATGGATTGGCCGCTATTTGTAAAATGGTTACCCCGGAAGCCAATACAAACAGCGCGCTAAGAAATATGCCATAGCGCTGAAAGATTGCTGCTGGATAAAATAAACAACAACCTATGCCACAAAGTATTAATCCAATGATTATCCCATTTTTATATCCAATTTTTGAGATAGGATCTCCCTTGCTCACAGAAATAATGAAATAGATCAATGAAATGATGAAGAAAGCACCAAAAAAAGCAAATTGTATGAGCGCAGCTTGAAAATAGCTCAGTTCAAAAACTTCTTTTAAATGAGGAATCAGAACATCGTTCATAACGGTTATGAACCCCCACATAAAAAACAAAAACGTGATTGTGAGAAAAGGTTTTCTATAATTCACAGAATCATTAGATTCAGCTATATTATTGCTATTGGGTATGATTGCCATAAATTGGGTGGTTTAATCGGTCTTTTTCAGGATTGTAAAAGATTGTAGAATGTCATTATTGTTTGCTACTAATATTTTAGGTTGCCCCATATGTTTGATTATGGCTATTTTTTTAGCATCACCTTTTGCAAAGAACCCTGTATCCATATAAGTTTTGACTGTAAACGAACCTTGCCCGTCACCCGAAAGTAATACACCTGTACCAGCATCGTTTCTTGGAGTTTCAACTTCTGAAACGAATAAATTACCAACTACCAATACGTCCAGATGCCCGTCTTGATCAAAATCATCAATAAGCATATCATTAATGTTTGATAGCTGCGCTGCTCTAGGCAATGGAGATATTTTAAAGCGACCTTCTCCCAAATTTTCGATATAAGATGATGCAAAAGTGTTGGCTTTATAATGAAGCGAATTCTCTAGTTTTTTTGCCCCATAAACAGACTCCAATTCTAGAGAGGCGAACAAATCATATTTTTGGATTTTCTTTTTTAAGGCAGGAATTTGTTCTGATGAACAAGAAAAACCTCTTAGAGGGAAATGCTTCTCGTCATTGTAATACCCCAGTACAATATCTGAGGAGCCGTTACCATCAAAATCATTATAGTAAATATCAAAAGGATTTTCTGGAGAGGTTTTGTATTTATAATTTAAACCAAGGTTTCCTGCAATGAAATCCTCATCGCCATCATTGTCAAAATCTCCTTTGGCTAGACTAAACCACCATCCTGTGCTATCGGGTAAACCTTCTATTGTCTCTTTTACGAATCTACCGTCTTGATTATTGAATATGGTTATTGGCATCCATTCTCCAACAAGAATTAAATCTTTATCACCATCCTTGTCATAATCTGACCACAAGGCATCGGTCACCATCCCAACATCTAGAAGTTCAGGTGCTATACTGTCTGTAACATTTACCAATTGACCATTATCGTTTTGAAGGATACTACTTGCAGTCGGTTTTGGATATTGATGAGGCAGATGTCTACCTCCAACAAAAAGATCATAATCACCATCGTTGTCATAATCTTCGGCAACTACTTTTGAGCCGCTTATATTGAATGCATTAAGAATTGCTCCTTTAGAGAAATTTCCATTACCATCATTTACATATAACCTGTCCGCATAATGTGGGTCGTTAGTTGGGTATTTGTTACCTCCACTTACCACGAATAAATCTTTATGACCGTCTTGATTTATATCTACAAATATGGCGTCTATATCTTCATACGGTGCCTCTTTTTGCCATAATTGTTCGTTTGCTAACGTAAATTCCCCAGATTGACCCTGTATGTAAAGAGCTCCACTATTTCCTGTTGCGCCTCCTATGTAAATGTCTTCAAGACCATCTCCATTTACATCTGCTGCAGCAAGGGCAGGACCAAATTGTGATAATTTATGAGGCAATAACAATTGGTATTCGTAGTCATCAAACTCATTTTCAACATGTGTATGTTTTATTGGGAAGCTAGATGTTGTTTCTTGAAAATGTTTTGTTTTAAGCTGTTCCAATTTTTCATATGAAACACCTTGATTCATTTGAAATTGAAGTAGTTGGTTGGCCTTAATATTCTTTTTTAAGCTTTTGGTATTATTGGGCCATACTATTTCTATACTATCTATTTTTTTACGCGATCCTAATCCAAAATGGATGTAAGGTTCACTGGTAGAATATATGCCCCTAACATTGGTTGTTTCAATTATTTGAATTTCACCCCCAGCATACATAGTGGCCCTTGCTCCAAAGACAGGTCTATTATCTTTATCCGTTAACTGTACTCTAACATAATTGGCGCCAGAGGTTTTTTCTGAATTATTGCGATAAATAAAGGCAGCTTCATTTATATTGTTGACCACGATATCCAGGTCGCCATCATTGTCCAAATCTGCGTACGCAGCACCATTTGAAAAAGATTCTTTATTTAAGCCCCATTCTTCAATTACCTTTTCAAACTCTAGATTGCTTTTGTTTTTAAAGGCATAGTTTTTTAAGGGTTGTGATGGAATAGGGGATAGGGCATCTTCCAGGTTAATAATATCAAAAACCGATTTAAGATTACCGCCATCTGGGTGTTTCTGTATCCAATCTAATCGAACTTTGTTGATATATTCAGCTACTTTACTGTCTGCGTCGGTATTTCTAATGTCCCTTAGCAATCCGTTTGTAACGTAGACATCTTTTAGGCCGTCGTTATCAAAATCTGCAACCAAATTGGACCAACTCCAATCTGTAGCAGCCATCCCTGTCAATTGTGCAACATCGCTAAAAGTTGTGTTACCATTATTCAACTGAAGGGTGTTATACATGTACTGATAGTGTCCACCATCATCATATACCTTCCAAAAAGAGTTACGATCCATTCCACTCATATTAGACTTCAGGCGAAAATTATCTTCCGGTACCATATCAAGAACAAAAATGTCTAGAAGAGCATCATTATTAATATCTGCGACATCCACACCCATACTGAAGTATGAAATATGGTTGAAGGCACTATCCACAATATTGGTGAAAGTACCATCCTGGTTATTCATTAAAAGGAAATCAGGGGCATAGAAATCATTGGAAACATACAGGTCTGTCCAGCCATCATTGTTGATGTCGCTGGCGGAGACACCATTTGGAAAACCTGTAAGTTCAAGACCCGAGGTTTTGGTGATATCCTCAAAAGTGCCATTAAGATTTTTATAAAGCTTTAGGCTGTATTCTGGTTTTAATAATTGTGTTCCTTTAAATGATGATAAACTACCAGGATTTGGTGGTTGTGTAAGTAAAAAAAGATCTAAAAAACCATCTTTGTCATAATCCAAGAATGTAGCATGACGAGTACGCTGGTTATTTGCGATTCCATATTTTTTAGCAGACTCTATAAAAGTACCATCACCATTGTTAAGGTATAAAAGGTTGGTTCGCAATTTGGGGTTGTCATCATACAATTCTCTACTAACGTAAATATCTAAATACCCATCATTATTAATATCGGCAATTGTTACTCCGGTAGACCATCCTCCGTCATTTTGTATTCCAGCTTGTTCTGTAACATCATCAAATTTTAAGTCACCTCTATTAAAATAGAGTCTGTCAGAGACTTGATTTCCGGCAAAAAATAAATCTTGAAGTCCATCATTGTTGAAATCCCCAACTCCTACTCCTGCACCACCATAAAAGTTCGCATACCTTAAAATATTATGTTCTGTGGTATCCATTACATCATTTGAAAATGATACGCCGGTATATTGAGATTCCATTAATGTAAAACGCAAAACCTCATTGGCCTCTTGGGAGCAAGCAAACCATATTGGAGTTGCTACAAGTAAAAAAAGAAAAAGCTTTGTAATGGTTCGTTTTATCATCATTTCATTGTAATTACTTTACAAAATACTGAAACAAAAATAAAGGAGAGTTGCCTCTCCTTTATTCAAACTACTAACTCTACTTAAAATTAAATTAAAAAACTTACTGAATTAAAATTAACTAATGATAAAAAGGTTTTTGTTTACTGAACGTCCCACCAAACACGTGTTGTTAGTTCATCTGGACCTTGTCTTGCAACGGCCGCGGCATAATTTTCCGGATTGTTGGTTTGCTCACTTTCCGAATATGACATTCTTCTTGGAATGGTTCCATTGGTAACATTACCAGGGAAGTTTACTGGAACCAATACAGGGAAACCAGTTCTTCTCCAATTAGAGAAAGCCTCATATTCATTTAAGAAAGTAGCTGCCCAATATTGCGTATTAATCTGTTCTAGGGCATTGCCAGCATCATATGGATTATTGGTTAAATAGGTGTCAATATCAGCTGAAGCAATTATACCTCCATCTCCATACATTGCCAACATTTCCATAGCGGCTCTAACTCCATTGTTGTAGTACGTTTCAGCATCACCACCTATGCCCCAGCGTACATTGGCCTCTGCCAACATAAATTGAACTTCAGCGTAGGTTTGAAAGAACATTGGTGCATCCCTTCCTGTAATAAGCAATCTGTTGGGCTCTGTAAAGGCTTGAGTGTTTTCCTCACCAGTGGCGTCCAGTAACATATCGTTATTCAATCCATTAGGGAGGCCTTTTTGAGATGCTACATCTAAACGTTCAGCATCAGTTCTTTCTATGTCGTTTTCATCTGCATCATCCTCACCTGTATCTAAAGGCAATGATCCCAAAACAGTTAGTCTAGGGTCATTTCTGTCAGCCATAAAATCAACAAAGGTTTTACTCAACCTGGGACTACCATCCGCAAGGAAGACTTCGCCATTTCCATTTTGGTTAACACCAGCTGGTCCAACGGTATGTGGAACAAAGAAAATGTCTGCATTAGATTCCATAACCCCTCCAGCTATTGCCGTAGTTGCCCATGATTGGGCAGCTGCAGGATCAACTTTTATCAATCTTAATCCTAAACGAAGCATTAATGAGTATGCTAACTTCTTCCATTGCGCTTGATCACCACTATAAATGATGTCTGCATCTCCATAAGCAGAGGTGCCAGAACCTAATATTGCAGCTGCTTCCTGTAATTCATTAAGCATATCTGCATAGATCTCGCTCTGCGGATCGTATACAGGCTTAGTGATGTTTTCTAAAACTGCTTTTCCTGCTTCACTATAAGGAATATCTCCATAAAGGTCTGTCAATCTTGAAAACACAAAAACACGCATTATTCTAGCAATTGCTTTCATTTCATCAGGAGCCTCTTCCTCATCTAATTGAGATAGCAGATCTTGTAATGTTTTAACTGCATTGTCATAATACCTGTCCATTAAGGATGAGGCATAACCTCTATTCCAGGTATATTTATCTCCGTCCCAGAAACTGGCAGTATTTGCCATATGTTGCATCATGGTGGACTGATAAATCAAACCAGCACGCCAATTATCATAACGTTCGCTAGAAGCAAACAGTTGGGCTGCAGTGAATTTATTTGCAGCATTTACTTGAACTGGTTTTAAAGGATTAACGTTCAAATCTTCAAAACCCTCATCGCATGCGCCAAGTACTAGCGCAAACAATAGAATATAAATAGTTTTTTTCATAATTATTTTTTTTAAAACTTAACGTTAAGACTTACACCGTAACCTCTTGTGGTTGGAACACCAAAATATTCCAATCCTTGAGAATTACTCACATTATAAGCACTTTCAGGATCCACATTATCAATACTTCTCTTAATATAGAATAAGTTTTGAGCCAACAGATTTATTGTAGCACTTTTAATAAATGTCTTTCCTAGTATGGCTGTTGGGAAAGTATACCCCAAACTTAACTGTCTAAACCTGATATAATCCGAATCTTCAACAAATTCTTCCGCAATATCATTAACTCTTCCCCAATAGGTTTGTAAATTCTCTGGTGCTACGGTAGCATTAAAAGCTGCTCCGGTACCTGCATCAGCATCAAATGTAGCGCCATCAATTCCAGAAACGGCCAAACCGCCTTCTCTGCCTTCAACGGTTTTCTGATGTAATCCATTACCGTAAGCAATCGTATTTGTTCCTGAAAACAATTGCCCACCAAATTTTCCGTCGATCAGAAAGTTAAGGTTAACGTTTTTGTAACGAATGGAATTTGAAAAACCAATAGTCCAAGGTGGAACTCCATCTCCTAGGATTTTACGCTCTCCTTGACGCGCTATTGGCACACCATCATCATCAATATCATATACGATGGTTCCATTATTGTCCCTTACATATGAAGTACCGAAAATAGTTCCATAGCGTTCTCCCACAACATGTGCTATCCTAACATTTCTTGTACGAGGTTCATCAAGGAAAATAGGATCTCCAGCTTCGTTTGTGCCCACAACTACACCTTCATTGAATGAGGCATTAACTGACGTTGTCCATTCAAAATTTTCAGTACGGATGGGTGTGCCAGTAATCAATAGTTCAACCCCTTTGTTTTCAATTTCACCAATATTGAATATTGCATCATTGAATCCTGACCCTTCAGAGGTAGTTACCTTTACAATATCATTGGTTATTTGATTGGTATAGTATGCAAAATCCAGTGACAATCTATTGTTCAAAAATCTTGCATCAAAACCAATTTCGAATTCATCCTTGTTCCATGGTACAAGATCTGCATTTGGAACAGTAGCGCCTGTTATCCTTCCTAACGGTTGATCTAAGTGTCCTTGGTCAAAAATCTCATAGGTCAATGCTAGTTGATATGCTTGATCAGCACCTCCTGCAGTTTGGGAAAATCCACTACGCAGTTTTAAGAAATTAACGAATGTTGGCATCTCAAACATATCCGATAGAATTAAACTTCCACTAATTGAAGGATAAAAATCGTTATTTGGAGTTTCTTTACCTGGAAAAGAGAGGGTTGAGAACCAGTCATTTCTTCCGGTAAAAGTTAAATATGCATATCTGTTGTAAGAGAGTTCCAAAGAACCGTAAACCGATCCTATTTTTCGTTCTCCCCAATTATTAAGGTCGGGGCTAAAATTTCTATCCCTAGATTGGCGTGCAGTGTTGCCCACATCTTCTAAACCAGGTACTATGAAATCCTCTCCTCGCTGTCTTAGAACTTCATGGTCAATACTATTTTTGTTCGCTCCAACAAATGCATTCACCGCGAATTTATCTGTGATATCCTTTTCAACACCCAAAATAATATCGGAATCTACTTGGCTATATCTATATTCATCTTCTTCGATGGAACCTAATGGTTGAAATGCAGTACCAAAGGGTGTTACACTTGTTCTACGTAAAGTGTAATGATCAATACCTGCCCTTGCCGTTATATATAACCAGTCCAAAACATCATACCGAAGCGTAGCAGAGGCAATGAGCCTATTTCTTGTGTCTTCGTTTCTGAAGTTAAAAGCTGCGAAATAAGGGTTTTGAGAAAAGACATTATCAGAATAACCACGTTCGGTACCATCTTCATTTGCGCCTGGATTCATAAACCTAACATCCACATTTGGAGATAACAAACCAACTGTAAAATTCGCATTACCCGGAGCATCTGAAAGTCTAGGCCTGTTTTGTACATCTTCTATACTATATTTAGCGCTAATCTGTGCAGTTAACTTTTCTGCCATTACAGCACCAGCATTCAAAGCAAAAATCTTCCGATTTAATCCTGAATTTGGTGTAATATCATCATTGGTGAAGTCTGTAAGTGAAAACCTCATGTTGGTAGTTTCATTTCCACTGGACAGTGCCACGGTGTTAATGAATGTGGTACCTGTTCTATAAAAGTGTTTCAAATTACTGCCTACATATGAATAGGGTCTTTCAACACCATCCCATTGTACCACCTGAGAACCATCTAATCTAGGGCCCCAGGAATTAAGGCCAGCTTCTAGGGCTGCAGCCGTGTTGGCAGGTTTTTCACCTAATAGACCTTGCCCATATGTTGTTTGAAAGTCTTGTATTGAAGTGTCAACTACATCAAAATTTGCAGTACTGGTAAATTCTACTCCAAAACCATCTTGCTTGCTACCGCTCTTTGTGGTAATAAGAATAACACCATTACCACCTCTAGAACCGTACAATGCCGCAGCGGATCCACCTTTAAGTACCGAGATGGATTCTATTTCATCAGCATTAAGACTGGAAATACCATCACCGCCATCGTTACCACCCCATAAACTGGCAGCTCCATTATTTTCATTTCCAATTGGAATACCATCTACAACGTATAAAGGTTGGTTTCCACCTGTCAATGAATTGTTACCCCTAATAATAACCCTACTGGAACCTGCAGCACCAGTTGAATTTTGAGTAATGTTTACACCAGCAATCTTACCTTGTAAGGAATTAATGGCATTTGGTGTTTTTATGGTTGCAATCTCTTCGCTTCCAACTTGCGTGACCGAATACCCGAGCGCTTTTGTTTCTTTTTTAATACCTAAAGCGGTTACAACAACCTCACCCAATAACTCTACATTTTCTTCTAGAGTAACGTTAATTGAGGATTGGCTACCTACGGCTACTTCTTTTTCAGTATACCCTATTGCCGAAAACACCAAAATGGCGGAACTGCTAGAAACCGAAATTGAATAATTACCATCGAAATCTGTAGAAGTACCATTTCTAGTACCTTTTTCTACAACATTAATACCTGGTAATGGACCTCCAGTATCTGTATCTGAGACCGTACCGGTAACTGTTTTTCCTTGTGCCATTATCCCTTGAATACATAGAAGTGACAAAAGCATTAAGAAGTAATGAATTTTTTTGTTCATACTGTTTGAGTTTGGTTATTAGTTTCGAAAGCTTAATATAAGCTTAATGTTCACTTTATAAATGTTCAAATTCCTTATTTATATATAAAAAAAATTCGACTAATAACAAAGCTGAAAAGCTAAAGAACATGGAAGCGAAAACGATTGAGGTAGATAATTTATTCGAAACATATGCTTTTCAACATGTTAGGCCTTTAAAAATGGTCTTTTCCGGTTGAATCTTTTTTTAAATCGTTTTGGATTTTTCTAATAAAATCGACTGTATTTGATTTTAATAGAGCTGAACAACATTTTTTTTACTCCAAAACAAATTCAATTTTACTGGCCTTTGTCAAGTTTTCATGTGAGATGAAAAAACCATTTTGCTTTTTTCCGTCAATTAAAATTTCTGAGATTTTTCCGTTGTCCTTTCGAGTTTGGGAAGTGATTATCACTTTGTCCTTTGGATAATATGTCGGGTCAAGATGTATTATGATTTTATCAAATTTTGGAGAGGTTAGCGCATATATAGGATTGGCTGGACTTACTGGATACATGCCCATCATTGAAAATACTGCCCAGGCACTCATGGTACCGGTATCATCATTTCCGGGAAGACCATCGGGTGTATTCTTGAAATAGGTTTTCAGCAATTCTGAAACTTTTTTTTGAGTGCGCCATTCTTGTCCCTTAGCATAATTGAATAAATAAGGGTAAGCAATGTCAGGCTCATTTGCCATATCAAACTGGTTTCTGTCAAAAACATCTTGCAACTTGTTTGTAAATGCTTTAGCACCCCCCATTAATTTCATCAAACCTTTAATGTCATGGGGAACCATAAAGGTATATTGCCATGCATTACCTTCTATGAATCCAACATTTTTTTCAAAATTGGCTCCAGTTTCTGGATTGTATGGTGACAGCCAACTGCCATCATGGTTTTTAGGCCGTAACAAATTGAATTCAGAATCAAATAATTTACGATAAGATATGAATCGTTTTGAAAAACGCTTGTAGTCCTCTTTTTTGTCCAATTCCTTTGCCAATTGGGCAATGGCAAAATCGGTAATGTTGTATTCTTGAGTAGTGGAGACAGAACCGCTATTGGTTGTTTTTGTGGTCAAGTATCCTTTTTCAATGTAATCCTGTATTCCTGGCCTAAGGGGATTTGCTTCTAACTGGTCGGCGCTTTTAAGCATGGCTTCATATGCTTTTTCAACATTAAAATCCCTAATTCCACGTAAATAGGAATCAGCAATTACAATACCAGCAGGGTCACCTACCATGGTTGTCGTTTCGGTGGCATTTAACTCCCATTTGGGTAACCAACCAGATTCATTGTAAATCTGCAACATGCTTTTAACCATATTGGATTGTTGTTTGGGATATACCAAACTCATTAATTGGTGTAAATTCCTATACGTGTCCCAAAGTGAAAAAACAGTATAGCGAGTGCCCTCTGTTTTTAGGGTTTCACGTGTTATCATTTTGGGGTATTCTCCATTAAAATCATTTAGGGTACTTGGATGTATCAATGTATGATAAAGCGCTGTGTAAAAAATTGTCTTGTCTTCATCAGAACCACCTTCAACTTCTATTTTAGAGAGATATTGATTCCATTCATTTTTTGCAGATATCAATATTTCATCAAATGTTCTTCCTTGTGTTTCTTTTTCTAGGTTTTCACGAGCATTTTCAATACTGACATATGAAACGCCAACTTTCATTTCAACTTGAGTCGGTACCGCAAAATCATATTGCATATAGGCGCCAATGCTATCACCGACAACTTCCTTAGAGTATCCTTTCATCAGTCGGGATTTTCCATTGTATTCCATCCACTCGGCTTCTGCCCCTCTGTATGTTGTGGGTTTTTTCCAAACCCCGAATTCTTTGGCGACCTTGGAGAATTTTGCCACAAAATATATGGGATAGGCTTCTTCAGGTTTATAGTAACAGAAGGATCCAACGGAACGGATTCCTTCTATCTCGGTTGGTGAAACCACTTTTACTTGGGCCCCTTGCTCGTTGGTAAGTCCCAATCCCAAGTTCAATAATATGTTTGATTTACCTGCTGGGAAAGAATATTTGCTTATTCCTGTTCTAGTTGTGGCGGTTGCCTCAACTTTAATGTTATACTTATCCAAAGTGTTTGAATAGTAGCCAACTTTGGATATTTCATTGGAGTACATGGTTCCATATTCTAAATGGTTGGTTTTAATAGCTCCGGTGGTGGGCATAGCGATAACAACACCTAGCTCTGGACAACCAACACCGCTCAAGTTTATATGACTGAACCCCGTTAAAAAAGTATTCTCATTCACATAAGGTGTAGATAACCAACGACTATCTTTTTCCAGCGGAAGATTTTGGGCCCCAGCTACATTAAATGGGGAAACGTTTGCCATTCCCCTAACGGCAATAGGCCCTGGATTTGTAGTTCCAAAATTAGAAGTGCCTATAAATGGGTTTACATACTCAACCGGAGCTTTCTGGGAAAAAGTTGTTCCAAACAACAAGCAAAAAAGTAATGTAATCTTAAGTCTCATGATTAGACAATTATTTCTGTATTTAACAAGTTAGTCATTAAGCTCAACGGCATTTCCATGACCGCGATACAGTTTCAATTCATCTTCCAAAGAAACCTCAATAATGGAAACGTATTTATTCAGATTCTCATCTTTTGGAATATTAATGCGTAAAATAACCGGTATGTTGTTCCAAGCTGCGCCTCCATTTCTTGTAAAGGCTAATTCTTCGTTACTTCCCAATACTTTTATTCCAGCAACCTTATTTTGAATTCCCGTTAGTTGGATATAGTTCTTTGGGTCATCGAACAAACAGAGGTATATTTTTTTTCGGTCTTTGGATGTCAGCGTTGGACCATAAAAATGTCCGTATGGAAGTCCGGCAGTGGTTTCGAAAACTGCAGATCTATGCTTGTTAATCCAATCCCCTAGAGTTTCTAACAATTCTTTTTGTTCTGTGGCAATTGTACCATCTGGTTTTGGTCCAATGTTAAGCAACAAATTCCCTCCCTTAGAAATCACTTCTACAAAAGTTCTGATAATTTGAGAAGCAGGTTTGTAATTGGTATCGGAAGGGTAGTACCCCCAATTATCGTTCATAGTCATACAAAACTCCCATGGACCTTCTGGCCTGACCACAGGCACCCCCTGTTCAGGAGTTTTGTAATCACCATATTGATTTAACCTTGAGTTTACAATGACGTTTGGATTCCAACTCAAAAGGGAATCCTTTAAAGCTTTTGAATGCCACTGTTCTTCAGATTTTTCCCAATCACCATCAAACCAATACAAGTCCGGGTTAAACTGTGAACTTAACTCCTTCAGTTGTCCCTGATAGAAAAGAACAAACCTTTCCCAAGAATCCATTTTCTTTTGGCCTTTCTGAGGATAATCTTTCTTAGTATTTGGTCTTGGGAAGACCACATCATAATCTGGATGAGACCAATCACAAAGTGAGTAATACAATCCCACTTTAAGACCATTTTTTCTTAATGCCTTTGCGTAGGGTGCTACTAAATCTCTTTTGGCTGGTGTTTTTTCAATCATATTAAGATGACTTAGCTTGGTATCCCATAAAGCCACACCATCATGATGCTTTGTGGTCATTACTACATATTGAGCACCTATTTTTTTGAATAGTTCTGCCCATTCCTCTGGATTGTATTTATTGGCAGTGAACTTTTCACCTTGTTGCATATAATCTTGGTATGATATTTTTTTATGGTACATGGACCAAGATTCAGTAACGCCATTTACACCATAATAGCCCCAATGTATGAATATGCCCAATTTGGCTTTTTTGAACCAATCCAAACGATTGTCTAATTCAATATTTTGAGTCTGTGCGGAGGCAAGTCCACTAAAAACAAGGATTATAGATATTAAGAGTTTGAATTTCAATGTATTAATCAATATGGTTGGTTAACGAGTAGGGTAAGGAATCATCTGAAACCGCCCAATTTTTATTTGGTTCGGCAGTCATCTCAAAATGTAAGTTGCCTCCTTTTTGAATAGTTTCCGTAGCAATCCAAGTCTTATTGAAACTTTGGCTATTTAGGCTTGCACTTTGGATAAATGGATTGTCTTTTCCATTACCATCTGCCGTAATTGTAAATGTATTTCCATTTTGAAGGTGCAATTTGGCCTCACTAAAAAGCGGACTCCCAATTACGTACTGGTTTGTGGCCGGAGCAACAGGATAAAAACCCAGAGCGCTGAACACGTACCAAGCGGATGTTTGTCCATTGTCCTCATCACCACAATAGCCATCTGGGGCAGGGGTATAGAGTTTGGTCAATACTTCGCGTACTTTGCTCTGGGTTTTCCAAGGTTGCTTGGCATAATTATACAGATAGATCATGTGTTGGATAGGCTGGTTGCCATGGGCGTAGTTCCCCATATTCATAATCTGCATTTCTCGTATTTCGTGAATGGTAAATCCATAATAAGAATCATCATATTCTGGAGGCATATTAAAAACGCCATCTAGCATTCCCACAAATTCTTTGTCTCCTCCCATTAAATCCATGAGGCCTTGTACATCGTGAAAAACTGACCAGGTATAATGCAGACTATTGCCTTCGGTAAAAGCATCTCCCCATTTTAAAGGGTTGAAGGGTTTTTGAAATTGCCCATCTTTATTTTTACCACGCATCAAGTTAGTAGTTGGGTCAAACAGCTTCTTATAGTTGAGGGATTTTTTATAGTAGGTCTCGGCTAGTTTATCATCACCCAATGATTTGGCCATTTGGGCTATGGTAAAATCGGCATAGGCATATTCTAAAGTCCTAGCGGCATTTTCATTGATGCCAACATCGTAAGGAACATAACCCAATTCATTATAATAATCCACTCCCGCTCTCCCAACACTGTTTACAGGCCTCCCTTCGGATGTAGTTGCGTTTTTAATTACGGCTTCTAAAAGTAAATCTTTATCAAAACCGGTAACTCCTGTCAAATGCGCATCAGCAATAATTGGGGCCGAATTGGAGCCAATCATACAGTCTCTGTGTCCAGGACTGGCCCATTCTGGCAGCCATCCGGATTCTTTGTAGGTGTTGGCCAATCCTTCCATGATGTTGCTGTTCAACTCTGGGTACATCATGTTAAAAAATGGAAACACTGCACGGAAAGTATCCCAAAAACCATTATCTGTAAACATATATCCTGGTAGTACCTGACCATTATATGGGCTATAGTGCACCACTTGCTCATTGGCATCAAACTCATAGAACTTTCTTGGAAATAATAACACCCTATAGAGGCAAGAGTAAAAAGTGCGTAAGTGATCTATATTTTGGGTACTTACCTCAATTCTACCTAATTCTTTTTCCCATGCTTTTGTTGCTTCGCTTCTAATTTCTTTAAAGCTTTTGTTTCCAATTTCTCTATCCAAGTTCAATTGCGCTTGTTCTGGACTTATAAATGACGAAGCCACTTTTACATGCACAGCCTCACCTCTTTTTGTTTTAAAACCTATAATGGCTCCAACATGGTCGCCTTTGTTTTCAGTTGTATTTTCTTCTAGCTTCCAATCATCACCCCAAGTATTGGTGAGTTCAAAATCTTTATCAAATTCTGCCACAAAATAATTGTGGAAATTTTCTGGAACGCCACCACTATTGTTTCTGCAATAGCCGATGATTTTTCGTTGCTCGGGTAGAATTTTTACCATGGAACCTTTGAAAAAAGCATCGAGCATAATGTAAGCTTCGTCCGTTTCTGGAAAGGTGAATCGAAAATGAGCAGCTCTTTCTGTAGGTGCCACTTCGGCCACCACATCATAATCTGCCAAATAAACACTGTAATAATCTGGTTTTACAGTTTCGGCCTTATGCGAAAAATGCGAAGCTCGTTCGCCTTCTTTATATTTTAAATCTCCGGTAACGGCCATTAAAGAAAATGCTGCATAATCATTGATCCAAGGACTGGGTTGATGGGTCTGTTTGATGCCGCGAATAGTTTTCTCATCATATTTATAGGTCCATCCATCTCCCATTTTTGAAGTCATGGGGGTCCAAAAATTCATGCCCCAAGGTGTTGCAATGGCCGGATATGTATTTCCATTGGATAAACTGAAATCTGAATCGGTTCCCATTAATGGGTTCACATATTGCAAATATTCCTTGCTGTTTTCAGATTGGTCCAGGGCGGATTCTTTATTTGTATTTTGTTCACAAGAGCTTACAACTAAGGCTATAGCAAAAATGAAAATCAATTTCTTAAATTGGTAAATTTTTCTCAATCTCATACTAGTTGTATATTTTGTTGACTTCTGGAGTTTTTAGTTGATTTTTATCGGCCAATTTCGCATCATTGGTCATGGTAAATACCAAAGTTCCTCCGTTCATAATTTCTTTATGGGTGATATAGCTTCTATCTAATGTTTCGCCATTTAAGGCCACACTTTGCACAAACTGATTTTCTTCCAAGCCATTGGCGTTAACTGTAAAGGTTTTGCCATTTGCCACTTCCACAATTGCTTCTTCAAACAGGGGTATTCCTAAATCATATACACCTTGAGCTGGATTTACGGGATAGAATCCCAGCGAACTAAGAATATACCACGAAGACATTTGACCACAATCCTCATTGCCGCAGTGCCCGTTAGGTTCATTTTTATATTGATTTTCCAAAATAGTGCTCACCAACTTTTGTGCTTTGGAAGGTTGGCCAATGTAATTATACAGATAGGCAACATGATGACTAGGTTCATTCCCATGTGCATATTGGCCAATCATTCCTGTGCTGAACAAGGGCAGTTTGTCTTCAGGACTTGGTGCATAGCTGAACATGGAATCTAATTTTTGGGTGAACCGTTCTTTTCCTCCTGTTTTTGAAATGAGTCCATCTACATCTTGCGGCACAAACCAGTAATAATGCCAGGCATTGCTTTCGCAGAAATATGGGGTGTATTCCTTCGGAATGAATGGTTCAATAAAATTGCCACTGGGGTCCTTGGGCTGCAGCCAGGACCGCTTTGTATTGTATAGATTTTTCCAATTTTCTGAACGCTGCAAAAAGTAATCATGGTCTTCCATTTTGCCCAAATCTTTGGCGAACATGGCAATGCACCAATCGTCGTAGGCATATTCCATGGTTTTGGAAACAGACCAATTTTCGTGGCCCTCATTAACAGGAATGTATCCTTTTTCTTTGTAAATATCTATTTCACGACCATCTACCATTGCACTTTTCTTGCATGCTTCGTATGCAAGTTCTGCATCAAATTCAAACCCTTTAAAATAGGCATCCACAATTACGGGAACAGCATGGTAACCGATCATCATGTTCGTCTCGCTTCCTTGCATGGACCAAACAGGTAAAATGCCCGTTTCTGTATAATGAGCCAACAAGGATTTGATCATGTCAGGCACTTTTTCAGGCTGAATTAATGTATACAATGGATGGGCTGCCCTGAAGGTATCCCAAAGTGAGAAGGTGTCGTATCGATTGAAGCCCTCTACTTTTGCTATGGAATCTGTTCCAACCTTAAGTTTCCCATTTGCATCATTGGCGGCCTTGTATTCACCATTACTATCGCTATATAAGGTTGGAGCTAACATGGACTGATACAACATGGTGTAGAAGATATTTTTCTTGTCTGTATCTTGAGATGTTATTTTTATTTTTTGAAGCTCTTTTTCCCAGATGTCCTGCGCCTTTTTCTTGATGCTGTCAAAATCTTCCGAAGTCTCAACCTGAATGGCTTTTCCCGCAGCAGCTGAGCTTGCCGAAGACAAACCTGTCTTTACTTGAATTTGTTCTCTTTCTTCAGTGGTATAATTCAAGATGATTTTTGAGGGTTTGCCTTCATCATCACGAATAATTTGATAAGCCTGAAAAGGCGTTGAAAAGTGCATTTCAAAAAATAGACGTTGGTTTCTGGCCCAACCTGTAGACATTCGATGTCCTTGTAGTGTTGAGTTGTTTACAACTTTGATGAAAGTGTCCGTTGGTTTGTCCCAGTTGAGGGAATATCCTAAATCGACATGGATTTGGGTGTCTTTATCTTCTGGGAATGTATATCTGTGTATTCCGACCCTGCTTGTAGCAGTTAATTCTGCTTTGATACCAAAATCCAATAAATCAACCCAATAATAGCCTGGGGATGCACCTTCCTTTTGGTGGTCAAATTTTGAATATGGTTTGTAATTGTTCTCTGGAATGCTATCAGAGAACCTGCTGTTGGTAGGCATGACCAAAATATCATAAAGGTCACCCGCTCCGGTGCCGGTTAGATGGGTATGGGAAAACCCCGATATAATGGAATCTTGATAATAGTATCCTGCAATTCGGTCCCAACCAGGAATACCGATATCGGGACTCAGCTGAACCATGCCAAATGGGGTAGTGGCTCCAGGGTAGGTGTTGCCAGGGCCATCGGTTCCAATAAATGGATTTACAAAATCAATAAGATTTTCATGGATGACTTCTTTTGATGGGTTGGGTGAGCAGCCAAGCACCAGAATCAGCAAAACTATATATGCAAAATTCAACTTCATCTTTAATCGTTCTACTGTAGTTTTATCAAATTGATTTCAATATTTATTGGTAAATGCAAAAGCCCCAAATAACTAATTTTCATAGGTTTCATACTTACCCTCTTTGGTTACGGTCAAGAGTTTTTGGGTAAATGGACTTTTTGCCGAAAGGATGAAGCCTTTGGTGTACTTTTCAAGAACCGGAGTTATGTTTTTCCCAAAGAGCTGCTTTGAAGGACCATGGAAGCCATTTTCTACTTGATTCCATTCTATTTTTTGCCCATTTTCAGAAACTAAATCCCGGTACAGTTCATACAGATACCATTTGATGTGTTCATCTTTGGGAATTTCAAAATTGATGGGGGCAGTCCCGACTGCATTTTCTGAAAAATAAACATAACCCCACTTTTCTGGCTCATGCATATTGATGACATACTGCGGAGACCAAACCCAGTTGTTTTCGTGCAGAAATTCACTAGTTTTTGAATCTTTCTTTCTTGAGTATTTCCCATCAGTAACATCAAAATCCCAATTGACCCTGGAAAACCCTACTCTCCAAAATTGATTTTGTGGCATATTATTCTGATAGTATCCCGTTCGCAAATCCCTTAATGGGATGGCAATTTCAATGGTCCAACCTTGGTCAGTGTCCGAGGGATCATTCAAAGTGCCCTGCACGGATACTGCAGATTTAAGCCCTAAGGCTTCCCATCCGTTAATAGTTTCATTACCCGCTCTATATGGAGCGGTTATATATTGGTCCCAAACCGTATTTAGAACATTCCATTCCAATTCGTAATAGCCATGCACGTCTGCTTCCGGATCAAGAAAAATTTCAAAGTCATTGTTATGGAAAATCACGGCATCGTGTTCAACAATGTCCCCCCATACATGAGGTTCTTCCAATTGTGCGAAGAAGTACACATTGTTTTCATCCCATAGCATTTTCATTCGGGTGTCGTAAGTAGGCTTTTCAATTCCTTCGATGTCGATAAAGAAATCCGACCAAGGTGCCTTTGTCCATGAAGATTCATCCGCTTTTCCATCAATCAATATGGAATCCACCGCCTTATAGGCCACATAAGTTCTCGGTTTTTCTTGGGCGCACAATACTATGCAGCCCACATAAACCAAAAAAAGTACAAGGCTTATTAATTTTTTATGTTTCCCAACATTATCCATCATACATTTTATAAACTGTTTTCTTTGGTAAACTTTACAATTTCGGAGATATGCCCGAAAGCTAGTCCGACCACGGTATCCGCAGCGCCATAATAGATAGCGATTTTGTCCTCTTCAATGGAGTGCAAAGTCGCACATGGAAAAACCACATTGGGTACATCTCCCATGCATTCATAGGAAGTTTGCGGTGATAGCAGATAGGGTTGTGTTCTATATTTTACCTTGTCTGGATTTTTCTTGTCCAGAATGGCAGCACCCATAGAATATCTAAATCCGTTACAAGTATTGATGACACCATGGTAAATCATTAACCATCCCTCATCCACAAGAATAGGAACTGAGCCAGCCCCTATTTTTGTGCACTGCCAGGCACTATCTTCAAAGGGTGATGCCTTCATTACACAACGATGTTCGCCCCAATATTTCATATCGGGACTGTAACTGATGTAAATATCCCCAAAAGGAGTGTGTCCATTGTCACTGGGCCTGCTCAGCATGGCATATTTGCCATTGACTTTTTCAGGAAAGAGCACTCCATTTCGATTGAAGGGTAAAAAAGCATTTTCGCATTGAAAAAACTCCTTGAAATCGAAAGTATATCCAATACCGATGGTTGGTCCATGGTATCCGTTGCACCAAGTAATCCAATAACGGTCTTCTATAAATGTAACACGAGGGTCATATTTGTAATCTGAATCAATCATTTCGGTATTTCCAGCTCCGAAATCGATGGGTTTGTGATTGATATCCCAGTGAATTCCATCTTTACTGAAACCGGCAAAGATGTTCATCTGCACAGCTTTGTTATCGCATCTAAAAACTCCAGCATAACCATCTTCAAAGGGCACAACAGCGCTGTTGAACACGCTGTTGGAACTTGGAATGGCATCTCTTTGGATAATAGGGTTTTCGGAATACCTCCAAACAACATTAGAAATGTTAGCTGGTTTTTCCTGCCAAGGAATTGTATTTGTTTTTGTTGAAACTTGATTACTCATAGCCTATAAACTTTGGTTGTCACTTAATTCTGGAGTTTTCGAACCTTGTCCAACCAAGTGTACTTTAAAATTATAGAAGTTATTATAAATACTGTTAGAGAAACTATTGTTTTTGGGTAATCCCTAATCACCAAATAAATGGGTAATAAAATCATACTGGATTGCCATATGATTCCAATGCCACAATTCATCATATCCCACCAAAAATCGGTGTTCTTCTTAAAAGAGGCATCTTCATTTTTGATTTCATCCGAGACTGGCTTCCACCAGCCCCAAGGATTTACGTTTTTATAAAATGATTTTAGCACTTCCTTATTGGTGGGTTTTGTAAGGTAGGTGCCTAAAAAGGAACCTAGCAACGAAAATCCAAATATTAGGGGAAAGAGATAAAATGCTGGCATGTGTGACATATCGTAATACCATGTACCTTCTGAGAAATGACCTTTGTTTTGGTCTAGGAAAAACTGTAAGGTTGCCACCACCAAACCAGCCAACATACCCCAAAAATATCCCCATCCGTTAAATCGCCACCAAATCCATTTTAAGAAATTGGCTGCCACATAGCCACCATAAAGTGAGGTGCTTATCCAAAGCGTCAAAGAATTTATAGATTCTGCAAAGAATCCCATAATAACACCAAGGGCAACCACGGAAAATGAGGCAATGTAACTGGCATTTATATAATGCTTATTCGTAGCCTTGGGCTTAAAATACTTTTTGTAGATGTCGTTTACAATATATGCCGGGGCAGAATTGACAAAGGCGGAAAATGTAGACATAAAAGCAGCAAGCAAACCTGCTAGTAGCAGTCCTTTTATTCCTATTGGGATATGATTATTAATGATTTTGGGTAAAATCACTTCAAGATGGTCATTAGAGAACCCAGTAGTAGATGCCATTTCCGGAGCTAATACCACCAAAGCGATTACCACAATACCAGTAATCAGAAGATATCTTGGAATGTACAGTACCAAGTTTGTAAATCCGCTCATATACGCAGCTTCCTTTACGGTTCTTGTGGATAGAATTCTTTGAAAATCATAGCTTGGTACTGGACCAGCTATACTGGCAAAGAAACCTTTGAAAAGTGACATACCTATAAATGCCCCAAACATTTTATAACCTTGTGAGTCAATCAAATCATTGAACGCTTGGTATTTGCTGCTCCAATGCGGACCTAATTCAGTGTTGAAAAAGATGTTTCGCCATTCCTCTGAAATCACCATATTGATTTCAACATCTGAAATGGCAAAAAATGTGTAGCCCGCGATAAGAACTCCGCCAATTACCATGATAATGTATTGTAATACTTCAGTGGCAACAACAGAGAACATGCCTCCTTTTACGGTGTACACTGTGGTGAGAAAAATTATGATAAGCGCATAGGATTGTTCTGAGGTGAAAATGACGGATTCACCAATTTCCAAGGGGATATCCCAAGGTAGAATAACTGCTAAAAATTTTCCGGCGCCTTCAAAGAAATAAGAAATAAAGGCAAGGGCTGATGCTACCGCGAAAATAGCAATGATAATATGTGAAGCTCGACCCGCCCGATCATCTCCAAAACGGGTCAATATCCATTCAGAACCTGTCATGATATTTGAACGCCGTATCCAAACAGCTAAGAACATCATTACAAAAACCTGGTTGAAAATGGGCCATGTCCACATGTGCATAAAGCTCTTTGTGCCATATAGGAATAGCATACCTACCATCCAAGCAGTTCCAGAAACATCGTACTGCCCGGACCCATTGCTTAAGCCCAAAAAGTACCATTTGATATTCTTTCCGCCCAAAAAATAGGAGTCCAAATCTTTTGATGCCTTTTTCGAAACCCAAATTCCAATAAAGAGGGTTAACAATACATAAATAACTATGATCGAAATGTCTATTACATCCATATAATCGTACTGGTCATATTTAAATACCCCAATTTTTATTGGGATCAGGACCCATCTCAAATTCCAAAGTGCCTCCTGTCATTAATTCCGTATGCGTAATGTAGGTGCGTTGCAACGATTCTCCATTTAATTTAACCGCTTGAATGTATTTGTTGATTGGAGAGGTATTTTCTGCTATAATGGTAAAATTCTTTGTGTCAGATATTGCGATGGTGGCCTTTTCAAAAAGAGGGCTGCCAAACTCGTATTGGGCAGAGGCTGGATTCATGGGGTAAAGCCCTAATGAACTGAAAACATACCATGCTGACATTTGTCCACAATCTTCATTGCCACTTAACCCTTCAGGTTGTTGGGTATATTGCGTATCTAATATTTGTCTTACCCAATATTGAGTTTTCCATGGTTCTTTTGCACTATTGAACATATAGGCAATATGATGACTTGGTTCATTACCGTGTGCATACTGACCAATTAAGCCAGAAATATCTGCAGAAACGTTTTCTCCTGAAATCTCTGAACTCTCTGTGAAAAGTTGCTCCAGTTTTTTTGTGAAAGTTTGATTTCCTCCATGCAATTCTATAAAACCGGGAACATCATGCAATACAAACCAACTGTGTTGCCAAGCGTTACCTTCTGTATAATCAGTATGCTCTCTATGGCTTGAGAATTTAGGGTCAAATGGTTCGTTCCAACTTTTTCCATCCCCTGATTTACCTCTCATGAATCCAGTATCGGTGTCGAAAAGGTATTTATATGCTTTAGAACGATTGCTGAAATATTTATAATCTTCTTCTTTGCCCAAATCCTTGGCTATTTGCGCAACGCACCAGTCGTTGTATGCAAACTCAAGACTTATAGTGACAGATTCATCCAACTCTGTATAAGGAATATATCCGTATTTCTTATAGGGAGCCAGTCCCCGAATGTCACCCATCATTGTATTGCGAACGGCCTCGTATGCTTTATCGACATTATATCCACGTATTCCTTTTAGATAGGTATCTGTTATAACTGATACTCCATGGTTTCCGGTCATAGTGTTGGTTTCGTTCCCATATAACGTCCATACAGGTAATCTTCCCTGCTCATCATAATAGGCAAGCATGGACTGGACTATATCATTTGCTCTTTCTGGTTGTAAAATGTTTAGCAATGGATTTTCTGCTCTAAATGTATCCCATAGAGAAAGTGTTGAATAGGCATTCCAATCTTGGGTACTGTCAATACTGTCATTTTGCAATCGGAACTCGCCATTAACATCACTAAAGAGCACTGGAGCTATCTGCGTGTGATATAAAGCGGTATAGAAAATGGTCTTTAAAGAATCTTGAGGTGTTTCTATCTTAATTTTGGATAATAATGCTTCCCATTTGTTGTTTGTTTGACTTTTTACTTCATCAAAAGAAATGGAATTGCCACGGCTAATGAGATTTTCCTTTGCATTTGCAATACTTACAGAAGATACTGCGATTTTTATTTCGACCGTCTTTGTTGAATCTTGGTCAAAAAAGAATTGCCCTCCTGTTTTTATTCCCTTTGCTTCATTTTTACTGTCCAAGGTTTCACTGTTGGCCATAAATTGAGAGCTTACAATTGGCTCCGAGGTTTCTACTACAAAGAACACTTTTTGGTTTTTTGCCCAACCCGTGCTGTGTCGGTATCCCACAATCTGAGTTTCGCTTTCCAATGTGATAGAACTTTCCGTTGGAGTATCCCAGTTTACCGCATAGCCAAGGTCAATTACAAAAGATGGTTCATTCGTATTTTGATAAGTATACTTATGGAAAGACACATATTCATTGGCGGTAAGCTCTACCTGGATATTATTACTTTCCAAGTTGACTTTATAATATCCGGGAGAAGCAATTTCACTGGAATGGGAAAAACGAGAGGTATACGGCAAACTATCTCTTGTAGTGCCAAATAAGGATACGTCTAGAGTTTTGCCAGTTGGCATTAACAACAAATCTGCCAAATCACCTATTCCTGTGCCACTAAGATGCAATTGTCCAAAGCCAGAAATAATAGAATCTGTAATGTGGTAGCCTGAACACCAATCCCAACCTGTTGTGCCATTATCTGGACTGGGTTGCACCATTCCAAAAGGGGCGGTGGCACCAGGGAAAGTATGACCATGACCACCTGTGCCAATAAAAGGATTTACAAATTCAGTAAAATTTTCAGCAGTGTCATTTTGTCTTTCTTCTTTGCATGATGAGCCTACAAGGAGCACTATGAAAAAGAAAGGAAAAGAGAATTTGCTCATCTGCGAATTACATTAATATTGATATTTTTTATACTTTTCCTCAAAATATATTTGGTTTTCTTATGGTAATAAGGGAGTAGTGTAGATAAAGTCAATGGTTGTGTTTGGTTGTGCAATTGTATTCCTAAATATTTGCAATTTTATTTTGAGGAAGAATAAAATTAGACCAACAACCTACGCCAAAAGCTAAACAGCAGAAAAACCGTACAAACAAAATACATCGAAATTCATGTACATAAATGATAAATTGGATGAGCTATTAAAGGCTGAATCCTCACAACCGTATCGCATTACTTATATGCATCATATCATTTTTTGGGCAATTTATTTTGGGCTCAATACATTGCGCTGGGGGAGTATGCATGATGATTTTGAATATTCCATTAAAACCAACCTGATTGGCTTTCCAATTCACATAGCGCTTTCTTACTTCAATGTTTATTTTTTAATGCCCAAATATGTTTACAGAAGAAAGTATATTACCTATACTGCCATTGTATTACTGTCCCTATTTATAATGTTGCTTGTAAAATATAATCTTACTTACTATCTAGTGAGTACAAATGTATGGCCAGAAGGACCGGCCGAATTAGCGGGAGAAGGCTTAACTTTAAATTATGCCATTCAGACCATGCTTGGGGAACTTTACGTGGTGTCTTTTGCTACTGCCATAAAAATTACAGTGGATTGGTTGCGAGAAAATAGTAAGTTTCATGATCTTGAAAAAAGACAGTTGACAACCGAGCTTAAATTTTTAAGGTCACAGGTTTCTCCGCATTTCTTCTTTAATACCTTGAACAATATTTATTCGCTTACGCTTGAAAAGTCGGATAAAGCACCAGAAGTCATTTTAAAACTTTCTGGACTGATGCGTTATTTGCTCTATGCTACCAGAAAAAGAAAGCAAGACTTAAAAAGTGAAATAGACTGTATTCAAAATTATATAGACTTAGAGCGAATACGTTTTAATGACTCATTGCAGATTGATATTGGAATTTCGGGAGATCTGGAAAATAAGATGATTGCGCCAATGCTACTTGTTCCACTAATTGAAAACTGTTTTAAACATGGGGCAAGTAAAAATATTGGTGATATGCATATTGCCATAGATGTGAATGTTGCAGATGATTTTTTGTATTTTAATGTATCCAACACAATTCCTACAAATGATATGGATAGCAAAGTGGCAACCAGAAGTGGGGGCATAGGATTGTCCAATGTAAAGAAACGTTTGGAATTGGGGTATGATCCAAAAGATTATGACCTATCTATTTTTGAGAAGGAGAATATGTTTCATGTAGATTTAAAACTAAAAGTATGACAGCCCTAAGAGTTATTATTATTGATGATGAGCCATTGGCAATTAATGTATTAAAGAATTATGCTGAACAGATAAAACAACTGCAACTTGTCAATACTTTTTCAAACGCTATAGACGCAACATCATTTCTGCAAGAAAATGAGGTTGACATTATTTTCTTGGATATCAACATGCCCATTTTGGATGGACTCAATTTTTTGGAATCGTTACACGTATCTCCAATGATTGTTATTACAACTGCGCATGAAGAATATGCATTAAAAAGCTTTGAGCTGGAAGTTATAGATTATCTCGTAAAACCTATTCCTTTCCCAAGGTTTTTAAAAACAGTAAATCGTATTATAAGCCTAAAGCAAGGGACGTCCAATGCAGGGGGGCAGTCGTTAAATGAAAAACCGAGTATTTTTGTCAAAGTAGATAAAAAGAAACTACAAAAGATTTTTCTGGATGAAATTGTGGTGGTAGAGAGCCTTAAAGACTACATCCGTATTAAGACCACTTCGGCAAAATATATAATCCACAAGACCTTAGGTAGTTTTACAGATGAATTACCTTCGGATAAGTTCCTAAGAATACATAGGTCTTATACTATTGCCATAGATAAAGTTGAGGCTGTTGAAGGCAATAGTTTAGAAGTTGATGGTATCAGATATACTATAGGTAGAAGCTATTTAAATGATGCCAAAAATCGCATATTAAATGATTCAATTACGTAGAAGTATGATTGATGTTTAGAGCTAAATGTTCTTTAACGTTTTTGTTATGTTTTCAAAAATACTTGCTCATTTATTGAATTTCTTAGCCTAGTAAGCTTGAATTTGGTGCAGTTTTTCAATTATTTAATGAATTCCAATTGAATTTGCTAATACAACTTCATTGGTCTTTTCTGCTTTGCCATTGGTCGAATTTTTTAAGTGGATTTCCAGTTATCTAACTAGTTTCAAAAGCAACAATCAAAAATCCAAATCAAATGCCTTCTTTCCAGACATTAAAAAAGAAGTTATCGCAAGCGGCGTATTTCATTATGATGTCTTTTTTTGTGATAAGTTGTCAGAGTAAAAAAGGAGAATACGCAACCATTTCTCAAGAGCAATCCTTAGGTCAAATCCCAGACAATATTGATTTCTCATTTCATATAAAACCAATTCTTTCAGACAGATGCTTTGCATGCCACGGACCGGATAAAAATGCCATTGAGGGTGGTCTTTCGTTAAACAAGTCTGAAGATGCTTATGCCGCAATTGGAGAGGACAAGGATAGATATGCCATTGTCCCTGGTGATTTGGAAAAAAGTGAGTTGATAAAACGGATTTTTGAAGAGGATGCAGCACTAAAAATGCCACCGCCAGATTCAAACCTTTCATTAACGGATTATGAGAAGGAATTGCTTAAAAAATGGGTGGAACAAGGTGCTGTGTACAAGAAACATTGGGCATTTGTGCCACCGGTTAGCCCAGAAGTCCCAGTAATTGAGAGTGATGAGTGGAGTCATAACGAAATAGATAAGTTTGTTCTCGAAAAACTGAACCTCCAAGGGTTTATACCTTCAAAAAAAGCAACCAAAGAGCAACTCATACGTCGTGCATTTTTTAGCATTGCAGGATTGCCCCCAAGTGTTGATCAAGTGAATACTTTCCTAAAAGACAACTCTAAAAACGCCTATGAAAAGGTTGTTGATTCTTTGCTCAACACTACGGCTTATGCAGAATATATGACCGCAGACTGGATGGATGTTGCAAGATATGCAGATACTCATGGTTATCAAGATGATTTTGAACGTACCATGTGGCCTTGGCGCGATTGGGTCATCCACGCTTTTGAAAAGAACATGCCTTATGATAAATTCGTGACCTACCAGTTGGCGGGAGACATGCTTTCCAATGCTACCAAAGAATCCATTTTGGCCACAGGATTTAACCGAAACCATAAGATAACCGCAGAAGGAGGAGTTATTCCTGAGGAATACCGAATAGAATATGTAGAGGATAGGACAAACACATTCAGTACGGCGTTTTTAGGAATGACCATGGAATGTGCCCGTTGTCATGACCATAAATATGACCCTTTAAGCCAAAAAGAACATTTCGAGCTTTTCGGTTTTTTTAACAATATAGATGAGAAAGGGCTTATGGCAAATGCCCAGGAAATACCGGAACCATACATAACCGTTTCAAAAGATGATATGGAAGGGGTGTTGAGCTTTGTGAACATGACCAAAAACCCTGAACAAAAGGTGGAAGTAATGGTTATGAAAGATATGCAGGTCCAGAGAGAAACCTTTGTTTTGAATAGAGGAGTTTATGATCAACCTTCTGAACAAGTCTTTCCTTCAACTCCTGAAGCAATTTTGCCGTTCCCAGAAGAATTTCCAAGGAATAGACTAGGACTTTCCAAATGGTTGTTTCATGAAGACAATCCATTAACCGCTCGAGTTGCCGTCAATCGAATCTGGCAAAAAATATTTGGTAAAGGTTTGGTGGAAAGTTCTTATGATTTTGGAAATCAAGGAGCATTGCCCTCCCATCCAGAATTATTGGATTTTTTGGCAGTCAAGTTCATGAAAGAAGGGTGGGATGTTAAGCAGATTATTAAATATATGGTGCTCTCTTCTACCTATCAACAGAGCAGCCATATCACAGAAGAAATGCAAGAGTTAGATCCCGAAAATACATATTTGGCAAGAGCTTCTAGGTTAAGATTGAGTGCTGAGATGATTAGAGATCAAGCATTAAAAATTAGTGGTTTGTTAAATGCTGAGGTGGGTGGACCAAGTGTAAAACCTTATCAGCCAGATGGTATTTGGGAAGAGACCACAGGAGGAGGGGGAGGAAGTACTTCAACCTATGTTCAGAGCGAGGGCAAAGATTTGTACAGGAAAAGCTTATATACATTTTGGAAGAGAACTGTTCCACCACCCAGTATGATGACCTTTGATGCGTCTTCAAGAGACCTTTGTACTGTAAAACGACAAGAAACCAATACTCCGTTGCAGGCTCTTGTACTTTTAAATGACCCACAACTTATAGAGGCCGCTAGAGCTTTGGCATATAAAGCAATAGATGCAAGTGGCAAGGAACCAATGAACCAAATAGGATATGTTTTTCAAAATGCTACTTCTAGGAAGCCAAATGAAGAAGAATTGAAAATTTTGCATGACCTTTATTTGGACACTTTTGAAAAGATAAAAACAGGCGAGGTCATTACGGACGAATACCTGTCAATAGGAGAGTTTTCTGTTGATGTGGATATTTCTTCAGATCATCTTACGGCATTGGCCTTAACGGCACATACAATACTAAATTTAGACGAAACCATCTCAAGAGGATAATATGAGCGAAAAGAAAATAATAGCAGACAACGCCATCAATATGAACCGGAGGTCTTTCTTGGGAAAGTCTGCGTTGGGAGTTGGTGGAATGGCATTGGGCTCTCTTCTTGGCTGTAATTTTTATCAAAAAGAAGGCAGTTTAATTACTAAAGCGGATAATCCAATGGGGATAAAGGGTATTCTTAACTCCCCTCATCATCCAGCAAAAATAAAACGGGTCATTTATCTATTTCAAAGTGGAGGGCCTTCACAATTAGAACTTTTTGATTACAAACCATTGCTTAACCAGAGGCGAGGTGAAGATTTGCCCGAATCCATTCGTAATGGACAACGTTTGACCGGAATGACTTCGGGACAAGACAAGTTTCCTTTGGTGGGTTCAAATTTTGGTTTTCAGCAACATGGTAAAAACGGAACATGGATCAGTGACCTATTACCTTATACCGCAAAAATGGTAGATGAGCTATGCATTGTAAAATCAATGTATACTGAAGCAATTAACCATGATCCCGCCGTTACTTTTTTCCAGACCGGTTCCCAACAGCCTGGGAGACCCAGTATAGGCTCTTGGTTAAGTTATGGATTAGGGAGCGAAAATGAAAACCTGCCTTCATTTACAGTATTATTGTCCAGGGGTACGGGAAGACCAAACGGTCAGCCATTGTACACCAGATTGTGGGGTAATGGTTTTCTTCACTCATTGCATCAAGGAGTCCAGTTCAGGGCTGCAAAAGACCCCGTTCTTTATTTAAATGACCCAAAAGGAATATCCAAGGAAACCAAACGTTCCATACTGGATAATCTAGCAGCACTTAATGAAAAACAGTATAAGGAATTTGGGGATGATGAGATTCAAAGTAGGATAGCTCAATATGAAATGGCCTATAGAATGCAAACTTCTGTTCCAGAGGTAATGAACACAGAAAACGAACCGGATTACATTTATAAAATGTACGGGGCAGATGCCAAAATACCCGGCACTTACGCCGCCAATTGTTTGCTGGCAAGAAGGTTGGCAGAACAAGATGTTCGTTTTATTCAATTATACCATATGGGATGGGATCAGCATGATAATTTGCCTTCTGCTATTGAAAAGCAGGCAAAAGATGTAGATCAAGCTTCAGCGGCTCTAGTGGCTGACCTTAAACAAAGAGGTATGTTAGAAGATACCTTGGTGGTATGGGGAGGCGAATTTGGGAGAACAAATTACTCTCAAGGCCTTTTGACCGATACTAATTATGGAAGAGACCATCATCCAAGATGTTTTACCATGTGGATGGCAGGGGGAGGCATTAAACCCGGTTTTGTATATGGTGAAACCGATGAGTTCGGCTATAACATAGTTGACAACCCCGTGCATGTTCATGATTTTCAGGCGACACTACTTCATTTGTTGGGTATTGATCATGAAAGACTCACTTATAAATATCAGGGAAGAAGATTTAGACTTACTGATGTAGAGGGGCACCTGGTAAAGGATATATTGGCATGATGAACAGAAGGGGATTCATTGAAAAAGGAGGACTGGCCTCTTTGGGCTTGGCATCCCTAGGTAGTTTATCATTTTCTGAGCGTATGCAAAAAGATATTATTATTGGCCATGGAAGCCACCAATACAAAGTGGATATAAACTGGGGGAAGCTCAATAGCAAAAACTTCCCGGTAAAGGACTGTCATGAGATGGTCCAAGATGCCAAGGGTAGAATTATCCTGTTGACCAACCACACCAAAAACAATGTTCTTATCTACGATAAATCTGGAAAGTTGTTGAATGCTTGGGGCAAAGAATATCCCGGGGCCCATGGATTAACCATTCATGATGAAAATGGAACCGAATTTTTGTACATCTCGGATAATGATAGGCATGAGGTAATTAAAACGACTTTGGATGGAAAAGTGATTCAAGTTCTTCCATTCCCAAAAGAAAGTGGCAAGTACCAGAAAAAAGAGGAGTACATACCAACTGAAACTACAATTGCGGAAAATGGAGATATATATGTTGCAGATGGTTATGGGGCTCAATTTATAACGCACTATGATTCCAAGGGAAACATAAAAAACATATTTGGGGGTAGAGGTGATGAAGATCATCTATTCAATAATGCACATGGTATTTGTATTGATGACCGTAATCCAAAAAATCCAAGCTTGTTGATAACAGCTCGCCAGCAAAATAAGTTAAAGCGTTTTTCATTGGATGGTACTTACCTTGATTCCATTGATTTGCCAGGGGCTTACATATGTAGGCCGGTGATACATAACAACCATATTTACCTAGCTACAATATGGTCTGGAGATGGCTCTGAAGGCACGGGTTTTATTTCAATATTGGATGAAAACAACAAATTGATTTCTGCTCCGGGAGGAAGTATTCCGCATTATGAAAATGACAACCTGAATCCCATGCATCAAACCTTAAAGATTTTTACGCACCCTCATGATGTGTGTATAGATGAAGATGAGAATATTTATGTTGCCCAATGGAATTCTTCTGCCACATATCCCATAAAATTATATCGGGTATGAGGGTTTTAGGTCTTAAGTTAAATACAGCAATTGGTACTTTTGGGAAGATTGCGAAAGCAACAGCTTTGATTTTCTTTTTCAGTTTGACCACTCTCTCATGCCAATCAAGGAAACCAGTTTTTTTAGATGAATCAGCTATTCAGCTGTCACCTCCAATAGTTCATGTGGATTCATCACTTTTTAGAAATTCGGCATTGGTAAAGGTAGATTTGGCTTTTGATAATGCAATACTTAGGTATACAACAGACGGGAGTAGTGTTACAGAAAATTCCCATCGTTATGGAGGACCTTTAAAAATTACAACTACGACCCGCTTAAAGGTAAAGGCTTTTCATAAGAATTTTAAGCCTAGCAAAGAGCTGGAGCTGGTTGTACGTAAAATGAACAAGGATATTTCCAGCGCCGTAATAAATATTAACCCCGGACCCAATGAAAATTATAAAGGAAACGTAGGAAATACCTTGATAGACGGCCTTAAGGGAACAGTGAATTTTAGAAATGGTACAAGGTGGTTGGGTTTTCAAGAAAATGAAATTGTTGTCGACCTTAATTTTCAAGAACCCGCTTTAGTGGAAAAGATAGTTGTGAGCGTATTACAGGATCAAGGATCATGGATTTTTTATCCTGCATCGATAGATGTTAAATCGGCAAGGGGTTCTGTTGGCGCTATTAAATTGAGCAGTAGTGAGGAAGCTAAAAGCAAAACAATGGATTTTGTTGAGATTCCCGTTCAAAAAGAAAAATACAGCACATTGACCATAACTATTTCTTCTTTAAAAGAAATCCCCGATTGGCATCCAGGTAAAGGAACGTTGCCTTGGGTATTCGTGGATGAAATTATTGTTGAATAAATAAAAGCTAATAATGCAGTTAGGAAATTTACATCCCTTATTTGTCCATTTGCCCATTGGGATTTTAGTTTTGGCATTCTTAATGGAGCTCTATTACTATAAAAAACCGGCTCCAAAAGACAATGGAACTATTCTATTTGCGCTGGCAATAGGAGCTTTCAGTGCCATCTTTTCAGTTGCATCAGGTTGGTTTTTAGGAGAAAACGGAGGATATGATGAAGAACTACTATTTAGACACCGGTGGATTGCAGTAGCTTTCTCCGTGGGCGCTTTGATGCTATTTTTTCTTAAAAAATCAGCTAATGGATTGGCTCAAAAATCATATTTCCCGGTTTTTGTTTTAGTATTGATTCTTCTTACCCTGACAGGACATTATGGAGGAAGTCTTACCCATGGTGAAGACTTTTTGTTTGAAGAAGCTTATGAAGAACCCATAATTGAAGATATAGAAGAAGCGGTGGTATTCTCAGATGTCATTCAACCTATCCTTCAACAAAAATGTGTTAGTTGCCACAATAGTGGTAAGGCCAAAGGAGGATTATTGCTCACTTCGCAAAAGGAGTTATTGGCAGGAGGAGATTCCGGGTCACTTTTAGATTCACTGGAGCAGGAGAAGACATCGTTGCTAATGCATCGCCTTTATCTACCTATTGAGGATAAAGAACATATGCCGCCAAAGGGAAAAGTACAGCTTACTCAAGAAGAAGTACTTTTAATGAATTGGTGGATGAAGAATGAGAATTGTTTTGATTGCGTGGTAAAGAATTTACCTGCTGATGAAAAATTGGCCGCGATATTAGCCTCATTAGAAAAGGATACCTCCGTAAAAGCGTTGATTGCCGAAAAAGTGGATATTGTACCTTTAGAGTTCATCGGCACCTTATCCCAAAATAATATCTCTGCACAGTTGGCTTCAGAAGAAGTTCCGCTGTTATCCATTAATTTTTTGAAAAGGAAAGATCTTGGTGAACAAGACTTTGACTTGCTTAAACCATATAGGGATAATATTGTTGAAATGAATTTAGGGCATACCAATTTAACCGATGAATTGGCCAAGCAACTAAAACAGTTTAAACACCTTACCAAGCTTCAGTTGCAGAATACGGAAATAACCAATGCAATTGTGCCCATGCTCGGTGATTTTGAATTTCTGGAATCATTGAACCTCTATGGTTCGGAATTGGATGATTCAGCTCTTAGCGCATTTGCAACATTATCCAATTTAAAAAACCTTTATGTATGGCAAACCAAAATGACCGAAGATGGACTTGCTGAATTTCAAAGACAAAATGATGCGATTTTAGTGCAAAGTCAGATAGCGGACAGTGTTTTTGCATCAAGTACGTTAACCCCTCCTACTATCATCGCGGATCAAGAAATTTTTAAGGACTCTGTAAAAATATCGATTGAACAATATTTTGAAGGAGCCAAGGTGTTTTACATAACAGAAAATTCGAAAAACGATACTATTCCGAAGGAATATTCTGCGCCATTTTATCTTACAGAAACTTCTACATTAAAAACATACGCCACTTCAGACAATTGGGAGCCCAGTTTAGTTAGTACGGCACATTTCTTGAAAAATCAGGTGGAAATCAGTAACATAACATTAGCAAGCACCCCGCATCCAAAATATAAAGCTAAAGGTGGTAAAACACTTATGGATCTCAAACGAGGAACAACTAATTTTGTTGACGGTAATTGGGTGGGGTATGAAAGTCAGCATATGACAGCAACCATAGAATTTAAAGAACAGACCACAGTGTCAAATATCTCGGTAGGGAGTCTTTCCATACCGACTAGTTGGATTTTCTTTCCTGTAGGCTATACCGTTTGGGGCTCAACAGATGGGAATAATTTTAGAAAAATAAAGACCATAAAACTGCCAAAGCCAGAACCTAGCATTGATATTGAACGTATGGCTTACAATATTGCCTTTGATCCGATTTCACTAAAAAAGGTAAGGCTTTTTGTTGAAAGCCCGTTGAAGAATCCTGATTGGCACATTGAACCTGGAGGCAATAGTTTTATTTTCTTGGATGAATTAGTCTTTAATTAGCTTGATTGTATGTAAATTTAATAAAGAGAAAACGGCCCGATAGGGCCGTTTGTTTTTTACATCATATTCTGCTATATGAGATGTTTTAAAACAATTATGAATTGTCCTCAATTGAAGCATCCGGAGCATTGCTTTTTACAGAAGCAACACCATTCTCCATGGCAGATGTACTGGAGTACATTTCACTTGCTCCAATAACTTGTCCGTTGGAAGCTTTTAAGTTAAAGTAAGGGCTACCGTCTTTTGCAGTTTTTTTGTCAAACCTATTGTCATCTTGAGAATTGGTTCTTACGGACTCAATACCGTTTTCGCAGGCAGGCTTGGTAGTATATGCCTCGCTACTTAAAATAACTTGGCCGTTGTTGGCTTTTAAATTAAATCTGAACTGTCCAGATTTATCTTTCTTTATTTCAAATTTACCCATGGGATTATGTTTTATTTCCACTAAAACTAAGTTTTTTATTAAAAATATGCTAATCATGCATAGTAAATAATGAGAAACAGCTATAAATAAAAATAGTGCTCTATTTTTTAGGAACTCTTCCATGGTCTAAGGATACCAAACATTTTTTGCGATTGTGCTGACCTCCAAGGCTTGCAAAATTGCCTCATGTTACATATACGAAAGCTTATGTTACATATCAAATAAGGACCCAAAATACCTCAAACTACTTTTATCCTGTTCTGTGATTGTTCTATTTCTGAGTAGAACAATAAATAGTACGAAACTCCCCCATTAATCTATAATTTATAATATTAAAACACTGATTATGAAAAAATTAAATGGAATTTCAAAACTGTTAGTGCTCGCTTTATTGATTGGGTTGGGAGGATGCTCCGCAGAGGATGGCGCTGTTGGGCCACAAGGGTCTCAAGGTGTTCCAGGGGAAGATGGTTCTCAGGGAATTCAAGGAGAACAAGGAGAACAAGGCCCAATTGGTGCAGATGGGGAAGATGGCAATGCCAATGTCATTTATTCAGATTGGTTCTTTCCAGAATGGAATGAGTTTGATACCCCTAGAGCTAAACGAATGGCTGTTACGGACCCGGAATTTGGAGAAAACTACGATGATGGTGTAATTCTCTTTTATTGGATTACCAATAACGGATCTACTTTTCTTGTTCCTTGGAACTCATATAGTACAAGTACTGGAGCTTTAAATATTTCACGATCAATGAATGTTAGAGGGATATCGGGCGATGTATGGATAACCATTAGAAGGTATGATCGAGATTTTGAAACTAGGGATACGTTTGGACAGTTTGAGGGCATTATCTATAATCGACTCCGCTATGTCATAATCCCGGGCAATATAAATGTAAGTGGAAAATCAGCATTGGACTACAACGATTATGAAGCTGTAAAAGCATTTTACAACCTTCCAGATTAATAACCAAAACCAAAAAATAAATCAAATGAAAAATCTCATTATACTATTTGGATCAATTGTGCTTGGATTCCAAGGCATAGGTCAAACTAAAAAGATGACCTCGTTTAAACCTGAACAGCATGGATTCAAATTCAACAATACCTTTAAAAACATTTTTGTGGACGCTTTGGACTGGAGGACAGGAGGGTTATGCGGGGGTATGGTATACTCCGCTTTGGATTATTACAACACAAGAGGCCGATTAATTCCTAAAACTAGCTACAGACCTACCGAAGGAAGTCCGCTGCAACGCTATTTATATAATCGTCAGGTGACATCGCTCACTTCAAACCTGGACAAATGGGGCGAGATTGGTTTCAATCCAGATGGTGCTCGTAACAGTGAGTTTTTCAATTGGGGCATTGAGAATAAAAGAGGCAGTAGAATTAACGAGTTACGCTCTTATATAGATCGCGGTATTCCTGTCCCATTGGGAATGCAAAGTGTAGGGGAAGAGGAATCGGATCCTGGCAATCATCAAATTTTGGCCATTGGCTACGATTTTGGCTCAGCGCAAGATATTGCCAACGGTAATTATAAACGTAAAATGAAAATTTACGTTTATGATCCTAATTATAAAGGGGCGATTAAAACCATGGTTCCCAATTTTGAAAACGAAACGTTTTATTATTTGGAGAATCCGAAGAAAAGATGGCGAACCTATTTTGTTGATAGAAACTATAGAGCTAAATCGCCAGCAAGAATCTCACTTACGGATTATCCAAACGACAGGAAAATACATGAGCTTGTATTTGAATTTGGTGTGGGAGGAGACGATTTACGAGGAGGAAATGACAATCTAAACCTTACCATCAATTATCATGGTGCTACTTCTCAAAGGGTATACAATGTCAACAAAGGAAATAAGTGGATAGACAATTATTCGCAGTACATCACAATTCCCCTTAAAACACCAGTTGCTTTAAATAAGATAAAATCAGTTCAATTGAATACGGTATCTGGGAATGACAATTTCAATTTAAATGGGTTGAAAATTAATGCTAGGGGGTATAATGTAAACAGGCGTATTTATGAAAAATTAGGGGGGCCATTAAAACGCTTTACGGGGAAAGACAAAGTTTTTAGAGCACTTATCAATCCCAATCCGCCCACAATTGCTCGTACTCAATCAAACCCAAGAACAGGCGGTACCGGAGGCAAACGAACTCCCATTAACAGAAAGAAAATAGATAAGCTAAGGTTGTGGATGCGAACTGGTGATGATGACCTAAGAGGAGGTAATGATAATCTCAATATTGTAGTTCATTATAGAAACGGAAGAAAGCAAACGATCAACAACGTAAATAAAGGAACCCGTTGGAAGGATAGAAGTTTAAACTCGGTTGATATAACCCTTAACAACAACATCTACAATATATCCGAGATTTCGCAAGTAGTGCTCCAAACTACATTTAGAGGTGGTTCCGGCGGAGACAATTGGAATCTCAATGCAATTCGAATTGAAGCGCGGACGGGTTCAACTGCAGTCGGAGACTTTTATAAAAGAGGTGATGACGACAAGCTGTTACATCGATTTACGGACAGGAAAAGAACCTTTACAGCAAGAAGGTAACCAGAAAAATATAACCATTAAGAAATATATTATGAAAACAATAAAAACAATTAGTATTCTAGGTCTTTTATTTTTGTCGTTCGCGTGCAGCGATAATAATGATGATGACAACTTATCCGAAACGCAGAAAACAGAAAATTTACTGACTTCTGGTAAATGGTATCTAGAGTCCAAAACACCGAACGATTTTTCAGCATGTGAAAAAAATGGCTCTCTTCAATTTAATGATGATGGTTCAATTGTACAGGAAAATTTTGAAGAAAATTCGGGGACTTGTGAGTTAGAAGAAACTGCCACAGCTACTTATACCTTAAGTGGTTCGTCTTTGGAAATTACGTTTGGTTCTGAGATTGTTTCAGCAACTATCAATAGTATTACTGCAAGTGAGTTATCACTAACAGACTCAAGTGGAGATATAATTATACTTGATAAAACACGGGGTTGATACATTGGCACTATTAAATTTGTCGCCATAATTTTAAGAACGATATATTCGAACATGTTCTAACTCTAGCATTGATTTATTCAGTTCATTTGGGGTAGGACGACTATAAAAACGGAATAGATTTTATGGGTCTTCTATTTGCCTGATAGAAAATCAATTTTTGTATCTTTTTAGAGTAACCTCACTAAGCAGTATGAAAACCAACCTTTGCCTGTTAATTACAGTATTAATGTATTCCTTGAGTTGGAGTCAGGAAACTCCGCAAATAGACTCATTAAAAAGACTGTTAAAACAAAAGGTCGGGACGGCAGAAACCGTTAAGATTTCAAATGAACTCTTTGAGTCGTATTTATACACTTCTTTGGATTCTGCCGACTTTTATCGCAAGCGTATTGGAGAGGTTTCAACAAAAAATTCGTATCAAGAGGGGAGTTATTTTTATAATTCCCAAAGTGGAAGATTCTACTTTGCAAAGTCAAATTTAGACAGTGCGCTATTTCACATCAAAGCTGCTGCTGCCATAGCTGAAAAACTGGGGAATAAGGCCTACATGGCTGATAATTATAAAAAAATATCCATTATTTATGATGTTTGGCGAAATGATTCTCTTTCCTTAAAATTTATCAATAAAGCGTTGGTAAGTGCCAAGGAAACTGACGACTGGCGGCTGCTGAGCTCCATTTATGTAGCACTTGGCAATAGGAGTTTTCAATTCACGCAATACCCCGAAGCACTAACCTATTACTTAAAACTGGACTCTATCTACGCCGCCCAAAATAGTTTGGATAAATCTTTGGCCGCTGCATACTCAAACATTGGTCTCATATATTCTGAACTCAAAGATTCACAGGCAGTCAAGTACCTAGAAAAGAGTATTGATGTCTATCAAAAACTAGGACACCAAGAAGGAGTGCATTATGGTGAAGCGGCTTTGGGCATTCATTATGAACTTCAAGGTAATTGCAAAACTTCTATACAACATTTACTAAAGGCTAAAGACTTTTATGAGGAATATGAAGATGCGAATATGCTTGCAGAAATATACATGAGATTGGGCAGTTGTTATTTAAAGGAAGATATTGGAAAAGCGGAAGAATATCTTTTAAAAAGTAATGTACTTTCAGAAGACGCACAACGGATTACATTTTTGGCTACCAATTACACAGCACTGGGGGATCTTTATAGTGCTAGAAAAGAATATCGGAAAGCAATATCGTATTATAACAAAACGCTTGAAATTAAAAGCGGTTTAGAGAATAACAAATCAGAAGGGCTTAATGTTTTGGCAGCGTATAAAGGTTTGATAGCTACTTATACGAAAATGAAGGATTTTGAGGCAGCTGTTGTGGCCTATGAGAAAAGAGCTGTTTTAGAGGATAGCATCAGAAGATTTCAAAACCATTTGGTGGTTGAGGAACTAGAGAAGAAATATCAAACAGAAAAGAAAGAGCAGGAAATAAAATTGCTTACCTCGCAAGCAGAGCTGGAAAAACAAAAATCCAAAAATGAGAAAAGCCTTTTTATTGCAGGGATTTTAATTTTGGGCCTTGCAGTTATAGCACTCTACATCCTTTTCAGGAACAAGCAAAAAACCAATGATAAGCTAAGACAGTTAGAAGCTGCCAAATCTAGGTTTTTTGCCAATATCTCACATGAATTCCGCACTCCGCTTACCCTTATCTCTGGGCCAGTAGCACATCAATTGTCAAAAGAGCGATTATCATCAGATGATAAAACGGACTTGGGTTTAATTCAACGAAATGCAAATAGGTTATTGAGTTTGGTAGATCAACTTTTGGATTTGTCCAAGATTGAGGCCGGACGTAGAAAACTAAAATTATCAAAAGGAAATCTGGATTTATTTCTCAAACACCTCGTTGAGCCTTTCAGTTATCAATCCGCTCGCAAAAACTTAACCTTCAATACTGACATTAACCTTCCTGATGAAGCTTGGTTTGACCGAGATTTAGTAGAAAAAATCGTGGGGAACCTCCTGTCAAACGCACTTAAATACAGCGATAAAAATGGTAACATTGATTTTAAAGCAGAGATTGTTAATGATGAGGTGCGGATTAGCGTTATCAACGAAAATGAAAACTTGACCGAAAAAGAACTACCTAAGTTGTTTGACCGTTTCTATCAGAATAATTCGGTTAATCAAGGATTCGGTATAGGATTATCCTTGGTAAAAGAGTTGTCCCATTTGTCCCATGGAGAAGTTAAGGCAGATAAACCTACTCGGGGAACTTTAAGGTTCAGTGTTACTTTGCCCATATCCAAAAATGCATTTACTAAGGAAGAATTAGCCTCTGCAAGTGATCTTTTAGAAAATTCTAGAACCGAGTTCAATACAGAAATCATCCCTCAACCGGAAGAAGTCCAATCTCATGATGAATCCCTTCCGTTGTTACTAATAGTTGATGACAATGAAGAAATCAGACTTTTTATACAATCATTATTGAAAAACGACTATCGTGTACTGCAGGCGGAAAATGGAAAAGAAGGGGTGGATGTGGCATTTGAGACAATACCAGACTTGATAGTTTCTGATATTATGATGCCTGTAGAAGATGGAATTTATTTAAGTAACAGTCTAAAGGCAGATGAGCGAACGTCCCATATTCCAATTGTACTGCTAACAGCAAAATCTGCTGAAGAAGATGAACTGGCGGGACTTAAAACTGGAGCTGATGCTTATATGATAAAACCCTTTAAGGAAGAAAAATTAAGAGTGGTTATTGAAAAGTTGATTGCCTCCAGAACAGCCATTCAGGAAAAATTCAGTCAACAAGTGTTTCTTAAACCCCACGAAATTGAACTGACGTCCATAGATGCTCTATTGCTTAAAAGAATTCAAATTATACTTGATGACCAATTGACAGATCCAGATTTTAGTGCGAAAGTGTTTTCTGATCAGATAGGGTTAAGTCGAATGCATTTGCATAGGAAGTTGAAAGCTCTAACAGGATTTTCCACTACAGAATTTATAAGAGCCCAACGGCTAAAGCTTGCAGCTCAACTTCTAAAAGATGGAGGTGTGAATATCTCAGAGATTGGATACACCGTTGGGTTTAATCAACCAGCGTATTTCTCCACTTGTTTTAAGCAGTACTTTGGTTGTTCCCCTTCAGAGTATGTCGCGGTCAAGTGACATTTTTTTAAAAGGTATTGTTTTGCTGAAAAACCTTCGGTTTTTGTTGAAGGGTTTATGCGGGTGTACTCAATAAGAACCTTATTTTTTTATTCAAGGTAATATAGGCTTTCGGCTAATATCATTAATTGGTTGATGGTTTTTTAATCTTTGAAAAGAATATTATTTAATAAACATCACAATATTCGCCTTTTTTGATAGCAATCTATATTGGGTTGTTGGTGGTTTTTTGTTCCTGAATCATTACATTTATAATCGACCAATAACCAAAATTTATGCCCATTGTTTTTGTTGTATTAGGAATATTGCTATTGTTTCTACTCATCGCAAAATTTAAACTCAACGCCTTCCTTTCTTTTATAATTGTTTCCTTGTTTGTGGGAATATCCCAAAACATGAATTTAGAAGGTCTTGTTAAATCCATTCAGACGGGCATTGGTAATACACTTGGTTTTTTGGTCTTGATCTTAGGTCTGGGAGCAATGTTGGGAAAACTAGTTGCAGATAGTGGTGCGGCGCAGCAAATCACTACAAAATTGGTAGAAGCTTTTGGAGTTAAATATGTACAATGGGCAGTGGTTTTAACTGGGTTTATTGTAGGTATTCCAATGTTTTATTCTGTTGGCTTTGTAATATTAATTCCTTTGGTATTTACCATTGCCATGTCAACAGGTTTTCCATTATTATATGTTGGATTGCCTATGCTCACATCTTTGTCCGTAACCCATGGATACCTGCCGCCACACCCTGCACCAACCGCTATTGCCGCCATGTTTAATGCCAATATCGGAAAAACCATCATATATGGTATTGTTATAGCAATTCCTGCAATCATTATCGCAGGCCCACTTTTTGCACGAACAATAAAAAAAATTGAGGCAAAGCCTTTAAAGGAATTTTACAACCCCGTTGTTATAAAAGATGAACATCTGCCCAGTGTAATGGTCAGTGTGTTGACTGCTTTGCTACCTATATTGTTAATAGGTCTATCCATTGCTGTAGATCAATTTATGCAAGAGAGTAGCGTTAAAACTATTCTTGTCTTCTTGGGGAACCCAGTCATTGCAATGTTAATCTCAGTATTGGTAGCGATTTATACTTTGGGTTTTTCAAGAGGCAAAAAAATGGGAGCAGTTATGGATTCTCTATCCAGCTCAGTATCCAGTATCACTATGATTCTATTGATCATTGCTGGAGCTGGGGCGCTAAAAGAAGTGCTGGTAGATAGTGGCGTAAGCAATTATATCGCAGACTTATTAAAAGGCTCTAGTGTATCCCCTTTGGTTTTAGCCTGGTTAATAGCGACGGCCATTAGAGTTTGTGTTGGATCTGCAACCGTTGCGGGATTAACGGCTGCTGGTATTGTACTTCCATTAGCATCGGGAACAGGCGTTAATACAGAACTTATGGTATTGGCCATTGGTTCAGGAAGTCTAATGTTGTCCCATGTGAACGACACTGGTTTTTGGATGTTCAAAGAATATTTCAATCTTACAGTCAAAGAAACCTTGTCCACATGGACGGTCATGGAAACTTTGGTGGGTGTGATTGGATTATTAGGAGTGTTAACGTTGAATATGTTTATTTAATTTTTAGTATTATGGATAATTTACCTTCAGAAAGAATAAAAGAATTAGGGCTTCAATTTCCACCTGCTCCTAAACCCTTAGGAGTTTATAAGCCACTATTGGTGGTGGATAATTTTCTGTACATTTCTGGACAGGGACCTATTAATTTGGATGGAACTTTAATGGTAGGTCGCGCTGGAGATGACCTAAATGAAGATCAGGCTAAATTGGCAGCTCGCCAAGTTGGATTAACGATGCTGTCTACCATTCAGACACATTTTGGCAGTTTGGATAAAATTAAACGCGTGGTCAAAGTTCTAGGGATGGTCAATTCAACCCCGGATTTTGGAAGACAACCCTATGTTGTAAATGGGTTCAGCGAGCTTATGGCTGATGTATTCGGAAAGGAAAATGGAATTGGAGTTAGAAGCGCAGTTGGAATGATGTTGCCAGACAACATTCCCGTTGAAGTAGAGGCTATGTTCCAATTGCGTTAAAGCAATAAAAAGAGGGCTTACACAATATGTTATACCACTAATACCTAATAATGTTCGTATTTGATGCACATTTGGATTTGGCCATGAACGCTTTGGAGTGGAACAGGGATTTAACCTGGACTGTTGAAGAAATCAGAAAGAGCGAAGAAGGGATGATGGATAAACCCGATCGAGGTAAAAACACCGTTTCTTTACAGGCAATGCGAAAAGGTAATGTAGGTCTCTGCGTGGCAACACAAATTGCTCGTTATGTAAAAAAAGGAAGCCCATTGCCTGGTTGGAATTCTCCACATCAAGCTTGGGCACAAACCCAGGGACAACTTGCCTGGTACAAGGTCATGGAAGAAATTGGTGAAATGGTGCAGATTACCAATTTAAAAGAGTTAAAAACACATATGGCACTTTGGGAACGTGATGATAGTGACTCCAAAAAGCCAATTGGATACATACTTAGCTTGGAAGGCGCAGATTCAATCATTACCATAGACCATCTTGAAAAATCCCATGAAATGGGGTTAAGGGCTATTGGTCCTGCACACTATGGGCCTGGGACATACGCACATGGCACTGACTCCATCGGGGGAATTGGTACTAAAGGAAAAGAGCTTTTAAAAAAAATAGAAGAACTCAATCTTATTTTAGATGCTACCCATTTATGCGATAAGAGTTTTTGGGAAACAATGAAAATTTACAATGGGCCGGTTTGGGCAAGCCATAATAATTGCAGAAAATTTGTAAATCATAACAGGCAGTTTTCAGATGAACAAATCAATGAACTAATTGATAGAAAAGCAGTTGTAGGCCTTGCTCTTGATGCATGGATGATGGTTCCTAATTGGATAAGGGGAAAATCCACTCCCAAAGCTATGGGGGTTACTTTAAATCAGATGGTAGACAACATTGATCACATATGCCAATTGGCCGGAAACTCATTGCACGTGGGTGTCGGAACTGATCTTGACGGGGCTTTTGGCAAAGAGCAATCTCCGGATGATCTTGATACTATAGCTGATTTACAGAAAATACCATTTTTACTGCATGAAAGAGGGTATTCGGATGATGATGTCGAAAATATTATGCACCTCAATTTTATAAAATTCCTTGAGAGAACATGGGGATAGATTTGTGGTGAGAATTCTGAAAACAAAAAAGCCCTCAATTTCTTGAGGGCTTTTTGCGGTCCGGACGGGACTCGAACTTTTCTTCAAAATGCCAGTTATCAAAGGCATGCCAAGGGGCGGTTTTTTGGGCTCACCGTGATGCTCACCTTTTAACAAAGTTTAACACTTAAGTATTGGTGCTTGATAGAGTTTGATATGAAATCATTGGAAAACAGTACAGCCTTAAATAAGTATAAACAGCAATCTAAATGGTAAAACTTTCTCCAAAAATCGAAAATCGGGAACTCAATTTTTGTAACTAATGCTAAAATTACCCTAAGAATGAGGATTGGTTGCATTTTCAACACTTCTCGGACAAATAGGATAACAATGAAAATAGAGAACATCATTAAGGAATGGAGGGATATGACCACTTCAAACATCAAATTCAACTACAATCTCTGTAAATATTTTTTGGGAATTATATCAGCAGCTATACCACTATCATGTACCAACGAAAAACAACAACAGACCTTACCTAAAAATGGTATTGAAAATCCATTTCAAAAATTGGATTCCTTGGGAGAAACACCTGTTATGTTTTATCCCAATATTGTTTCGACGGCAATCGACAAATTCAATACCAGTTTTAGTCCTGATGGTAATACCATTTATTATACTGCTACTTCTCAAAAATTAGGAATTACCGGTATTGCCTATCAAGAATTTGTGAATGGAACATATTCGCAACCCAAATTTGTTCCCTTTGTTTCTTTCGATATTGCCACAGCCGATGTACAAATTTCTCCAGATGGTAGACGCATGCTGTTTTCCACATATGAGGAGTATGAAGGTAAACCAGAAGGTTTCAACTTTAATCTTTGGGAGTCTAGATTAAAGGAAGGTCTTTGGCAAAAACCAACACCTATAGGCGGCTCAATTGCATCAAAAGGGAATGAATTTTATCCAGTGATGACTAAAAATGGTAACCTCTATTTTAATTCGGACAAGAGCGGGAATAGTGACCTCTATTATGCCAAATTCGAAAATGACACCTATGGTGAACCTATACCGTTGCCCAAAAATATCAATACTGATGCCAGAGAGGCCGATGCTTTTGTGGCACAGGATGAATCGTTTATCATCTTTGTTCGTGTGGATGAACCAGATGGATATGGAAATAGTGACCTCTACATCAGTTTCAATAAAGGTGGTGATGAATGGACAGATCCCATTAATATGGGCAAAACCATCAACAGTGATCAAATTGATGGAAGCCCTTATGTTACCCCTGATGGAAAACATTTATTGTTTACCTCTGGTAGAATCTCTCCGAACACCAAGGAAACAGCTATGGAAAGCTATGCGAGGTTTAAATCGACCATGACTTCAAGTAACAATGGCTCGTTGAATTTCTTTATTGTAAAGTTGAATTTAACCCGCTATAAAGAATTGGCTACGTCGAGCGATTAAGAAAATTGATGCGAGGCAAAATTTCCTATGAAGGTTCAAACTTCTAAGCCCCATCATTTTTAAAAAGTCTATTCATTTCGGAAATCAATACTAGATTCTTTGCGGTTAGTTATATCATAGCTCTATTCAATATATTGATTTACCTAGCGGGTACATCTCGACATTAGCAACGAAAAATCACTCAAAAACAATCAACCATGACGCTTAATATCAACAATCGAGATTATTCATTTGAAGCTGAAGTAAACATGCCCCTCTTGTGGGTTTTACGCGATTTGTTAGAGATGACCGGTACCAAATACTCCTGTGGTATTGGCCTATGTGGGGCATGTACAGTTTTGGTAAATGGTGAGGCTGCACGTTCATGCAGTATTCCTATTTCAGCAGTATTGGATAAAAAAATCACCACTATTGAACATTCTGAACCCAATTCTCTTTTACAACCCCTAAAAGACTCTTGGGTAGAAAATGATACACCTCAATGTGGGTATTGCCAAAGCGGACAAATCATGAACGCATTGGCGCTGTTAACGCAAAACCTTGACCCTAGTGAAGAGGAAATCGAATTGGGAATGCGCGGTAATATTTGTCGATGTGGCACCTATCCAAGAATCAAAAAATCCATTCAACAAGTCGCTCAAAAAAATCGAGAGCTATGAAAAGAAGACATTTCTTTAAAACATCAACACTTGCTGGGGGAGGGCTTTTAATGAGCACCTTCATTCCACTTTCATGTACAATCGACACAGCAGGACAAGAAAGTTGGGAGCCGAATTTTTTTCTTCGAATAGACCCGGATAATACCATCACATTTATTTGTTCAATAACCGAGCTGGGACAAGGCACCTCCACAGGACTTACTATGATTGTAGCAGATGAGCTCGGTATTGCTATGGAAAAACTTAAAGTGGAATTCGGAGATGGCGCTTTTGAACGATATGGACACTTTCAAGACACAGGAGGAAGCAATGGCTTACGACTTTTATGGAACCCTTTACGCAAGGCAATGGCTACGACTAGAGAAATCTTTGTTCTGGCTGCTGCCCAAAAATGGGACGTAGAACCCAACGATTGTTATAGTGAAAACGGTTGGGTAAGCTGTGAATCCAACAACAAAAAAGCCTCTTACGCTAGTTTAATAGTATTAGCCAAAGAGGTTCCCATACCTCTGGAAATTGAATTAAAAGATGCCTCCACCTATAACTACATAGGAAAGCCGGTGATAGGAAAAAAAACAAAAACCATCGTTGAAGGCCGATTGCCTTATAGTATCAATATCAAAATGCCCGATATGGTCTATGCCACCATAGCCCGTTGTCCGATTTGGAATGGCAAATTGATTCATTTTGATGCAACAAAAGCTAAGGAATTTCCTGGGGTTATCGATGTGATAGAAGTTCCAAGTACAGAAATAAACCCTAGCAATGACTTTAAAGGAGGTGTCAGATCTGGTATTGCAGTGCTAGCAAGTAACACTTGGGCCGCTTTTGAAGCGAAAAAGTTGTTGGAAATTGAATGGGATTTGGGCCGATTTGCTGAAAAATCCGATTTGGATGTCAAACAGGAAATCTTGGATCAACTGGATGAGCCCAAAAGAATAAATCATGATTTCAAGGAAGCTTCAAAAGCATTAAAGGACTCCAAGAAATTTAAAGCGACCTACGTCACTCCCTATCAAACTAACGCTTGTATGGAACCACTCAACGCTACCGCCCATCATAAAGGGAATACCATTGAAATTTGGGCGGGTAGCCAAGCACCGGCCATGTTCAGAGAACGTATCTACGAACTTACCGGAATACCTGAAGCTGCCATAATATCGCACAACCTACCCTCTGGAGGTGGGTTTGGTAGGCGGTTTCATTCCGATTTTGTGGAGGAAGCCGTTTTAATTTCGGAAAAAATACGTAAGCCCGTAAAGGTGACTTGGTCAAGAGAAGATACTTTCAAAACTTCTAAGTACCATCCTCTAAGTGCAGATTCTTGGGATGCCGTGTTGGATAAAAACAATAAAGCAGTTGCCCTGGGCTATCAAGGCACCGTGGGAAGGACCAGTGGATTTCAACCTTATCCTTATGCCTTACCAAAGGTTCATTACAACAGTATTTACGAAAAGAAAGGTCCGTTGTTACCCAGAGCTTCTTGGCGCAGTGTTTATGCCCATCCTTGGGCTTTAAGTTTGGAATGTTTTATTGATGAATTAGCTCATCTTGGACAAATGGACCCTATTGAGTATCGATTAGAATTATTGGAAAAAGCAGAAGTAGTGGAGCAGATTATGGACATTTGGGTAGGCGACAATCTTTATCCTGAAAAACTAAAACGTACCCTTGAAAAAGTTAAACATGAATCCAATTGGGGGCAAACTAAAGAAAATCACTACCAAGGAGTTTCTTCAGTAGGCTATAATACATCTTATTGCTCTCAGGTAATTGAGATTTCAATAATTGGTAAAGAGTTGAAAGTTGTAAAAGTTACTGTTGTTATGGACTGTGGACTGGTCATCAACCCAAGTCAAGTAAAAGCTCAAGTTGAAGGAAGTATAGTATGGGGGTTGACTGCTGCACTTAAAGATAAGATTACCGTTAAAAATGGAAGCGTAGAACAGGAAAACTATGATTCCTATGATATGTTGCGAATGGATGAAACCCCAATAATTGATGTTCATTTATTGGATAGTCCAGATTCGCCATCTGGTGCAGGTGAACCTGCGGTGCCAGGTATTGCTCCCGCGCTATTGAACGCAGTTTTTGCTGCAACAGGAAATCGAATTCGGGAAATCCCAATATCAACAAAACTATAGTCTTTAAAATAATTTAAACCAATGCGTTCATGAAAGAAACCAACTCCTTCATAATTTTCAAAAATGACTTGTTAACAAGGGTTAAATTATTGTTCCATACTCTTAAATCATCTACTGATTTTCGAAATCGATACATTTTTTATCACTGTTGGTTTGAAATTACCCAATTAAATTAAAATCTTCAAAACAAGAAATCTTTAATTGACAGAAGCTTCACGAGATAATCTCCCTAATGAAATTAGATTTCGAAACCCTAACTGCCCTGTGTATGAAACAATTGTTGATTGTATCCTTGTTTTTTTTGGCTATATCATCCTGTAAGCCAAAAGCAGAAAAAGAGAGTATTGCCAATGGAAAAGAAGTTTACATCACTAATTGCATAAGTTGTCATCAACCAGATGGCAAAGGAATTGAAGGAGCATATCCCTCCCTTGTAAAATCAGATTATATTACAACAGATCAAACTCAAAGAGCCCTGAAACTCATAAAATATGGTTCTGGGTTCGATGCAGGAATGAAGCCTATTTCACTTACGGAAAAGGAAATAGTGGATGTACTTAATTACATCCAAAACACTTGGGAAAATGAAGGAGCATTTTTAACAAAAACTCAATTAAAGCAATTCAAAATCAATAGATGATGGCAAATTATTCTTTGAAAATCAATAATGAAACCCACACCGTTGATGTTTCCCCAGATACGCCACTACTGTGGGTTTTAAGGGGTGAGCTGAAGTTGTACGGCACAAAATATGGCTGTGGTATTGCTCAATGTGGTGCTTGTACTGTGCACATTGATGGTTTGCCAATAAGATCCTGTAGCATCCCCATTGAAAACGTAGATAATAAATCTATCACTACCATTGAGGGTTTGTCAGAGAAATCCGATCATCCAGTCCAAATGGCATGGGAAGCAGAGGATGTACCGCAATGTGGCTATTGCCAATCAGGACAAATCATGACGGCGGTAGCTCTTTTGGAGCGCATTCCAAATCCAACCGATGAGGAGATCAATAGGGCCATGAAAGGGAACATCTGTCGTTGTGGTACGTATTCCCGAATTTGTAAAGCCATTAAAGCAGCAGCCAAAAACATAGAGTCATGAATATCACCAGAAGGAGTTTTTTGAAAGTTAGCGGCAAAGCAGGAGGTGGTTTAGTATTGTCCCTTAGCCTCCCAATGTATGGAAATGTAAGACCGTTAAATCAGAATGAAAAAGAAGTTGAGTTCAACAATTTTATTTCCATAGACACCAATGGTGAGATTACAATAATGCTGACAAAGCATGAAATGGGACAGGGCACAGGAACTTCCATACCTACAATAATAGCCGATGAACTGGATGCAGATTGGAATAAGATAAAGATTAAGAAAGTGGAGTACAGTCCCAAGTATACCTGGCATGAGATGGGTACTACAGGTGGCAGTGGCTCCATCTCCCGGACCTGGGACCCTATTCGTAAAGCAGGTGCTACCACCAAGGAATTGCTGAAGCAAGCTGCAGCCATTAAGTGGGATGTAGATCCAATTATATTAAAGGTGGAGAATAGTATCATTACCAATCTTGCCACCGATGAAAAAATGGAGTTTGGTGAACTGGCCGAGGCTGCTTCCAAATTACCCATTCCAGACAATGTTACTTTAAAAGAGCCGGGGGACTATAAGTACATTGGTAAGCCGATTAAAAATCGAATTACTAAAGATGTTATTTCTGGAAAGGCCAAATATGGTATAGACATGGATGTTCCGGGAATGGTCTATGCATCAATAGAAAAATGTCCCATTTATAAAGGCAAACTCAAAAGTTACGATGTTACAGAGGCGAAAAAAGTGGAAGGCGTTCTAGATATTTTTCCAATAGTTTTATCCGAGGAAATTAAAAGCTTATTGAATCCAGTATTGGGATATGTTAATGAAGGGATTGTGGTGGTGGCAACATCTACATGGATAGCATTCAAAGCCAGAAAACAACTTAAGGTCGAATGGGATGGGGGCGAAAATGGCCCCAGAAGCCTAGCTTCCCTGAACAGTGATATGCGAGCGGTAAAAAACACACCTGGTCAAAGGACCATGGATTTGGGTGATGTTGAGGAGGGCTTTGCCAACAGTGATAATGAGGTTGTGGAAATGGAGTATGACAACCCTTACCAAGCCCACGCCCTAATGGAACCTCTAAATGCCACAGCAGATTTTCGTGAAGATTTATGTGAGATATGGGTGGGGACACAAGATGCTGAACAAACCATTTCAGAAGTTGCCAAAGTTTTGGAACTACCTCCAGAAAAAGTGGTTGTACATGATCTAAACTCAGGAGGGTCATTTGGTAGGCGCTACCATGCCGATACATCTATAGAAGCAGCATTTGTATCGAGAAAAATCGGAAAACCCGTTAAAATTACTTGGACCAGGGAGGATGAAGTTAGAAACGATCATTTTCAGCCGTATTTAAAAAATTATTTAAGAGCAGCAATCACACCTGAAAAAAAAGTCGTTGGTATAGAAAACAGGGCCATTTGTACTGTTGATTATGCAACCTGGGTCGAAAAATGGGAGCACTATTATGCTTTCCCCAATATCCGTTGTTATCGCACTTTGGTTCCAACCCTTTTGCATGAAGGTGCTTGGCGCAGTGTTGGGGAACATTCTGCAGCCTTGTCCAAGGAATGTTTTGTAGATGAATTAGCTCACAAACTTCAAAAAGACCCCTTGGACTATCGAATGGAACTATTGAGTCATGAAGTTGATTGGGGAGATCCTAAGACCATGCCCGACTGGGCAATAAAGTACTTGTTACCCAGAAAGAAATTGGTAAGGCAAAGACAACTGGATATCATATCCCATATTAAAAAGAACAGTTTATGGCCAAAAGAAACCGGAAAAGGAAAAGGTATGGGGTTTGCCATTGCAAATTTCGGTGATACGGTTTGTGCCGAAATTGTCGAAGTGACCATGGATGAGGAATTTGGCTTTACAGTGGACAAGGTCACTGCCATTGTTCATTGCGGTATGGTAATAAATCCACACTTTGGAAAAGGACAGATCGAAGGTGCCATTATCTGGGCACTATCCGCAGTAAAATATGGGGGGGTGGAAGTTGAGAATGGAATTGTACAAAGGAGTAATTTCCACAATAACAAAGTACTTAGAATGGATGAACTACCAGAAATTGATGTCGTTTTTATTGAAAGTGATGAGCGCCCTTCCGGACTTGGTGAACCTGGGACGCCTCCATTGGCCCCAGCTGTACTAAATGCCATTTTTAATGCTTCTGGCAAGAGAATCAGAAAAATACCGGTTACCAAGGATGATTTGTAGAAACAAAGAACAAAGTTCCTTCAACTCTGGAGTAGCAACATATTTTCATTAGTGAGTTAATCCTTCAAAACATTTTCGAATTTATCTTGTTTCTCGATTCTTAAAATATTTCGTGAGTCATCATAAATGAGCTTAACAATTGCGGCCCCATCACTTGGGTTATTGGTTAACCGTCCATCGGTATCATAGTACCTGGTTTCCTTTATATCCCCGCTCTTATTATAGTGCCGTTCGCTTCGAAAGTAGCCTATGCCCGGTGGAATAATCTTTTCTTCATTAAGTGAATAGTATTCGAAAGCGATTATGTCTCCATTATCATTATGGTAGCGTACATGCCTGGCAACACTATCGCTAGCAGTAACTCTACGATTGTTTTTATCAAAAAAAACAGTTTCTAATCCATCATTGACACCTTTGGAGGGAGTTTTACGGATATATTTGACTTGAGCATACCCAAAAGACGCATAACCAGTGTCTTGCCTATCCACAAGATTTCCATCTTCGTCATGAAAGGTATAAGATACCTCATTCCCGTATTCATCAAAATCAAAATCTGTGTAGGCCGCTTTTTTCTTCTCGCTTAGTACAAGTTCTTTACCGTCTTTCCCATAGTTTTTTATTAAATCAAGATATCCATTTTCATCCGTAGTAATATGGGTGACATAAAAATCGAAATAATCCATCAAAATGTTTATCTCACCATTCTTCTTGAGTGCTCTTTGAATGAAAGAGCTATCATTTTGTGTTTCCCACTCAAATCTGTACGTACCATATTCTGTTTCTATTTGCTCATCTTTTTCATTATAAAGTACCAGGGATTTTCTTCTTCCATCAGCATCAAGTTCAAAGACTTCCTTGTGAATACCTTGATTTTCTCCACGCCCGTAGAAATGCCTTCTAACACTTGCCGGTTTGTTGTTATGGTCAAAGTATCTACGGATTAGCTGCGTGTTCTTATATTCCAATGAGACAACAGCAATACCGAAATATGAATAATTGTTTAAGAGACCTTTTGAATAATGCATTACCTTGATTATCCTACCTTCAGAATCGTAGTCAACTTTATAGTGATTGGTGTCTTCGGCTTCTTTCTTTGTAATTGGAATTCTTGGCCTATACGTCATGTAAGGCGAAATGTGCCCAGTAAGCTTCAAAAAATATTTTGAGCTTATACTATCACTGCTAGATAATTCATTCCCTCCCTCATTTTTAGATTTCTCATTACATCCGAACAGTAGGAGGATTATCAATAGTTTAAGCAGAATGCTCTGTATATTTTTCATTTTTAATTGTGGGCAGCAATTTTGTGTATGAAATGCAGCATGAAAAAAAACACTTATGGAGATTGATTTCTTCATAATTCCTTTTGCTTTAAATTATCCATTATTCTCCGTTTGTCTAGCCCGGTTCAATTCATTTTGTATTTCTGATTGCCTTCTACGTTGTGGTTGAACGGTTTGTTTACCAAAGCGCCATGTGAACGACAAAGTCGCGTAACGTGTATCCCTGTAACTGGTGAAAGTATCATCAAGGTTACCAAACTGGGTCCTACCAGTGGGATACTGGTTCCAAAAGATATCATTGAAATTAAATCGAAGTGTTCCTTTATCCTTCAATATGTTCTTTTGAAAACCCAAGGAGACTGAAGATATGGTTTCGATTTTAGTGATTGTAGCATAACTGGGGAACAGATGAAAGGCACTTAGTTGTAAGCGATACCCTTTTCCCAAATTAAAATTATGACTGGTATTTATGGTTACCACGGGATTGTTTCTGTCAAAGTTGAATCCATTGATCTCACCGTCAAAATCGCTTACTGAAGCATTGACGTTCCAATTGCTTTCCCACCAGTTCCAAAACCGCACAGGAAAACTGGCAACAAGAGAGTAGCTTTTCAACCTATCAATGTTAATGGGTTTTACAACAACAACTTCTTCTTCACTATTGCGAATGATGGCGTTGTTGAGATTATCAGTAGTGTAACCTACATTTAAGGCGAAGTAGTAACGTTGTTTAAAAGTGTAATTAAGTTCCGATACCCAGGTAAATTGAGGTTGAAGAAAAGGGTTCCCCTCCCTAAAGGTATTGGTATTAACAAAGGTCCTGAATGGATTCAATTGCCCGTAACTAGGCCTATCTATACGTCTCCCAAATGAAACTCCCAATGCATTCTTTTCATTCAAGGTATAATTGTACGAAGCTGTCGGAAAAAAATTGAGATAATCGTTCTCAAAGACGGTATTCGTAGTCACCTGGTTTCCTTCAATAAATGTATTCTCGGCCCTTAACCCCAATTGAGCGTTCCATTTCTTTTTATTGATACTGTAGCTGACATAGGCGGCATATATTGCCTCGTCATAGATGAAATGGTTGCTCAGGTTTTCATTCAGAATTATAGTGCCATTCTGGTCATTTACGTATTCTAGATCGTTATCAGAAGTTACCCAGGTATTCTTCCAGCCAGTTTCAAATACATTACCGTTCTTTAGTGGTAATCTATAGTCCAATGTAATTCCAGAGAGATTTAAAAATCCATCCACATCACCTAACAAAATGTCTTGAGCGGTATTGCCCGTATCGAAAAATTCAAAATCAGAAACGAAGTTTTGGTCTGAACCATTGGTGTATCGGGCATAATCCAAGTTAAAATCGAGGCTGGATTTATTTTTAAAACGATGTCCAGCATTCAAGTTAGCTGTAAATTGGTTCCAATCTGATTTAATATCGGTAGTGGTCAACTCCTCTGAAATTGGATTTCTTGCAATATCAAACCCCGACACATTACTGGTAGATCTATTTTTTTGTATGCTTCTGAGTCCAGAGAACAACAATCCAATAGTTGTGCGTTCACTGGCGTTGAAATCTAATCCCAAACGTGCATTGTGATTGCTGAGAGGTAGTTCAAAATCATTTTGTAAGTCATAAATGGCCATGGGCTGGTCACCATCAAGAAAGGTACGATCAATCACTATCTCCTGATAGCGGTTCATATCCGAAAACGAATATTGCCCAAAAATGTTCATTTTTTCAGTTCTATGGTTAAAGTCGATGCTGTTGCTCCATCTAAAATATCTCCCGTGGCCAGGGCTTATCGTCAAACTCCCATTAGTGCCATAAAGCTTTCCTTTTTTTGTCACGATATTGATAATCCCTGCATTTCCCTGCGCTTCGTATCGTACTGATGGATTTGAGATAATCTCTATTTTCTCAATATTGGATGAAGGAAGACTTCTAAGCAGGTTGGCCAATTGTTCACCTTGTAAACGCGTATCTTTATTATCGATATATATGCGCACACCATTTCTTCCGCTCAGTGAAATATTATCATCTTGATCTATGGTGATTCCGGGAGATCTTCCCAATACCTCCAATGTAGTACTCCCCGTGCTAACAATACTGTTTTCAACATTGACAACAAGTTTATCTTGTTCCCTTTGGATAAAGGGCTTTTGGGAAACTACGGCTACTTCGTTCAACTGTTCTGCCGCCTCTTGTAAAACAAGGGTTCCCAAATTGCTGGAAACAATTGAAGAAATGGTTTTGGACTTGAACCCTAGGTAGGAGACTGTCAAAAAACACGCTTGTGGTTCTTTTATCAAAAGGTTGAAGTTTCCATTATCATCAGAAATGGCACCTTTTACCAAAGTGGAATCGGTTTTTAGTTTGGCCACAACATTGGCAAAAGCTATGGCATTATTATCTATGTCAACAACTTTTCCTGTGATGTTTTCTTGTGCATTGCCCCAAAGGCCGATTAAAGAGATAGTCAGTATTATACTTTTTTTGAACATGGATTTTCCATTGATTTTGAGGTCATAGCGATCGAATTGGACTATGGCCCTATGTTAATTTTGTTTGATGAGCTTAAACGAGATTAAAAAAAAATCATTTGATTGAGAGCTGTAACAGGTCTAACTATCATCGATAAAAGTTTTTGCTATTTCATTAAAATTCTCTGGGTCCTCCCAAAACATTGCATGGCTTTTTATAGGCAGTACTTTCGAAAGAGGCGCATTCCTATCCAATCATTGTTTTGCCTGATCGTACCAAGATTCCCTGACCAAATACAACAAGGATGTTGTCTTATCCATACGTTTTACCTCTTCAGTGTAATCGCTTGTCAATCCATCTATATAAAGGCTCAAAGCAGCATTATTTGAGGTCAACATCATTTGCGCTACCATCCAGTTATGTTCTTTGGCATCTCCATTTTTTTGCAACATCCATTGCACGGTACCCTTGGCATACCCGAATCGGTCATTGATTAGGTCTTTCAAACTTTCTTTGTATTCGTCAAAAGAGCCATAGACCCATTCCTTTGAGGTATCTCCAATCCATTTTGGGGGCTCGTCAATAAATATGACACGGTCTATATTGTTACTACCATATTTTTTTACATATTCATATATAGTGGCTGATCCGCTCGACCAGCCAATCAATACCACATCATCAAGTTCAAGTTTATTTATAAGGTCATTTAGATCGTTAGCATGGTCTTCATAGGTGTTTCTTTTTTCCGTCTTGGTCGATTTTCCGTGACTTCTCGGATCATAGGAAATGTATCGATAGTCATTCTTGAAATAATCCTTTTGCTTTGAAAAGAACTGGGAGGTCATCGTCCATCCAGGAATAAAGACAATAGGTTTGCCTTTACCTATATCTTCTACATATACCTTTATACTATCCGTACCAACAGTAATGTATTTACTTTGACAATTAGCAATCCATACTGAAATGAACAGGATGTATTGAATGGTTCCTTTACACCAGTTCATCAAGTACGATTTTTGGGATAGATTCTTTGTAATTGATTTGCAGGTAATTATGCCCATTGATAGCTTTGCCAAAACCTTCAGGACTAATTTCAGGGACGTCAGGACCAATTAAGGTGGCCACATCACCGACCTTAACATCTTTTTTCCGGCCAATAACCAAATTACAATGGCTGGCATTAACGTTGACCACTGGGTAAAGCGTTCCGTTTATCAAGACTTTAGCTCCATTTTCAGCTGAACTGGCATAACCATCTGCCCATCCTATTGGTAGGGTGGCAATCCATTCTTCCTGTTTCACCTTATAGAATCTTGAGAAACCAATGGTGTCCCCTGGTTTCAGTTTTTCCATACGGATCACTTTAGCTTTAAGCTTGAAAGTGGGGGTAAGGGAAAACTGTTTAGATTGTGGCATGCCTTGCAAAGGGTATGAACCATGTAACAAAATACCTGGGCGTACGAGGTTTAAGTGCGAGGCTTCCAATTCTAATATAGACTGGGAGGGAGCAATATGTTTTTGAGGCATCTCAATTCCCAAAGCATTTAACCGGCTTGTAAGTGAATTGAAACGTCTCAATTGTTCTTGCGCAAAGTCAATTGGAGTAGTAAGTGTTGAAAATAGTCCTATAATTTCAATGTTCTCAATCTTTGCCAATTCAGTCACCCAGTCCAATGGCTTGCTGTATGCCATTCCCATACGTCCCAGTCCCGTATCAAAATAGAGTTGCACTTTAATTTTTGTGCGGTTTACTTTGGCCAAGGCCTGAACTTTTGCCATAGATTCTTTTGAGAACACACTGAACGTAATGTTAGCTTTTGCAAGCTCAACCCCTAAATTTGCGGAAAAATCGCCCATGAGTAATATCGGTTTTTGCACTCCTTTCTCCCGAAGAGCCAAACAACGTACATCCTTAACAAGAGCAAGCCCATCTACATGCGGGCTATCATCTAAAATACTGCCCACTTCAACATCTCCTAGACCGTAGGCGTTATTTTTAAGCACTGCCAAAACAGAACTTCCTTGTGCCATCTTTGAAATGATTTCAGCGTTTTTTAAATAGTCCTTTTTTGAAAGTTCTATCCATGGATTGATTCCTTTTTTTATGTCGTCATAAAAATCCAAACTTGGCGTTGGGATGCTGGTCGGAAGTATACCCAGCCCTATTGCTCCGATGGAGGTTTTTTTTAAAAATGTTCTTCGTGAGGGTTTCATAAATCCTATTTAAATCTGTTTTTTCATTACTCTTTAGCCAAATCAGGATATGAAGTATTATCGCTATAAAAAATGGAATAAACACGCCAACCCAATTCAGGTACTTTAACATATTGAATGGTGTTTACTCCCCTTATGGTCACCTCACGTTCAGCTGATTTAAGGTTAAATTCATAGGGGCTGTAACGTACAGCTACTCCACCATAAAAATGGGTAATCCCGTCTAATTCCCTTTCTTTAAAGGATACAATCTTATGTTTTTTAAAATATGCATTGTTCCCCTCTTCAAATTCAATGGCGGTAAATATGCTAACTTGAGTGGTGTCGACTACACCAATTACTGCTTCTTTATGGTAAATGGAACTGAGGTCATATGTAGGTATATTCCCATTATCAAATGATATGATATCATACATTTTTTTGGTAAGTTCATTGATTTCGGCCAAATTTGCTTTTTTATGCTGAGTCTGGCTAAAACACTGAATACCTAACAGTAAAAGGAAACTTAAGACTGTTTTCATGCGTAAAGACTTAACCATTGGGCATTTTATAAGTATCCTCGGTCACTTCTTGGATAATTTCACCTAGCCTTTTTTGAAATTGCTCTGGGGCAATCTCTGCAACGGCGCGAAGTTCTTTAAGTGCTTCTTCTTTTTGACCCATAAAATAGAAGCTGATGCCTTTATTGATATTTAAAAACCAAGCATCAGGGTATTTGACCAACATACCGTTACTAAAATCAAGAGCCTTTTTAGGTTGCTCAAGCTGAAGCATTAAAAACGATATCATATTGGCCTCCCTTGGGTTTGAGACCAAATGTTCTGCCTGCTCCAAGGTGGTAGTGAGGTCGTCGTCTTTGTTTAATTTTTTAAGCAACCGAGCCTTGGTCACCAAATTGGTAAGGTTTTCTTCAGCGGCGAAACCATGGTATCCCCCTTGTATAGACCTGTTTGCCCATTCCAATGCTTCTTCAAGGTTTGTGTTATGTTGTAAACACCAAGATGCCGCATCATTCCAGGCCTGCCAATGATAGGTATTTATGCCCCTTAGCTCATTTCTAAAGCTCTCAATTACTGTCTTATTCAAATCTATCGAAACCTTAAAAGGTATTCGTTTGTCAGCCCATTCTAGTGCTATGGTCACCGAATCTTCAGACCAATTCAAAAATTCATAATCCAACTTTTCTGAAAAAGGGCATTCTTCGCCTTGAACTTTAACCTCCATCGTTACGTCTTTCTCTCTATCCAAATAATAACTACCCCATTGATTATTGTTATGGGCAAACAAGAGCGTAAAATTGTTATCATTTGGGATAATATGAAAACCATAAGTTCCCGCTTTTAAAACTTTCCCCTCAATCAACACATCGGTTGAAAAGTAAATGGTCGTGTTCATATTGGCACCTGCGCGCCAAGCAATCGGATCTCCACTTTGTGGAATGACCTCAATGTCATTCCAGACCTCCCTATTATTGACTGACGGACTACTGTAGTCAATGGTCACATCGGTAACTCCCAATTGTTGGGTCTCAATTACTTTATTGCTTGATCGGGGTATTTTTAACGTATGAAATTGTGCACTCACTAAGAATGGAATGCATAAAAATACCGCTATAAATATCTTATGGTCCTTTTTACATTTTTTCATGATACTTGATTTTATAGATAATTGTATCAATTTTTATTTAAATACATTTTGGTTTGATGGTTGTGGTCTAACTGATTATTCCTTCTTTCCAAAACCAATTTTTACAAATTCAGATTCGTCAGGAGGTCCGGCAGTAATTTGAAGGTAGGGTGTTTCCGATAGTGTCATTACAACTGAGGCAAATGTGAACCCCCATTCATTCTTAAGATTTGTTTTGCATACCGGGTTCTTTTTATTGTCCCTCGATCTTAATGCCTCGATAAGAGAATGATTTGTCAATTCTATTTTCGTTGTCATCCGCTTTTCTATTGCCCTGTATCTAAAGTGACTATCGGTATTTAATAAATTTTGCCCATTTAAGGGTTTTGGATTATAAGCTTCAAACCATGGTTTAATATCGGTATTGACCAAAGGATGATTGGTATGGTATACGGTACCATTTTTATTCTCAGGGACAAATCGAACAACATTATTTGCAGATGCTTCAAAGTCATAGACTTCCCCTTGTATCCCAATAATGTAATTCTGCCCTGAAGCGTGATTGACCTTATTGATAAAATCCAATACTTCTTCTTTATTATCTGTATTGATTATTCGTCGAATAATAAAGGCAACAGGCAATCCATGGGCATTGGCCCTTAGTTGTATTAAGGTGTTCACACAAACCCCAATTCCGTTTTCGTTAAGGCCATTTAAAGCAATGAGACCAGGGTGGGTCAGAATAAGCTGTTCTGGCCTATTTTTTGTTCGTTCTAATCTCATAAGCATCTGAAAACCATCCGTGTAATTTTCCAAATCCATATTTTGAGCTATATATCCTGGCTTGCCATTCATTGCCGGAACACCTAATCCACTACAATGATGATTATGGATGTTGTTTACATATACCCAGAATTCGTCCAGGAGATTAAGCACGAAAACATCCCTGAAACTTTGCCCCGAACCATCTGAAATTCCGATAATTTCTTCATAAAGTTCAGGTGTCCAGCGTTTAATGGCCTTAATGAAATTTGCATATTCAAAAAAATCCGCAACTACTTCATTTGCATCTTTTCCCAATTGCTTGCTTGTATTTGTCTTCCATGCTTTGATGATAGCGGCGATTTCTTCTTTTAACTGACTACCATGCTGTAAGCCCAGCTTGTAACCGGTTCCTGAAAAATTCATCTGCTTTAGTTCTCTAGTGGATTCTTGGGCAAAGCAACCTGCAGAAAATAGCATTACGATGATGATTAACTTTTTTTTCATTATCAATGAGATTATAATATTATGATATGACCTCGAAAAAAACTAAGCTTCAAGTTTTTGTTTTTTAAGAAGGAGTGGAATCAGGGCAGAAATAATGGTACCGATTACAGATCCGGATATGACCCCAAAGATTAAGTAAAAAGTAGGGGTAATAGCTAATTTGATTTTTGACACCATCTCTTTGTAACTCTCACTACTACTATCCAAACTACTAATTTGAGTTTCAACGGCTGTTCTAATCATCAGGTCATCGACGTATTTAAGATATACAAACATGAATATTGAACTCAATACTGCACCGATAAGACTTACCAGTACACCGAAGAGGAATCGTGTCTTGTACCTTTCATATAAATCCTCACTTTTTATGAGTCCAAAATAAACAATGAAAGCATAGGGTAAGTACCCGAGCCATCCGACTAAATTACTGCCTGATATCCCTATCAAATTCGTAATTAAAAAATAGGTGATTAATATAATTGATAATAGGACCCCAAATTTTGCGACAGGTTTACGCTCCATTTCACATATTGTTTAATTATTAATCCCAGACGTATTTCCATGAACCATCTGGTTGCTTTTTCCAAATAGTCAGATAAATTCCTTCATAAGTTTTTAACTTTCCATCCTTATCTGGAATTTCCCAAACATAATTCCCTTGGCAATATGCTAAATCATTGCCTTTACCGACGACTATACGATTAGGTTCCCAATCCACCTTGGCATGGGAATACATTACATTATCATAAAATTCAAAAATCTGCTCTTTCCCTTTTATTAAATGATTATTTCGATTTAACTGACTGTCGGGAGCCGAGAAATGGGCAAAAGCGTTTGCTATCCCATCAGTGACGGTCATTTTTTGAAAGGATTTTTCTAAAGTGTGAATTACTTGTTGAACTGAATCCAGTTCTTCATAAACCAAGTTACCTTCAGTAGATTCTTGTCCATGTGTTACCCAAGAAAGTGTAAAAAAACAGATTAGGATAGTTTTTCGCTGCATTTTAATGTTTATTAAATTGAACTGAATTTTTAAATCTTTTGGACTGATATACAAGGATTATGATAAGAATTCCCGAACTCAAAATGCTATTCTCCAACCCAAAATTCCCACCTGAAATTAGGTCAGAAGACTGTAAATTTGTCTTAAAAATCCATGCCTCAGCTGGTTTACCGCTGTTAGGAAGTCCAAAAAGAACGTTTTGGGTAAAATTCCACAGGCTATGAAACCCAATAGCAAAAGCAAGATTTCTTGTTCTTGCAAAATTTATGGTGGTAATCGCACCAAAAAGTATTAAGTTAAAAATGCCCAGGAAATTTGCATTTTGATTTGAACTATGAATGAGACCAAACAAAAGTGCTGAAATCATTATGGCAATCCACTGTCTGCGCACATACCATTTTGATTTGGTTGTAAAAGCATAAATGACCAGAATGAAAAGAAATGAAGTAGTTAATACCTCTTCAAAAATGCTGCCTACAAAATATCGTAGAGCTTGTGAAAGATAGACAATCCATATATTGTATTCTAGGTAAATTGAACTTGGTTCAAAGCTAATTGTAGAGTTAGATTTTTGTAGAACAACAACAACCCATAAACATGCCATACCGGTAAAAGTGCCATTGATAAAATGAATCCCTGTAGCCCTTCCCGGATACATCCCGTACTTTGCGAAGGAACTTTTATCTATATATTTTGAATATATAAACAGTGCCAAGAGAACGGCCAAACAAGAAAGAACATTTACCATAAAGGATAGGTAAAACCCACTTTCCTTGAAGAAAGGAACAAATATCTTTATTAGGAGTATCCCTATAATCTGAAAAAGCAATATAAAGGACAAAAGCCTAAAACTTACCCTTACATTACCTCTGTCATTAAAAATGATATTCCTTAGTCTCAAAATATTTTATTTAACTGCTAGGAGTAATAGTTAGAAGATTGGTCACGACTTAGGCAAATATGCTTCTGGTATAGGGTTTTCATCGGTTTCTTGTTGCCAGAAGATATTTATGATTCTCCACCGATCGCCCGTATTTAAAAGCTGAATACCGTTGATGCCCCTCATGAAGGGTTTGGTATCCTTCTTACTTTTAAAACATTGGTAAGTGCTAAATACCTGTGCTATATTCCCAAAAACCTCTACTTTTCTATGAATTTCTTCTTCAAAAAAACCATTTTCTATTAGCCATTTTCCCGAATTTTCGACATAACTCTGAGGAGTTACGTAGGTAGCACCAACGTTTCCTTGTCTATTTTTTCCAGTGGCCACTAACTTGGCATTGGGATGGTAGATATACCTCATTAGTTCCCAATTTCTTTCTTCACCCTTTTCACCAGAAATCACTTCATATAAAGTGCTAATGACATTGTCAATAGTATTCGCTTTTCGATTGTAATTATTGTCAGAACTCTGAGAATAGGAAATGAAGCCTACTATAAATGGTAAAAATGTTATTTGAAATTGTTTTTTAAAAATCCTAAATCGTTTTTCCATACCAATTTTTAACATTCTTTTTAGAAACAGATTGAAATGTATTTTGTCTATTACAAGGCAATTGTAACATTAATACATATGCTAGTAGTCCTGATTTCGGAAATCTTAAGATGTTTTTAAAATGAATACACTGTTGGTTTTGGCCTTTTTCTCTGGAAATGTTGCATCATTAAGTATTCTGGCTTCCCTTTATTTTTTCCTTATGAGAGGAGCGAGCAAGTTGAAAATTATCTTATTGGGGTTTTTGTTCATTGCTATTTCCTTGCGTGTTCTCAAGTCCATTATTTTTTTTTCAGGAAGCATTCCAAGCCTAGGTATAGCTATGGGTTTCTTTGGGTTGGCATGTATTGGCCCTATAATTTGGTTTTATTTCCAATATCAGGATAAACCTAACACAACAAGAATCCAGCGTAAGGATTATGTTCACCTTTTACCAGCTATTATTGGTAGTATTATTTTAGCAATAGTACCGGATTTTTCAAGTGTTTTTTATAGAAGTATCACTGCCTTGCTATTTATATATCTGGCCTTCTCATTTATCAGATGTAAAAATACTTCAAACTTTAAATACAATTCCTGGAATTTTTTATTGTTAGTTGCTGTAGCACTCATGGGTGTTGTTTTCGTTCTTCAATTTTATATGAACACAATCATTAGTTATGCTATGGGAACTGTTGCGATTGCAATAATTTTACTAGTCATTGTAGTAGGTGCGATAAAAACAAATTTTCTTGCTCTAAGGCCACGTCCGGCTAAAAAACTGAATCCCCAGCTAATCCATAAGGTTAAAAACACTGTAGAGATTGAGAAAGTGTATCTGGAACCTACGCTAACTTTGGATTCACTAGGCAGAAAGCTGGATATACCTTCGTACATGGTATCACAAATCATAAAAAAAGAATATAAAAAGACATTCCCAGAAACTATTAATCATTTTAGGATAAATGATGCAATCGAAGAATTGAATGAAAGCCTTTTAAAAGAAACAAAAATAGAAAGTATAGCTTATAACGTGGGGTTTAATACCCCATCTGCCTTTTACTCAGCCTTCAGGAAAACAACTGGAATGAACCCCACCGAATACCAGAAGAAGTATTTGCTGAGACCGGAAGGTAGAGCATAACATTATTTCTAGACTTGCCAAAAGTTCATCAAAGCGGTGGTTTATCATTAATGTTTTGATTTATTAAAAAACTCTGATAATCTAGAAGATAGGTAGCGAATATATTTTACATTTTACTCTTTTTGAGCCGAATAAGAATTCTAATCGGCTCATGAGCTGTAATTTTTAGCGAGCAAAATAGTGTTTTACGCTGCAGGCGTCCCAAATACTTACCTCAAAACTTAGTGCTGGATCCTGTTTAGATGGCATAGCGAATCGGGAGAATGAGCGAAAGATGCCATCAAAATAGGGCACTACTACTTTGCATTAAAAGATGCCAAAATAAATTGTGGATTCTGTTTTTGCTGTAAAAATTCCCCGAAAATTAAGGCCTCCCAACGTTTTTACAGTAAAATTGGAAATGCTAAAACTTTAGATGTGAATCTAAATGTATGATAATCAATAATTTATGATTTATAACATCGCGTGAGCGTGTTATCCTCTTGCTATTCCAAACCACTCCTTATCGTCGTCGTGTAGAATACAATTCAAAAACGTAAATAATCAGATTCTAATAGTACTCAATTAAAGAACTTTTTATTTTAAATCGGGATAATTTCAAAATAATCCTTGAATTTATAACTAGGGTTTTGAAATGGGTCTGAACTTTTGGCAAAGGTTGAGATGTAGTATAGAATAAAAATGTTCATTAATCTCTGTTTCAATTGACCAAATATTGATATCTGTTTGGTACTTCCTATTACCATCTACAAGTTTATAAACCATAAAATCTTTGCAGTCAGACTCTATCAGTAAATCGATGGATTCTTCATAGAGCAATAGAGCTTCTTCTTTCATGCATAGGAGATAGGTAATGTTATTCTCCATAATTCAGTTTTAATCACAAATCGGATATGTTGTTGTTTTAAACTTTTACTGACAATACTACAAAAAAAAATCACGCACTGCAATGCGTAATTCATTAATTGGGATTTGATGAAATTTCCATCATGACCCAGAAAGAGCTAGAGAAAAGGAGAAAACGGATAGGTGAACGTATAAAAGAACTAAGATTGGGTTCTGGATATACTAGTTATGAGACATTTGCAATTGATAATGGTTTCTCTAGGCGAGGTTACTGGGCTTTAGAAAATGGCAGCAATTTTAAGATTGAAACTTTATTAAAAATTACTGCTATTCATGGAATAACTTTAGAAGAATTCTTTAAGGGAATAAAGTGATGTTTCCAAGCAGACAGTTTTAGTTTTCAACTTTACCTTTATTCTTTGCCTTTGAGGTTTCATTCTGTTGTATCTTTTCTTTTAATAATTCCATTTCATCCGCAATCTTGCTATCAAGAACCTTGGCATAGATTTGAGTGGTTTTTAAGGAACGATGTCCTAACATTTTACTCACTGAAGAAATTGAAACTCCATTAGATAGGGTAACGGTTGTGGCAAATGTATGTCTGGCCAAATGTGTTGTAAGGTTTTTACGGATTCCACATACATCGGCAATCTCTTTAAGGTAAGCATTCGATTTCTGATTGGTCAGAACAGGTAATATTCCTTTGCCATCAACAACATAAGGATGTTCGCTATATTTTTCGATGATGGTTTCGGCAACAGGGAGTAACGGAATACTACTTATTGCCTTGGTTTTCTTTCGGGGCATTTTTATCCATCTATCCCCGTTTATCCCAATTACAATATGTTTTGACTGTAATTGTTTGACATCTGAATAAGCTAGTCCTGTATAGCAACAGAAAACGAAAATATCCCGAACCAAATCTAGACGTGGTAAAAAAGACTTTTTGTTTCTCAATATATTAAGTTCCTCTTGAGTTAGGTACTGTTTTTCTTTTGTTTTCCAACTTGCTTTCCAATGAAAGAAAGGATCTTTAGTAATCCATTCATTAGCATAAGCAATGCGGATAATCTTTTTAAAATTCACTATGTATTTAATAGCTGTGTTGTGGTCACAATTTCGTTTGGATTTCAAAAAGAGCTCTAAACCAGAAATAAACTTATAGTCAACCCTATGGACAGGAATGTCATTTCTGTGATAATTATGCTGAATATATTCCGAAACGTGCTTGTAAGCCGCTTTATATCGTTGTAAAGTGCCTTTTGTGAAGCCCTTGCCCAACAAACTTTCCATTTCATCATTATGCTCCACGAAGATTTCTAGAACCATGTGCTCTTTACCTTCTTTACCTAAATAAATATTTTTGATAATGGTTGCCGAAATATCCTCCCGTTCTTTTAAAAGAGAATCATAAATATCATAGAGCCTGTTCTTGACGTTGTCCAAAAACCGATTAAAATTGGATATTTCTGAGCTGGTACCCCTCAGTTTCCCTCCTCGTGAATCCCATCTATGTTCGTCCACACGACGACCCAGACTAAACTCGCTACGCTTGCCATTAATTGTAACAAGTGTGTAAATCATAACAGTGCCATCGGCATTTTTTTCTGACTTTTTGGGATAAAAAAGGATGTTCATTTTGCCATACATAGGTGCGGGGTTTAAAATCCTCACTTAAAGTAGCAAAAACAAATGTTAAAATTTAGTTGTAAGGATTTCTTTAACAGTTGATTACATCGATTTTGGAGCGGGTTTTTTGAAGGGAAAAATACGCACCGAATTCCGCACTTTTTATATAGTTTTAGATGATATTTTTTGGAGTCAAATAAAATGAAAAAGCCTGCAAATCATTGATTTACAGGCTTTATGCTGAAATTTAATAAATTTTCAGCGGTCTGGACGGGACTCGAACCCGCGACCCCCTGCGTGACAGACTGAAATTTGACCATTTTGCAAAAACCAAAAACAACATAAATAATTGATTTTAAACTATTTAATGAAATTTGGTTTCATTTGAAATGCTTTGATTTCAAGAAAAAGTATGCACAAAGTATGCACATTTTTTTGTACCTTAAATAGAAAATCAAGCATAATATGGCACTTATCAGATTGGCCTTGGACACACGGAAAAATGCTAGGAACAGGCATGGTCTTTTTCCGATTGTTTTGCGTGTTTTTCATAAAAAACAGAGTTTGATAAGGCTAGGTCATTATACTTCAATAAATGGCTGGGACGATAGAAATTCGCGATTGAAAAAATCAGCCGCTATGAACAGAAATCTTGATTGCGATGAGATCAACCGAGAATTGGACGGGAAATTATATGCTGCCAAAGAGTTGGCAAGGGAGCTTGGGAGCAGTATTGATAAACTGGACTTTCAAGGGTTTATAGATCACATTAAAGAAAAATGGGACTATAATCCAACCTCAGAAATCAGACATAAGATAGATAATCAAGTTTCAATTTCAGTATGGGGCAAAGTGGTTACCGATAGAAAGAAGAGTGCAAACAGCCCTGCAACTGCGAAGTGGTACCAGGACGGGATAGATGCGTTGGTAAAGTTTAATAAGGGTAAAGATATAATGCTCTATGATATCACGGTTTCTTTTTTAAAGGATTTTGAAGCCTACCATTTAGGAAGGGGCAATAGCAAAAATACCATCAGTATATATCTAAGGGCCATAAGATCCATTTATAATAATGCAATTCAAGAAGATAAGTTCATACCTGTCAAAAACGCTTTTGAGCAATATAGGATTCCTTCAAGCACAAGAACCAAAAAAAGGGTAGTGGGCAAGGAGAAGATCATTAACATTAAAGAACTGCGCTATGAGTTTGGTTCACCGCTCTGGCATACAAAGAATTATACTCTCATCATGTTTTATTGTAGGGGCATGAACTTTATTGATTTGGTCAAGACCAAGGTAAAGGATATTTCCAACGGACGCTTATATTACGGTAGAAGTAAGACGGGCAATCCCTTTTCTGTAAAGATTACAGAAGGGTTACAGAACATATTGAATCATTACATCAATGGTAAAAAACCTTCCGAGTACTTATTGCCGACCAACTATGATGGAAGCTCCAAACATTACCAAAAGTATAAGTCGCAGAGAAGAAGGATGAACGAGCGTCTTAAGATTATTGCAAAGGATGCTGGTATTGAGGGAAGTTTTACTACTTATTATATACGCCATTCATGGGCAACAATAGCAAAGTATATGGGAATATCCACTGAGATTATTAGCGAAGGACTTGGACATTCCTCCATCAGGACCACTGAAATATACCTAAAAGATTTTGATGATCGTATTTTGGATGAAGCTAATGAAATGATTGTTTCATAAATGTTTAACATTAAAAGAAACAATGCATACTTTCAATTGAAGGTCAATTAGGTTATTTGATTCCATGATGAAATAATGAACATTTATTAATTCTATTTCCTCAATGTTTCATAGAATATGGCATAATATATGTAGCTATTAATTTACTTAAATAGCAAACCTTATAAAATGAAACAAGTTTTAATCTCTCTCTCTCTCTTTCTTTTACTCTTTCTATTTTCATGCAATGCCCCAAAGTACTCATATTCATTTGAAAAAGGAAAAACCTTGGATTTTAACCAGGGGAAATGGGTTATGAACAAACCTCATGGCTCAAATAACCCTCCTGACATCTATGACTATTCCACAATCTATTTTAAAGAAATCCTTGGTGATTCTCTTATCCGGTTAGATGAACTTCGAAATGTCAGAATCGTACCGGTTCAATTCCCTTTCGAAATGTCGAACTCAGATTTGAAAAATGCCCAAATCGCGACAAAATGTGATTACTTAATAAGCATCAATGAAAAGAACTCCAAGAATGAAATGACCGGTTTCGTTGGCTCTACCAACATAGGCTCCGCAACTAAAACCAACGAAGCCACCATAGAAATACGAATCTATGACTTAAATAAGCGTGAATTAATCTCTAACTCCGTGGTCATAGGTGTTGATAACCGCCTAATTGATGAAGATCACAACTGGGGCCAAGCAAAATCGGTTGAGACAATTACACGCGTTGGTCTAAGCAAATTGATAAATGCCTATGATAAAAATAAAGTGAAATGAACAGTCTATAATAAACAGGGGAGTTGATTTTTTTTCAACTCCCCTGTTATATAAATTATTTCCTACAATTATTTTGATAAATTAAATCCAAGGTTAAAATGTATTCCCAGTGGGAAAAATCCAGCGTTACCTAGGGTGTCAAAATAGTACTGAGGTCCAAAATCCAGCTGTAACCGTATTTTTTTGTTGGAATGCTGAAAACCCCAGGTCGGGCCGATGACAAAATCTATGTTATCCGTTCTTGTTAAGTTTTCAGCTATCGAAGGTCCTCTTCCCCTAACCCTAAAAGATATGAAGTCGCCTGAGTTAAAATTTATTGACTTTCCTTTGTTTTTACGATTTTCTCTGTTGTATATCAACTTATACTGAACCCCTAAGAAAGGTGCTATCACGTAATTGAAGCCATTATTTTCGATAATCGTTATCTCATCAAAAGCTCCTGAATAACCGATACCGGCATCTGTTGAAATCAACCCCTTTTTACTAATGACCCACTCAAGACTTATTCCTGGGTTTATGACGTTCAAAACAACGTTGTTTTTTAAATCAACGCTCTGGGCCTTAATTGTAACAAAAAACAAACAAGCAACAATTACAACAACTATTTTCCTCATATCTTTCAAATTATATTGTTATGGTCTAATCGGTTCTTCCTATTATTCTCCTTCCTTTCCATTTTCCTCCCCTCAAAGCAGCTCCATATATATCAATTTCCCCAACATCATATTTTTTTGCCTTGAATTGTTTTGCCAATTCTTGTAAAGCTACACTTCCATCAGTTAAGTCTACCTCAAAGCTTAGAAGAAAATTTAAATCATAGCGATACCAAGTATAGGATTTTCCTCTTGATATTCTATTTGAAACGGCCATTTCTGTTTTATTGTTGCTAAATTTAATTATTCTGACCCCTACTTTATTGTCTTTCATATCCCTATTAAGATTTAAAACACTTGGCAGTGACTTTGCCGCAGCTTTTATTAGATCATTGGATGCTCTATTCAGATCTCCTAAATCTGTGTCAACACTCAATTTTAGTGGATTGGCAACATTATCATCAATAATTATATCTAATGTAAAAAACTCTTGATCTTTATTATAAAAAGGCCAAGGATTTGGATTTGCAGGATATGAAATGGGTTGACCTGTGTTCATTGCATATGTCAGTCCCTTATATTTAAAAGTTACATGTGATGTGGAAAAGGGATTGTGTTGTGGAACTACATGATTGTATGTGAATTTTACCATATTAATACCCATTTCGACAAAATCTGATGTACCTGATTCACTCCATCCAATTAATCTTTTCTTTTGATATTTTACCCGTGATCCGATAGATGCCCATAATTTGTAATTTTCATTCCAAAAAATAGTTTGAACCCTATGGGTTGAATCGTGGTAGTCATTACATCTAAGCCGATTTCCAAATAACTTCTGCCAAATGCTGTCTTCAGAGTACACGCAGCTTTTGAAACTTTGTGGTCTTAGCAATGGAATATCATTGCTGGTGCTCGAACTTCCACTAGAAGATCCTCCTGAACTTCCTCCACTAGACCCTCCCCCAGAACCACCACATGAACTATAGCGACTGACTTTAGAGTCAATCTGCTCAATTTGTCCTTTTACTGGGCTAATGTTAATTGCATCTGAGGATTTGCTTGCTTTTTGGTTTTGGTGTTCATTAGGGTCATAACAAGGCATTTTAAGTTCCTTCAAAAATTGTGATTTACTGGAAACTTGGGATTCCAATTCGGCAACATAATCCTTTAGGTATTGTTCATCTTCGATTTTTGAAAAATATAGCCCTCCTGTTGTATATATGTAATATTCATCACCAACATATATTTCCCTGTCTTCATTTAAAATGCTTGCAAATCTAGAGTCGGTTATGACCTCATCGTCAATGTCGATCTCATCAGTATCACTTTTTAAACTATACATTAATCCTTTTTTTGCGATTTTCGATTTCTTTTTGGCCAGAAAATTATCTATTGCCAAATCATCATTTTCATCAAAAAAAGGTCGTAGAGAAGAAAAGCCTTTAGCACTCAATGATTCTATTTTGCTTTTTAGTTGATCTTCATCCATCTGTTCCATGAAAGCTGTCAACGATTCTTGATTTTCAAATTTTAATTTGTTGTTGACCATTTGAACTTCGGCTAAACCAACTTCGGTTTCTACTCCACTCAAACTTTCAATCTGTTCTTCCGAACATGAAACAATTAAAAACGAGGAAATTAGGAATTTAAATACGATTTTTGTTTTCATTTTGATTTTAATTATTAGTTACAGTCTATTGTGACTACTCTTTTATGGAATGATCCTTGATTACCCTGTCCAAACTCTTGTGCCTTAAACTCAACAGAAAAGCGATAACTAGTTAGTCTCCTACTTGAATAATATGGCCTATAACTTTTTCTTGAAGAAGTTGCACTTGAAGTGGGTTTACTGAAGGTCCCATTTCTTTTCTTATTTCTCCAGAAATTATTACCCACTGTAATCAATGAGAGACCAAAGGTTTCTTTCTCTGATTCAAAAGCTCCATTTACATTTTGTATGGATGCCACAAGTGAGTTTAGAAACCCTGCTTTTTGATATACTACTTTTGAGGCTACATTACTATTTGGGTGCCAGGATAATTTTCGTTTTGGGCAATACCTTGATTTTAAAGCAAGAGGCTGTTTTTCGATGCCTTCTAAAATATCAAGAACATTATCATCAGTACTGAAAATTTTAGAGTTCTTATTTTTGAACCCTAATGATTTATCGTATTCTTTTGAATCAATTACAGATACTGTTTCTTGGGTAGAGTTCAATTTTAGAACATTGCCAGATATTTCTATTACCCCTTCCTTGTTTAGTAAAGTCGCAAGTAAATCATCAAATATTCCTATACTTTCTCGTTCAACCAAAGGAAGTACCGATCTCATTGATTTAAATCCAAGTTTGTTTTCCCAAACTTCAAACTCTTGGGAATTCATTGGCCCCAAATAATCCAGCGCCAAATCATAGTCTTCTCTAGTTGGAAAAGACAACATGTCATTCTTTACCTCAACTTGGAAATCAAATTGAACGTTAAAAGTTGTGTCTTGATTTTTTTCTAATGTTTCCGTATCACTCTTGCTGCATCCGATGAATGTTAGAATTGATAGAAATGCTGTTAAATAAATTTTATTCATTCTTTTTAGTTTTTTATTAATGATTGGAATAGTTTGCGGAACATCACCGTCTTCAATTTTTATTTCATGGGCACTTTAGTTTTAGATTAGACAATATTTACCTTTTCCCAGTACATCAGAGTATCAGGGATAATCGGGTTTTCGTGATTTGCAATGGATAAAAGATTCCTTATTCCTATGGAAAGCGGTATTTATCTACAGGCACTTTTCCTTCTTCTTTGATTAAATCAAAAGGTATAGCCCAAACCAATGTGTAACCAATTAAATTTTCCTTTCACATCTGTGGTTGGCTCTTTAATCCTATTGGTTAATTCAAGCGCATATCTCGCCTGAATATTAAATTTATTGGTTATATCATATCCAATACCGAGTGATAAATCCAGTCCAGTTTTGGATATCTCATCATTAAGTACATCAAACAAATAGGTCATTTGTCCACCTCCTTGTAAATAAAAACTGTGATTAAGATAGTATCCAACCCTTGCCGATAGAAAACCAAAACTACTATCGTTCAGGTTTCCGTAATCTATTTCTGGAATTATCATGATTTTTTTGTTCAATTGAATCTTAGAATATAGCCCCAAATAGAATCCAGTATCCGAGTATGATGCGCTTGCATTGTTTTCCATAACCCTACTTGAACCATTTAATAATCCTCCAGAAACCCCAAATTCAAAATTTTGACAATAGGTATCTGCAATGGAAAATAAAATCATGAGTGTGGTTAATAATTTTAATTTTGAGGTCATCTTATTTTCAGTTTAGATCAGTAAGTTTTGTGCGAATTTGCAATTGATTGATTTAAAAAAAAAATTGAATAATAATGTGATTTATAAATTAAAGCTGTGATTTATAAATTGCCTATTTTTTTATCTCTCATTAGTATAATTTGATACAACTGATTGAAGCCTACGGTGAATCAAATCACATTCTTAAATAACTATTGAAAATCAGTGTAATTTATAAATCACTGATAATCAAGTTTTTATTTAATTTTCATTTTCCTCATATTTGATTTGAGTAAAATCCTGAAAAATTACTTGGGATTATTTCTTAATACTCAGATACCCAAAGAGAATCAAGCTTTCTTATGTCCAACCATTTAGGATATGGAGAGAAAAATGCACATCAATGACTTGGAAAGTCAAATCAAGGAAATTGAATCCCGAAACAACAATATCCTTGAAGTTTGCAAGGAAATTATTCTTGCATGTAAAACTCATCTACTGGGGTTGAGGGCCAAAGTGGCTAATCAAGGTTTCCAAAATGAAAATGATGAAATTCATTTTTTTAAGTTTGTTAAACAGACTCCGCTAACAAATCTTATCTATTATTCACAAGTACTAGATTTTGAAGCAAGCTTTCCTATGAATAAACTTAAAACGCAAAAGAAATATATCAAGAAGAAAACCGAAGATATAAGCGATTTATTTCTAACTCATTCGGATTTCATAAGATATACTAGGTTAAAGCAGACTCATTTCGACAAACAATTCTTTACTAGAAAATATTCTAATTTCTATTGCGGTATTGCTAAACCATATTATATTCTTGACCCAATTTTTAACACTTCACATGATTATCTTTTGGCCAAAATAAGTGCGCTTCAACGTATGTCAATATACCTCCAAAATAGGTTGAGGAGTTATGGCAAAATCGATAAAACCAGCAACTTACACTGGACCTCAAGTAAGGTGTCATTGACGGAATTAGTTTATGCCCTACACCATTCTGGCGCTATAAATAATGGGAAGGCTGATATTAAACAAATTGCAAATGCTTTTGAAAAAATTTTCAATTTTAGTTTAGGAGATTTTTATCGTACCTATATTGAAATATGTTCAAGAAAGAAGGATAAAATAAAATTTCTAGATGAACTCTCTTATATAATGTACAATAAAATGGAGCAAGGCAATGCCTAGTTTCGGTTCTTTAATTCAGTCATTGTAAAGAATAACATTCTAGCATAATCATTGAGCCAATCTATTTCATGCTCTGCGTCAAATTTTACATCCAATAAATAGGGTTTATCATTATTTTGATTAAATGATTGCAATAAGGAAATATATTTCCCTGGGCCAGATGGTGGAATCAAATAATCATTAAATCCAATAATCATTAATGTACTAGGGTAGTTTTTCTGATCGGATAGATTGACAACAGGATCCATTTTAAGTAAATCCTTATAGCTTTTCTCTTCTTTTATAGTGCCAAATTCAAAAGCGGTATCAGAATCATCAAAATCATCAAGGTATTCAGTTCTTATAACATTTAAAATTGGAACAAATCCCGTGAATACTCCAAACAAATCAGGTCGCTCATTGACAGCCATGCCACCTGTTATGCCACCCGCACTATTTACCGTGAGTCCAAGTCTCTTTGGGTGGATATAATTACTTTTTATTAAATATTCGCTGCAGGCAATCAAATCTTTCCATGAATTTTCTTTGGTTGATTTCATACCACCGTCATGCCATTTCGGCCCCTTTTCCCCACCGCCCCGCACATGTGCAGAGACATAAATATTACCTTGGCTTACAAAATCTGCTATTGGGGAATGAAACCATGGTGTTTCGGATATACCATAAGCTCCATATGCAGTAATAATTCCCATTGAGGTAGCATCCCTTTTATGGTCTTTTCTTCTGACAATGCTCATTGGAATCTTTGTTCCATCATGGGATTCGACTTCAACAACTTCACTAATTATATTTTCAAATTCAGGATAATTGGGCCACATTCCCAATTCAACAAACTTGAATTCACCCGTGTTAGGGTCTAAATAATAATCTTTAGGATTCGAGGTCCATCCATATATTTTTACCCATAAATCATCAGAGTAAGGGGATCGATATTGAAAGGTAATTTCCCCTGCTGAAATAGGTAGCTTAATTAGAACATCTTTGGAGCTCTCCTTGTATTTATATAGGGAGGTTTCTATTCCATTAGTAGTCACTGTATAGTATATTTGATTTCGAGTGACTTCAAAGCCGCTTAACTGACTGTCTCCTTTCCCCGAAAATAATACCTTGGGGTTTTTGAAATCAGGATTATTTAAATCCACTACGCATAATTCGATATTGCTCTCATTCAATCTCTTGTAAAAGTACTGACCATTCCTTTCTGTACCCCAGTCATGAAATATATTATCCTCGCTAGAGTATAGTTTCTTCCAATTATAATTGCCGTTATAAAAATCTTGGACAGTTATGTAATAGCAATCCCAAAAGTCTGAAGCATTGCCAGTATATATGAACATGTAGCTGCTCTCACTTGAGCGGAACATAGGAACAGGATAATATTCTTGGTTCAAGACAATACCGTTTTCTCCATCTTTGAAGATGGTTTTTGGAGATTTATCAGGATTGTCCAAACAATAGAGCGCGGTATAGCTATTCCGATCATTTTGGTTTTTCCTATAATTAGGATAAGCGATAAATGAAATGCATTTACTGTCAGGTGTCCAAACAATACCTCCTGCTTTTAAAGGTTTAGTATTTACAATTGGCTTCCCAATTAATCTTTTAGATTCACAATCCAAGAGAATGGTTTCATTAAAGAAATTTCCATCTTTCCCCATAGAGATGGCCACATATTTTCCATCATATGATGGTTTATAGTATTCTATGATATAGGTTCCATCTTTGTAGTTTTTGGGGTCATATAATAATTGGGGAGACGCTTCTCTGTTCTTTACAAATAACAAGATTTCTCCTTCATTAGTCTTGGATAAATAAAATGTTAATCCTGATTCATCGTACTTGATTTTTCTTGCTGGGTCTGTTTCTTTGTTTTCCAAAGAATCATAGCGGGAATAAAGTTTTTTATAATTTGGGTTTCTATTAAAGTACTCTTCGGCTATTAAATCTTGGTCCTTGAACCATTTAACTATGTTGGAATCATTCTTTTTTTCAAGGTTAGAATATTCATTAGCATATGAAATCCCATAATGTTTTTCAACAACCCTTTCATTTGCCAGTTTGGGGTAATTGAAAAATCGAGTTTCATTCTGTTTGCATCCAAAAAGAATAGAAACCATAAGTCCAATAAACAACACTTTTCTTTTCATACTTAATGACATACTAAAAATCCCTACCCGAACATAGGGATTTTTAGTATAAAACCTATAAGTTAATTTACTTATTGTACTTTTTTACTTTACCTTTTTCGATAGTTCCTCCACCATCACCGCCTTTAATTTTGTGAATTTGCTTCAATTCTTTTTTCTTGAATAAATCTCGTGCATTTTTCATTTCAATCAATAATTTATGGTTAAACTTTAATTTTGATGACCCAAGCTAGCTAATATTTATACTTGTTTTGTAAAATATAACGCTCATTTTATAAATTGCTTCTTTTTATCTGCTTAATGAAAACCGCTGGTGTAAGGCCAATTTTGGCTTTAAGTGACCTAGCAAACACATCCAACGAGTTAAACCCGAACATTTCAGCTATTTGTATTGTGGAGTGGCTTTCAATGACTTTTGGATTTTCTTTCAGAGAATTAATCGCATAAGTAACTCGAAGGTCCTTAAGATAATTGGAAAAGCTTTGCCCTTTGTAAGCATTAATAATTTTAGATAAATATGTTGTATTAGTATTTAGTTCTCTTGCTAATGTATTCTGATTTGAGCCCTGGTTGAGAAAACCAAGGTTTTTTTCCCATTTGTCTAAAGCTTCAAGTGTATGCAACACTACATCGGTGTCGATATCCATTTTGATGACCTCTTCCTTTTTAGGGTTATTTTTGACAGGCAAAATGTCTTCATTCATTACAAATTTCAGCTTCTTTTGCGTTGAGTTGTATTTGATATAATAAAGAATAAATAAAACAATCAATGCTGTAGAAAGGAAAAAAAATACTTTGATTGTATTTTCTTTTTTGTCAATTTCATTCGATAGATTTTGTTTAGTTTCCTCTTGTTCAGGTAAGTCAAACTCTGTCCATAAAATACTCCTTATATTTTTTTCCGCTTCTGTCAACATACTATCATAGTATACTAACCTATTCGCGTAAGTTTCAACGAAAACTTTTTCATCTTTAGAGATTGCGTCTTTTAGAAGGAATTGGAATATTTCTTTGACATTGTCCATAAGAGGATAATCATTTCTCTTTAGAAGAGTGTCTATTCTCTTAAAATGCATTCTTTTCTTAATATGCTTGCCCAGCTTTTCCTCAACCATTCCTAAATAATAAAGTCTATCAGCCTCGGACAAATCTCCCGAACCTTTGGTGTACTTGATTAAAGTATCCCTTGCTTTGAGATAATTTCCATCATAGTAATTTATTTGAGCATTTAAGGCCCTCAAAGATTGATATGTATCAAAATCTTTCATCTTTAATGACAAATCAATCCCTTTTTTGGTGTAGGTTCGTGATGAATCAATTTGCTTGATTTGTAAGTAGCACCGGGCGATATTATCCAAAGTTATTAGTTGGGTTAAATCATAATTCTCAATTTTTTGTCGATGTTTTTTTAAGTATTGTATTGATTGTCTGAGCAATGAAATCGCCCTTTCCTGATGCCCGTATTCTCCTTTGATGACCGCAATAGCATTAAAGCAATCAACAATTCGCTCATAATCTTCAATTTCTTTTGCTGATTCATAGGCTTTAACAAATTCTTTTACGGCCTCTTCAGGAATATCTGCTTCATACAAAAGCCCTCCTTTGGTATAGCGTACTCTTGTTATGAAGTCACTTTGACTAACTCTTTCGGAAATTGCTATTGAGGAATCTATATACTGAACCGCAATATTAAAGTTCTCTCCCCAGACCCTTTTCCTATAAGCTTCGGCAAGCTGGTTGGTATCATTTAAATATTTTGCCTTTAATATATGTGTGTCAAAAACCTTCTTTGAATAATTGCTTCCATAGTCCAAGTCATCTTCCAATTTGATAATGGAATCAAACGGAAGCTGAAATATTTGGTCTTTGGATAATTCCTGTGAACAAGCTGTTGCAGTATAAAACAGAAATAAAAAAAACAAAACTCGATATAAAAATATATTCTCTTTCACATTTTAGTTTAATAATTTATGTCTGACCAAAGTCCTCTAAATTGATAGAAAACCCTTTCCAATAATGAGGTTTCTTGCAACACTATTTTTGCGGTTCCCATCATTTCCTGTTTGAACTCGATTTCCTTATTGTATGTGGTAGTTAAATTAGGAATCTTCACATAAACAGAATAATAAACTTCATCTCCTTTTTTTGGTGTTTCGGATATATTCACGACTCTACCTTTAATAAGGCCCCACTCATGATAGGGATAATTGTCAAGTTTTATAACAACCTCCTGGTCCTTATGGATTTTCGCAGAATTTCTAATAGGAACTTTACATTTGCCAACAAGCTTGTTCTTTTTGTCTGGAACTACAGTGAGTACGTGCTCTCCAGTAGGAACATGCTGATGATTGTTCCAAACATCGAAAACAGTAACTGATCCAGAAATTGGACTTTTCAGGGCATAGTTATTTTCCCATGCATCAATTTTCCCCTTTAATTCTTGTTTCGCCAATTGAAGCTCTGAAAAGTTAGAGGATGAATTGACAATGTTCCTGTTCAATGATTTTAGACTTTGGTCATTCAGACTGAGTGTATCAACATACAGCGCTTCAATCTCTTCCTTGATTCTATTGACATCATTTTGTGCGGATAACATTTCCTGTTCGTTTGCATCCAGTTGCTGTTGAGATATCACCCCTTTTTTTAAAAGCTCTTGCTGCCTACCATTACTTTGTTTTGCCAGTGCATAATTTCTCCTAGAAGTGTTTAACTGAACCTGCTTTATCTTTATTTGTCTCTTTAATCTTCCTATCCTCAAACTTAAGTTTTCATTCTCATGTTCCTCTTGATCTAGATTCAAGTGGAGCAAATAACTTTGAAATGCTCTTAAGTATTTTTGATAAGACATGTGAATGTTTACTTCCAATTCTAAGTCACTTGGGAATTTTTGATAGAGTTTGTCCAATGTGCGAACCATATTGGTGTCTATGTCGTTCAACTGCTCCTTAAGATGGAAGACATCCTCCCATTTTGAAGGGTTCTCAACAACCGAAAGAATCTCATCCTGCTTGACTTCTTGACCAGATTTAAAGTTCACATAAACCAGCTTTCCTCCCTTTTTGCTGTAGAGGGCAACAGGAGGGTTTTCACAAGTAACCAATATCTCTGCATGGATTACCTCATTATATTTTAAAAAGAACGCAAAGACAACGAGTAATGTGAAAAAAAGAAAAAGAATCATGTTTCCTTTCCTCATCATCCAATTAGGAGGGCGGTTCAAAAAGTTCTCAGAAAAAATAACCTTATCGTCCATCTTCAATAGAGTCCATTTGATTCTGTACCAATCTCCAGTAGGTACTTTTGTTTTTCAAAAGCTTCTTATGTGTTCCTTGTTCTACGACATTTCCATTTTCCAATACAATGATATTATCTGCATTACGAATAGTTGAAAGCCTATGAGCCACAATAACCACAGTCCTATTTTTATAGAAGGATTCCAAATTCTTAAGAATCCCTTTTTCATTGATGGAGTCTAAAGAGCTGGTGGCCTCATCCAAAAGGAAATATTTTGGGTCTTTATAAATGGCCCTGGCCATTAATATTCTTTGTTTTTCTCCTCCACTTAATTTTATCCCATTTTCTCCAATTTTAGTTTTGGACCTATGAGGTAAATCGTCTATAAAATCCTTTAACATAGCGAAATCTATGGCTTGTTCATATCGTTCTACATCCAATGGTACCTTTGATTGAGATTCAGTAATGTTCCTTTCTATTGTATCATCAAAAAGTTGCCCTTCCTGAAGTACTACTCCGCAAACTTCTCTCCAATCTTTGGGCGCTATTGAGGATAATGATATTTTTCCTACTTCAATTTTTCCTTTGGTTGGAGGGTAGAATTGTAACAAAAGCTTGAGCAAGGTAGATTTCCCCGATCCACTATGTCCTACTATAGCTGTGACTTTTCCCTTAGGGATTTCCATGGAAATATTGGATAATGCTTCCTTGGTTCCTGGAGGCCCATATCTAAAAGAAATATCTCTAAGTGTTATGTCATGGTGAAAAGCCTTGGTAGCTCCATCCAATTTATGCCCCTCAGGTTCCTCTTTCCATACTTCAAAAAGACGTTTCACGGCCAATTCAGCTTTTTGATAATCTAATAGGAAATCAATCATCTTACTTAAAGGAACATTGAGCTGGCCAATTATGAATTGTATGGCTAGCATAACACCAAGACTAAAGACTCCTTCGATGACTGCATATGCGGAAAGGAAGATAATTGCAATATTTTTTAATTCGTTGATAATCTGACCACCGTTGGTTTGCAATTGATGGATTCTTAGGTTTTCAGAAGTAACATTGAAAAGATCAAGTTGAGTCTGGTACCATTCCTTTTTACGCCTGTCTTCCGAACCATTGACCTTAATATCCTCAATGTTGTAAATTATCTGAAGAATCTTGGATTGGCTCTTTGCACTCGTTCCAAAATAGGCGGTGTCCAATAAGGCTTTTTTCTTCATGAATGCCAATGACCACAGTAAATAGACTCCAGAGCCAATGAGAAACACCAAAAATATGTTTAAGTTGTAATAAGCAAGTACAAACCCAAAAAGAATAATATTAAAAATATCGAACAAAAATGTCAGGGAACCATTCGTGAAGAATTCTTCAACCCTTTCATTATCATTGATCCGCCTTACCAAATCCCCGATTCCCCTTCCAGTAAAAAAGGAAATTGGAAGTTGAATTAATCTCGAAAGATAATCATTCATCATACGGATATTGACCCTCATAGAGATATGCAACAGAATCCAATCCCTGAGTATTTCCACCGCACCTTTGGACAACACGAAGAAAATCTGTCCAATAAGAATGACTTGTATAAATCCTATATCTTGATTCTCTATTCCATAATCTACAATACTTTGCGTAAAGAACGGCAAGGCCAATTGAACGATGGATGATAATAATAACCCTAGAGACAATTGCCATAGCAATTTCTTGTAATCGAAAAGGTACTTAAGAGTTTTTAAAAGATTGTTTCTGTCACCGCTACCCTGCAACTTACCTTTTCGGAAGGTGTCCGTTGGTTCCAAAAGCATAGCAACTCCCTTGTTCACCTCTGAAAGCCACCCTTTTTTGAATTCATCCACACTTAAAGTATATTTTCCTTTAGCTGGATCCGAAATGTATACTTTGGTAGTGGTTACACGATATACAACGAAGAAATGGTTTCCTTCCCAATGTACAATACATGGCAAAGGAGCTTTTTTGAGCAAATCTTCCCATGTTATTAGTACAGGGAAGGTTTCCAACCCTATGCTTTCCCCCGCTTCTTTAATTCCCGCCAAGGAAACACCTTCCCGATCAATATAGGAGGATTTCCTAAGATCTTCAAGCGAAGCTTCCTTTCCATAATGTTTGGAAATAATCTGTAAACATGTTGGACCACAGTCCATTTTGTCCAATTGCCTAAAGTTTGGAAAAGTAGTGCGAAACATGCTAGCAATATAAGCTCTAAATATAGTAGATAAGGAAATTACAACCCCAATAATATCAGTTATCCCACAAAAAATCCGATAAAAGTAGTCCAAATGTTAAAATTTCACCCAACTTGGGATAACCCTTGTGAATATTATTGAATCAAACAATACACTTTTGGTTCTGATTATAAACAAGTTAAGATGCCAGCAAATATTTTAACACAGGAAGACTTAGAAGGGTTCAAAGAATCCCTCTTAGATGAAATCAAGGAAATATTATTAAAAAATGACCGTATCACTTTGGATCGTTGGATCAAGTCCAATGCTGTCATGAACAAGTTGGGAATAAGCCCCGGAACCCTTCAAAATTTTAGGATCAATGAAACCATCCCTTTTTCCAAATTGGGAGGAATCATTTATTATGATGAAGAGGAAATCCATAAGATCCTTATGGACAATAAGAACTTTTTTCTTAAGGACGAGTCATGAAAATGGCCCTCTTCAACATACAGAACATCTTCCAACGTCATATTCGTTTGGTAGAGCGTTGTAACGCTAAAAACAAGGACCAATGGGTGGAAGAATTTGAAACTCTTTTAATCCAGCCGGGACGCACCCAAAGGGATTATGACAGGATGCGGATACTTTCCCATTTTTTGGGGTTCGATAAAGAAGAACAAATACCTTATTTTACCATCAAGAATACCATAGGTCAGTTAACGCTCAGAAAAGGCTTGGACAGGGAAATGCCAAAGTCATCACATTTGACCGATTGGGAAGGGTGGGCAAAAATTGACTCCATGCCAATCGATGAATTGGCCATTATGAACAAGGCCAAGGTCATAGCGGAGGTTGACCCTGATATTCTTGTGCTATTGGAAGTGGAGGATAGGATTTCACTGGTCGAGTTCAATCGACATTTCCTATCCCCCAAAAATGGTTCTCTCTACAAGGAAATTGTTTTTTTGGGAACCAATGACCCCTATGGTCGAGGTATCGGAGTATTGGCGAAAGAAGGATTTGATCTTGAGTCGATAAAGACCCATGTGAACGATTCTGATGAAAAGAATAATCCCTTATTTGATGTGGATCTACAGGAATATAGGTTCAGAACCAGTTCTGGCCTTAATCTGGACGTTCATTGCACACATTTTACCAATAACGATGATGATTCGGAGGTTTTTTGTAATCGCCAAAAAATGCAATCGGAGTATATTTCAAAACGCTTTTCTGGAAGACAAAAAGATATATCCTCTCATTCAGTCTTTTTGGGCACATTGAATGCCCCATGCTATAGTAGTGCAATTGCACCAATCATCAATGACACCTATTTGAAGGACATAACTAAACATCCCAATTTTTTGGGTGATCTGGATAGAGGGAAAGATGCCGATTATTTTAGATTAGGGGCATACAAAATGGGTGTCAACATCAAGCAACGGGATTATCTCATGTTGTCAGGTGGCCTCTTTAATACTGTTGAAAATTGGGGGTTAATTAGAAAAGGAATGTGGCACAAACAGCAACCCCAGTGGAACATTTTTGGCAGCATTAATAATGAAAAACATGCAGCTAGTGAGCATCCCCTGTTATGGTGCCAATTAAATATATGATTGGGCATGGAACCATTGAAAATTCCACAGATGATATATGAAATCCAAGGCCAACAGGTACTCTTGGATTTTGACCTTGCTAAACTTTATGGTACCGAAACCAAACGGCTGAAGGAAGCTGTTCGTCGAAACATAGATCGTTTTCCAAAAGATTTTATGTTTGAACTCACCAGAGAGGAGTATGTGGTTCTAAGGACGCAATTTGCGACCTTAAAATCTTCTGGGCGTGGTATGCACAGCAAGTACCTGCCCTTTGCTTTTAACGAACAGGGTGTGGCCATGCTATCCAGTGTCCTGAATACTCCCAAGGCAATTGAAGTCAACATTCAGATAATTCGAGCTTTTGTATTCCTAAGAAAATATGCTCTGTCCCATAAGGAACTCAGTATCCGACTTAGGGAACTGGAGAAAAAATATGATAGACAGTTCAAGGATGTTTTTGATGCTCTCAATTATTTATTGAATAAGGATATAAAGGAGAAAGAACAGCGCGATAGAAAGCGAATCGGTTTCAAATCCTGAACAGTCTCCTGAGAACATCAAATAATTCCTTGCTTACCTCAACGACTATTTTTTTGAGCACATTATATAAGCTTATAAGTAACATTTTCATTCCATTATAGTTTTGATTCCCATTAATATGGCCAATCCCAACGCCTTGATTTTGCCTTTCTCTTCCAAGTGGACTGCCTCATCCGTATTGGACAAAAAACCAAGTTCCAACAACAGGGCCGGGCATACCTCTCTGTTGTCCCGAAGTACCTGAAAGTTGGCCCGCTTCACCCCTCGGCTTCGATACCCTAATTGTTCCTGAAGGTACCCATCCATAACTTTTGCCATGGTCAGACTCTGCTTTGGGATCGATCCATTGAATACATAAACTTCAAGTCCAGATGCCTTGGGGTTATTTGCATGGTTGCAATGCAGGGAGACAAAGATTTTGGGATCTAGAATCTTTGCCAGTTTTGTGCGATGTCCCAATGAAATCAAAGTGTCCCCGTATCGGGTCAAGTAAATGTCGTATCGCTTGTCCAACAATATCCTGTTATAATGCACAATGGCCTGTGCAATCTTTAAGGTCAGGTCTTTTTCCCTAAGTCCATTTATCCCAACTGCCCCATTATCAGTTCCTCCATGTCCTGGGTCCACAATGATGATTTGTTTTTTCTGTCCATATACTGTGATAAAAACTGAAAACAGACACAACAGGAATATGGCCTTTGTTTGTTCCATATCATTTCAGATTTAAAGATTCATTGTGCAATCTTTAACGGTTTCCATAAAACAGTTGTGATTCCTCAAAATTTAACGCTCTTGTCCGTTAATTTTTAGGGTATTTCCATCCTTTCCACGGGTTCCCGATACTTTTCGAAAAAGTTTATTCATCAATAGGCTCAATCAGCCGTAAAACGAAAAATCATGAAAAAAACAGCTGTATTCATTTGGGCAATGCTCCTTACGGGTATCCCCGCTTTTGCACAGATCGGCGGCATCGAGGATTCGGTCAACGACATCTCGGATACCATCCGAACCATTTTTCCCCTGCTTTTGGGAGTCATCTTTTTAGTTGGCTTTCTCTTCAATGCGGGCCACTTTTTTGGTGAGAACGCAGATCTCAAAAAAGGCATCACTCGGGTATTGGTGTTCGTGCTCATTGCAGGGGCCGTTGTTGGCATCTTTACCTATCTCATTGGAATTGTAGTCTAATCTTATGATGTCTATTCCATCACCAATGAGAAAGTACAAGATATATAAGGACATCCGCAAAGGGGCGAGGATATGGGGGCTTCCCATGTCCCTCTTTGCCCTTTTGACACTCTCCATCCTGGCATCCCTGCTGATCATCATATTTTCCTTTAATCTTATGGTCATCATTCTGGCCATGGGATGGAACCTATGTTGGTATGTAGGCCTGACCAAGATAGCATCAAACAAGAATCTTTTGGACTTCAACAAAGTCTTTCCAGACTGTATCAGCAATAAACACGACAATCTATTGAGCCATGTCGAAAATTAACATCGCATCCCATCATCCCATTTTGGACATTCAGGATAATATCATCTTTGCCAATAACGGCAATGTGCTGGCCTGTTACAAGGTTCTGCTCCCTGAGATCCATTCCCTTTCCGAAAAGGATTTTGAGGATTTGCACAGCAATTGGTTCCAGACTTTTAAATCCCTCCCTATTGGTACCGTGGTCCATAAACAGGATATTTACCTTAAATCATCCTTCACTTCAGAATATCTGTCCAATAGTACATTTTTGTCCAAAGCGACCCATGATTATTTCCGGGGCAGGGAATATCTGGACCACCGAAGCTATATGTTCTTTACGTGTCCCAAGAAAAAGGGACTGAACAATCCCAAGTATGTCAACCCTTTTAAGAAGACACCCAAAGGATTGCACGAGGAACTGGATGATACTGTAAAACGTTTTTTGGCCTCGGTGACCGATTCAGTGAACTATATCAACAATGGAACAAAAATCCGGTTGGGACCTATGAGGCCTGACGAAATTATGTCCTTGACCAAAGAACAGTTCAATGGTTACAGTTCCAATTGCGATACCGACATCGTTTTGGATGGCGCCAATGTGACCATTGGGAACAACCATTTTGATGTACTTGCCATCAACAGTGAGTCCTGCTTTGGGGATAGCGTACAGACCAGTAAGGTCAATGAGCATTTCACCTCGGATGATTTTACGTTCCATCAGGGGTTCATGGATGACCTGGGGCTTTCCCTAAAAGAAAACCATGTGGTGAACCAGATTATTTATTTGGATGACAAGCACCAATGGAGAAAGCAATTAGAGAAGAAAGTCGAGGAATTGAATAAGAGCTCCAATTTTGGCACTCAGAACAAGGTCGTTCTCAAAAAGATAGGGCATATCCTTGACCAGATCAACAACGATGACAGTTCAAGAATTGTTCGGGGACACCTTAATGTAATCCATTGGGATGGTGAAAAGCGAGCACTGGAGAATACCACTACAAGGATAAAGGCAGAGTTCAAGGAACTGGATGTTGTACCGTATTATCCTTGTGGAAGGGAGCGCAAAAATTATATCCTGAACAGTTTTCCATGTTTTGCCTCCAATTATTCCAACGAAGATCTTTATGTGACCGACCTGAAACATGCCCTTTGCTTATTAATCAACACAACCAATTACAGAACGGACAGAAAGGGGATTGTATTCAACGACAGGGAATTCAACATTCCAGTGCTAAAGGATGTCTGGGACGAACAAAAAAGGCGCATCAAGGCACGGAACTTTGCCGTTTTTGCTCCGACAGGCGAGGGTAAGTCCTTTTTGGCCAACAACATTTTGAGGCAATTTTTCGAACAGGGTGTCCGGCTGGTCATTATTGACCTGGGCGGTTCCTATACCAAGTTCGCCAGCCTTTACCCCGAACACTATACGGTGCTGCGATATGAAAATGGAAAGAGCCTTGGTATAAATCCCTTTTACGTAACCCATGCCGATGATGTTACCCCGGAACATTTGGAGGACCTTTCCATATTTCTCTTTGAGCTCATGGGAATGGGAACTAAACCATCAAAAGAGGCATCGGTGGCACTGAAGAAAATATTACATCTCTATTACGGGGAAAAAACCGGTTCCTTGCATTCACTTGACGGTTTCTACCGATTTGTTGGCAAATACGGAAAGGAACTGCTCTCCCGATTGCAGATCCACCCCGGGTATTTCAATATCAAAAGGTTCCTGCACATTCTTTCCGAATATGTCGGGAGCGGTATCTATAGTTTTCTTTTTGCCTCGAGCAAGGACCGGTCCTATCGTCTGGAGGACAAGAGGTTGATCGTTTTCGAGCTGGACGAGGTCAAGGACAACAAGGAGATCCTCTCCGTAATGCTCAAGCTCATAAAAACGGCCGTTCAGCGTACCATCTGGAAGAACAGGGACGAACGTGGCATCATCCTTTTCGATGAGTTCGCCAAACAGCTCAAGTTCGACAATGTACTGGAGAGCGTGGAATTTTATTATCAGGCCATACGTAAACAGGAAGGGGCCATAGGCATCATCCTGCAGTCCATAAACCAGTTGCCCATAAATTCCACATCGGCCAGTATCTTGGAAAACACCCAGGTCATATACAGCCTTAGAAACGAAAAGGGATATGGTGCACTAAAGGAAAGGCTCCATCTTTCCTCCCATGACCTGAACCAACTCAGCTCCATCAAGAACAATCTTTCCGCAAGGCAGAAGTACACGGAAATCTTCATAAAGATCGGAAAGGAAAGCAACATTTTCAGGCTGGAGGTCCCGCCAGAGGTCTATGCCGCATACCTGACAGATGGCCCCGACAACAAGGCCATTATGGAATTCTATAAAGAAACAGGCTGTATGGAAACGGCCATCAAAAAGTTTATTCATCAAAAAACAAGAACATCATGAAAAGTAGAATGAGAACATTGGGCATTGCCCTGACCTTCACTGTTTTAATACCTTCAGGCGCTGCCTGCCAAGGGATGCCCGTGTATGATAACACTAATTTCATCACCTTGGGCAAACAGATCATTGAATCGGCCAAACAGACCGCAGAACTCTTGAAGACCGTGGAATTTTTGCGGGAACAAAAAGAGCGCATCGAAAAGGTCAGCGATGTCATCAAACACTTAAAGGCCGTACAAGAACTCACACGCAACAACAAACGCCTATTTGATATGGTACGCAACGACCTCAGGCAGATCCTAGACTCACCGCACATCCGTCCAGAAGAGGTGGGACGCATTTCGGAATCCTTCAATGCCATTATCGAGAGTTCATTGGAAGATCTGGAATTTGTGGAACAGATCCTTTCCAGTGACTTTTTGAAAATGACCGATGCGGAAAGGGCCATCGTGCTCAAGGAAAAGGAAATGCGCTCTAAGGAAATGGTGGGCGAGATTGAGCGTAGGACCAAAAGGTACAGGGACATCATTTCCTTTCGGGAAATGCAGGCTGTAATCAATAACCGTAAAACAAATTATTGATTATGGTAGGTTTTGCATTGAGCATCGGTTTGGAATATGTGGATGCGGTGTACGATACCATCACCGGAAGTGATTTTTCCCAGTACACAATTGTGGGAATGAAGGCCCTGGCCATTCTCTTTTTCTTGATCAACATCATGAAAAAGTACAATGAGGGAGTGGCCGAACGGGATGGTCATACCTGGGGATTGACCCCATCGGAACTGGCCAAGAACTTTGCCGTGGTCATCTTGGTCATATTCTCGGATCAGATCTTGGAGGTCTTCGACAACATTTTGGTGGGCATAGAGACCCAATATCGCAATACTGCCCCAGACCTTGTACCATTGCAGTTGCAGGATATTTCAATTGAGGAGGATGCTGGTCTTCTGGATGCCGCGAGCAAAGGATTGGCCCTCTTGTACGAGGCCCTGGTCAGTCCCTTTTATGGAATGCGGATCTTGGCCTTTATCATCAGCGTGTTCCTGTGGCTATTGGACCTGTTCATCTATCCGCTTTTTTTGGCGGAACGGTTCTTCCTTTTGGGCATCATGAGGGCCTTCTTTCCCTTGGTCATCAGTTTGGCGGTCTTTGAGAAGTTCAGGGATCTTGCCTATTCCTTTTTTAAGCTGTATGCCGCCGTGTATATGTTGGTGCCCGCCTTTTTCTTGGTGAACATCTTCATCAATGCCCTTTATACAGAACTGACCACGGATTTTTGGATCAACCTATTTGGGACGGATTATGGCAGTACGGTCTTTGCTCCCTTGGTGGAACTGGGCACCATAGGGTTCATCGTCTTTTTGAAGTTCAAACTCTACCGAAGGGCAACCTCCTTTTCACTCAAACTTTTCGGTGCCTAGGGCACTCCATAAAACTCAAATGATATGAAGACAATGTATAAAAACATAGATGGGATACTGAGGGCCAACCGCGTTGTGGTTCTGGTTGTGGTCACCGCATCGTCCATTGCCATAATTATTTCAGCACTGGTATCGTACAGGATGTACCAAGAGACCAAGGGAGGGGCGTTTGCCATTGGAACGGACGGGTCGGTCATTCCCTTGAAATGGGCCGATCAAAAAGAAAACCTTGAAATCGAGGCCCTGGCCCATTTGGTACTGTTCCACAACTATTTCTATGGTATCGATGCCAGTAATTATGAAAGGAACATTGAAAAGGCCCTTTGGCTCGGGGACAGTTCGGTGGACAACGTATACCGGCAGAAAAAAGCCGATGGGGTCTACAATCGGCTCCTGCAATATTCATTGGTGCAGAAGATCTTTTCCGTGGAATCCGAGCTTACCCTCCAAGAAGGAATACGGTCGTTCAGGACCGTTGTGGTCTTTGAAATCTACCGTGGGACTGTGACCGATGTATATGAACTAAAGACTTCTGGGAAACTTATCAAGGTGGATCGGAACTTTCCCAACAACGCCCACGGGTTGTTGATCAGCAATTATTTCGAGAATTCATTGAGAAAGGTCGATGACCAACGTTAAAAAACAACAATATGAAATTGAACAAAAAGAAAATCGTTTTTGGAATCATCATCGGTTTGGTCATCGTTTTTATGGTGGTCTATTCCATGGTCTTCCTGACCGAAGGGGGTGATAATGCTAGACAGCTGGACCAGCCCTTGGTACCGCAATTGGAAGAGGCACAAAAGGAATATGCCTCCAAGTTGGAGGCCATCAACGACCTTAAGGAAGTGAAGACCACCAATGCCCCCAGTATCTATGATGAGAAGTTTTTGGATTCAATGGGACTCTTTGACCCTGACCTTATCGATAGGGAAAAAGCGCAAATTGTGGACAGTATCTACAGATTGGGGCGAATCGATTATACCCAGGGGACATACCGCAAACCTGCTGAGGAAAATGAGGTGAAGTCCAGCGTTCCCAAGAGAAAAATCAAACAAGAAATTGTGTCAAAATCAAAGGAGGTCACAAAACCCACACTACAAGAAATAGCCTTGGAACAGCAACTTTTCTTTGCCTCCAATTCCCTGTCAGATAATTCAAAAGTGGACAATATGGTCATTCTGGCCATAGTGAAAAGGGAACAGACCATTAGGGTCAATGATAGATTGGAATTCCGAACCTTAAAAGAGGTTGTTATCGATGGTAGGACCATTCCAAAGAATACCGTTGTGTTTGGTTTAGTGGCCTTCCAGCCCAACAGGGTTGTCCTGGAAGTTGAAAACATTGACCATATCCCGATTAAACTAAAAGCGTATGACTATCAGGACGGTCTCGAAGGGCTTTATATCAGGAACACTTTTAGGGCAGAGGCCTCCAAAGAGATGATGGAGGACGCCTTGGACGACATCAATGTGCCCGGTGTCCCCCAAGTTAAGGGGCTGAAGAACATCTTTAAACGTTCCAACTGGAAAGTCAAAGCAACGATAAACAAAAACTATAAAATCCTATTGAAAGAAGCCCATAAGAGGCCTTAACAAAGAAACATTATGAAAAGCATATTTATCACTTTGGGATTATTACTGATGGTAACGGCCCAAGCCAACAACCCTAAATCATTGGATACCATTTATGCCAACGAGCATATGAACATGGCCCTTTTCTTTCCTTCACAAATCAAACAGGGCATTGTGGGGAACAGCAATTTTGTCTTTACCTATAATCGTGAAAAACAACAGCCCTTGGGATTGTTGAAGGCCGTTCCGGGAAAGGACAGTAATCTATTGGTAATCACCAATGACGGCAGCATCTATTCCTACATCATTAGCTATTCCAAGAATCTTGAATACCCCAATCGGTTCATCACTGAACAGGAACGCATCGGGACAGAAAGGCAGGGAATGGAGAGAACTTCCCAAAAAGAGGTTCCAAGTGAAACTGTACGGGATTCCTCCATTAGTGTTAAAAAGGTCAGGGAAAAGCTTCATGAATCATGTGAGGCATTGTTGCAACTTCCTGAACGGAAGAACATCAAGAAAAAAAGGCAAGGACTTTCTTTGACAGTTAAGAACTTGTACACGATGCGTAGTGAAGTATATATCCAATTTGAGGTCAACAACAGTTCAGGTTCACGTTTTGATTTTGGGGAATTGGAGCTGTTCAAGATCAGTGGTAAAAAGGGACAGAAGGCTTCATTTCAGGAATTGGAGATGTTACCTATCTACAAGCATAACACCCCGAAGAAAATTGATCACGGACAATCGGTGAGTTTTGTATATGTCTTTACAAAGATTCATTTGGACAAAGGAGAAAAATTACGTGTAGCACTTTCGGAGCATGATACTACTAGAATGGTTTCTCTTTTCTTTAGATAAATAATCTTTTCAATATTTCTTTCGTAATGCTCCCATTCTTTTCGGATTCTCCGTTATTGATCCACTTTTCCAAGCCGTCTGGACTCCTTTTTCGATAGCAAAACAACAACATCCATTCTTGTGGCCGGCATAAAGCCGCTCAAGCTTTTTATACGCCCTTTACAAGCTTGGATGTTGTACCGCCATAAGCAACAAAAAGGATACATGACGGCACTATGGGAAGTAAATCATTTAAAACAATAACGATGAAATCATACGAAAAAAATAAAACGGGAGCATTCCAAAAGTTAAAAAACAACAAAAAGGAAAACACTCTGGATATAATAAGTAAATCAGTTTTCAATGCCCTGACGGATAGGGCTTCACTATACAGTAATCTTTAATTTTTTAATCATGAGTACATTGAGAAACAAAGTCCAATTGATCGGGAACATAGGGGGCGACCCTAAGGTCACCGTTCTAGAAAGTGGAAGCAAAACGGCGCGCTTTTCCATGGCGACCAACGAGTATTACAGAAACGCCAAAGGAGAAAAGGTGCAGTCTACACAATGGCACAATGTGGTAGCCTGGGACAAAAAAGCCGATGTCATCGAAAAGTATGCCCATAAGGGCAAGGAAATTGCCATCGAAGGCAGGTTGATCTCACGGAGCTACACCAACGAAATGGACGTGAAATGCTACGTTACCGAAATCGTGGCCACCGAGATTCTGTTATTGGGAGCCAAGGAAAGTAATAGGGAATCCCAAAATGGGGAACAAGCCTCTACAAATGGGAAAGACCAAAAAACCGTTTCCAAGGCTAAGGATGGAAAAGTAGAAAAAGCTGCTTGATCGGATAGCCATGAACACAAAGAGGGCGCACGCCACCAAATTGTCCCGCCCTCTTTTTCATTATAGATCCTCAAAGAAAATACAATGGGAACACAAGTTAACGAAATAAGCATACGATACAAAGAACGAATTCCCGCTCCCTTTTGGAAACAGATCAAATGTTCCAAGGATGCAGCGGAACTCTTGTTCCAAACATGGAACAAAGATACCATAGCGGTACATGAATCCTTTAAAATTGTTTTGTTGAACAACAGTAACAGGGTCAAAGGCATTTATCAGATATCACAGGGCGGTATTACGGCAACTTTGGTCGATCTACGGATCCTTTTTGCCGTAGTACTGAAAACACTTTCCGTGGGTGTCATTCTTTCACACTGCCACCCCAGCGGGAAATTGGAGGCCAGTAATCAGGACAGACAGATCACGGATAAGATCCAAAAGGCAGCGGAACTTTTCGATGTCAAGATATTGGATCATATCATCATTGCCCCTACTGGGGAATACTACAGTTTTGCGGACAACGGCCAGATTTAAATTCCACATTATGATTCATTTGAATTTTTCACACCTTACCCAAGAGATGCAGGATGAGCTTTTACTGATGGCCCGTGAACATGTGGAACATCTTTATAAGGATTCCATCCGATCACACTGTGACAAAAATGGTGGGGACTATAACAAACTGATGGATGAAGAGGCCATAAAGATGTTGTACACGTATGATTATGTGTTCAATATTTGATTCGGACATTATCCGACAAAAACGTGGGGAGCCATTTTTGGTTCCCTTTTTCTTTTTAAAGATTTTCCATCCCATCCATCAGTATCGTTGCATTTTTCCTAAAACCCTCCTTCCCAAACTCTTAAAATCCATTGTTTCTCCAACAGGATAACCCAAGGCCAATACCTTGGGATTGGTATGGAGTTTTCCCCGCTTGCGTGGGGAAACGGAATAGCGAGAGGGTAGCACGCCAAGGCGGTGCTACATATCTGATTTGCTCCGCAAAAGCCCATGAATATTGGCTTTGAAGGGAATTCACCAAAAGTTGCCACCAATGACAAATTGTGACAATTCCTTTCGGAAATCCCATAAACAGGGATAAAAGTTGTGACAATAACAATCAAAAACAAACGAAAAATGGACGGTTTCAAATCCATTAGGTTAAGGATAGGTACCATAAAAAGGTTCAAAGGGTTTTCCAAGAAGATGTCGAAATCCTATTCGGACACACTTGAATCCGTCATGGACTTTTTTGAATGGCATGGCTTTACACCTTCGGACGGGCTGGGCAAAAGCTTCCTCCAAGAGATTATCAAGAACCGGAAACTTACCGAGACTTCCATCAAACGCACAGAGGCCTCCATTGCCATTATCCGTGACATTGAGATTACACAGACCAAGCCCACGAATGCCATTTTGGAAGCCCTGCTCGAACAAAAGGTCAAGCATGAAAGGCCAAAGGTGGAACAAAGACCACCGAAACCGGGACCCCAAATAGAGATCACCGTCCCCAGGATCCGCCACGAACGGCTCATGGACAAAATGGAAATGCTCAAAAGAGAAAGCCAATACGTGGTGGAGAACACCACTCTTATGAAACCCTCCTTCGGAAAACCCTATCTGCGGTTGGACATCACCGAAGGGGAACTGGAAAACTATAAGAGAACACTTCAAAATCTTTGATTATGTATATCACCATCACAGCACAGAAAATCGGAAGGGGTTTCGAGACCTATAACAGCAGTGTCCGCGATTATGTAGCCTATCTGGAAAAGGAGAACCAAGATTTGGAATCCGACTGGCAAGAGACCTTTTTTGACCAGAATGAAAATGCCATTGCCCCGGAAAGGGTCATATCGGAAATTGACGGTAATACCGCCAAGCTAAAAAAAAGGGAGTCCAAATTCTACTCCATTGTGGTAAGTCCAAGCCAACAGGAACTCAAACACATAGGCAATGATCCCGAGGTGCTGAGACGATATACCCGAGAGATCATGAAGGATTATGCCGCTTCCTTTTATCGGGATAGAAAGGTGACGGTTGATGACATCAAGTACTATGCAAAGATTGAGCATGAACGTACTTTTAGGGGCTTTGAAAAGAAGGTATTGGAAAATACACCTTACCGAAAACAGATTGCCAAACTCCAAAATGATCTTGCCAAAGTGGAGCGTGGGGAACTCCAAATAAATCCCCGTGCCATCCAAAAGGAAATCGAACGCTTGACTAAAGAAGCCCCGTACAAGGTCAATGGCAAAATGGTGGTCGAGGGAATGAAAAAGGAAGGGACACAGTCCCATATCCATATCATCGTCAGCCGAAAGGACGTGACCAATACCTACAGTCTTTCCCCTGGGACCAAGTTCAAGGAATCGGAAACCATCCTCAACGGCAAAAAGGTCAAACAGGGGTTCCATCGCGACGGGTTCTACCAATCCGCTGAAAAGACCTTTGACCGCATGTTTTCGTATGAGCGGAATTATGTGGAACGATACAACACCAAAAAGCTGTACCGACAAAACCCCAAAAAGTTCATGGCCCTATTGATGGGATTGCCCTCCAATGAAAAACAGAGTGCCCTGAAACTGTTGCATAAAGGAGGGATTCATATCCCCAACATTCCAACCAACAAGGTGCAATTGGCCTATAAGGTCATTATGAAACTTAAACAAGGTGTTGAACGGGCCATCAGATCGGGGGCCATTGAAATCTGAAATCATGTTGACCATTACAGTAGTACATATTGTTTTGTTGTTGTTTCCATTTGGTTGCTTGATTTCTTTCTTCTTGGTCAAGTACCTCCGCAATGGGTTTGTAGCGTCATGGGTGTTGGTCCTTGGAATGGGGACGGCTCTTTTCTTTCTATTGGAAACCAGTGTTTTTTTGAGAGCCATGCTTTATTTGTTTTTGCCCTGGGGATTTGTGAACCTCCTGTATTATGTCTTTATCCCAGGCAGAGAGGCCAATGCCATTGACAAAAAATATCGCTTGGTGTTACATACCAAAGGGTCCAAGGTCGTGTTGGATAATATTCGAAGGGGCATCTCCATTATTGGGGCAGCAGGAAGCGGGAAGACCGAGAGTGTCGTATACAATCTTTTTAAGCATTTTGCGGCCAACCTTTTTTGTGGGGTAATGCACGATTACAAGAACTTCGAGATCACGGAAATGGCCTACCCGCTCTTCAAGGGCACCGACCGGAAGTTTCATATAGTTTCCTTTGACCCAATATACAGTCGGGTCAATCCGATTGCTCCAAGGTATTTGCCCGACGAGGAAAGTGTCCATGAGATTTCCCGTGTCCTTCTGGAAAACCTGCTCGAACTCAAGGAAAGTGGCAGCAGTGGCACATCAAAGTTCTTTCAGGATGCTGCGGAGGGATTGATCAGTGGACTGATTTGGCGGTTGAAAACAAATTACCAAGACTATTGTACCATTCCCCATATGATCTCGCTGTATCAACATCTGGACACAGAGCATTTGGTACGCTTTCTTAGTGCCGACCTGACCTCCAAGGCCATGGCGGATGCCTTTATCAGCGGGGTGGATTCTGATAGACAGACGGCAGGCGTGAAGAGTACCTTGGCCAATGCCTTCAAGAAGATCAGTACACATAAAATATTCATGGCCCTTTCAGCGGATGAAGTGTCCTTGGACGTGAATAATCCCCAAAACCCCTCCGTCATCTCCATTGTGAACGACCCGAAAAAGGAAACCTCCCTATCTCCAGTGATAGCGACCATAATCCATACCATTTCCAAACAGATGAGCGACCGGAACCGTTTGACCTCATTCTTCCTCATCGAAGAGGCTTCCACCATACGGCTCTTGAACATGCACCGGATTCCAGCAACATTGAGGAGCTATGACATTGCAACGGTCTATGTACTACAGGATAAGATCCAGAACGATATGCTCTATGGGGACAAGGCGAGCAAGGCTATATTGGGCAATCTCTCCTACCAATTCTTCGGAAAGGCGAATGACCCTGACACTGCTAAATACTATGAGCGTTTTTTTGAGATTGTCAAAAAACAGTCGAAGAGCGTGAACAAAGGGTATAATCTCAATTTTGATACACGAGTTACACAGAGTGAAAGGGAAGTGTCAAAGACAAGGGCAGATGCTTTTTACGGATTACGACAAGGGGAATTTGTGATATTCTTTGACGGAAAGGATAAAAAAGTTCTGTTTAAGTTTCCCAAAAAAACCCAGAAGTTGCCTGCCCCTAATGCCAAGACACAAGCTGAGCTAAAGTTTAATTTTGAAAAGATTCATGGAGAGGTGAAATCTATTCTTAAATAAGTGAGAGTTCAATTAAACCTGCGATTATCGATGACAAAATCAGATATCTCTGATCATCTCCTAACGTTTTAGGTCTAAATGATATCGAAACGGCTCCTATTTACATAATATAAAATGATAGTATTGGCCATTTATAGAGATTTTAAAAGCAGAATCTAATTTTCAATCTTTTTCTGGCTTACTTTGTTAAGCAACAAATTATGATTGCTATAAATTGGGCCAGATGGAGTGTCTGAGCCAAATAGAATCAGACCATTATTGTCAGAAAGGTACTTAAAGCTAACATTGCATGACTTTGCACATTGTCAATTAACTTCCCAGCTTCCTGCAGCTTCAAACACTTAGGAAATCCTTTGACTACCCCTGGAATACTCATCATAGAAATCACCGATAAAAGATGAGATTTGACTTTGTATCTCTTTATCTTCAGATTTAGGCGGATAATTTTGTTCAAAGGTTTTCTTTGTCAGCGTCCTATTTTGAAAAACCCATTGCCACAATCCTCGTAGATTGGTGAAATAGGTGTGCGTGTCATCTTTCCCTATGGCTTCAGAGAATTCAGTAGAATCCATTTCGGAAATTTCTTCCGCCAATAGTTTGCACAAAAGACGTGGAAATGGTTTATAAAAATGGAGTTGATTCGAGCTATGGATGTTCATGCCGGAATAAAACGTCTTGTACATGGAAGCGACGTTCAATGCCCGATTCACAATTTTGATATTATCAAAAATGGCATTTGTAAAGTCACAAGATCGAACATCGAACTCTTCGAAAGTTGTTTCTTGAAATTTACAGCCTGAAAAATCAATCATGTGCCCATCAAAATCCTTAAATCGCGTATGGGACAAATCAATATTTGAGAAATCAAAATGGGACAAATATGTGGTTTCGTTATCATTCGATCCTATCGTCATCCCTATGAATAGGGAATTCCCCCAAAGCCTTATATTATTGCTGTTAAATCTAGCCATCCGAATCAATTTGAAGGCCATCTTATCGTTAATTTTTGCAGCAAAGAACCGTTTCTTTGACACATCATTGTATAGATAGTTTCCCGTGACCAAACAAATCCACTTATGCTCCTGGCCCATCGTACTGGATAAGCTTTCCCTCAACTCGACCAACTCATTAAACCTTGAACTGGTTTTTGAAACAACATCATTGCTCGTCATCACCCCATGATTAATTCTTTTTTCACATAATTGGATGATCAAGTCGATTATTTCTTGGGTGATCGGCCAATCTTGAAGGACTTCGATTGGGGGTATTTAACCGCTCTTTCGAAATGATCGAGATTCTTTCTAGTTCGCCAGATACTATCAAGCGTTTCGCTATATAACTGATTGGGCTCGGGAATGGAAATACTGGTGATTAAAGGGGACAGCAATCTTCTGGCTTCAATACTCTCGGAATTGTCTCCATTTTCAACAATGGATTTTTTTAGAAGGTTTAAAAGCTCTCGATAAAAAGTTAGACTCACTTTTGTTGGCTTGCCTATAGATAGGTAATTGCCCAAGGTATTTTCATCCCTTTTGTCAAAAACAAATACCAAAAAAACCTTGATATAATATTCAGCAAGAAGAATTTCAGCAAATGACTGATGTTTGAAATTGAAGTTTTCGCCCCGCAAACCAAAGTAGGAATTTGATAGATATGCAACTAGGACCCTGGCCATATTCTTCTTTCCTTGGGAACCATCTTTCGCCAATAGTATATCTTCCAAGCAGGCTTTGTTCATTTGGACCTTATTTTCATTAAAGGCCGAAGTGCCCAAACCAGATTTGTTCATCGACCAAAGAACGGCCATTCCGTGAAGTATAGAGCGGAAGATAGCCTGCTGGCGAAATGAATGCATTTCTTGTTGTTTGCTTATCCTTACATTTTGGATATCAGGATCACCGATATATTTTGCTTCAATGGTTAAGAGGTTGATGAAGGAAAGATAAATGGATATTTTGGCGGGATTTGGGGATATTGCCCCACTCTGTACTGCCTTGAAGAGTATATAGTTCAATAAGGGGCGTCTGAATTCATCGAGTTTTAGAATCTTTTTTTCTATCAGTTTGCGGTAGGTTTCAAAGTATTGTTCGCCTAGTCCTTGGTAAAATTTTTCAATTTGGTCTTCCTTAAATCCAAACACATGAATGAACATAGGGGTTTGGTCCATTACCTTTGGACTCAAATTCAATTGTTGAAAGTGGTTTAATCTTGAATTTTTTAAAATATGCTCTAAAGAAGGAATGGGCCTAGAAGCAATCAGAAACCTAAATGTTGAGTTTATGTTTCCTTTCAATTCCAGAACGGGAAGAATATCTTTTATAATGGATGTCAAAGAAATTTCGGGATTCATCTCATCCAAAGAATCCAGTAAAAAGGTTATGCTTTCAAAATCATTGAGATCTTCAATTTTAAAATTTTCGTAGCGCTTGCAATACGTCTCAATGAGTCCGGCTTCCCTGGATAGGCAATCCGAAGCCAACCTAAGATTGATATGGATAGGAAAAGTGCGTTTTAAAGAGTACTCCGAGGAAACAAGGGTTTTTGCATAGCTGGATGCGAGTTGATTCATCAATACTGATTTTCCCTTGCCAAAATCAGCAATCAGAAATGTAAAGGAATATTGATGGTTCTGCTTTTTGGTCGCTTCAAAGTGATCTTCGAGTAAATTCCGAATGGGCTTTAACTTTTCCTCGCTATTGATGTCTAAACGCTCATCTTCATAAAAATGATCATCCTCGACCCGATTGGCTTCTATGGTTTGATATACGGAGTAGTCCGCCGAAGAATACCATTTACCAAAAGCTTCCTGAAATTCGATTTTTTCATCTTCATCAAATCCTATACTACTTTTATCGATAAGCTTATTAAGATAAGATGAAATAATCACATTGTCGGAGAAAGAAATAGGCTTTGACCTAGGGCTGGAGATAGATTTATCTCCTTTTGCTATTTTGTATTCAAACCAAGATTTAATTTCTCCCCGTGTGACATAATAGGCAACGGCATTGAGGAGTTTTTTATCTGCGCTAAATGGCAAAACTCCATTTGACAAATCGTTGCCATAGTCATAAAACTGCCTACCTTCCCCGATATGATATTCGACCGTTTTTTGAGTGTCGGCGATGCTCTGTAGTATTCCTTCTTCCTTTAGTTCTTGCCGAACCTTGGCCTGTAAGTTCAATACATCATCTCTTGATAAGTTTTGGAAAGCTCCTGTTAGCCCACTTAACGAAACCAGTTCATTAAAAAGTTGACGTAGGATTTCAGTCTCTTCTTCATTCAATTGCATAGGCTAAAAAATTAAGTGTCGTAAAAACATTGGGAAAATATCGTAAATGTTTCGATAACAGGTGCTTGTGATATGTATGTAATGTTGCAATGACAATCGCATAAGGCCTAATGCAATTTAAAAAGAGTGAGATGGAAACCAAAGATTATGTATCAATATTAGCTTTTTATAACAAAGAACGGAAAATCAAGAGTGTTGAAATAACAGAAAATAAAGCCGTAATCATTTGTCGAAAAGCACATCATCGATCGATGGGGTTCCATAAAACGATCTGTAAACGGATAATGACCGATTTTTCCTGTACTGTTGGGTTAAGGCCAGAAATGGACTATGGCTGGAACAACAGTATTGATGTCCTAATCAATAGTCTGCGCAGACGCTTTTATCATCGAAAATATCCATCTGGAGATGAAGAATTTAAAAGCGTCAATTTTTGGTTGCGTGCTAATGGCATGTTTCTGGAGTTGCGATAAATCTGATTCTGTTGAGACGTATGAGGAGTTGATGCCCGTTGTCACCACTGAGGAGGAAGAGATTCCTACCAAGGAGGATGCGGTCAATGCCACTACGGCTTCCACAGAAGAGGAAGAGATTCCAACAAAAGAAGAGTAAAAAGTAAGAGCTCGTCAGAAATGATGGGCTCTCTTGATTTTATGTGCATCTTTGGGAAGCGCATTGATTGAATCGATAAATTTATCATCCTGGAAATTCTCAATTTTGGAACTTTTTCGAAAAGCTTGCTTCCTAATTTTGTCCCTTTCGGTTTGCCTGGTTTACACGCAGGAGCAAACAAAAGGTGATAGTCTTTCCGATTTAGCGGATGGATATTATAGAAAGAATGAATTTGGGAAAGCAATAGGTCAAGAGCGTTTGGCCTTGTTGTGGTACCAACAATTGGAGGAGGCATCCAAAATATCAAGTAAACTTAACAATATAGGGTTATATCATTATATGTTGGCCCAGTATGATAGTAGTCTATATTATTATAAGCAGTCACTAAAAATCGATTTGGACCTTGGCGACCAAAGACGTGTGATCAGTCGATACAAGAACATTGGCATTACGTATAAAAAAATGGGGGATTTCAATACGTCCATTGAATATTACCTAAAGGCTTTGAACATATCTCATAACACAAAAAATAGAAAGGAACTGGGTTCTATTTACAATAGCGTTGCCAACATTTTATTGATACAGGAAAAACCTAAAGAAGCCATACAGTACTTAAAAAATGCCTCTAAGGAACTCCTTGTTCAAAAAGATACATCAGGATATTCTAAAGCAATCAACAACCTAGGGAGTGCACATTTTAAATTGGCCCAATACGATAGTGCCATGTACTATTACAAAAGGGCTGTTACATTGAAAAGGGTCTCGTCCAAAACTACCAGTGTCGCGGCTAACTTGAACAATATAGGAGAAGTTTTTCTTGCGATGAAGCAGGTTGATAGTGCCTTGATTTATTTTAAGCAAGCTCTGGATTTGAAATTAGTTGAAAAAAATGCACAAAGTATAGTGCTTACATCCAATAATATTGCCAAGGTGTACTTGGACCAATCTAAAGCTCGGGAAGCTTCCAAATACTTGGATATTAGCGAAACAAATCTCAAAAGTACCGATAGCAAAAATTTATTGGCCGAATTCCATTATTTAAAATCAAGATGGAATGAACTTACAGGCAATACTATTTTGGCATTGGACCATTACAAAAAATGGAAAAGCCTTCAGGACCAAATCTTTCAAACGGAACAGCTTGAAGTAGCTGAAAAATTAAATCAATACGAAAAGAACCTTATTGAGGGAGAAAAAAGGAAAGCCCAAGAACAGGTGTTATGGCAACAAAAATTGAATCAGCAACAAAATACTGTGATATGGGTAATCGCCATAGCCTTGGTTATAGGGGCAGTATTACTTTTCATCATAGGTCGATCGAGAGAAAAGTTGAAAAATTTAAATTATCAACTAGAAGACAAAAATAGAATGGTTGAAAAACTAAATATCGATTTGAATATACTTGTTGAGGAAGTTAAGCATCGTAAGCAAAATGACTTCAATAGGCTCATGGGAACGATTGAACAAATTGAAGAACACAATGAAGGATTAATCGGGTTATTTAGCCAATTATATAGCACGATAATCTCCACCTCTGATATTGATGACTTTTTGGAAAGCTCTGATGATGGCCATATCATAGATATATGTGAATTCTTTATTGTACTAATACGGAAACTTAGTGTTGTCCACAGACTTGAGGAAAAGAATGTAGTATTCGACCATCAAATAGCGTCAAGAAAAATTCCCGCAAACACAGCCTCAATTCTCGCGTTCATTACATGTGAACTTGTAAACAACTCTGTCAAATACGGTGTTTCCAGGACAAGAAACCCAAAATTTGGATTGCATATTTCATTTAAAAAGGAAGAGTGCCACTTTAGCTATTCCGATAATGGCGACAATGAACATTTTAAAGAGAGCTTTACCAACAGTAAAAACCTTGGATGGTCCATAGTAAACCGATTAATTGCCTCGTTAAACGGTAATCCAAAACTATCAAGGGAAGCCGGGCAGAGTCTGGTGACATTCACCTTTGATCTAATAACAAACAAAATATGAAAGTACTTGTACTAGAAGATGATTTGTTGGAAGCGGAAAGAATAACCAAAATGGTAAACAATTATTTCAATGGGCAATGTGAGATTATTGGACCATTTACAGAATTCAGGATGGCCGTAAATTCCATTAGGACCATCAGACCAGACTTCGCAATTGTGGATATACAGTTGGGTAAAGACCGATATGGTGGTGTGAACTTTGCCGAAGTACTCCATCAACTTTATGATGTTCCATTGATTTTCATTTCAGGGATTACCGATAATCACCTGTTGCAACAAACGGAACAAATCGAGTTTTGTGATTTCCTCAAAAAGCCCTGGCAACATGCTGGTTTCCGAAAGGCGCTGGAAAAAGCTCTGCACTTGGCAAAATCTGAAAAAAAGTCAATTCACCGAACCACCATTTTGCCAAGTGCAAAAGCTCGTTTTTGGGCCAAGTTGAATAAAGGCGAATATGAGGCGATACCCTACGAAGACATAATATTGATAAAATCGGATCGACATTACAATGAAATTCTCATCCGAAACAGAAAGCAATATTTACTTGTCAAGGGCAATTTGCAAAGCGAGTTGTTTGACACCCATTTCCGTTTTTATGACAATTTCTTTTTAATGGGCAGAAGTATTGTCCTTAACCGTGATTATATCCAAAAGGTAAGGGGAAATCAGTTGTTTTTTGGCACCAGCCATCTAGAAACGTTTCCTATAGCCATTCCTAGGAATTGGAAGCCCAAATTACTTAAATGGCTGGAAATAAATGAAACCTGAAAGCCCTTAAACTCTAGTCAAGACTGCATTTGGGGTACTAAGACCTGCGATTTGAGAGTTTTTTTTCTATAACCATTCGATTTTTGAGATCATTGGGTTAACAAAATGATATTCCCATGATAAGAACAGCAGAACATGTATCCAATGGTCATCCTGATAAGTTTTGTGATCAGGTAGCCGACCATATTCTGGATTCCGTACTCAGACTTACGAAAGATCCCAATGAGAAAAAGGCAGTCAGAACTGCAATTGAATGTCTGGCCAAAGACAATCTGTTGATTGTTTCCGGTGAAATAAAGACCAGCGCTGCTGTTAGCGCACAAATCAACATTGAAGAACTTGCACGAGAAGTTTGGCGTAAAGTGGGCTATTCCGATCACGGAGTGCTTACCGTTATAGACTATGTCAAGCCACAATCATTGGATATAGGAGCAGGTAGTGGCTTACATAATGGCAGCTCATTTACTGGCACCGATAACTTTGGGGCAGGTGATCAGGGTATCATGATAGGATATGCAACCGACGAAACTGAAGATATGTTACCTCTGGAATATGTCGTGGCAAGAGATTTTTGTAAAAAGGTCAAGGAGCTTAGACAACAAGGAAAATTACCCTATCTAAAATCTGACTGCAAAACACAGGTCACCCTTGACTTCACGAACAACAGGGTAACTAGCATTATTATTGCCGTACAGCACTCGGAAGAAGTTGGGACTGACCAAATCAAACGTGATATGATCCAATATGCACTGCTGCCCGTATTGGATAAGTATCAGCTCAGCACCAGCGCGGCCATTCAAGATATTGCCAAGGTAAATGGCACGGGCACCTTCGTTATTGGGGGAACCATCGGTGATGCGGGGGTAGTCGGTCGTAAAATAGTCATTGATGCCTACGGTCCTAGGGTACCTGTTGGTGGGGGAGCTTATAGCGGCAAGGACTTTACCAAAGTAGATCGGTCTGCAGCCTATATGGCCAGACATATAGCAAAACATATCGTAGCGCACAAAATACAGGGTGCAAAAGCGTGTACGGTCAACCTGGCATATGGGATAGGACAGAAGCAATCAGAAATGGTCACTGCTGTAACAGATTCGGGGCAAGATTTGTCCAAATACGTCCTTGAGAAATTCAAAGATTTATCTCCAGAATTCATTATTGATTTCCTCAGTCTTTCGAACCCACAATCCTTGTTGGATGAATCAGGCTGGAATTATTTCAAAACAGCTTCTTTTGGTCATTATGGGAAACCATACTTACCATGGGAGAGGGTTAACTAAGTATTTTTAACAAAATTAATCGTAACAGTATAATGGGGGAAGTTAAACGATACTTGATTACCTCGGCATTACCGTATGCCAATGGTCCTCTGCACGTAGGTCATTTAGCAGGTGCTTACGTGCCGGCCGATATATATGTAAGGTATTTAAGGTTATTAAAACATGATGTAAAATTTATATGTGGCTCGGACGAGCATGGGGCCGCAATCACAATGCGTGCAAAAACCATCAATTCTACACCTAAGGAAATCGTTGAAAAATACCATGCTATCAACAAACAAAGCTTCAAGGAATTTGGTATTTCATTCGATATCTACCACAGAACTTCAGCTTCTCTGCACCATAAGGTCTCGCAGGACTTTTTTAAAAAATTAAATGGTAAAAATGTATTCCGAACCAAGGTGGTTGAACAATATTATGATGAGAAGGAGGAACAGTTCCTTGCCGACAGGTACATTCAAGGACAGTGTCCGAAGTGTAACTATCAAGAAGCCTTTGGTGATCAATGTGAAAGTTGTGGGAGTGATTTGAGTCCATCCGACCTGATCGATCCGCGATCGACCTTGAGCGGAAATGCTCCGGTCATGAGGAGGACCAAACATTGGTTTCTTCCCATGCAGGAATACCAGCAGTGGGTCTCTGAATGGATACGGGATTGCCAAAAAAAGGAACACTGGAAAAAACACGTATTGGGACAATGTGAATCATGGATCAAACAGGGGCTTCGTGAAAGGGCTATGACACGGGATTTGGAATGGGGGGTCAAGGTGCCCTTGGAGGATGCAAAGGGTAAAGTATTATATGTATGGTTAGATGCTCCTATTGGGTATATTTCCGCAACACAAGCCTTAACAAATGAATGGGAGAAATACTGGAAAGACAAGGATACAAAATTGGTTCATTTTATTGGTAAGGACAACATTGTCTTCCACTGCATAATCTTTCCTATTCTGCTCCACGCCCATGGTGAATATACCCTTCCGATAAATATTCCTGCAAACCAATTCATGAATTTGGAGAAATCAAAAATATCAACTTCCAGAAACCATGCCGTATGGCTTACCGATTACATGGAACGCTTTCCGGAAAAGCAGGATGCCCTTAGGTACTATTTGACAGTCAACATGCCGGAGAACAAAGATTCCGATTTTGCTTGGAAAGAATTTCAAGCCAAAGTGGACAGTGATCTTGTTGGTGTTTTAGGAGGGTTTTTTAACAGGACGTTTTCTTTGATTCACAAAAATTTTAATGGGAGGGTAGGATTTCCCAAGAATGTTTCGGACACCGGATCAAAAGACCTTCGAAACAACGTTTTTTCCAACATTGAAAAATTCAAAGTGGAATTTGATCGGTATATCCATGGCTATGAGTTCAAAAAAGCCTCGGACACCTATATCAACCTTGCCAGACAGGGCAATAAATTGTTACATGAAACCAGTCCTTGGAAAATAATGGGGGATGACCCAAATTCAGCAGAGTACATTCTAGCCCTATGTATGGAAATTGTTGCAGTCCTAGTAGCGTATATGGAGCCTTTGCTCCCTTTTACATGTAGGAGATTAAAGGATTATCTCGAAATCAAGACTGATGATGTTCAGCAAATACTAGATGGAGATTATAAGATAGAAAAAATCAAAATAGGTAAGGTTATACACTTTTTCGAAAGAATAGATTCTGAGGCAGTTAATCGAGAGCTGGACAAACTGAATTTATAAAGCTATTTTTCCTTCCACCACATTTTGGCAAACTTCCCTATAAAACTCTTTAATGTTCAATCCAATCATGGCTTTATTGCCTATGTTGGATTTGGGGTCGACTAACCTGCATTTGGGGAATAATTTTCTTGTCCGCAAAAAGTATTGCAGAATTTTAGAAATAATTAAAAATTGTAGTTATGAGTGTTATAAGTTCTAAAAAAATGCAACCCGAAAGCCTAATGATGTCGCATGGACATAATCCCGAAAATGCGGAGAGCTCCGTAAAGCCCCCAATTTTTCAAACAAGTACTTTTGTCTTTGAATCCGCTGAGCAAGGAAAGCGGTTTTTCCAACTAGCATACGGTCTTGATCAAGCTGCCGAAGGAGAAAGACTTGGAAATATTTATAGCCGTTTGAACAATCCAAATCTAGAAATTTTGGAAAAAAGGCTTGCCCTTTGGGACGGAGCAGAGGATTGCGCAGTGTTTTCAAGCGGTATGGCAGCAATTACCTCCACATTTTTTGAATTGCTAAAACCTGGGGACTTACTATTGCATGGGGCACCGCTTTATGGAGGCACCGATCACTTCATTACAAAAATGGTGAAGCATTATGGTATCGATACACTGGAGTTCAAGTCTGGGGAATCCGAAGATGAGATTAGACAAAGAATAACGAGGGGCCAGGGAAATTTGAAAATGATATATGTAGAAACACCAACCAATCCCACCTCTGCGATTTTCGACCTTGAAATGTGCAAACGTCTGGCTGATCACTTTTCGACATCCGAGGACAAGGTGATTCTAGTGGTGGATAACACCTATATGGGTCCGGTTTGGTCGCAGCCCTTGAAGCATGGGGCGGATTTGGTATTGTACTCAGCTACCAAGTATATTGGTGGACATTCTGACTTAATCGCTGGAGCTTGTGCTGGCAATGCCGAATTAATCGGACAAATAAAGGGATTTAGAACCTTTGTGGGAAATATGACAGATTCCTGGACAGCATGGCTAATGACCCGTAGTCTTGAAACCCTTAAGGTGAGGATGGAACAACAGGCCAGGAATGCTGCAATATTGGCACAGCGACTTGAACAGCACGAAAAGGTTGGAAAGGTATATTATTTGGGCCTTCTTCAAGAATCTGACCCAGCATATCCGATTTTCAAAAGACAGTATTCCTCTTCTGGGGCAATGATATCCTTTGACATAAAAGGTTCGGAAGATGAGGCGTTTAAAGTCCTAGATAATTTGAACTTGATAAAACTGGCGGTAAGCCTGGGAGGAACCGAGAGTTTGGCGGAACACCCCTTTTCCATGACACATGCTGATGTAGAAAGCAAAAGAAAAAGAAATCTTGGTTTTACTGAAAGAATGATTCGTTTGTCCGTAGGTGTGGAAAACACGGAAGATCTTTGGGATGACCTTTCTCAAGCTTTGGGAAAGATATAATGCATATAGTGCTAATGTTGTATCGGAGATATTGGAGGGGCAATCAAAATGCCTCTCCTTTATTTTGTGCTAGCAACTTAGATACCCGATTTACTTTTACCACCGTTTTCTGTCATTAAAATAGCCCTTTAGATAAAATTTAAGCAAGTTTAGAAATAGGTGCAATTTAATGCATTGGAATTGTTCGCTTACCTAGTCAGGTACTTTTCCAAACTTGAATATGTCAATGCCCAAGGAGAGCCCAAACCAAAATGCACCATCATAATCCCAAATATTAGTCCCCCTTCCCATGGCTTGGTCCCATCCGATAAAGGTTCCGATTCCCAAGGAATTGAAATAATAGGTGCTGTCCTGTTTGACATTTCGGTTGTTGAGGTAATAGTTTACATATAATTTATCTTCTTGAAGCTTTAAAAAAGCTTTGGCCTCATTTGGGCATTCCGTGCATTTTTTTCCCTCTTTGCTTTCCATGGATGTTTTTTCGGTCACCGTAATCTTGTTGATAACGACCGTATCCTCAACTTTACCGGTAATAGAATCTTTTATTTTGAATTTTTCCTCAATGGTCCGTTCAATTTTGGTTTCAACATCCTTTAATCTTTTAATCTCCTTTTGAACGTGATTTGGTCCGTATTTGTTTTTGATTTTATATTTAGTCTTAAGGGTCAATCTTTCTTGTCCATTGGCAAAGCCAACTGCAAAAACCAAAAACAGAATTTTAATTACTCTTTGCATCTTACGTTTCTTTAAGGGTGAATCAAAGCTTGTCATGGATTACTGGAAATTAAATAATCCGAAAACAAATATTTTGGGGAGGTAAATGTCTCTGAACGAGAGATTTAAATATTGATTTTATCTTGAAGAATAGAATAGTACTCGATTAAAAACCAATTTTATTGATAAAGTGTTTTTGTTGTATAAAGGCCATAGTTTGACTAAGATTTTTGTTTTTAATTTTTGCGTAAAAACCCTAGTTTTTAAAGAATTAAGTTGTTTTCAGTTGCTGGCAAAAGAAATCAAGTATCATGGTTGGTTAGAATAGCATTTTCCAACATCGAATAAAACGAATTTGAGCTGTCAAATTTTAAGGACTAATTATGGTGTGTTTGGTAGGTGCTTAATAGTATTCCTCTTATTTTAAAGAAATCACTATCAACATAATCATATTGACAAGGGAAGTGTATATGATGAAGATTATTCGAGTAAACTTCAAAATAGCTTATCTTGAAAACTGCTTCTAAGAAATTTCCTTATGCTGGTTATACGACTTTTTCATTAATTACGTAACTGAGATCTATCGGATCATAATGCAAATACTATAAGATTTTTTTATATATTTAGCTGTACTTTCCCCGAAAAATGTCCGATTTATCTGAGTTTCGATATTTTTTTGACATAAGTTTAACTCTTTAACTCTTTATACTATGACCAAAGGATGGGTAAGAGCATACTCCGAAGAAAACAGTATGGTTAATTCAAGTGAGCCATACCAGAAAAGACAATTAAGGGCCAAGTTCAGAAAAAAGTTCAGAACCGAACTGAAATCGAACAGCAGTGAAACTGCTTCCGTACTTAGAACGTTAAAGTGGGGTGATGAAGTTGAACTTCCCAACCAATTGGAGAACACTAAATGGACAAGGGTTAAGTTTAAGAGCCAACAAGGTTTTGTGCTTTCAAAACATCTTGTGGAAATAGCTTATGTAAGAAAAACGGGGACCTCAAATTCAGGCTTGGTAAAGTCCATGAAAACAGCCAAAAATAAAAACAAAAAACTGTTGTGGGGAGACCTTGTGCAAATCTCAAAACGCGGAAGAAGTATATGTGAGGTCCGGGTTCGCGGTACACATGGCAAAATGAGTACTAAGGATTTGGTGAGCGAACCCCTATTGGAAGTATACTTTGTGGATGTTACCCAAGGTGACGGCGTTTTAGTTTGCACTCCTGACAAGAGACATTTACTAATTGATGGGGGACTTGAAAGAACGAAACAGCTCACTGGGAAAAATGCTGCCGACTTTATAGATTGGAAATTTTTCATGGATTATGGGGCTTTTGAAATTGACCTTGATAGTATGATGGCCTCACATTCTGATAATGACCACTATGGCGGTTTACATGACCTAGTCCGCTCTGACAGTCCAATGTCCGACCGCGAGTTGGACAGTTTAAAAGTGAACATCAAGACCTTCCACCATCCAGGACTCTCCAGATGGAGAAACAATACAAGTGCAAACCCAAAACACTCCCAAGGCCTTGGTGCTGCCACCAGTGAAGGCTTTATACAACTTCTGGGGGATAGAAGCGATGCAGAAGGTGCGGTTTCAAAAGATAGTGTCGAGAAACTTTCCGGGCCTTGGAAATCATTTATCAATGATGTTCTGAATAATAGTGTTAGCACGAAGGTGGAACGAATAACCCTTGACAGAAATGTTCTTTCTTCTGGGAGAAACCTTCCCAATCTTTGGAAAACAAAGCATGGTTGTGAAATCAAAATTCTTGGACCGGTATCTTTTGTTGATGGTAAAGGGAGGGAAACCCTTCCTGATTTTGGTAAAAAATCATTTAACACCAACGGACACAGCATTTGCCTGAGAATTGATTATGGGGATTCGAAAATTCTGCTGACAGGAGATTTGAACTCTGAAAGCATGGACTGGATAAGTAATTGCTATGGGGACAGGATTGGTGCCTGGGAATGTGATGTTGCTAAAGCATGTCACCATGGAGGCAATGACATATCCTATAAATTTCTTGAAAAGATAAAAGCTGCCGCCACTATAATATCATCTGGGGATGCAGAGGGTCATGCACATCCAAGGCCCGAAATAGTTGGCGCAAGTGCAACAACAGGTTTCAAAAATATCGATAGGCATAAAGATAAGCTTATTACACCCTTGATCTACATGACTGAAATTGAAAGAAGTGTTACCCTAGGGGCTGTCAACAGAATTGATTTTGAAGGATTGCCTATCGGTTCCAACACGTTGGACGGGGTCATTTTAGGCCGTGAGCTGGATGAATTCAACGACAAAGCCCACCTAAGTCCGGAACAATTTTGGAAGCATAAGGCAATAAAAGATAAAAATGAGGCCAATCGATTTTTAAGAAAGGCCGTAAGGGAACAAAAGAAGATACTAACTCCTATTGAGAAAGAGGGCAAAAAGGGAAATATCAAAGTAAACTTTAATCTTACCAAGCCCAATGGCCCCCTCTCACCAGAAAACACGATTAAAAGTGCATGGCGTTCCAGGGTCATGGAAAAAAATCATTATGGGCTGGTCAATGTAAGAACTGATGGGGATACCATTATGTGTGCCACTCTGGATGAAACCGAGCATAAATGGGTGGCACACTCTTTTCCTGCTCGATTTTAGCGATTAAAAAACGTCAATCAAGATTATTGGCCGTTTCTATAACCGTTCTAACTCGTTCATAAATTTTTTCAGGTCGTTATCTCAGCCTGGCCAGATTCTAGGAGTTCTGCTTTTCGCTGACGGTCAACGAGCATTAGTCCCGTGGAGATACGCATTATGTCAATATGGTCCGATTGGCTTGCTTTTTTGCTGTAAAGGCCGAGATAAGCTATTGGGTTCGTTCGGATATTTAATGTGCTGTTTTTTTTTACAGCCGTTATTCCTTTCAATGCGGGGATTTTCACCTACTCAACCCTTCTTCTCTTTTAGTTGGTCAAGTGAAGCGAAGCAAAATTAATCACCGTTTTTGTAAACTTTTGTTTCCAAACTTGTTCATTACCCTTGGCAAGTTTACTTTAACCGTACACTTTTAAAGTTTACCTTGTACATGTTTAAATAACACGGAATGACATTTGGTTATGCAAGGGTGAGCACAAAATCCCAAAAACATGATTTACAGGTTGACGCTTTTTTGAAGGAAGGCATCGAACCGAAGAATATTTATGCTGATATTTCATCTGGAGCAAAAAGTGAACGTAAGGGTTTAGACGAATTACTTTCCAAATTAAGGGAAGGCGACACAATTGTCGTCTGGAAAATGGACCGTATTGCAAGGAGCCTTTCTCATTTGGTCAAATTAATCGAGGATTTTGAGAAACGGGGAATCCATTTTAAAAGCATTCAGGAGAATTTTATTGACACCTCTTCTCCCCACGGAAGGTTCGTGTTCAACCTATTCGCATCGATTGCCCAATTGGAACGTGACATTATTATCGAAAGGACTCGGGCCGGTCTGGAAAGTTCAAGACGCAGAGGTGTTCGACTGGGGAGAAAACCTGGTTTAGGTCAGAAAGCAAAACATAAAGCTATTCTAGCTGAAAAGTACTACCGAGACAATAAGCTAAGTATCGAAGAAATTATGAAGTTAATTGAAGTTGGTTCTAAAAGAACACTTTATAAATATTTGGCTCACCAAGGTAGAAGAACTTGTAAAGAATGCGGTACATTGTTTTGGGACAAGAATCAAAATTTAGAGGAGGCTCTTTGTCATAAACACGTTGAATAAGTTTAAAAAAGTAGACATAATCCATAAAAAAACTAAGGGTTTTGTATAATCTAGTTTTTATTGAAAGCCATATCTTCACACTGTTCCCCGAAACTTCTTGTAAAATTCAATTGTTTTGAAGAAATGTACCTTAATGGCATTTCTCGGTAAAATAAGTAGTTAAACATGGGCGAGGATAAATTTCACTACGAAATACCAAAGGAAAATATTAGAAATGCGAAATATGAAAAACAAGGATTTTCACCTACAGTTAAACGTATTAACCATTCGCAACACGGGATAAGGTTAAGGACTCTAACTCGAAACTTTGTAAAATCTACCTTATCCAAAAAAGATATTGAATATACTAGTGACTTGTTCCTGCAACTAGAAACGCCGGATAAGGTTACTATCAAGAGTCAAAAACAAAAAATTGAAAATTTAGGATTTGAACTCTTATCCTTTTCTACGAATAACGAGTCGATTGGTACGGCTAAAATTGGTAAGGATAAGTTCCCAAAATTTGAAGAAAGACTTAACAACTACATCGAGTCAGCTGACAATACTGGAAAGACCTATTTCGCTCCAATAGAAAACATTTCCAGTATTCCACCGGAAACCAAAATTTCTAGAAAAATAGATTTCGAATCAGAAGAGGAAATAGAGATAACAATAAACTTATTTAGCGTAATTTCCAAAAAGGAACTTTTGGCAATTTCAAATTCAATTGAGGTAGAATTGCGAAATTACTCGACAATTATCCGTAAAAGAGATTTCAAAAATGGTATAACAATCATTTATTGCAAACTGCAAGCTAAACATTTAGCCAAAATAGCAGCGGATTACTCCACTATCAAGGAAATTAAATTAAGTCAAACTTTTTTTGTCCCACAGGCAATGCCGACGGAAGCCTTACCAAACCCCTTAAAAATAGACAAAATAACGTCTGACTCCATTATCTGCATTGTTGACTCGGGCATAAGCAAAAACCCTATAATGGATGACTTAATAAAAGATAGGTTTGTCTATGTTGACTCTGCTTCCATTGATTGTGATTATAATCACGGAACATTTGTTGCCAGTAGATGCGTATTTGGGGATAACATTGATAGTTGTTTAGGGTCACATAATCTAATACCATACTGCAACCTAATTGATTTAGCTGTCTTTGGTGTAGACCATTCTGGCCAGTTATTAGGCCCAAGTGAGTTCTTGCTAATGAGTGCGATTGAGGATGTAGTTGATAAATATAGTGGTGTTGTTCAAGTATACAACCTTTCTTTGGGGGCCGATTCACCAATCAGTGATGCACAATTCTCCGATATAGCCAAGCTTTTAGATTATTTATCTAAGAAATATAAAGTTCTGTTTGTAATTGCTGCTGGCAATATGACCAGTCTATTGGGTGATTTTCCAAACGGTCATTTTGGCAATGCAAATTCAAGAATTGGATGCCCTGCCGAATCTTTATTGGGATTAACCATTGGTTCAATAGCAAAACATACAAACCCGAATGCTCTGTCTGGTAGTAATGTTGTGTCTCCTTTTTCCAGGAAAGGCCCAGGAGCTGATAGAGGAATTAAACCTGAGTTGGTTGCTCATGGAGGTAATCTGATTAGTCCATATGACCACTCTTTACGTCTTGCCACCTATGGAATTTCAAAAGATGGTAATAATTTGGCAATTGACGTCGGCACAAGTCATTCAACACCTTTGATTTCTCAGTATGCCCAAAGATTATTTGATTCATATCCGCATAGTGATCCAAATCTAGTAAAGGGCCTACTATGCCACTTTACAGACCCAAGAAGTAATCATGAAGAATTGAATGAACCATCATTAAATTATGTTGGGTTTGGAGAGCCCAATGTTGATAGAGCATTAAGAGCCGGAGACAATAACGCAGCTTATATTTATGAAGGAAAATTGGATCAAGAAAATTATCAGTTTATAGGTTTTCATGTACCTTCTACACTAAACGCAAATGAACAGGAAACAAAACTTAAAATAAAAATTACAATAACCTATGATCCAATAGTGAATCCTGATAATAACAAAGAATATTCAGGAGCACGAATTACGGCCAAACTTTATAAAAACACCTTAACTGGAAAAAAAGAAATCAACATATCAAGCGATGACAAGTATAATTTACCATGGAACCCAATCATTCAATTTGAAAAAATATTTTCTAGATCATATTCTTCAGGGTACTGGGAACTAAGGTTAAGATTATATACAAGAGGTAAAGTGTCCGATAGCTATAAACAAGATTACTCCGCCGTAATTGAAATAATAGATGAAAACAAAAAAACTGATGTTTATGCAGATATTGCAAATGAGTTTTCCGAAATATATAAAAAGATCGAGGTTATAGTGGCAGCATAAACTTCGTAATCAATGAGCTCAATTATGCAAAGGGATTTGGATAAAGAGTTTCTATTCTTTTATGATTAAAAAACGATGAAATGATAAGAGTTCAATTACATTTTCAAAAGAACCTCAATCCTAAGACATACTCTTTTTTTCAAGATGTAGACTTGGAAATTGTTCCATCCAAGGGAGATATTTTTAATTACGAGGTTAGTTTTTTCAATGAATTAAGTGATGCAAATAAGAAAAAGTTTGAGGAAAAATCATTTGATATAGGAAACTATTACGTCACTAGTGTCATGAACTATACTGAGAAGGAAGGGTTGGTTGATTATATTGTTTTTATAGCACAAAGTATAAATTAACAAAGTCTCTTCACGTCAATGTATACAGGTTGTAAACAATGCTAAAAATATACTCTGAATGAAATTGAAAAAAATTAAAGGAATGGAATTAATCACAATTGGACTATCACTAATTGCTATAACTATTTCTGTTCGCAGTTGCTCAATTTCTCGAAAAGCACTTGAGATATCTCAACAAGAATATTTAGACAAGTTTAAAAATGTTTGGACAGGAGTTTATGATAAAGACAATGAAACTATTAAAATAATCCCAACAAATAAGAATGTGATTTTACAAAAAGCTACTGCTTATTATCCGGATATAATATCGGACGATAACTGGCCAATACGACCACCGGAAAATCTACTTCATATATCTTCACCTAAATTTCAAATTAGAGAAATTATAGCAGACAGTATTCTACCTGAAACAGGGAAATTTAAAGTTTTAGACACTTCAAGGATACCAATAATAATTGAATCGAACTATACTCTTAATGGTGATAATCTTTATGACACTTCGGTGTATATGATTGAATTTATGGGTTTAATTAAAGATGATGGAAGTAAACCCCATGTTGATATAAGCGGAATTGTGTTCTCGCACCAAATAAAAGAAAATACTGACTTGAAAAAGTATATAAACAATCTATGGAATAATGAAATTGTAAAAGAATAAAGTACAATTTAAAACAAATCATAGAGTAACAGATGGTCATACGAGATTGGTGAAAGTATAATAAAGGATTTGATGAAATTTGTCAAGATGAAAAAAATAAAATATTGGGCAATCACTTTTATTATAGGCTTGGCAGTTGCTATTGTAGCACATCTAGTTATTACTAATTTTTCTAAAAAAACTACCCTGTACGAACCGACGGGGTTTACTATGGTGCTAGACTTGATGGCAGAACAAGAGAGTATATAAGGTTCTATGAAAATGGTGATTTAATAAGTGTCTGGTGGCCATATGAGTTCAGTAAAATCAAGAACAATTTTAATAAGGATAACTTAGACTTTGATTGGGGAAGATACAGTGTGCGTGGGAATACAGTGACCTTTGATTTATTTGACCATGAACTTTCTAATGAATTGAGGGAATTAGCGGAACCTAAAGGACGTTATGAAGAACTTTTTAAATCTATTTATAGTGACAAATATTCCGAACTAATGATGTCAAAAAAAGAGTATTATGATGGGATTATTCATGAAGACGGAATTGAATTTAATATTACCCCCAAAGAGGGACGAGACATATCTGAAAATTACTATTTCATCAAGGTGGATAAGTATAGCCATTGAAAAACACCACAATAGCTCCAAACTGAATTTTCAAAGAAATTAAGTAGGAACTTGGACAAACTGTGGACAGAATTATGAAAACAAAGTTCAAATAAACGATGAAGAATCTTGAAAATGTAATTCTTGGGTTTAAGGGTGGTAGAGATTCAGACTTTATCAAATATATTAAGGAGAATGATTTACTTTCTTATCAAGAAAAAGAACTAGTAAATGAAATTTGGAAAGAGTCAGGCAGGTTTGAACTTTGGAACAATAAAAGCATACACGTTGGCAAGAATAATGCAGTTAAATTTATGACAGAGAATTTTCCTCTATCTAAAAAAGCAAACGAAATTATTGCAATAGCTATCTCTTATGAATGGCTATAAGTTCAAATAAAGGATTCCATCGGGTAGGTGATAAGATTTATCTACATGTTGTGTAACATATCAGACTAGTTACCATCTAATGATTATCAATCAAAGTAAAACACCATGAAACTTCCAATTACAGCCCTTACCCTTTTTTTCGTTTCCCTAATTTCATTTTCCCAGAATTTGCCATCCTTGTTGAAGGGAAAGAATATCAATTCCACCTTTTCGATTTTGGCATATGATGAGCATACGCAGGAATGGGGAATCGCTGTCGCGACCAACAATATCTATGTTGGAAATTCAACAATTTATATAGAACCGGGACTCGGTGCTTTTTCTGTAATCGCCGAAACAGAACCCAGTTATGCGCAGGCTGGTTTTGAAAAGCTAAGGGAAGGAAAGTCCATCATGGACGCCATCCAATATACCAAGAACAAAGATGACCAAGCAAACTATCGGCAGGTTTCAGGTATTGATAAAGATGGAAACGTTTATGCCTTTACTGGAAAATCATTAAAATATTGGAACGGGAATGCCTCCCAGATTTTAGGAAAGAACTATGTGGTGATGGGAAACCAATTGGAAGATAGCGTGCTTACCAGTATGTCCAGATCTTTTGAAACGGCCAATGGGACGCTTGCGCAAAGACTCATGGAAAGCCTTGTGTCCGGTCAACGGTCGGGAGGGCAGATTTCTGGGAAACAGTCGGCAGCCTTGGTCGTAAAAGGCACCAACAACGATTGGTTCAATCAGATTGACCTGCGGGTGGATCATTCCAGCAGTCCAGTCGATGACCTGAAAAAATTGATGGATTTCCATTATGGAAGGATTAGGCTAAACCAAGCACTCTATGCTCATAGAGAAGGAAACCAATCAAGGGCACTTAAAAAATTGTCAGAATCGGAGAAAATGCTTGATGGATGGACCGGGATGTATTCAAGAATTGCTTCAGCCAACATATTACTGGACAATAAAGAAAATGCCGTTAAATGGGTCAAGAAGGGAATTTCGGAAAATCCCAATTGGTCGGTGTATCTTCCAGCTTTTTATTTTTTGAAAGATTCCCCTGAAATGAAGGGATTGATCAATCCAAGTAGATTCACCACAAAAGATTGGGAAGCTGCCCTAAATATGTTGAGCAATCTTGGGAGGGAATTGGAAGTTATAGAATTGACTCATAGGCTAAAGTCTGATAAAATTGAATCTTCATATCTTAATTTCCTGCTTGGAAGAAGTTGTTTTTACGAAAAGGACAATGAAAAGGCAATCAAGTTCCTGGAGTTGGCGCTACAAATGGATAAGGAAAATATTGAGGCTGAAATGTTGTTGAACAAAATAAACAGCTAAAAGTTTAAATAAACGATTAAATCTATATTGAATGTAAATTATTGAATTGTGCAATGGAACTTATTAACACAATAGCACAAGTTGTAATGGCCCTCACCGCGGTAATTATGGCTTACCTTGCCTATATGACTTATTTAAAATCACCAGATCAAGAGGATGAGCCAGATGATGCATCCCTTACACCAGAACTTGAGAATGATTCGAAGCTTTTAAGTCAAGTAGTTTTTGTCACTTCTAAACAGGAAACAACTTTAAAAGTAACTAATCAAGGGTTGGAGTGCCATTTAAAGGATACAAGACCAGATAGAGGAGGATTACAATGGATAATTAGGCCAAACGAAGCTAGCATCATATTACAGAATTCTAATTTTTATGTTAATCCTGGATTCAGGTCACGAACAGGAAGATTTAACATAGGGATAAGAAGGAATTGGTTGTATTCAAAAAACTTGTTTCCAGAACCTGATTATCTAAAAAGTGTTATTAAGGAACTTTTAGTCAATGCTATTAGTTACAATAAAGTTTAAATAAACGATTATTGATAAAGGACATATCTGGGTGGGACCAATCCATTTAATCTTAGATATACAAGAATTTGTCCTCTGTGATGGGTAATATGATCAACCAGTAATAGGAATATCTGCTGCTTTGTTCTGTTTAAACCGAAATAATCCAGCTCTTCATCAAATTGAGCAATGTCAAATTGTTGGATAAACCTAATGGTTTCATCGAATGTTTCTTCAATGATTTTGATAATTTCCTTTTTGGATTTATTGGAAACCTTAAATCTTGTATCTGTATTCCAGTCTCTAGATTCTCTTCCCCCCAATAATGACTGACTATGCCAATCCATGGCGTACCCTATATGCATTAAATTTTCAGCAAAACTCAATGACTCTTGGGTTGCTTTAAAACCGTATTTATCCTCTGGCATCATTTCTGCTACCGCGATTAGATACTTCCTAGAATTCTCGAATCGCTCTAGATATTCTTTAATGAAGTCATTCTGTTGTGCAAACAAAGGCGCTTCAACCGTACCGAATATCATGATTATCATGAGGATGAACATTTGTCTCATTGCTTTATGTCTTTAAATATGAAAGCGTAAATAAACCGAAAAAGTAGTTAAGTAGACGGAATTATGGGTCTGATAAAGGTACTAGTACCTGATATATCAAAAAGACAACTAACCTCTAAAAAATAATTTCTACTTTCAATATGAAAATAAATAGTTTAAATAAAGGATTTGTTAACTCTTTAAAAATCAAAAATTATAAATGTATTCTCCGCTTACTAGGATTAGCCTTGTGATATTAAGTATTGTGCTGGGAGCATACCTTTTCTCCCAAAGTAATTATCTAGATGCTAGTTTATCTATAGTTGCGGGGACATTGATTATTTATGGATACTACAAATATGGTACTGTATACGCTGCTTTTCAAAAATTAAAAAAAGGAAAATTTGAAAGTGCAGAGAAACTAATTAATAAAACCAAGAATCCTGCAAGATTATCAAAGCAACAAAAGGGCTACTATCATTTTGTAAAAGGAATGATAGCTACCGAGAATGAAGATTTTGAAAATGGACATTTAGAACTTACAGAAGCACTCAAAGTGGGTCTCAGAACAGATAATGATACCTCAATTGTAATACTAAATCTAGCTTTAATTGAATTTGAACTCAAACGGTTTTTAAAAGCAAAAGTATTTCTTGATAAATTAGAGGGAGTTGAATTAAAACCTTTAGTGAAATCAGAAAAAGAAAAACTAACAGAAAAAATAAATTCAGAACTACATAGTAATTCAAAAGAATAAAGTTCGAAAAAAGGATGGAAAAGCATATTGTAGAATTAGAAACATATAGGAAGAAGTATAGTATTTTGCTTGAACAATATAATCGTAAAAACCCTCCCAAAGCTTTAAAGCAGGATATGGAAAACATACGCTACTACGTGCAAAATTATATGAGAGCTAATAATCTCTTTGAATATTTAATCTTCGGTGGGAGTACGCCACAACAACAGGCTGAATACAATGATTTCGATAGTATAAGTGATTTTGATGAAATTATTGAAGGGGTAATCTTAAAATTAAAGTCCAAATAAACGATAAATGAATAAACGGGTTTTATACTTGATTGCTTTGATTGTTGGACTCGTCGTCAATGCCCAATCGGAGCAACAGATCAGCAACTTAAGGACTTTCTCAAAGGTATATGGCTATGTCAAATATTTTCATCCAAGTGACGAGGCATCAGAAATTGATTGGAAAAGATTCGCTTCTTACGGCGCGGCCCGAGTGGAAAAATGTAAAAACAGGGAAGAACTGGTTGGGGAACTACAAAGGCTTTTCACCCCACTTGCACCGTCCATAAATTTTTCCGCTATAGAAGGGCAGGGATACGATATAGCTTCTATAACACCTTTAAACACAAGTCAATATAAATTGACCTTTTGGCAGCACACGGGAGTAAGCCTGGGAATGAACCCGGGGTACAAAGCACCTTACCAAAGTGTTCGTGTGAACGGAAGAACTAAAAAAGAACGCCCAAAGAATCACGGCCTTTTGGTCAGTTCCTATGACCTGTCCGATTATAAGGGGAAAAAAATCAGGATCAGGGCATGGGCGAGATGCAAAAGTTCAATGGAAGCAAAGGCGCACATGAGGATGGCCCTGATAAACAATGATGGAACGACAACTTTAAAAAAGGAGGCTATTGTTTCTGATGTATGGAAATCCTATGAAATTGTCACCCAAATTGATAAGTCCAATGCATATATTGAAATAGGAGCGGCACTTAAGGGCAATGGCGAAGTATTCATGGATAATGTGGAGCTGTCCTACTGGGATAATGGTGCATGGAAAACCATTCCCGTCCATAATCCAGGATTTGAGGATGAGGGTATTTCCAAAACCCCAAAAGAGAATACTTGGTACCATAAAGGGAATGGTTATAGGTCGGATATTGTTCATGCTGATGCGTATAACGGAAATGGATCGGGAAGACTTTATTCAGATCTTGAATCAAAGTTTGAGATCGGTGAAAGGATTTTTGACCACTCACCGAAGTTTGGTAAGCTGATCCAAGAAGTGATCGGGGATTCATTAATTTGTCAGCTGCCATTGGTGCTATATTCAAATGATAAGGGAACCTATCCCAAATCTTCAAGGGAGAGCTTCCATAAACTACAGGAGGAATTGAATTCCACCCAGCCTGATGAGTACAATTTAAAGGCGACAAACATGTTGTCGGTAAGATTGGGCAACATCATAAACACGTACAATGTCTTCCAACATTTTTATCCCTATTTGGATGTAGTCGATATTGATTGGGACAGAGAACTTGAAAAGGCACTTGTGCAATCATATTTGGATAAAAGCGGAAATGACCATTATATAACATTGGAAAAATTCACTTCGCCCCTAAATGATGGTCATATGTATGTTAATTATAGGGGGATAATGAACATATTTACCCCTAGGATCACATGGGAATGGATAGAGGACAAACTTGTGATCACAAACGTTTTGGACGACCAGCTTGCTTTGGAAGTTGGTGATGAAGTAACCCATATTGATGGGAAAACCTCAAAGCAACATTTCGAGGAAACCCACTCAAGAATCTCAGCTGGTACAAAGGGGTGGCTTGATTATAAAGCAAAACGGAAAAGTCTTTTGGGAGCTTTTAACCAAAAGATGATAATAAGGGTCAAAGGTGAGGATATCGAACTTAATAGGCCTGGCACAGCTTACAACGAACCACCAAGGCAGGCGATGTATGAGCGGATAAACGAGAATGTATTCTATCTAAATCTGAGCAAGATAGAAATGGATACTATAACGCAATTACTTCCCGATCTGGTAAAATCCAAATCTATCATATGTGATCTCAGGGGATACCCCAATAGAAACCATATGTTCCTTTGCCATTTATTAAAGGAGGATGACACATCATCTTCCTGGATGCAAGTTCCCAAGATTATTTATCCAAATCACAAAGATATAGTCGGCTATGAAGAACACGGTTGGTTTCTGCGGAGCAAAGAACCGTACCTTGGGGACAAACAGATTATATTCCTAACAAACGGACAGGCTATAAGCTATGCCGAGAGTTATATGGGTTTTATTGAAGGGTACGACTTGGCAACGATAATCGGACAACCTACCGCAGGAACAAACGGCAATGTAAACAAATTTGATCTTGAAGGGGGTTTTAGCATTAGCTGGACAGGAATGAAAGTATTGAAACATGATAGCTCCCAGCACCACGGGATTGGAATAATCCCGGACATTTATGTTTCCAAGACTATTGAAGGGTTAAAATCAGACAAGGATGAAACCTTGGAGAAGGCGATTGAGTTGACAAAAGGACAATGATTTTAATGGAGATTTAATAAGCAAAGTTCAAATAGACGATCTTTAATGGTGTTGTACTTCTTCATATGTATCAAGGAGTATTGATTTTATAATTGAAACAGTTTTAACAATTTCTGTTTCATTAAGGGATGCAAAACCCATTCGAATTGCATTATGATTGGTTGCTCCGTAGTCATATAACCTGTAATCATTTAATATTAATTTTTGATTAGCAGCTGCATTCCTTATGACGTCCCAATTATATTTTTTATTTAAGCGCACCCAAATTGCCATTCCCCCATCAGGCACATCAAACGACAGATAATCATTGAGCTCTTTTTTTAGCAGACTACAAAGTAAATCTCTTCTTCTCTTATATATTTTCAATACCTTTTTGCAATGTCTTTGCAAGCTTCCTTCATCTATGATTTGAGCAATTGCAAGTTCTAGGAGCGTATCTCCTTGTCTGTCAATAAATTTTCTTTGTTGCGCAGCTTCGAATATAAAATCTTTAGGGGCTACTAAATACCCTACTCGAATTGCTGGAGCTACTGTTTTAGTCAATGAACCTATATATATTACATTTCCATTTGTATCATTACTGGCCAAAGGTAATATTGGAGCATTGTCATAATGAAAATCATAATCGTAGTCATCTTCAATTACCGCGAATCTATATTGTCTTGCCAACTCTAGTAAATGCATTCTTCTCTGGGCTGAAAGAGCCACGGTTGTAGGATGATTATGGTGAGATGTCACATAAATTGCAGCGACTTTTTTTTGTTTACATAGTAATTCAATTTCATTAGTAACTAGTCCCTCTTTATCGACATTTATGATACTTACGGAGGCCGATGCTTCATTAAAAGTATCAACGACTGATTTATAATTTACAGCACCAACAACAAAAGTTCCATTTTTAATTCCTATTATTTTTGTAGCGAGGTAAATCCCCATTTGACTGCCCCTTGTGGTCAATAACTGGTCTTTTTGTATGGACAAACCTCTAGTTTGATTGAGATACTGTACTAAAGTTTCCCTAAGCCTTAAATTCCCATAAATTGAATCATATCCTAAAATGTGATGTTTTTTCCTTTTAACTATACTCCTATATGCCGTGGCAATTTCATTGACCATACTTAATCGGTTGTCAGGTAAACCATCATCTATAAAGAGTTTAGAATCATCATTAATAATATCAACATAATTTAGATTGCTTTTGATGTATGAAAATCCCGCCTTGTTTTTTTCCAAAAGGGCTGAATCCGTGGGGTTCAATGTTTGTTTCTTAACTATTGGCAATGAACCGCTTACAAATGTTCCTGTATAAGGAATTATTTCTATCCACCCTTGAGAAAGTAATTCTTCATAAACTGAAATAACAGTTTTCCTATGAATATTGAGCATTGCAGCCAGAGCTCTAGAGCTTGGCAATTTTGTTTCAGGACTTAAAATCCCCCTCTTTATTAACTGAATGATTTGATTACTTATTTGAATATAAACAGGAATACTTTGTGTTTTATCATAAGTAATTATTGTCTTAAATGGAATCATAATTGGACTACCTTGTATTTTAATATTGGAGTAACAATATAGACCAATTGATTAATATATTTGAAATTGTTTTTATATAAATGTATTCGAATTAGCATTTAGGAATTACAATGAAAAAGACAGTTATTTATGATTTATTGGTGTTGATGCTAATACTAGGCTTATTAGTATTTTTAAAAGTTCCATATTTAAATCTTTTACTAGTATTTATAGTTGTATTAACCTATTCAAAGAATCAGAAAGGTATTGGAATTGAATTAGGTTTTTCAAAGCCTAAAAACTTAATCAAAATAGCGGGTCTTTCTTTATTCCTTGCAATGGGAATTGTCCTGATTAGCTATTTTATCTTATTGCCATTAATACAAATAATAACTGAGCTTCAATTAGATTTAGGAATGTTTAAGCCATTGAAGAATAATCCTAAGTTCCTCTATATAACCCTGATATCGGGTTGGATTGTAGGAGGTTTATTTGAAGAAACTATTTTTCGTGGATTTATTATTTCCAAATTCATAAATCATTTACCACATAAAACAGGAGCAATATTTGGAATTATTTTTTCCTCAGTCATATTTGGATATTTGCATACTTATCAAGGACCAACTGGACAAATACTTAATGGAATAGTTGGATTAATATTTGGAATTGTATTTGTGGTTAATGGCAGAAACTTATGGCTAAACATTTTAACTCATGGGTTTGTGAACACAATAAGTATGCTAGTATTGTATTCTGATTTGGTAAGCCTAAATTGAGCAACATTAGAGTCATTAAAAAACGTCTGTATTTGAATGTGTATACTAGCCCCCCCCTCCAATCGAAAACAATCCTAGTTAAACTTTAGAGATAATTTATACTTCGTTTTATCCGTCCTATAAACAATTCCATCATTTCTAGTATCTCCATCCTAAGCAATTTAGCTACAATGTATTTCATCCGAGTATAGAGTCTACAATTTATCGCTCAAATTCAGTATAAATTGGACTATTCGATATGTTTAAACTGGATGATATAAATAGACCAATTAAATTCTATTTTTGTTTAGATAAAATTTTTAGAGTGTGATTGAATACCAAATAGAAAATGACTTGAGTTTAGAAGAATTTAAATCAGTTTTGACTAATTCTTCATTGGCAGAACGTAGACCTGTTAATAAACCAGATAGGTTACAGAAAATGCTACAATATGGAAATCTAATAGTCACAGCTAGAATTGGAGGAAAAATCATTGGGGTATCAAGATCTTTAACAGATTATACTTTCTGTACCTATCTTTCTGATTTAGCCGTAGATAAGAAACACCAGAGACAAGGAATCGGTATAGAACTAATTCGCCAAACCAAATTAAAAGCCCCCGATGCTTTATTAATTTTGCTTTCTGCTCCTTCGGCCATATCATATTACCCAAAAATAGGAATGAACCAACATATGTATTGTTATTACCTAGATAACATAGAAAACCTGAAATAAAGCACAAATTAACTTGACGGTAGGATTAATTATAACACTTGAATAAAATGACATTCCCCGAATACCAAAACATACTATATTTTATAACTGCAGCAACATTACTGATAGTTATACCGGGCCCTGCGGTTTTATATATAATGGCTAAAAGTATAGAACAAGGTTATAAAGCAGGAATGATATCAGTGCTAGGGATTGGATTAGGAGGGTTAGTACATGTAATAGCTGCAGGTATAGGTATTTCTGCAATTTTAGTAACATCAACAACCGCTTTTTCAATTTTAAAATATATAGGTGCTTTGTATCTTATTTTTTTAGGTGTCAAAAAGCTGCTAGAAAAAAATACTTCACAGAATGGAACCAATTTTAATAAAAATAAGAAGCTAACTAAAGTTTTTTATGAAGGAATAATGGTAAACGCCCTTAACCCAAAAACGGCAATTTTCTTTTTTGCCTTTCTCCCTCAATTTGTAACTACGTCAAAAGGTGAAGTTGGATCTCAAATAGTATTTCTTGGCTTATTATTTATTTTAATTGCTACTGTAAGTGATTTTTTATATGTGTTGATGTCCGTTAGGTTTTCACAATGGCTAAGAAGCTCACCCACCTTCCTTAGAGTGAACAAATATATTATGGCATTTGTTTATGTCCTATTAGGATTAATAACCCTATTTATACAGCAGCCATCCAATGAAATTGAAATAAATACAAAGTAATGCTTATACAAGGCACCTTAGATTTAATTGGTAAAACACCTCTTGTCAGTTTGGAAAAATTATCAGGTAAGTTTTGCAATATATATGGTAAACTAGAATATGTAAATCCAGGAGGCAGTATTAAGGATAGAGTAGGTTACCAAATGATAAAAGATGCCTATGCTTCAAATAAATTAAAGAAAGGACAATATGTTGTTGAAATGACGAGTGGTAACATGGGAGCAGGATTAGCTGTAGTGTGCAGGCAATATGGAAACCCATTAATTACTGTAATGTCTAAAGGAAATAGTCCTGAAAGAATAAAAATTTTAGAAGCACTAGGTGCTAAAGTTCTTTTAGTAGATCAAATTGACGGTACCCCCGGTAAAGTTACAGGTAATGATATTGATCATGCAGCTTCAATTGCCATTCAAATTGCAGAAGAAAAGAATGCCTTTTACGCCAATCAATTTAATAATTCATCAAATGTCCGGGCTCATTTTGAAATGACTGGACCTGAGATTTGGTCAGATTTACCAAGCATTGATTTATTTGTGACTTCAATAGGTAGCGGTGCCACTTTTATTGGAACTTCTAGTTTCCTTAAAGCTAAAAATCCAACAATTAAATGCATAGCGGTGGAACCTGAAAATTCAGCTATTCTAAAAACGGGGAAAGTACTTAACGCAAAACATATAATTCAAGGTACCGGATATGGCAGGATTCCAAGCTTTTGGGACACCAATGTAGTAGATGGAATAATCACCGTTACTGATCAAGAAGTAATTGAAATGAAAAACAGATTAAGTGAGGAATTAGGGCTATTTGTCGGGTATTCTTCCGGAGCAAATGTTGTGGCTTCGTTAAAACTAGCAAAAGAACAAAAAGACATGGTAAACATAGTAACTATACTACCAGATACAGGTTACAAATATTAAGGCTTTGCACATAAATGTTCAATTGGGTCAAGCCAAAATGGAATGATAAGTTGAATACGACAAAATTATTGGGTAAGAACAAATGAAAAGTAAATGAAAAATATAATTGTACTTGGAGGGAGCAACAGCAAAAAATCAATTAACAAAAAACTAGCTATATATGCAGCTGAACAAATAACATATGCAAATACAGTTATTATTGATTTAAACGAATATCAGATGCCTATATATGGTATTGATCACGAAATGAAATTTGGAATTCCGGAAGAAGCAATTAGATGCAATGAAATTATTAAATCCGCTGATGCATTTATAGTTTCTTTGGCTGAACATAATGGTTCATATACCACGGCATTCAAAAATACATTGGATTGGCTTTCTAGGATTGATAAAAATATTTGGAATAACAAACCTATGTTATTGTTATCAACTTCACCAGGAGCGAGGGGAGCGATTAATGTGTTAAATGCAGCAACAAATTATTTTCCAAATTTAGGGGGTAAAATTGTGGGAGCATTTTCATTACCATTATTTAATGAAAACTTTTCTGAAACCGATTTAAAGGGTAACGAACTGAACTCTCAACTAACTCAAGAAATAAAGTTTCTTGAGTTAGCCTTACAATAAGTAAAATACTTAACAAGGATAGCAACCATTAAATAGAAAACAGTGCGATTTCAGTTATACAGAGTAATTTTTCCAGTTAATGACATTGAAATAGCGGATAAATTCTATTCTGCTATCTTAAATCAAAAAGGCAAAAGAGTTTCTCCAGGGCGACATTATTTTAAAATTGGTCAAACAATACTTGCCTGTTATGACCCATTGGCCGATGGTGATGATCAAGACAGTTGGAAATTTCATATGAATCAATACATTTATATTTCTACATCAGAGTTGGAAATTTTAAGAAAAAAAATAAAAAAGTTAGATTGTAAGTATATTGGTGAAATTGAAAGAATGCCTTGGGGAGAAACGTTATTTTATGCTAACGATCCATTTGGGAATCCAATATGTTTTGTAGACAAGAACACTATTTTTATTGGAAATTGAATGTTTAATTAGTAGATCAAATTTGGTTTATAGAAATGAGGTTCGCTTACACAAATATCATCAGTACTAACTGGAAGTTACTTGTGGATTTTTATGTAAAAACGTTTGAGTGCAAAGTTGTTCCTCCGATTAGAAAGCAATCTGGGAGCTGGCTTGACAAAGCAACTGGTTTAAAAAATGCCAAATTAGAAGGAGCGCATCTATTACTACCAGGGTATGGTGAAAACGGGCCCACACTTGAGATTTACCAATACGGAAATATAGAAAGTCAAAATCCGGTATCGCCAAATAAAAGAGGCTTTGGTCATATTGCTTTTGAAGTTGAAAGTGTTGAATTGGTTCTTGAGACTTTAGAGAAATATGGAGGAAGATCTTCTGGAGAAATCACGAAGAGAATAATTGATGGGGTCGGAGAGATTACTTTTGTATATGCTAGAGATCCTGAAGGGAATTTGATTGAATTACAAAGTTGGAAATAAATCCAAGAAATCGAAACCTATGTAAAGTCTAAGCATCCAAAGTTCAAATAAATGATGATTACTGAATATCTCAGGCAATAATAGGGTATATCTCACGATTAGAATCCAGCAAAACCTCCAATGGGATTTTAATTCCCGCTAATTGGGTTAAAAAATGTTAAAGTTTGGTATGGAAGTAAAAACTATGCACAAAGTATGCACTTTTTGAAAACAAAAAACCCTCCGAATCTCGAAGGGCTTGATTTTACTGGCGGTCTGGACGGGACTCGAACCCGCGACCCCCTGCGTGACAGGCAGGTATTCTAACCAACTGAACTACCAGACCAATGATTTTATCTTTAAAGACTCTGACAACAGTCAGATTCAAATCTTGTTACAATCACTTTTCTCAAAGCGCCTGCAAATATACATTTGCATTTTCGATTCAACAAAAGATTTTTTAAAAATAAAAGGAAGAATTAGATAAACTTCTGTCGTTCAATCATAAACGTATTGAAAATCTGCGAAAAATTAGAGCTAACATCTACACCTACATACTTTATCCTATACTGGGCGCACTTTAGTTTTAGGTCTTCTTGATATTGCACTGCCTTTTTGTTATATGCATTCTTAATATTGTCTGCATACACATCTATATGTGTTCCTGTTTCTACATCAACAAAACGTTTGGGAGTGTTTTCAAAATCAAAATTAAGTTCATGCTTGTGATCTAACAGGTGAAAAAGCACCACAGCATGCTTATTGTATTTTAGGTGGCGAAGTGCCTCAAAAAGTTGTGCCTCTTCAGTTTCCGTTTGAAACATATCAGAAAATAGAAAAATAAGGCTACGACGGTGAATCTTCTCCGCTATTTGATGAAGGTAAGTGTAAGTCTTGGTGGTTTGAGAGGTATTTAAGGTGTTTGAAACTTCATTCAATTTAGAATACAACATTTGAAAGTGTCGTTCGCTACTCTTTTCAGATGCGTAAAAATTGTATGAGTCTGAGTAAATACTCAAACCAACAGCGTCGCGTTGTTTTTTCAAAATTTGCATGAGTGCCGCTATCGCCAAAACTCCAAAACCCACTTTGTTTAAATTATCAAGATTGGGTTGTTTTACGTCGGGATAATACATGGATGCCGAGTTATCCAAAATCATATGACACCTTAAGTTCGTCTCATCCTCATATCTTTTGGTATATAATCTATCGGTTTTGGCAAACAACTTCCAATCAATATGTTTGGTGCTTTCTCCTGGATTATAAATCTTATGTTCAGCAAATTCGGCAGAAAACCCGTGGAACGGACTTTTATGAATGCCACTTATGAAACCCTCTACAATTTGATTTGCCAAAAGTTCAAGATTTTGAAAGAGTTGGGCTTTATGAAGTTCAGACCTTATATCCATACGAAGATTGATGGCCCAATATAAAACAAAAAAGGTTTGGCATATGCCAAACCTTTTTTAAATCTTGTAATTATCTATAAAGTTTACAATGCAGCTTCTATTGCATCTGTGTAAACTTTCTTAGGGGATACACCAACTTGACGATTAACAATCTCACCATCCTTAAAAACAAGAACTGTAGGAATGTTACGAACACCATATTTAGCTGCAAACTGTTGATTGGCATCTACATCCACTTTTCCAACAACTGCCTTGCCTTCATATTCAGAACTTACCTCATCTATGATAGGCCCTACCATTCTACAAGGACCGCACCATGCTGCCCAAAAATCTACAACGACAGGTTTGTCGCTTTTAAGTACTACTTCATCAAAAGTTGCATCTGTTATTTCTAGTGCCATTTTATTTGTTTTAATATTCGCAAATTTAGTCAAATATTGACCACTTTCCTTACTGGCTTTATATTCGTTTTAATTATTGTGCTATCAACATTAGTTATTGTGCTATTAGTTCAATTTGTAATGTATCTCATTCTCTTCCAATGCGGAAAGGAGTTCACTGTTGATTTTTACCTTTTGCTTTCTGCTCGACAAATTCAACTTTATTTCATCTTCCATTTCATAAACGACAAAATTGAGGGTGTGATCTCCTTTATGGGATATTAAGGTGTCCTTTAAGACTTGTATCCGTTTTTCTTGTAAGCGGTCTATATCCAGTTTAATGGTCAGTTTTTTGGCATAGGAATCCATAACGTCCTGAAGCTGTTTAAAATCATTGAACTGCAATCTAGGGTCTCCTTTTTTACCAGTTTCTCTATTGGTCCATCCTTCTCGGACAAATGCTTTTACGTGTACAAACGAGTTAATCATTAAAAAATGCCTGAATTTCAGATATTCCTCTCCAAAAATTCGGAATTCATGAGTGTCTGTGTAATCTTCCAAAGTAAAAAGACCCCAACCCTTTCCGTTTTTGGAAATACGATGTTGTACATCTGTAATTACTCCTGCTACTGTCAATTCATGATTAACATAATGGTCTAAATTTGAAAATGCCGAAACATTACTATTGCAAAAGGCGGTAATCTCTTTCTTGAAATCATCCAAAGGATGCCCAGAAATATAGATGCCCACGACCTCTTTTTCTCGGCGTAATTTTTCCATGGTGCCCCAATCTTCACATGGTGGGACAACAGGTTCCGCAATTTGCGCTTCACTCATTCCTCCAAACATATCCATTTGAGAGGAGTTTTTGTTTTCCTGGTATTTTGCTGCTGACTTTATTACTTTTTCTAGAAAAGATATTCCATCTCCTTCGTCATGAAAGTATTGCGACCTATGGGTATCCCCAAAGGAATCGAATCCTCCAGCCAGAGCAAGATTTTCAAAAGATTTTTTATTGGCGGCACGTAGTTCAACCCGTTTTGCCAAATCGAAAACCGATTTATAAGGCCCATCTTTTTTTCTGTTTTCTACAATGGTTTCCACAGCCGAACGTCCAACGCCTTTAATAGCGCCCATCCCAAAACGAACCGCATTGCTCTGGTTCACGGCAAATTTGTAGTACGATTCATTTACATCTGGTCCAAGCACTTCCAATCCCATGCGTTTACATTCTTCCATAAAGAAAGTCACCTGTTTAATATCGTTCATGTTGTTGGATAATACTGCCGCCATATATTCGGCAGGGTAGTGGGCTTTAAGGTAAGCGGTCTGATACGCAATAAAGGCATAGCAGGTGGAATGACTTTTATTGAAAGCATACGATGCAAAGGCTTCCCAGTCTTTCCAGATTTTTTCCAGCACATCCCTTGGGTGACCATTCTTTTCACCACCATCCAGAAACTGTGGCCTCAATTTTTGAAGTAAGGCAAATATCTTTTTACCCATTGCTTTTCGCAAGACATCCGCATCACCTTTGGAGAATCCGGCAAGTTTCTGGGAAAGCAACATCACCTGCTCCTGATACACTGTGATTCCATAGGTCTCTTTTAAATATTCCTCCATGTCTGGAAGATCATAGGTGATTTCTTCATCCCCATGCTTACGGGCAATAAAGCTGGGAATGTATTCCATTGGTCCAGGTCGGTACAAGGCATTCATGGCAATAAGGTCATCAAAAACCGTTGGTTTCAGGTTTTTCATGTGTTTTTGCATTCCCGGGGATTCATATTGGAATATCCCTATGGTGTCCCCACGTTGGAACAGCTCGTATGTTTTTTCATCATCCAAAGGAAAATCATCTGGGACCAATTCAACCCCAGTTCTTGCCTTTACAATTTTCACGGTATCCTTAATCAGTGTCAAGGTCTTCAACCCCAAAAAATCCATTTTTAGGAGACCGGCACTTTCCACAACAGAGTTATCAAATTGGGTTACGTACAGATCAGAATCCTTGGCGGTGGCCACTGGAACAAAATTGGTAATATCATCTGGAGTAATGATGACCCCGCAGGCATGTATTCCAGTATTTCTGAGTGAACCTTCAAGCACACGCGCCATCTTTACGGTCTGGCCTTCTAAATCATCCCCTTCTGAAATATTTAATAGCTCATGTACTTTTTCCAAGTCATCCGAACGGAACTTTTTCTTTAATTCAGATTCTTCAACCCCAAAGATTTTGTTCAGTTTGGACATGGTGGGGATAAGCTTGGCAATACGATCCGCATCGTTTAACGGCAAATCCAGAACCCGTGCTGTATCTCTGATTGAAGACTTGGCGGCCATAGTACCATACGTAATAATTTGAGCAACCTGATTGGCTCCATATTTATTGATAACATAGTCCATGACCCTACCTCTGCCTTCATCATCAAAGTCAATATCAATATCAGGCATGGATACCCTGTCCGGATTTAGGAAACGCTCAAAAAGAAGATCATATTTTAATGGATCAATGTTGGTAATCCATAAACAATAGGCAACCACGGAACCTGCTGCTGAACCCCGACCCGGTCCAACGGACACATCCATATTTCGTGCTTCCCTAATAAAATCTTCAACTATCAAAAAATATCCTGGATATCCAGAATTTTCTATGGTTTTTAGTTCGAAATCAATTCGCTCGGTGATTTCATCCGTAATCTCATCATATCGTTTTGCTGCACCTTCGTAGGTAATATGTTTTAAATAAGAATTTTCACCACGTTTACCGCCGTCAGTTTCATCCTCTTGTACTTTGAATTTTTGCGGAATATCAAATTTTGGAAGCAAAACATCTCTTGCCAAATCAAAAGGTTCCACCTTGTCCACAACCTCTTGAACATTTAAGATAGCTTCTGGAACGTCTTTAAACAAAGTCTTCATTTCATCAGAAGACTTATAATAATATTCTTGATTGGGCAATCCATAGCGATATCCGCGGCCCCTTCCTATTGGGGTGGTTTGTTTTTCGCCATCCTTAACGCATAGTAAAATATCATGGGCTTCAGCATCTTTTTTATCACAATAATAAGTATTGTTCGTAGCGACCAGTTTTACTTGATGCTTTTTGGCCAATGGAACCAAAACTTGGTTTACACGGTCTTCATCTTCCTGACCATGACGCATCATTTCCATGTATAAATCATCGCCAAACTGATCTTTCCACCAAAGCAAAGCTTCTTCCGCCTGCTTTTCACCAACGTTTAGTATTTTATTGGGTACTTCCCCATAGAGGTTTCCGGTAAGAGCAATGACATCCTCTTTGTATTGCTCAACAATTTTTCTATCGATTCTGGGGACATAGTAAAACCCATCTGTATATGCAATGGAAGACATTTTGGCCAGGTTGAGGTAACCATTTTTATTTTTGGCAAGTAGGACTATCTGATACCCATAATCTTTTACATTTTTATTGGTGTGGTCATCGCAAACAAAAAATTCACAGCCTAGAATTGGGGTAATTTCTTTTTCTGCTGGAGCATCTCCATTAGTGGTTAGTTCAGCATTTTTCTCTTTTACAATTTTGTTGTGAGCTTTTACCTCTTTTACAAAATGAAAGGCACCCATCATATTTGCATGATCGGTCAAAGCAACTGCTGACATCCCATTTTGTGCAGTTGACTTTACCAGATCCTTGATATTTATAGTGGATTGTAGAACGGAGAACTGGGAATGATTATGCAGATGTACAAAGGATGCCTCTGCCAGACTTTCAACATTCTCATTGATTTCCGCTTCGGAGATTTCACCGGTATCTTCTGCCCAAAGGGCATCTGAAATGGCCTTGGATGCTTTTTTAAGATTGATGTGCTTTAGTCCAATAAGCGAAATTACCTGTGGATTAGCCTCAGAAAAATGCTCAAAATAATCTGGTTGTACATCCAGTTCATTGATAGAAAAATGTTTTTTACGGACTAGTTCTAAAAAACATCTTGTGGTAGCTTCCACATCCGCCGTTGCGTTATGCGCTTCTGCAAAAGGTTCTCCAAAAAGGTATTCGTGAAGTTCAGTAAGTGTAGGTAGTTTAAATTTACCACCACGCCCACCGGGAATTCTACAAAGCTCTGCTGTAGCTTCGGTACAGGTGTCCAAAACAGGAAGTGAGGTTAGGGAGTTTTCAACACCCAAACGGTGGAATTCGCATCCCATGATATTGACATCAAAATCCACATTTTGACCTACCACAAATTTTGCTTTGGAAAGCGCTTCATTGAAAAGTTCCAGGGCTTCACTTAAAGGCACACCATCTTGTTCGGCCAAAGCTGTGGAAATACCATGGATTTGTTCTGCTTCATATGGAATGTTGAAGCCATCAGGTTGCACCAACATATCTTGATGCTCTACTAAATTCCCCAATTTATCATGTAATTGCCATGCAATCTGGATGCAACGCGGCCAATTATCCGTATCAGTGATTGGTGCATTCCATCGCTTGGGTAAGCCTGTGGTTTCCGTATCGAAGATTAGGTACATAAATATCTTTATCAGTCAAAAATAGTAGTGAATAAAAATAAGGAAGAAGGCAGATCAGAGAAAAAAGAGTTGTAAAGATTTATCAACCAATAAAAAATACAAAAGATATTGACTGTTACCGGATTTGGATTATATTTGCACCCGCTTAAGTAGAAAGCGACAAAAAAGAATTAATAATCAGGGTCGGGCACCCTACAAATTAATGTGATATGCCAGTAAAGATTAGACTACAAAGACACGGTAAAAAAGGTAAGCCATTCTATTGGGTGGTTGCTGCAGATTCTAGATCAAAAAGAGACGGTAAATTTTTGGAAAAATTAGGAACATATAATCCTAATACAAATCCTGCTACCATTAATTTAGATGTTGATGGATCTGTTAAATGGTTGAGCAATGGTGCACAACCTACTGATACAGCCAGAGCTATTTTATCTTATAAAGGTGTTATGATGAAACATCATTTATTAGGTGGGGTTCGCAAAGGAGCTTTCACAGAAGAGCAAGCTGAGGAAAAATTCAAAGCTTGGGTAGAGGAAAAAGAAAAAGCAATTGCGGCAAAAGTTGGTGGTTTGGATAAAGCAAAAGCAGATGCCAAAGCCAAAGCATTGGAAGCTGAAAAAGAAGTTAGCGACAAAAGAGCTGCTGCTGCATTGCCAGAAGTAGAAGAAGAAGTGATTGAAGAAAGTGCGCCTGTTATTGAGGAAGCCGCTCCTTCAGAAGATGTAGCTGAAACTACCGAAGCTGCTACAGAAGAGGCTCCAGCGGTTGAAGAACCAGCTAAAGAAGAAGCTGCTGAGCCGGAAGCTAAAGCTGAGGAAGCTGCTCCTGCTGAAGAGGCCGAAGCTAGCAAAGAAGAAGAGTAAATACTCAGACGATGCGCAAGGAAGATTGTTTCTACCTGGGCAAAGTCGTTTCAAAATATAGTTTTAAGGGTGAATTATTGGTAAAGTTGGATACCGATGAGCCCGATATCTACGAAAACATGGAATCAGTATTTGTTTCAATTGGGAACAATCTGATTCCATTTTTTATTGATCGCTGTCGATTGCATAAATCAGCTTTGCTTCGTATCGATTTTGAAGAGGTAAAAGATGAACCGACTGCGGATAAAATGATTGGCGCTGAATTATACCTGCCATTGGATATGCTCCCACCATTAACTGGTGACAAATTCTATTTTCATGAAGTCATCGGATTTACCCTAATAGATGAGGTGTATGGAGATATCGGAGTAATCAAAGCTGTAAATGACAGCGCTTCGCAAGAACTTTTTGAAGCGGAGAAAGATGGCAAAGAACTATTGATCCCCATTACTGATGATATTATCACCAAGGTGGATCGCAAGAACAAGCAAATTCATGTAAAGACACCGGAAGGGTTGGTCAATCTCTACCTGTCTTAAACCAAAGTATACTTATTAAGCACTATATTTAAGTCCATCTTTTAGCTTCAAACTATGTTTCGCTGTTACTTTATTGTCTTAGTTTTTTGTCTTGTTTCTTGTGGAGATAAAAAGGACGACGCCAAAAAAATATTGAGCCCACCAAACGTTGTGCTAATTTTTACCGACGATCAGGGATATCAAGATGTTGGTGTTTTTGGTTCACCAGATATAAAAACTCCCCATTTAGATCAAATGGCGGCAGAAGGGGTCAAGCTGACCAGCTATTATTCGGCACAAGCGGTGTGTTCCGCATCTAGAGCAGGTATTTTAACAGGCTGTTATCCTAATCGTATAGGTATTCATAATGCTTTGGGACCAGACAATACGCATGGAATAAATGCTTCTGAAACTACCCTTGCAGAGATGCTAAAACAAAAAGGGTATGCTACCGCGATTTATGGCAAATGGCATTTGGGACACCATCAAAAGTTTTTACCTACAAGACATGGTTTTGATGAATGGTTTGGTATTCCCTATTCCAATGATATGTGGCCGTACCATCCGCAACAAGGACCAATTTTTAATTTCCCCGATCTACCACTCTACGAAAATGAAACGGTAATTGATACTTTGACAGAGCAGTCTCAATTGACCACACAGATAACGGAGCGTAGTGTGGATTTTATCAAAAGAAATAAGGATAATCCATTCTTCTTATATGTGCCACATCCGCAACCCCATGTTCCATTGTTTGTTTCAGACAAGTTTAAAGGAAAATCAAAAAGAGGGCTGTATGGAGATGTGATTATGGAAATTGATTGGTCTGTAGGGCAGATTATGAAGACGCTTAAGGATAATGGCCTTGAAGAAAACACCATTGTTATTTTTACTTCGGATAATGGTCCCTGGCTTTCCTACGGAAATCATGCCGGTAGTGCTGAGCCATTTCGTGAAGGAAAAGGAACTGCATGGGAAGGCGGTCAGCGAGAACCATTCATTATAAAATATCCAAACAAATTAAAGGCAGGAAAAGTTGTTGATGTGCCTGTGATGGCCATCGATATTCTACCCACTATTGCTGAACTTGTTGGAGCTAAATTACCGGAAAAAGTAATAGATGGTAAGAACGTCTGGAGTGTTTTGTCCGGAGAAAGTGAAGAATCTGTTCAGGAAGCCTATTTCTTTTATTATCGAGTGAATGAACTATTTGGAGTACGCTATGGAAATTGGAAACTGTACTTTCCGCATCGTTATCGTACTATGGATGGTCAAGAACCAGGAAAGGACGGATTGCCGGGTGAATACAGGATGATTGACATGGAAGAAATTGAGTTATACAATGTGGTAAATGATATTAGTGAAACTAAAAATGTTGCATCTGAAAACCCTGAAGTAGTTTCTAAAATCAAGTATTTGGCTAATAATATGAGATCAAGACTCGGAGATTCTTTATATGAGCTGGAAGGGTCCGAAACTAGAGAGCCTGGTAGAATAGATGAGTAGCCCATTTAAGTTTAAGCAGTTTGAGGTTCATCAAGATCGCTGTGCGATGAAAATTGGTACTGATGGAGTATTGCTGGGAGCTTGGGCATCTTTGAAATCCCAACCTGATTCTATTTTGGATATAGGAGCAGGAACTGGCTTAATTGCGTTACAAATGGCCCAACGTTCCACTGCAGAAACCATTGATGCTATTGAATTGGATGAAAGTGCGTATGAACAGTGCGTGGAGAATTTTGAAGGATCACCTTGGGCAGATAGATTATTTTGCTATCATGCAGGGCTGGATGAATTTATTGATGAGATGGATGAAGGCTATGATTTAATAGTTTCAAACCCTCCATTTTACTCTGAGAAAGTTACAAGCGGAGATGTTTCAAGAGACACAGCGCGACAAAACGTTTCTTTACCTTTTCATGAACTTTTGGAAGGAGTGTCTAAACTGCTTTCCAAAAACGGACTTTTTTCAGTAATCATTCCATTCAAGGAAGAAGCTGAATTTATTGATTTAGCGAATGGTTTTACCCTTCATGTAAGTAGAATTACCCGAGTAAGGGGAACTCCAACTGCAGATTTTAAAAGGAGCATGTTGGAATTTGGTTTTTTGAAAGCAAAGCCTGAGATAGCTGAATTGACTATTGAATTGGAACGTCAACAATACACAAAGGACTATATTAGTTTAACCAAAGAGTTCTATTTAAAAATGTAACAATTTGGTCATGAATTGTTATATTTCATCATTATCTTTAACGAAAATATTTTTTGAATGAAGCCAGATTTATTTGAAGCCCCTGATTACTACAATCTTGACGATTTGCTTTCTGAAGAGCATAAATTGGTGCGCGATGCCGCTCGGCAATGGGTAAAGCGTGATGTTTCGCCAATCATAGAAGAATATGCCCAAAAAGCTGAATTTCCCAAAGAAATTATTGGAGGATTGGCAGAGATTGGAGCTTTTGGACCATACATTCCTGAAGAATACGGAGGGGCTGGCTTAGATCAGATTAGTTATGGATTGATCATGCAAGAAATTGAAAGAGGAGATAGCGGGGTTCGTTCAACAGCTTCGGTACAATCTTCTTTGGTCATGTATCCAATTTTTGCATACGGAACAGAAGAGCAGCGGAAAAAGTATTTGCCAAAATTAGCAACAGGAGAATGGATGGGTTGCTTTGGATTGACAGAACCCAATCATGGTTCCAATCCTAGTGGCATGGAAACTAAATATAAGGATATGGGTGACCATTTTCTATTGAATGGTGCCAAGCTTTGGATTTCCAATTCGCCATTTGCGGACATTGCTGTGGTTTGGGCTAAAAATGAAGAAGGAAGAATCCATGGGCTTATTGTGGAACGCGGTATGGAAGGTTTTTCAACCCCGGAAACACACAACAAATGGTCACTACGTGCCTCCGCTACAGGGGAACTTATTTTTGAAAATGTAAAAGTGCCAAAAGAGAATCTATTGACAGGTAAAAGTGGATTGGGAGCACCATTGGGTTGCTTGGATTCCGCTCGCTATGGTATTGCTTGGGGTGCTATTGGCGCTGCCATGGATTGTTACGATACTGCACTTAGGTACGCCAAAGAACGCATTCAATTTGGAAAACCCATCGCTGCCACACAACTGCAACAAAAGAAATTGGCCGAAATGATTACTGAAATCACCAAAGCACAGTTGTTGGCTTTTAGATTGGGTCAGCTTAAAAATGAAGGCAGGGCAACTACTGCTCAAATATCTATGGCCAAGCGAAACAATGTGGATATGGCCATCAAAATTGCACGTGAAGCGCGTCAGGTTTTAGGTGGAATGGGTATTACAGGGGAGTATAGCATTATGCGGCATATGATGAACTTGGAGAGTGTAATTACTTACGAGGGAACACATGATATCCACTTATTGATCACTGGTGCAGATATTACCGGACTTCCTGCTTTTAAATAAGGTATACAGTTCATTTCATTTTAGGAATAAAGGACAGGGTGAAATCCTTATATTAGATTGATTGGAATGTATCAATCGGTGTCTTTATTGCATTAAAACAAAATGGAATGGATCATAAAACTCGTAGAACTTTTTTAAAACGTCTTGGTCAAGGAGCAATTGGCTCCTTTACATTGCCAGTATTTGGTAACTCCTTAGCTGATTATTGGGAGGCCGAGGGACTTACTCAAGGCGATTACACATCAGAAGCGTATTGGGAGTTGGTTAAATCCCAATTTAATATGGCGGATGGACTTCTTTACTTCAACAATGCTTCTTTGGGTGGTTCGTCGACCGCTATACGCCAAGCCACTTTAGGGTTTAGGGATTTATTGGATGGATTTCCTTCCAAATACATGTGGGGTGGATGGCAAAAAGAAAAGGAAGCCGTTAGAGAATCCGTTGCAAATCTTTTCTCGGTGGATGCAGAGGAAATTGCATTGATTCATAACACTACGGAAGGAATGAATCTTATTGCGCGTAGTTTTGATCTTCAGGCAGGGGATGAAATAATTTTGGCCAACCATGAGCATCCAAGCGGAACAATTCCATGGGAAGTGTGGCAAGAAACGAAAGGCATAAAATTGGTTCGCCCAGAGTTGCCGGTTCTCCCCAAAAGTGTTTCAGAATTGACAGAAGTTTATAAAAAGGCGATAACACCAAGGACCAAAATTATCTCCATGTGCCATATTGTGAATACCAATGGTATGTTGTTGCCAGTTCAAGAAGTTTCCAAAATAGCCCATGAAAAAGGAATTTTAGTAGCCGTGGACGGGGCGCAATCCGCTGGTATGTTTAAAATAGATTTACACGAATTGGGCTGTGATTTTTATGCTGCTAGTTCCCATAAATGGTTGTTTTCACCTAAAGGAGTAGGGGTGTTTTATGCCAAAAAGGAAAGTCAATCACAGTTGAAACCCTTAATGGTCGCTCGTGGACATACTGATGAAAGCATCCGTAGATTGGAGAATTATAACACTCGTAATCTGCCTGAAGTATTAGGGTTGGGTGCTTCCGTTGATTTTCATAATGCAATAGGTGCTGAAGCAATACACAAACGCAGCTATGAGCTTAAGGCTTATTTTAGGTCAAAAATTGAAGGTAATAATCATTTTATTTTGAAAACCCCAGCATTGGATGAACTTTCCAGCGCTATCCAAGTAGTGGAAGTAAATGGAAAAGACGTTAAGGATATCAAAGAAAAGCTTTGGAAGAATTATGGTGTTGATTGCCGCCCCATGACAAGTCATGGTTTAAATGCGCTGCGACTTTCTTTTGCAATTTATATTACCAAAAAGGATATTGATTATCTGATTAATGCTTTACAAGAATTAGCGACGGCGTAATTTTAAGACTTATTCTTTAATAACTTCTTGCTAGTTTTCATATCCGCATAACGAGGGTCAGCAATATAATCTTGTTTTTGCATTTTAACGACTTCAATGCTCAAAAAACCAAACTCTTCTACCACTTTGCCATAAAACCGATAGATACCTTTTCCTCTAAAATGATACTTTGCTGCAACAGGAGGAAAAAGAACCGTATCAAATACTTCCCCATGTTGATCTACCATCGTGGCAAAATGCATGCACTTGCCATTGTGGGTACTGGTGTTTTTTACCGTTATCAAGTAGCCATAAATATCGATGTGTTTGTTTAGGTAGCGTTTTAAGTCTTGCTGTCCGTTGGTATTTTTTGGAAGGTCTGCCAATAGCTCAAAAGGACTGCACAAACTAAACCCCAATAGTTCTAATTGTTCAAAGGCAGTTTCAAGATTTGTGGTATGTAGTTTTGGAATCTGAAACTTTTGATGCCGGGGCGGAAATAATTTTGGGTGCTCCAAACGATCATTTTTGGATAATATCAAATGGGCTTTCCATAGTAATTCATGTTTGTTGATTTCGGTAAACCGAAATGCATCAATACGGATAAGAATTGACAGTTGCTCTACAGAAATAGTCACTCTATCCAGGAAGTCTTCTAAAGAAGCAAAGTTACCATGTAGAATTCTCTCTTTTAAAACTCGTTCTATCACCCTACTTTCTAAATCTCGCAGATACATCATTCCGAGATAAATATGTTTCTTATAGATGCGATTGGATACATCACTGTTATTGATACATGGTGGATGGATTGTGGCACCCATCATACGGGCATCGTGAATATAAAATTCGGAACGGTAAAAACCTCCTCCATTATTGAGTACGGCAACCATGTATTCCAAAGGAAAGTATGCTCTTAGATATAAGCTTTGATAGCTTTCTACAGCATAAGAGGCGGAATGTCCTTTGGCAAAGGCATAGCCTGCAAAACTGGCCACTTGGTTCCAAATTTCAAAAATGAGAGTATCGGCATAGCCTTTATTTCTGCAATTGGAGATGAATTTATCCTTCACTTTCTGGAACTCCTCACGCGATCGAAACTTTCCACTCATACCCCTTCGCAGTACATCAGCTTCTCCCAAATCCAAATCGGCAAAATGGTGGGCTACTTTAATCACATCTTCTTGGTAGACCATTACACCGTAGGTGTCTGGCATAATGTCCAACATTACCGGATGTGCTTTTTCCTCAGCTCTTCCTTGGTTACGATGTCGCAAGATGTATTCTCGCATCATACCACTTTTTGCTACTCCTGGACGAATAATGGAACTGGCAGCCACCAATCCCAGATAATTATCCACTTCCAACTTTTTGAGCAACATCCGCATAGCAGGCGATTCCACATAAAAGCATCCCATACATTGTGCTGTTTTAATAAGGTTATTTATAGTAATGTCCGTTTTAAAACCTTTAATGTTATGGATGTCTATTTCTTGATGTTTTTCTGGCTGATTGTAGGAAATGATTTCTAGAGCTTCTTTTATTTTCCCTAATCCGCGCTGCCCCAAAATATCAAATTTGTAAAGGCCAACATCTTCTGCAATGACCATGTCATATTGCGTAGTAGGAAATCCTTTTGGAGGTAAATTAGTGGCAGAAAACCAATGTAATGGTTTTTCGCTGATTAAAATACCCCCGGCATGAATGCTGAGGTAATTGGGTTTTCCTTTTAATAGTGCACCATATTTGAGGACGAGTCTGGAAACATTATCTAATTGGGAAAGATTATATCTGCCAGTAGACAAGAAATCAATTTCTTGCGCAGGGAGCCCAAAAACTTTTCCTAGTTCCCTAATTACCCCTCGTTCTTTAAAGGTGACATAGGTTCCCAAAAGAGCCACATGATCAAAACGTTCAAAAATATATTGGGTCATGTCCGGCCGGTCTCTCCAAGAAAAATCTATATCAAAATCTGGTGGATTGGCTCTATATAGATTGATAAACCGCTCAAAATACAAATCTAATTCCATAGGGTCCACATCGGTGATACGGAGCAAATATGCAACAATACTATTGGCACCGCTACCACGTCCCACATAATAAAATCCCCTTCGCCGGGCTTCGGATACAATGTCCCAATTAATGAGGAAATAGGAAACGAAGCCCATTTTTTTAATGAGCTTTAATTCTTTGTCCAATCGATTTTGAATGGAGCCATCAACTATCTTATATCGATATGGAAGCCCTTCGAAGCACAGTTTTTCAATCAGCTTTTCATCTTCTTCCACGCTGCCCAAATAACTTTGGAGATTTTGCGGTTTTCGCCCTTTTGAAAAATCGAAATGGATACTACATTGGTTGAGGAGCTTTTCGGTGTTCTCTAGAACGAAACTGTATTCTGAAAAAGCTGCTGCCAAGTTTTGTACAGAAAACATTTTTTCATCTTCATTAGCTTCTTGCTCTTTTGGGAGTTTGCTCAAAAGCACATTATTATCAATAGCGCGCAACAAACGGTGTGCATTAAAATCACTTTTATTACGAAAAGTAACGGCTTGTTGTACCACCAATTTATCTTTCAATCTAATCAACCTTGAAAAAGGTAACCTTCTTAAATCATGGATGGAAATCCCTATAAATTCATGTGCTAAAAAATCTTCTAATTCATAGAGCAATACTTGTTCGAAAGGATAGATTACAAATGTATTTTTGAACACTGGAGCTCGTTGCGGAATTTCATGTTCCTCATGGATATGTTGGGATAAAAAATTGTTGAGTTCTAAGTACCCTTCGTTGTTTTGGGCAATTCCTATAAAACAGGGTTCCACGCCATTTCTAAAATCAATTCCCAAAATAGGCCTTACTCCATATTCTGGTGCTTTTCTCACAAAATTGAGACAGGCAGAAGTATTGTTGATGTCGGTTAAAGCCAATTGGGTCACTTGGTTTTGTTGGGCGAGTTCTAGCAGTTCCAGTTCGGAAAATGTTCCATAACGCATGCTAAAATAGGTGTGGCAGTTGAGGTACATATTTTATTGTTTTCTGTGAGCCAAAACCACAGGTGGCTGACCGTTAAATGGGTTGTGCATGCTGCCTATAGTTTTGGCATCCATGGCAGAGGCCCTTACCACACTCCGACTTCCAAATCTATTTCGCACATAATCCATGGCCTGGTATAGATTTAATGCTTCTTCGGTATCTTCAAACAGGTTGATTTGATAGTTGCCAGATACCAGGTGGCTAAAGCGTATACCGATCAAACGCACCAACATGCGTTTGCTATAAAGAATATTGAACAATTCTAGAATTTTTGGAATAAGAATATGATCTGCACTTGTATAGGGGATTCGTAATTGCTTGGAATACGTATTAAAGTCAGAATACCGAATCTTTACGGCAATACAAGCTGTTAGTTTGTCCCCTCTACGTAGCTGGTAGGCCAGGTTTTCTGTCATGGCAATCAAAATGCCTTTTAACTTGGTCACATCAATAGTATCACGGTCAAAAGTGCGTTCTGTGGAGATGGACTTTCGATCACAAAAAGGAATTACTGGGGTGTTGTCCATGCCATTGGCCCGTTTCCAAATTATCCTTCCATTGGCACCCAATACCCGTTGCATAATATCCATGGGCATTTCTTGCACAGTTTTTACTTTTCGTATGCCCAAATTCCTTAGTGTCTGATAGGTTTTGTCGCCCACCATTGGAATTTTTTTTATAGATAATGGAGCCAGAAATGGTTTCTCAAGACCAAAATCTATTCTGAGCTGGTTATTGGGTTTGGCTTCATTGGTAGCCACTTTGGAAACGACTTTGTTAACTGAAAGTCCAAATGAAATCGGTAACCCAGTTTCTTTGATGATTTTTTGCCGCATTTCTGAGGCATACTTATATGAACCAAAAAAGCGGTCCATGCCAGAGAGATCTGCATAAAATTCATCAATACTTGACTTTTCAAAGACAGGAACATGCTCTTTGATGATTTCTGTGACCACATCAGAATACTTGCTATATGTACCCGCATTGCCACGAATAACCACAGCCTCAGGGCATAATTCCTTTGCCATTTTCATGGGTATACCAGAGTGTACCCCAAAACCTCTGGTCTCATAACTACATGCTGCCACCACACCACGGTCACTGGTACCACCTACCAATAAAGGGCGGTTTTTTAGTTCCGTATTGATGATACGTTCTACAGATACATAAAAAGTATCCAGGTCTAAATGTAGAATGGTCTTTTTCATTGTTTAGTTGAGAAGGAAGGCTAATTTATGGAAATATTCCTAATAAATGGATTTTTTCCATCAAAAGAAGTACATTGAGCTGTATCTGCTGTTTATCGAAAAATCATTTATATCTTTGCTGTGTTGTGTTGGATTTCAATCTATTTATTGGATTGGAATCAGGTTGAAGCATCAAACGATGCTCACCAATGAAAGGCTTTCCATATGGAAGGCTTTTTTTGTTGGAATAAGTTCTAGTAGATAGTGTGTATAATGTGGTGAAGTAATGATGCGGCCAGTTTTGCCGTTTGCCCATCAATATCATATTTAGGATTCATCTCGGCAACATCCATACTAATCAATTTTCCCGAACCAATAATGGTTTTAAGGCATTCCACGACAATTTGGGGTGTGAATCCCATAGGAGAGGGGGCACTTACTCCAGGTGCGTAAGCAGATGAAAAACCGTCTAGATCTATGGTTACATAGACCTTGTCCACATTTTTGATAAAGGCATTGATCCATGTATTGATCTCATCTAAATACTGTATCTGAAAGGTGTCAGATAGTACATATTTTACATCTAGCTCTTTGGCTGTTTGAAAAAGTGCACGGTCATTGGCGTCTTTTCGGATTCCTAGGCAGAGATAGTTAAAATCGATTCCTTCCTCTTCAGATTCCTTTGCAATTTGGTAGAATGGGGTTCCGGAATTGTTATTATCCGTAGGCTTTCGAAGGTCAAAATGCGCATCAAAATTAATGATTCCGATTGTCTGCCCTTCTTTTTTTGAATCCAAGTAGTTTTGAATCCCATGGTAATGTCCATAGGCCATGTCATGGCCGCCACCCAAAACAATGGGAAACTGTTTTTTTTCTAGAAGCATAGTAACGGCTTTGGAAAGCTCCTTTTGGGTAGCTTCCATATCTCTATCTATACAAACTATTGTACCAGCATCATATAGTAGTACGGTATTGGCAAGATGGTTGGGAAATTTTCCTAAACTGTTTTTAATGACCTCAGGGCTTTTTGCTGCTCCAACCCTACCTTGATTCCGTTTTACTCCTTCATCACAAGCATATCCTAATAGTGCAATTGATCTTTTTGTAGGCTCAGAAATTTCACTTAAAGGTGTGCACCGCACTTTTTCATGGAGGTACAGGTACTTATTACTGACTCTTCCATGCCAAATAGTTGCATTTGGATTTGTGTAGTGTTTCATTATGCATCAAAAAGATGGTTCAATATATCTGTCTCAACTAGATTAGGTAAAGTTACTTTTAAATTGGGAGTTCGTTCCATTTCACGTTTTATGGCAAATAAAGCCTCTTTATTTCTAGCCCAACTTCTTCTGGAAATACCGTTGTTTACATCATAAAACAGCATATTTTTTAATTTACGGGATGCTTCTTCAGAGCCATCCAAGACCATTCCAAAGCCTCCGTTTATTACTTCGCCCCAACCTACGCCACCACCATTATGGATAGATACCCAAGTAGCGCCTCTAAAGCTGTCGCCTATCACATTATGAATGGCCATATCTGCTGTAAACTTGCTGCCGTCATAAATATTACTGGTCTCCCTAAAGGGAGAATCGGTACCACTAACATCATGATGATCTCTACCAAGCACTACTGGAGCGGTAAGTTGCCCTTGGGTTATTGCATCGTTAAAAGCTTCTGCAATTTTCGCACGTCCTTCAGCATCTGCATACAGAATCCTTGCCTGGGAACCCACAACCAATTTATTCTGTTCTGCCTCACTGATCCATGTAATATTGTCCTGCATTTGCTGTTGAATTTCTTCAGGAGCATTGGCCTTGATTTCTTTCATGACCTCTAAAGCAATAGTGTCTGTTCGCTGTAGGTCTTTAGGGTCTCCAGAAGTGCAGACCCATCTAAAAGGTCCAAAACCATAATCAAAACACATGGGTCCTAAAATATCTTGAACATAAGATGGGTATCTAAAATCAATATCGTTTTCAGCCATTACATTGCCTCCAGCTCGAGAAACTTCCAATAAAAAGGCATTTCCATAATCAAAAAAGTAAGTGCCTTTTGCTGTATGCTTGTTGATGGCGTTTATTTGTCTTCGTAAAGATTCTTGTACTTGTTTTTTAAATTCGGATGGATTTTCAACCATCACTTCATTAGCCTTTTCAAAAGACAGGCCAACCGGATAATAACCCCCAGCCCAAGGATTGTGCAAGGAAGTTTGGTCTGATCCCAAGTGAACAAAAATCTCTTCTTCGTAAAAACGTTCCCAGACTTCCACAATATTGCCTATATAAGCCAAGGACACGACTTGCTGTTTTACAATAGCTTCCTTGGTTCTTTCAACTAGGGCAGGTATCGTAGTCAATAACTCGTCAACCCAACCTTGTTCGTGTCTTTTTTTGGCAGCTTCGGGATTAACTTCCGCACAAACGGTAATACAGCCTGCAATGTTCCCAGCTTTAGGCTGTGCGCCACTCATGCCACCTAAACCAGCGGTTAAAAACACCTTTCCATTAGGTGATTCGTCTTTTTTCAATACTTTTCTAAAAGCGTTCATTACGGTTATGGCAGTGCCGTGAACAATACCTTGCGGTCCAATGTACATATAAGACCCTGCTGTCATTTGACCGTATTGGGTAACCCCTAGAGCATTGAATTTTTCCCAATCATCGGGTTTAGAGTAATTGGGAATCATCATGCCATTGGTGACGATTACTCTGGGGGCTTCTTTAGAAGAGGGGAATAATCCCATGGGATGCCCTGAATAGATATGCAAGGTTTGTTCCTCCGTCATCTCTGCCAAATATTTCATGGTCAACAAGTACTGCGCCCAATTTTGAAAGACTGCACCATTACCACCATAAGTAATAAGTTCTTCAGGATGTTGGGCTACGGCGGGATCAAGATTGTTCTGAATCATCAGCATAATTGCAGCAGCCTGTTTTGTCTCCGCGGGATATTCGGAAATAGGTCTGGCATATAACTCATAGTCTGGTTTAAACCGATGCATATAGATTCTTCCATAACTATTAAGTTCACTGGCAAATTCTTTGGCCAGTTCCACATGCCAATCCTTTGGAAAGTAGCGCAATGCATTTTGAACTGCCAGTTTTTTCTCTTCTTTTGATAAAATGTCTTTTCGTTTGGGAGCTGGGTTTCCGTTTTTGGGATATGCTTTTTTGAGAGGTAATTCCGAAGGAATACCTTGTAATATGCTTTTTTGGAATGCGGTCAATGTCGTAGTCATTTTAATTTCTTTCATAAATCTTATCGCCTTTTTTCCAAACCATATTGGGTTTTAATTGCCCTTGATGATAGGTGATTTCTTGATAGTTGTCGGTTGGAAAAACAACAAAATCAGCAAGTTTATTTGGCTCTAATGTACCTCTGTCCGCTAAATTCAAAGCAGCACTAGCCCTGAATGTAATCCCGGCCAATACTTCCGTATTTGAGAGCTTTTCAAAGGTTCCCAAAATACTTGCCTGAGTCAATAAATGACCCATGGGTGCCGAACCAGGATTATGGTCACTGGCAATGGCCAAAGCTCCACCTGCATCCAACAATTTACGGGCAGGGGTAAAGGCACACCCCAAACCTAATGAAGCTCCTGGTAGGGCTGTGGAAATGACATTGCTGTTGGCTAATAATTGAATTTCATTCTCGGTGCTGGCTTCCAAATGGTCTGCGCTTATTGCACCAAAATGCATGGCTATTTCACTTCCGCCAGTAGTAAATTGATCTGCATGTACGGTGATATCAAATCCCATTGCTTTAGCTTTCTTAAAATAGGGTGCTATCTCTAGAGTAGAAAATGCGCTTTCTTCAATAAAAGCATCAATCCGATTGCTAAGTCCTTCTGATTTTAATATAGGGAACAGTTGTGAGGCGATTTCTTCCAGATAATTTTTGTCGCTATTCCAATCTTTTGGTTTCATGTGGGCGGCCAAACATGTTGCCACTAAATCTGCTTGTGTTTTTTTCTCTGCTTGTTTGATGGCCCTTAGCATTTTGAGTTCCTCATCAATTGAAAGGCCATAACCACTTTTTACTTCTATCGTTGTTGTACCATTTTCTAAATGGGTTTTGCTTCTTGAAACAATACCTTCAGTTAAATCTTCTTGGGAAGCTTTTCGAGTCTGTGTTACGGTATCCCAGATGCCACCACCCGCTTTTGCAATTTCTAAGTAAGTTTTCCCAGAATTTCTAAAGGCGTAATCCTTGGCCCGCGAGCCACCAAAACAGATATGGGTATGGGAATCTACAAACCCTGGAAGACAAACATGTTGCCCTTCAATATGGTGGATATCGACAGCATCAGACTTTAAATCTTCAAAAACACCAACTTCCATGACTTTTCCATCGGAAATAAGAATGCCCCCATTTTCAATGATTACCAATTGCTCATCAGACAACGCTCCTTTAAAGGGTAAACCTGACATTGGAAGCAGTTGTGTAAATGGACCTATTAATAGTGGTTTGCTCATGTGTTAGTATGTTTCAAATTCTTCCAGATAAGGAGCGTTCCATTGAAGGTTTTTTACTTTCATGGTTTGTTCTACCAGTGCAATAATTTCACCTTTTTGAATGGTTTCTATTCCTTTTTCAATATCATCAGCAAAAACACGATCGCTATCTGCAAAGGTGACTTTGGTTCTTATGAATTTATGAATTTCATCCAATACCACCCCCGATTTTAAAGGTTTTCTGAATTCAAAGGCTTGAGCGGCGGTTAACAGCTCAATAGCTAATATCTTTTCTACATTTTCTATGATCTGAAGTGCTTTTCTTCCACTTATAGACCCCATGCTCACATGATCTTCTTGTCCTAAAGAGGTTGGGATGCTATCCGCGCTCGCCGGAAAACATAGACTTTTATTTTCACTGGCCAATGCTGCCGTGGTGTATTGTAAAATCATGTATCCAGAATTGATTCCAGTATCCTCCATCAACAATTTAGGGACTCCTGGACTATTTCCTTCGAGTGCCAAATAGATTCTTCGGTCCGAAATGCTCCCTAATTCTGAAGCTGCCAGTGCTGCGTAGTCCAAAGCCATGGCCAAGGGCTGTCCGTGAAAATTACCTCCACTTATGGTCAACTCATCATTGATGATTACTGGATTGTCAGTAACAGAATTAAGTTCCACTTCCAATAGTTCTTTTAAGTGCAACCAGGTATTCCTAGATGCACCATGTACTTGAGGCATGCAACGAAGCGAGTAAGGATCTTGGACTCGTTCACAGTCGATATGGTCTTCCAAAATTTCGGAACTTTGGAGCAGTGTTCGTATTCTTCCGGCCACATGTTGATTGCCTTTAAAGGGTCGAAGGGCATGCAGTTCCTCATGGAAAGGTCTCATAGAGCCTTGAAGCCCTTCCAGCATCATAGCTCCAATAATATCGGCATGTCTTAGGCAATACTGCAATTTTTGCAAGACCAAAACGCCGTGTGCAGCAATGAATTGTGTGCCGTTGATGAGCGCCAAACCTTCCTTTGGACCAAGTCCCAAAGATTGAAGTCCGGTTTTCTTAAATAGCTGATCGGTAGTAATGGTTTCACCTTTGTAATTTACTTTGCCCAGTCCTATTAGTGGAAGAAATAAATGAGAGAGAGGGGCCAAGTCTCCAGATGCTCCCACAGAACCTTGTGATGGAACTACCGGAATGGCATCATGTTCCAAATGCCAAAGCATTCTTTTGATGGTGTCAACCGCGATACCCGAATATCCTTTTGCAAGTGCATGTATTTTTAAGATAAGCATCAGTTTGGCAAGTTGTTCAGATATGGGTTTTCCCACTCCAACACTATGACTTTGTAGAATATTAGATTGAAGAATTTTAGTATCCTCCTTGGAAATTTTGGTATTGCATAAAGGTCCGAAGCCTGTATTGATACCATAAACGGTATCACCTTTGGCAACGATATTTTGAACACGAAGATTACTCTCTTCTATTTTCTTGAGATAATCCGGTGATATTATTCCTTTGACCGAACTTTTGGCAATGCCTAAAGCAATACTTGCAGTTAGATGATGTTCGCCAAAATGAAATATTTTTGGTAGTTGCATAAACTTAATTTGAGATTTATAAAGGTACTGAGCGTTATTAATAATTACCAATACTTATTTTTGTAGTATTTAATAACCATGAATTATCAAATAGAGCTACGACATTTCATTTATTTCTTGGCTGTGGCCGAAGAATTGCACTATAGAAAGGCAGCAGAAAAGCTGTTTATATCCCAACCTGGGTTGAGTACGCAAATCAAGCAGATGGAAGGAATTCTGCAAACACAACTATTTATTAGAGATAAGAAGAAAGTTAGGTTAACCCCGGCAGGAGCATTTTTAAAGGGTGAGGTAGAGTTTATACTGAACCATTTGGAGCAGACCAAAAAACAATTAAAGCTTATTGGTGAAGGGCATTTGGGTGAAATTAGAATTGGGTTTTTAGGCTCTGCAATGCAGAATGTAATACCAAATTTATTGCTGGACTTAAAGGAAAAATTTCCGTTTATACATACCAGCTTAGAAGAACTTTCTAATAGGGCTCAGATAAGTGCTATTCTAAGGGATAAATTGGATTTAGGGTTTGTACGATTGTCCAGAGTGCCAAAAGGGCTGAAATTGAAACCTGTTTTTGAAGATACCTTTTCATTGGTGTTGCCAGCGGATCATATATTGAATGAGAAAGAATTTAAAAACATTGATCAAGTTGCTACCGATGATTTTATCCTTTTCTCTCAAGATTACAGCCCTCAATATTATGATACTGTTTTGAGCATTTGCGAGGATGCTGGTTTTTCACCCAATGTTTCCCATAAATCAGTGCATGCCCAAACTGTCTTTAAATTGGTGGAAAATAAATTGGGGATTGCAATAGTGCCCACTGCGTTGCAATACGGTTTTCAAATGAAAGTAAAATTCATTGAACTCAAAAAGATTAAGCAACGGGCTATTTTATCTATGGTTTGGAAAGAGGATAATCGGAATCCTGCTCTGCAAAACTGCATGGATTTATTTATGAAAATATGATATAAAAGTGTTTCAAGGTGTACCTTTGAAAAGCTTAAAAATTGATTATGGCATTTGATATCATTAAGAAAAGACGAAGTGTTTTTCCAGCTCAATATAATAACAAATCTATCTCAAAAGAAACCATTGAGAAGCTGTTGGAAGCAGCCAACTGGGCACCTACCCATAAAAAGACCGAACCTTGGCGATTTAAGGTGTTAATGGGTGATAAAAAGATAGCTTTGGGCAAATTTCTATCGGACAAATACCAAGAAGTGGATCCCAAACCCAAGCAAATAAAAATTCAAAAACTGCAAGATAATCCTGCTCGTTCAGGAGCGGTAATTGCTATTTGCATGCAGCGTGATCCTAATGAATGCATACCCGAATGGGAAGAGTTGGCCGCAACTGCAATGGCTGTTCAAAATATGTGGCTTTGCTGCACCGAAATGGGAATTGGATGTTATTGGAGCTCTCCTGGTTTGGTAAAATACATGGATGAGTTTTTCAATCTAAAAGAAGGAGAAAAATGCCTAGGATTTCTATATATGGGGTATTATGATGATCCAGTAGAACCATCAGCAAGAACTCCTATTGAAGAAAAAACAGAGTGGCTTGATTAATTGAAGGTGAACAACTCTGGACTATATTCAATGGCTTTCCAAATAAAGATTCCAAAGTAGATTACGCCTATCAAGAACTTCATAAATGTTCCGGTCAAAAAGCCTAAGAAGGAGCCAAAAGCAGCTTTCAATGCAGTTTTTTGATCGGCCTTGTTAATAAGTTCGCCAACTAATGCCCCAACAAAGGGCCAAATGATAATTCCGAACGGTCCTAGTATAGGAAAAAATATAGCGACCAATAACCCAACTACGGTTCCTAACATTCCAGCTTTACTGCCGCCAAATTTTTTAGTCCCCATTGCCGGAATCAAATAATCCATTACGGTGATCAGCAGCGCAAAAAAGAGCGTTATGCCCAGCATCCACCAATCGTCAGGAACAGCTTTGGTCAAATAAAGGAGTAGCAACCCCACCCAGCTCACTGGTGGACCAGGTAATACAGGTAGAAAACTACCTAATATTCCAATTAACATTAAAAGAAACCCCAAAACAAGTAAAGCAATGTCCATTTTTTGGTTTTGACTATAAGACAAATATAGTAGCTATTTGTTACAGGAAGAACTAGTATCCAGACAAAAAAGAGTTAAAGAAATATGATCAAAAAATCGTAATTTCAACCAAATATTTGGGGTTGTATGCGTAAGTTGGTTGTGTTAAGTTTTTTTGGTCTGCTCGCTTCTTGCGAACTGTTCATGTCCAAAGAGGACAAGACCCAAAAAATGGTCAATGAAGAACTTTTGGCGATTGATTGGAACGATGTGGACCAATATCCACTATTTGATAATTGTGATGAAACAGCGGCCAAACAAGCTCAACGGGATTGCTTTCAAAGTGAAATTTTGAATCATTTTTCACAAGCATTGGACAGCTTACAATTTCAGGTCGATACTGATTTAAACGATACCTTGTATGTTGATTTTTTAATTGATGAACATGGCTTTATCACCGTTTTAAACATAGAGGAAAATCCAAATATCCTTAACGAAATTGAAGAATTCAATGCTGAGGTAACTAGCAGGTTGCGAGATTTAACAGTGGCCCCAGCACTAAAAAGAGGAACACCGGTAAGTTTACGATTTAGACTTCCCATAGTAGTAAACACCAATTAAAATTTGGCAACGGAAAAAATCATTTTAGGAATAGACCCGGGAACAACAGTTATGGGTTTTGGAATCATCAAGGTGATTAATAAGCAAATGCATTTTGTTCAGATGAACGAATTGATGCTTAAAAAATATAGCGACCACTATACCAAACTAAAACTCATTTTTGAACGTACTTTGGAGCTCATAGATACCTATCATCCTGATGAGATTGCCATAGAGGCTCCGTTCTTTGGAAAAAATGTGCAGTCCATGCTCAAACTAGGTCGTGCCCAAGGGGTGGCTATGGCTGCGGGACTTTTCAGACAAGTTCCTATTACGGAGTATATGCCCAAAAAAATTAAAATGTCCATTACAGGTAACGGGAATGCAAGCAAGGAACAGGTGGCCAAAATGCTTCAAAGCATGTTGAAGTTGAAAACACTGCCTAAAAATTTAGACAGTACGGATGGACTTGCTGCTGCTGTCTGCCATTTTTATAATGAAGGCCGTGTTGAGGTTGGGAAGCACTACACCGGATGGGACGCTTTTGTAAAGCAGAACCCTAAAAAGGTAAAATAATATGGCAGGGATTTATATTCATGTGCCGTTTTGTAAACAAGCCTGTCATTATTGCGATTTTCATTTTTCTACGCAATTGGGAAAAAAAGAGGCCATGATACAGGCAATCAAAAAGGAAATTGAACTCCGAAAAGATGAGTTTAAAAATAATACCGTAGAAACTATATATTTTGGAGGCGGGACACCTTCAGTTTTAAATATAGCCGAAGTAGAAACCTTAATAAGGGCTGTTTATGAAAATTATCAGGTTGTTGAAAATCCTGAAATTACTTTAGAGGCCAATCCTGATGATTTAACCGATCATAAAATTGTTGAGTTATCTAAAAGCCCTATTAATCGCCTAAGTATAGGTGTCCAATCATTTTTTGATGAGGATTTAAAATTGATGAACCGAGCGCATTCATCAAATGAAGCCATCAAATCTTTATCGGTGGCGACTGATTACTTTGATAATATTTCAATCGATTTAATTTACGGGATTCCTGGTATGGATAACAAAAGATGGAAAGCGAATATTGAAAAAGCCCTTTCTTTTGAACTTCCTCATATCTCTAGTTATGCCTTAACTATTGAACCAAAAACAGCACTTAAAAAGTTTATAGAAAAGGGAATAGTGGCTGATGTAGATGACGAACAGGCACAGGAACAGTTCAATATATTGGTAGAAGTTTTAGAGAAGAATGACTATGTAAATTATGAGATTTCCAATTTTGGAAAACAAGATTATTTTTCAAAAAACAATACTTCTTATTGGCAAGGAAAGAAATATATAGGTATTGGTCCTTCAGCACATTCTTTTGATGGACAGAATAGGAGTTGGAACATCAGGAACAACCCAAAGTACATCAAAGCACTGGAAATGCAACAACTACCGCTGGAAAAGGAAACCTTGTCCAAAACGGATAGATATAATGAATATATCATGACTGGGTTGCGAACTATCTGGGGAGTTTCACTGGAAAAAATTGAACTTGATTTTGGACAGACTTGTCTTGATTATTTAAACAAGCAGGCCGAAAAATACTTGGAGGGGCATCTACTTTTTGTGGATGACGGAAAGTTGTTGGCAACCAAAAAAGGAAAGTTTCTGGTCGATGGAATTGCATCGGACCTTTTTATGATTAATTTGGAATCATGATTGCTAACATTAAATACAATTCGAAGAATTATAAAATCGATTTATCCAAGCCATTGGATATTTCAATCCCGCTTAAGGGTGGGAGCGATAACGTGAATGCGTGGTATCTTGATTCACCGAAAATTGAACCACATCAAGACGGAGATTTTATAGGAAAGGTTTCGGAGGGAGCATCTACCAATTTTAATGACATTTGGTTCAATCCACATTCTCATGTGACGCATACCGAATGTTTGGGTCATATTACTGAGGCGTTTTACTCTGTGAACCAAAATTTAAAACAATTCTTTTTCTTGGCAGAAGTGATCACTGTTGCCCCAGAAAAATCTGGAGAAGATTTTGTGATATCGGAAAAGCAATTAAAATATGCTTTGGGTAATAAAAAACGAGAAGCGTTGATTATTAGGACCATTCCAAACCTTGAAAACAAGAAGTCGATGAAGTACTCCAATGAAAATCCACCTTACCTGTTAGAGGCGGCGGCTAATTATTTGGTTGATAAGGAGATATCACACTTACTAATTGACCTTCCTTCTGTGGACAAAGAAAAAGATGGTGGCGCTCTTTTGGCGCATAACGCCTTTTGGAAAATGAAAGGTAAACCAAGGTTAAGTTCGACAATCACAGAATTTATATATGTAGGAAATGAGATAGAAGATGGTTGCTATTTTTTAAATCTCCATGTTGCCCCTTTTGAAAATGATGCCAGTCCAAGTAGACCCATTTTATATGCCCCAATGGAGTAAGGAGTTCTTTACAATCTTTATATATTTAAAACATGGATAGCGCTATAGAAGCTTTTTTGGGTCTTATACTAGGAGCGATACTAATGTATTGGTTGTTCTCTGTGTTTAGAAGAAAAAAAAGCAAAGAGCTCACCAAACAACAGTCCACAGTGTTGTTGGATAAAATACAGAGTGTATGCAAATTGATTTCAGTAGAAGGAGATTTTGCTGAGATTTATCACTATGAAAATACTAAAGAAGGGTTTATGAGTCTTCTAAGTAGTAAGAAAAAAGCGTTGATCGTGGTTAAGGCCAAAGCGCATATTGGGTACGATCTAAAGAAGCTGAATTTGAAAGCCGACAATGAAAATAAGCGTATCATACTTGCGGACTTTCCGGAACCAGAAATTTTATCCATTGAACCGGACCTTCAGTTTTACGATATTAAAAATGGACTGTTCAATAGCTTTTCCCCAGATGATTTAACCAAACTGAATGTGGAGGCCAAAGAACACATCAAACAAAAAATACCGGAAAGTGGCTTAATGATAACAGCAAGAAAAGAGGCTTTACAAGCGGTGCTGTTGGTTGAAAAAATTGTGGAAACGATTGGTTGGACTTTAGATTATTCAGCATTGGAAATCACAAATAGAGAAAAAAACCTTTTAGAAGAATAAATAAGTATGAAAACAGGAATTATATCTTTACTATTAATCTTTGTAGTAGCAACTACAAGTTTTGGACAAACTGAAGACACTATGAAAACCTTTGACCCAGCTTTTGCACATACCGTTTATTTTTGGTTTAAAAACCCAGATAATAAAGCAGATAGGGCTAAATTTGAAAGCTCTCTAAAGACCTTTCTTAAAAATTCTAAATACGCAAAGACGAATTTTATTGGCACGCCACCAAAAGCAATTAGGGATGTAGTTGATGGCTCATTCACCTATTCCTTAATAGTGACATTTGAATCTCCGGAGGCACAAGAAGGGTATCAAAATGAAGAAGCTCACTTAATCTTTATTGAAGAATGCAAGGATCTTTGGGAGAAGGTAATTGTTTATGATTCAAATGGGATATAAGGATGAATGTTGAAGAACTTAGAAACTTCTGCATTGGTAAAAAAGGTGTGACAGAAGAGTTTCCTTTTGATGAGGATACTTTGGTGTTTAAGGTAATGGGTAAAATGTTTGCTTTATTACCCTTAAAAAGAATCCCATCTCAATGTAACCTTAAGTGTAACCCGGAGCGAGCAATAGAATTAAGAGAGGAGTATGATGGAGATATTACACCGGGCTATCATATGAGCAAAAAACATTGGAATACCCTGTTTTTGGAAAACCTTCCGCCTAACCTGATCATAGAACTTGTAAATCATTCTTATGATTTAGTAGTTTCAGGGTTAACCAAGAAACTAAAAGAGCAATTGCACTCTCTTTAAGGTCAACCTATTAAAATTATTGATATTTAGCCGAAATATTTCTACCATTCGTCGATAGTTTATTCTCATTTAACTAAATTGTAATCCTTTTCTTAAAGTGTTTTAAGACTTTTGTATACTAAATCCAAAGTGTCATGAATGTTCTGTTCATAGAAGATGATATGATAGAAACTATGAAATTGCAACGAGCTATTTCTAAGTTTCAGTCCAAACACAAGATTACCGAAGCTAAAAATGGAGAAGAAGCTATGGAATTCTTGAAAGGAGGAAACTTGCCGGATATTATCCTTCTAGATCTTAATATGCCACGAATGAGCGGCATTGAATTTCTTTCCATTTTAAAGGCGGATGATAGACTTAAGTATTTGCCTACCATTATTTTGACCACATCGGAAAATCGCGTTGATTTATTAAAATGCTTTGAGATTGGAATAGCAGGATATATTATAAAGCCTTTAAAATATGAGGATTACGAGTCTAAGCTGAAAAAAGTTTTTGACTACTGGGAGGTTAGCGAGCTGGTCAAAGCCTAACAAAATTCTCTATTTCACAACATTCTTTTTTTAAATAAGTAGTACAATTCCTACTTTTAAATCATAATATTCTTTATTATGAAAGGAATTGTTTTTACTGAGTTTATGGAAATGGTCGAGTCTATTTATGGACTAGAGACCGTTGATTCGCTGTTGGAAAACTGTGACCTTCCTTCTGGAGGCGCATATACGTCCGTAGGTACTTATGACTTTAATGAGATGGTGAGTTTGATTTCCGAACTCAGTAAGAAAAAGGATATTTCCCATGAGGATTTATTGTATTCTTTTGGGCATCATCTATTTGTGGGACTTGTAGAAGCCCATCCAGAAGTGGTTTCTAGTTACAGAACCCCCATTGGACTTCTTCACTGTATTGAAGATCATATTCACGTACATGTAAAGAAACTCTACCCTGATGCGGAACTCCCTCAATTTAAAATACTTTCAAAAACAGAGAATTCACTTGAAATGATTTACAGTTCTTCAAGAGGGCTCTATGCTTTGGCGCATGGGTTAATTGTAAAAACATTTGAACACTTTAAGAAAACAGTAAAAGTAGATTATAAACTATTAAATGAAAACGGAACAGAAGTCAGGTTTGCGATCTTCCAAAATGGATAACAATGAAGTTTCCATTTTAAAAAGAGCTTTGTTACGGGAGAAAAAGGCCCGTAAGACTGCTGAGAGTTTGCTGGAAAATAAAGCAAAGGAGCTCTATGATGCTTCTTTGCACCTTAGAGAAGCAAATGGCCGCCTAGAAACCTTATTGAATGACGGTGGAACTGCCATAGATAATGCTTTCGTTAACATTATTGATCCTTATGTGGTCATGGATTTAATGTCTAACGTGATCAATATGAATACCTCTGCCAAGGAGTTTTTGGGATATGATCATACAAAAGAAAAAATCTGTCTTTCAGACATAGTACATCAAGACTATTTAGAATACACGGCAGAATCGTTTCAGACCTTGTTGCAAGTGGGTGTTCTTAAAAATTATTCAGCAAAGATTATCACAAAAAATCAGGAAGAAAAATATGTAAACATAAATGCAAGTCTCATTTATAATGAAAGTGGAAGCCCTATAGCCGCACAAGGAGTGATAAGGGACATCACCCAAGAGATTGAGATAAAACAACTTTTAGAGAAACAAAAAAGGCAGCAAGATATTATTGTGGAAAATTCCTCTTTGGGAATTTTATTGATTGTGAAGAATAAAATAATAAAGGCAAATAAGTCCTTTATTGAACTGTTGGGGTATTCTGAAGTTGAACTTAAAAAATTATCATTGGATGAGATTTCTTCTTTAGAGGACAGCAATTTGTATGATGATCTTTTGCAAAAGAGCTTAGAAAACGACACCAAGAAATTCTCTATAATTCGCAAATTCCGCAAAAAGAACGGTGACACCTTATATGGAAAAACATCTATGAGTTCTCTGTTAGATGGAAAAGGAGATGTTGAGTATAATGTTGCAATGATAGAGGACATTACACAGGAAAAAATTTCTGATGAAAAACTTAGAGCATCGGAAGAACGGATGACAACCTTGATAAAAAACCTTCAGACAGGTATTCTATTGGAAGATCAGGAAAGGAAAATTGTCTTGGCCAATCAAAAATTTTGCGACCTTTTTGGAATTGCCGTTTCCCCAGATGTACTTAAAGGAATAAATAGCGAACAATCCACCCACAAATACAAAGACATGTTCTTAGAACCAGATTCGGCTCTAAGAAGAATAGATGATGTTATTGGTCAAAGAGAAGTGGTTACGGCAGATGAAATGGAACTCTTGGATGGTAGAACATTTGAGCGAGACTATATTCCTTTGTTCAGCAATGGAGAGTATCAAGGTCATTTATGGAGCTATAATGATGTGACTTTACGGAAGAACTACCGAAAGAATTTGGAGATTCAAAAGGAAAAGTACGGGAGCATTATTGCAAATATGAATCTTGGTCTTGTTGAGGTGGGTAGCGATGGCAATATTTTAATGATCAATCAGAGTTTTAGTGATATGGTAGGGTATTCTGCCAATGAATTAATTGGAAAAAATGTCTATGAAGCTATTCCTATTATTAGTGATGAAACAGATGATCTGAAGCAACAAAACCAGAAAGAAGAAGAAGGAATTTCGGATTCTTATGAGGTGGCTGTAAAAATTGCCAACGGAGAAAAGCGGTTTTGGTTGGTCAGTGGTGCTCCAAGATTTGATGATGCAGGAAATGTGATTGGATCTATAGGAATTCATCTGGATATTACTTCCCAGAAACACCTTGAACTTCAAAAAGAAAACCTTTTACAGGAACTCGAAACAAGTAACAAAGGATTACAGGAATATGCCCATATAGTTTCACATGATTTAAAGTCGCCTTTAAGAAGTGTAAGTGCTTTGGCTACATGGCTTTATGATGATTATAAAGATTCTTTGGATGAAAATGGCCTTTATAATTTAAAGATGATGCAGGAGAAAATTGAGGGAATGGACAAACTAATTAGTGGAATTCTAAAATATTCCACCGTTAACAATGATGTTTTGGATCACACGGAAGTTGACGTAAATGAGGTGATTCATGAGATTAAAGAAATCATTTATATCCCAGAAAATGTCATCATAAAAACCAAAAAGAAGCTACCGTTAATCAAAGCTGATAAAACCAAGATACACCAGTTGTTCCAAAACTTTTTGAGCAATGCGGTTGTAAATATTGATAAACCGGACGGGTTGGTAGAGATAGATTACAAAGAGCGCTCCGCACATTGGGAATTTAGCGTAAAAGATAATGGAGTAGGAATACCAAAAGAATATCATGAAAAAATCTTCCAGATTTTCCAATCTATAGGGAGCAATGAACGCTCTACAGGAATTGGACTTTCAATAGTTAAAAAAATTATTGATAGGTATGAGGGGAAAGTCTGGTTAGAAAGTGAAATAGGAGTAGGAACTACATTTTATTTTTCACTTAAAAAAGATGTATAAAAACAAAAAGCAATGAAAATAAATCAAGCAAAAAGATTAAAAGGAGGGTCATGGGAGTTTAGTGAAAACCAACCCTTAAAAGAGCCATTGGTTTTAATATTTGGAGATAGATATTTATTGGAATCCAAAGATTTGTTCAATGAAGTAAAGGAACTCTACCCCAAAGGACATCTTGTTTTTGGGTCTACTTCCGGAGAGATTATGGAAACCAATGTGTATGAAGAAAGCATAACATTAACAGCTATAGAGTTTGAAAAAACTCGCTTTAATATAGTAAGTGAAAACGTGTCAAACCATGAGAATATTGAGAAATTGGGTTTGGCTATTTCAAATAAATTTGACCAAAATCAGCTTAAGCACATGTTTATTGTTTCCGATGGAAGTTTTGTAAATGGAAGCGATTTAATTGAAGGTTTGGAATCTGTAGAAGGGTTTAATGCCTCCATTACTGGAGGATTATGTGGTGATGGAGCTCGGTTTGAAAAAACATTGACTTCTTACAATGAAAACCCAAAGCAAGGTGAAGTAGTGGCCATCGGTTTTTATGGCGGAGACTTTGAAGTCTCTTATGCAAATTTTGGAGGATGGACACCATTTGGTCCTGAGAGAACTATTACCAAATCTGAAGGAAACATACTTTTTGAGATTGATGGAAAACCAGCACTGGATCTTTATAAAATGTATTTAGGAGATAAGGCCGATGAGCTACCAAAAGCAGCCCTTTTGTATCCATTGACTGTTCAACAGAATGATGAATCCGAACCATTGGTGCGCACTATTCTTAATATAGACGAAGCAGAAAACTCAATGATTCTGGCCGGTGATGTGCCAATGAACGCTAAAGTACAATTGATGATGTCCACAGTGGACGATATAGCAGAAGGAGCTTCAAACGCTGCGGTCTTGGCCATGAGAGATAGAAAGAGCAAACCAGAATTGGCCATATTGGTAAGTTGCGTGGGTAGAAAATTAGTGCTCGATCAAAGAACCGAAGATGAAATTGAAGAAGTTGCTGAAATTGTAGGGGACCAAGCAAAAATCACAGGATTTTACTCCTATGGAGAGATGGCGCCATTTGCAGGAAAAAATGAGTGCCAATTGCACAACCAAACCATGACCCTAACATTACTGAGCGAATAAATGCATTCTCTGCTTAAAAGACAAATAAAGAAATTTTTTCCTAAGGAGTTCATAGAGCACCCGGAAATAGAGACGTTCTTTAATTCCATTAGCAGATCATATTCAGACTTTGATGAAAAGTTAAAAATGATTCAGAGGGCCACGTCTTTGAGCTCAGAAGAATTGTATCAGGCCAATCAAAGGTTGCATAAAGAAGCAGAAAGTCAACGAAAAGTATTGGATGCGTTAAGTAAGGCCGTTGCCTCAATGCAACACAAAACAAGTGATCGTATAAATGGTGTACTGGATTTTAATCCACAAAAATTAGTTGAGGATATAGAAAAGCAGGCACATAAACTTGTAGAGATAACAGCGGAAAAAGACATGCTCCTGAAAAACCTGGAACAGCAGAATGAGTCATTGAACAACTATGCGCATATGGTATCCCATGATTTAAAATCGCCAATAAGAAATGTGCATTCTTTAGTGAGTTGGGTGTTCGAAGATGGACAGGAAGGATTTAAAGAACAAAACAAGGAAAACGTACAGCTTATTTTTCAAAACCTTTCTAAAATGGATGGTTTAATTGATGGGATTCTTCGGCATTCAACAATAGACTCTATTCAAGAAAGTGCCATAATGATAGATATTAATTTGTTGATAGATGAAATACGGCAAACTGTATTTGTTCCCGAAAACGTCAAGATAAAAAAGAGCAAAAAATTACCTAAAATATATACCGGTAAATACCGTTTGGAGCAACTGTTCAAAAATCTTATTACCAACGCAATTACAGCCACTGAGGATAGAAGATATGGACAAGTGATTGTAGACGTAAAAGAAGAAAAGGACGGTTGGCTATTTAGTGTAACAGATAATGGGAAGGGAATTCCCAAACACTTGCAAGCAGGTATTTTCGATATGTTTAAAAAACTTGAAAATAACTCGGAAGCTACAGGAATAGGCCTTGCGCTGGTAAAGAAAATTATAAATTATTATAAAGGCGATATCTGGCTCTCTTCTGGAGAAGGTATGGGTACAACTTTCTTTTTTACAATAAAAAATAACCATAATGACAGAGAAACCAAATCTTGATTATATAAAGGAAATTTCAGGTGGGAATGAGGAATTTGAAAAGAAATTCTTAACGATTATCCAGACGGAATTTCCAAAGGAGAAAAGCGAATATGTAGAAAATTTAGAGCGTGATAGCTTTGAAGAAGCAGCAAAGGTTGTGCATAAGATAAAACACAAACTAGGTATTCTTGGACTTAATAATGGGTATAAGCTTGCTGTTAAATATGAAGAAGACCTAAAGTATGGTGATATAAAGCTCAAAGAGGAGTTTAATGATATTTTAAAATCCGTTGAGGAATTTATTTTAAAGATAGCTTAAGATGAGGTGTATAATTGTTGATGATGAGGCAAGTGCAAGAGCCATTATGGAAGAACTTTGTAAAACCATTCCAGATATGGAGTTAGTGGCAGAGTTTCCAAATGCATTGGAAGCGCTTAAGTTTATAAAACATACCCAAGTAGATTTAATTTTTTTGGATATTCATATGCCCAAGCTTTCCGGGATTGATTTTATAGAAACAGTGAGCAACCCGCCAAAAATTGTGTTGACCACATCGGATAAAGATTTTGCCATAGAGGCCTATGAATATGAATTTATAGTGGATTATCTGGTTAAGCCAATTTCTTCTGAACGTTTTCAAAAATGCGCATCCAAACTTGAAAATACATTTAGTGAAGTATCAAATGAATCCACAGAAATAAGTGCAGCCCAGAATGAGGATGAAGACCTTTATATCAATATAGACAGGAGATTGATAAAACTAAAGTTCAAGGATATCCTGCTAATAGAAGCAAAAGGAGATTATATAGAGATACAAACACAGAATAAAAGGTACAGAGTGCACTCAACACTTAAGAAAATAAAAGAAAAGTTGCCAGAGTGCAGGTTTCTCCAAATTCATCGTTCGTTTATTATAAACTTTACTCAAATAATCGACATACAAGATAATAGTGTTTTAATAGAAAGAAGTGTTGTTCCAATTAGTAGATCTAACAGGCCAGAGTTAATGCAACGATTGAATCTTTTATAAAAAAGAAAGAAAAATACTACAATTTATGAATCATTTTGCGTTACTACTATAGACGCTTTTTGAAAATGTTAAATAGGTTGGAGTTTAATAGTTAAATCTTTTAGCATATGTCATTAGAAATAAGGGAGAACCGAGGGATTTTTGAAATATTAGGAAAAGTATCCATACAACATGTGGGTGCTTTGAATTCATATTTTGATTCCATCTTGGAGCGAAATGAAAACGTTGTGATTAGCTTAGAAAAAGTAACCATGTTAGATTCTGCGGCTGCCCATTTTTTTGAAAAACTTTATCAAAAATCTGTAAAACAAAATAAGGTGATCTCTTTAATTGGAAGACAGAACAGGAGTATTTCAGAAATCATGAATACTACCAAAACCAATTACATTCTCAGTTCTGACCGTGTCTGATCTTTGTAACCAAAAGGAGTTAAAAAAATGAAAGTTACTGCCTATAAACCTTACTTTGGAGCAACACCAAAAAGCTTGAATGATGATGACTTTACTAAGTTGACTGTGTATTTTGAACTGTTGGGTGCTGTTAAAAAGCCAACGGTAAGTCTGATTATACCAATCTACCGAGCAAAGGAAACTTTGGTTGCACATATATACTCCTTAGCCAATCTTAAGACTATTATTCCTTATGAAGTCATTTTTGTGGAAAATAATGCGGATGATGAAAGTTTGTCAATTCTTGAACAATTGGGGGCCAAAGTTGTTAGTGAAAAACAGCAAGGAATAACCTATGCAAGACAAAGAGGATTAGAAGAGGCGAAGGGGCAAATCATATGTACCATGGATCCAGATTCTATATATGATCCATACTATGTAGATAAAATGGCTCTTCCTTTTTTTGTGGACAAAGACCTTGTACTTTGCTATTCTGTTTCAAAAAGTTACGAAGATGATTTTCAACTCTCTTCCAAAATGAAGTTTCGGAACAAACTAAAAAACATTTATTTCAGGTGGAAGCTGTCACAGGATTTTACCACAAAAATTAAACACATAAGAGCAGTTTGTATGGCCGTCCGCAGAGATTCCATTCTTCCTATTGGTTATGAAACGGATCTAAAAGCTGTATCTGGATGTGATGATGGCATGTTGGCGATTAAACTCTATAATGTTGGAAAATTCAAATATATACCCATTGATGTGTATACAGCTTTGCCCCCAAAAAGAGACCCTGCAAAACCATTTCCATTTTGCAATGAAAGGTTTATGCCTGCTAAAAAATCAATGGAAGAAACCTATAAAGAATTAATTACAGAGGAAGTTGCACAATAGGTTTAAGAGTACTGCTTCAGTTTTTTTCTTTCTAAATCACTTCTTCTTTTTTAATTTCTCACTTCACATTTAACCAATATAATTTGGTCATGGGCTTTTGTGCTTAAAAGCCTTAAAAACAGCAACTTTTTTTAGAACCTAACTGGCTATTGCTTGGTAAAATGTTACTACCAATAAACAGCTGCTTACAACATGCTGCCTAGGTTTTACAACATAGAATTATTAATGGGTAATATTTATCCTACTTTTCAATAATGTTAAGTACTACAAAACTTAAAAAGGAAAAACAATGAAAATTCTAGTAGTAGATGATAAACAATCGCTAAGCGAATTGGTATCGCAGTTTTTAGGACAATCGTACAATGTAACCACAAAAGAAGATGGTTTGTCCGCATTGTCATGGATGCAAGAAGGGAATATTCCAGATTTGATTATTACAGATTTGGAAATGCCAAACATGGATGGTTTTGAACTTATTCAAAAGGTAAAAGAAAGCGGATATTTTGCAGACATTCCAATTATTGTATTGAGTTGTAGAGACAGTAGCGCAGATCGTATTCAGTGTTTAACATTGGGTGCAGATGATTATTTGGTAAAGCCATTTAATCCGGAAGAACTGTTAATCAGGGTAGAAAAACTACTTATACGGGCTTAAGAATTATGGAAGTAATATCGGATAAGAAACTTTGTCTTCTTTATGTGGGAACAAATCAAAAAGTGGTGGACCAATTTCTGGACTGCGACCAAAAAGTAGATTTCCATATTGCGAAGAATTCCCTTTTGGCAATAAAATGGTTGGAAGAAAATGAAAATGTGGATGCCATTCTTTGCGAAAAGCAGATTCCAGGACAATCTGGTATAGAGTTTCATAAAACTTTGAAGGAAAAGTTCGCTGACAGTAGCTCCATTCCATTCATTTTAGTGGCTAAGGATAGAAACAAAAATGACTTGTCCGAGGCTGTTAAAAGTGGAATAGATGATTTCTATGTACAACCACTTTCCATAACAAATATCTTAGATAGAGTTCAATTTTTAAAAGAACTTAAAGTCAACTTAAAAAAAGAGAAAATTGGGCCTCCAAAAGATTCGGACAAAAAGTATAAGATTGGTTTTTGGAAACGAACTTTTGATATCTCTGTAGCCGGACTTGCATTATTGTTGGGTTCTCCGTTTCTAATATTATTTATTATCGCTATTAGGTTAGAATCCAAAGGCAAGGTCTACTACATTTCAAAAAGAGTAGGAACAGGATATAAAATTTTTGACTTCTACAAACTACGCTCCATGTATCCAGATGCTGATAAGCGTCTAAAGGAGTTTCAGCATTTAAATCAATATGTGCATGAGGATGTAGAACAATCCAATGAAGAAAACATTGAGCAGGCATCTGATAAACCACAAGGAACAGTCCTTTTTGGAGATGATGATGAAGTGGACGAAAATCTTCATAACAGCATACGTAAAGAAAGTGCTAAGAGTGCTTTTGTAAAGTTTGATAACGACCCTAGAATAACCAAAGTTGGAAAGATTATAAGAAAGTTGAGCATTGACGAATTGCCACAATTGATCAATGTTCTTAAAGGAGATATGTCCATTGTGGGCAATAGGCCTTTGCCGTTGTATGAAGCTGAAGTGCTGACTACAGATGAATGGACAGATAGGTTTAACGGACCAGCTGGAATTACAGGACTTTGGCAAGTAGAGGCCAGGGGTAGAAGTTCCAAAATGTCTCCGGAAGAACGCAAAAGTTTGGATGTAAAATATGTAGAATACGCCAATAGCAAACATGCTTTTTTGATTGACATGTGGATAGTGCTTAGAACGTTCAGAGCAGTTTTTCAAAAAGAGAACGTGTAATGAAGAAATTTTGGGGCTTTTTATTGGTTTTTTTCATACTACAGGCAGTAGCGGGTCAATCTATCAATGAGTTCATAGACAAAGGGCTAAAGGAGAATGACATCAGCAAGAAATTACCTCCAATAGATACACTTGTCCATATGGCCAAGGTTCATTCTCCCTTTGTAAAAGTTACTGTTTCAGAGCAGCAATATAGAGATGGGGTTGTTTCTGCGGAACAAAGGGCCTGGTTAGAATACATCAATTTGGAAGCAGGTTATAGCTACGGGATTTTTGATAACCTGAGTAACCAGCAAATTGCAGGAGATCCGGGGAGTCAGACCCTTTTTTCCACTGAGCAAAGTAGGTATAATGTTGGTGTTTCTTTGCGGTTACCTCTTTCTGCAATAGTGAACAGGAGTGCAAGAATAAAAAGTGCAAAGGGTGAAGCTAAAAAAGCTCGATTTGAAACCGAAGTTGCCGAAATGGAGTTGGAACAAAAAGTTGTTGAGCTATATAATGATTTGCTCAAAACGCATCGACTCTTTTTTATCTCGGGGTCTATTGTGGACAACTTCAGAATCCAATCCATAAGGGCAGAAAAAGATTTTGCAAACGGTGTGATCAACGTTACCGAGTATACGCGTTTGCAACAAATGATGAACCAAGCAACAATGAATTTTGAACTACAACGCTCAGAATTTATTTCTTCAATAATGGCTCTGGAAAGCATTATCGGAGCAGATTTGAATATTTAAGAATGAAGTTTAATTTACTTTTTTTCGTTCGTCTTTTACTAAGACATATTGGGTTGCTCGTGGCAATGCCAATTATCCTGGCATCCCTGGTTTTTTATATGACCAAGGGCGAACCTAAAGTCTATAATTCAAAAGCTAGAATCTATACCGGAATTGCTACGGGCTCCAACATAGAACTGGAGAATACCAAAATTGATTTTAGGGCTACCAATACAGCTTATGATAACCTACTCAACTTAATAAAAGCACGAACCACAATGGAAATTGTTGGTCTAAAGCTGTTTGCGCAACATATGGCTTTGGATAGTGCAGATATTAAAATTATTTCTAGGGACAAATATCAAGATCTAATGGAAGATGTTCCAGAAGAGGTTAAAAAACTAGTGGTGAGAGGTGATGTAGAAAAGACTTATGAAAATTTTATAGGGCTAAAAGAGTCGAACCACACGAACTATATCTACAAGCTAATTAATTTGGATCACCCAGATTATAGTATTGAAAAAATTTCGGGTAAAGTAGGTATAAGACGCATTTCTAACAGTGATTTTGTAGATATTGATTTTGAGTCTGAAGACCCAGCAATTTGTCAAAATACATTGGTAATCCTTTGTGAGGTTTTTGTGCAATTGAATGCAAATATCAAAGTAAACCAGTCGGATGCCGTAGTTAAATATTTTGAAGGTCAGTTGGGAAAATCCACGGTTGATTTAAGAGGAGCAGAGGATGAACTTTTAACCTTCAATAGAACCAACAACATTATCAACTATTATGAACAGACCAAACATTTAGCTGCGGAGAAGGAAGAATTTGAAATTAAATATTTTGAAGTCCAAAGAAAGTTTCAAGCGGCCAAAGCAGTTTTGAGCATATTAGAATCTAAGTTGAAAACCCATGAAAAGAAGCGTATTTCCAGTCAAAGCATTATGGAACTTAGGAAGGAACTATCGACCCTGAATTTTCAGGTCTCTATGAAAACTTTGGGAATGACAAAAGATTCTGTCCAGCGTGAAAAAGAAAGCAAAGAAGTTTCTGAAAAAATGCAACGTATAAATGAGTTGGAGAATAAGTTGGCATCTCACATTGATACTTTGTATACCACAGATTACGATACCAAAAGTATAGCATCTACAAGTGTACTTTCAGACTGGCTGCAGAACACCATTGATTATGAAGGTTATAATGCACAGTTGAAGGTGATGGAACAAAAACGAATGGAATTTAAAGGATTATACCAGGAATTTTCCCCACTTGGAGCCACAATGAAAAGATTAGAACGTAAAATTGACATCGCGGAGCGAGAGTATTTAAGCTTACTTCATAGTCTTGGGCTCGCCAAACTTCGTCAACAAAATGTAGAGTTAAAATCAAACATTAAACTAACGGAAGTCCCATTTTTCCCTATTAACCCAAAACCAAGTAAGCGTATGCTTTTAGTTATTGTAGCGGGGATGGTTGGTTTTGTTTTGGTGGCTGCTACTATACTTGTTCTTGAGCTTTTGGATGGAAATCTTAACACTGCAAAAAGAGCAGAGGATAAAATTGAGTTAAATGTGTCCTCTATTTTCCCTGTGATAAGTGAAAAGAATAAAAAATTGGATTACGATTACCTGAGAAACAAAGCAGTTAATGCCATTTCAAGAAACGTAATACTAAATCAATATAAAAAGGAAAAGGAAAGTGAACCGGTAATCAACATGTTGTTTTCAACCCAAGAAAATGAGGGTAAAACCTTCATTTGCAAACATTTGATTGCCAAATTATGTGAACTTGATTATAAAATACTCCATGTTACCTATGATGACGAAGACCTTGGATTGACCGGAGATTACTATCATAAAATTATCTATACAGTAAGCGATAAGCTTTATAAAATTTCAAATGTTCAAGAGTTCGATTCGGATAATATCATTTCTGATTTCAACACTTTTGATTTTATCATTTTAGAGATTCCAAGTATTATAAAAAACCCTTTTCCGGTAAAACTGGCTTCAACCATGGATTACACCTTTTTAGTAACCAGGGCCAACAGAGCTTGGGGCGAGGCGGACAAAAATGCATTGAATTTATTTAAAGAAGCTACCACCGGGCCTGAACCATCAATTATTCTTAACGGGGTGAAGGTTTTGGAAATGGAAACCGTAGTAGGTGATCTACCAAAGAAAAGATCATTGATTCGTACTTGGGTAAAAAAGATAGTTCAGTTTAGATTTTTCACTAAAGAATCAGTAGCCTAATGTTGGGAAGACTCAAAAATATCAGCAAGGAAAAAAACCTCTCCTCATTAATGGCAAACGTAAGTGTTGCCTTTTTGGGATTGGTGAGTTTTATGTTGTTGACAAGGCAATTGAGCAAGGAGCTATTTGGCGAATGGGTCTTGTTTATCACCTTGGCCACTTTTGTGGATCTTTTACGTTTTGGACTCACACGTACCTCTTCAGTACGTTTGTTATCTGGAGCAGATGACCAAAAACAAAGAAAAATACTAGGGTCAACGTTTAAAATAAATCTTAAGCTCTTGGGAATATTGACATTCCTATGTTGGGGTGGCCATGTGACTCTGCTTATTTTCAATCTAGAAATTAACAACGGGTATCGATTGTTCTTGTTTTACTATCCTTTTTTGGCACTTTCCAACCTAAGTTGGAACAATGCCATGTCGCTTTTTCAGGCAGAACAGAATTTTAAAAGAATGATGGTGGTAAGACTGTCAAATGTGGGGCTATTCTGTTTGTTTCTCATTTTAAACCAATGGTGGCTAAAACTTGGTCTCATAGAAATTGTTTGGGTGAATATTGCGGTTAATGCAGTTTCTGGTGTTTGGTGCTCTATCAAAAATTGGGATGGGCTTTCCTATTTAAAAAATGCCAAAAGGGCCATAGAAAAAGAATTGATAAATTTTGGTAAATACTCTATGGGCACCTTAATAAGTTCCAGTTTATTGAAAAGTTCGGATACTTTTATCATTGGAATGAGCCCAATTTTAGGCTCCGCAGGTATTGCCATGTATGCCATACCCTTAAAATTGACAGATCTTTTGGGAATACCATTGCACAGCTTTGCTATGACTGCCTACCCCAGAATGTCCAAGAAGTCCATTGAAGGAGATTTGAGAGGGGTTAAAAGAATTTTCTCTTCCTATGTTGGTATTATCACACTACTGTTTTTTCCAGTGGCCATGGTAAGTTTTGTCTTTGCTGAATATATGGTGCTTTTCTTAGGAGGAAATGAATACAAAGACTCACTGCCTTTACTAACCTTAATTTTTCGAGTATTTACGGTTTACATAATGTTATTGCCCATAGATCGCTTTACAGGAGTTTTGTTGGATAGCATCAATAAACCAAAATTGAATCTTTATAAAGTGTTGGTGATGACGTCGGCAAATATCATTCTAAATCTTTTGGCGGTATTTGTATTTAAAAGCTTGGTTGCGGTTGCAATGGGAACAGTATTGTTTACAGTAATGGGAATATTTCTAGGATTCTATTACCTGAAGAAGGAGATTCAAATTCAAAGTAGTCAAATAGTTTCTGAAAGCGTTCTGTTCTTGAAAAACCTTAAAACGCATTTGGGCTAATGAATACGTTTGAAACCACACAAGGGTCGGATTATCTAAAAAAACCATTGCCTATTTTAATGCTTTTGTCCGTAGTGTTGACTACGGCTCACTTGACCGCAACCAAAGGTTTGGTAGCAGGTATTGGTGTTATGATAATCCCATTTGCGGTAGTGTATTTGGGAGCTCTTTTTGTGAACCCTAGAATAGGTGTGGTAACGGTGCTTATCTTCAATTTTTTTGTATTGGGGATTGGTAGATATGTTCCTATGACTTGGGGATTGCTTATGGATGGTTTAATGGTGCTGATGTACTTGGCATTATTCTTTAAGGCCTTCAGAATAAAAGTACCATGGAATAAGGCGAGTTCTCAACTTACTATTTTGGCATCTGTTTGGTTTGGCTATGCAATATTTCAAATAGTAAATCCAGAGGCTGTTAGTATAGCAGCATGGTTCTATGCTATGAGGGGGTTATCACTATACATGTGGTTGTTTATCCCTCTGGTCTTTATATTATTCGACAAGCCAAAAGACCTTCAATTGTTTTTTATTATTTGGGGTATTTTGTCCCTTTTGGCAACAATGAAGGGGATGCAACAATTAATCTTTGGAGTTGATCCTTTTGAACAAGCATGGTTAGATGGAGGAGGAGATGTTACCCATATTCTCTTCGGAAAACTTAGAATATTTTCTTTTTATTCAGACGCAGGTCAGTTTGGTGCAGCACAGGGCCATGCAGGTGTTGTGTTTGGAGTGTTGACATTATTTGCAAAGAACAAAAAGTTTCAGATTTTTTGCGCTATTGTTTGCCTAGCAGGGCTTTTGGGAATGATGATTTCTGGAACTCGTGGAGCAATTGCGGTCCCGGCAGCAGGAGGGATGATGTTCATAATCATAAGAAAACACATGCCAAGTATTGTTCTTGGAGTACTTGCTGGAATAAGCATTTTTGTTTTCTTCAAGTACACTACCATAGGCAATGATAATGATCAAATACGTAGAATGCGAACCGCTTTTGATCCCAATGATGCATCACTGCAAGTTCGATTGGAAAATCAAGCTAAGCTAAAGGGATACTTGAATTCAAGGCCATTTGGCGGAGGTATAGGTTCCACGGGAAATTGGGGAAAACGCTTTTCTCCAAATACTTTTTTAGCAAATACGGCAACAGATAGTTGGTTTGTAGCTGTTTGGGCAGATACCGGAATTATTGGCCTTTATCTGCATTTGTTTATACTCTTTTTTACATTGATTACAGGGGCTTACAATGTGATGTACAAAATACGGGACGGCTGGCTAAAAGGACAGATTGCTGCCTTGGTATGCGGTATGTTTGGGATAATGGCCGCTTCCTACGGAAATGGAATTTTTGGACAATTTCCAACGTGCATATTGATGTATGCTGGGATGGTATTTATGTTCATAGCCCCAAAATTGGACAAGAAGATTATAGAGAGAAAAGAAGCTGAACTAGCGTTAGAGGCTACATCCTAAATAAGACACAAAATAACATGAAACTACTTGTATCAATAATAACCATTAATTATAATGAATCTGAAGTTACTTTAGATTTACTGCAATCCATTAGAGGATTAACATATCCAAATTATGAAATCATTGTGGTGGATAATGCTTCACCCAAGGACAATCCAGATATCATAAAGGAAAAATACCCTGAAGTAAACCTTGTTAAAAGTAAGGAAAACCTGGGTTTTGCAGGAGGTAACAATCTTGGTATTAAACAAGCCAAAGGAGATTATTTGCTCTTTATAAACAATGACACCATAGTTCCTAAAGGTTTTATTGAGCCACTAGTAGAAACACTTCAAGAAGATAAGACTATTGGAATGGTAAGCCCAAAGATCAAATTTCATTGGGACCCCACTTTAATACAATATGCAGGGTATACCCCGATGAACCATTGGACCATACGCAACAACAGTATAGGATATCATCAAAAAGATGATGGGGATTTTGATAAAGCCGGAGAAACACAATCCATTCATGGAGCTGCGATGATGGTTCCAAAAAGTGTGGTTGAAAGTGTGGGAATGATGACGGAGATTTATTTCTTGTACTACGAGGAACATGACTGGGCCGAAATGGTAAAAAGAGCTGGCTATAAAATTTACTACCAACCAAAATCACACATTCTTCATAAAGAATCGGTTTCAACAGGAAAATTCAGTCCTTTGAAAACCTATTACATTTCAAGAAACAGAATCCTCTTTGCAAGAAGAAACTTTAAACCATTCCAACTGTTTATCAGTTTATTGTTTCAGTGCTTTGTTTCAATACCTAAAAACACGCTAGTGTTTATTATAAAAAGAGAGTTTGAACATTTGAGGGCATTTTGGAGGGCAATTTCATGGAATTTGACAAACAAAACTACTGCTAGCTAGTATCATATAAGACTTTTAGCGTGAACTAGATACATGGTTGTCACCAATTGACAACACGAATCCAGTGCTTTACAACAAATACTTTTCTTTATTAAAATGTAGGATAATATTTACAAAATATATTAAACCTACAATAATGTTTAAAGTTTTTAAAACTACGGTTCTTATTTTGATTCTTTTTGTTTATGCAGGTTGTGTAAGCGAAAGTGACTTGGGCCCACCAACAGAGGACACAGTTGTAATAGATGATGATAATGATGAAGAGGAGAATCCTTTGGGTGATTTTACCGTTTCAGCCAGTTTTGATTATGCTACTAGTAGAACAATCGATGTAACTCTAGATGTTCCAACCTTTTTAAGTGGAGCTGTATTTTCTCTTTATAGTAAGGTAGGAGCACAGGATAGTATTTCCTTTGGACGTGCAACTTTTGATGCAAATGGTCATTTTGAAGAAAGCTTTATGGTTCAGGCACAAGTTGATAGTCTGCTTCTTATTTCCGATTATATAGGATTAACAAAAGATATTCGTTTGCCAGTTGAAAATGGTTCGGTTTCATATGATTATAGACCATTGTATGAACGATCTACATCAGGAAAAGGAAAAACACTGTTACAGGCCAATAAGGGAATCTCAAATATTACTGGGAAAGTTTCCTATACGTATTTAAGCGGTTTTGATAATCAAGGAGTCCCTTCAGAAATGGAGCTTCCAGATGTAATTGAACAGAATCTGTTGGATGATGTTAACGCATCACTTCCTGAGCGAAGTAAGGTCCCAGAGGCCAATCCACAATTTTTATCAAATAGCAGTGAGACCAGTATGGTGCTTACTGATCTTGCAGATGTTTGGGTAACTTTTGTTTCAGAAGGAGCGGGATATAGAAATGCTTTGGGGTATTATTCATATCCAGTTGGAGAAGAACCCGCTTCTGTGGACGAAATTACAGCACATAACATCATTTTTCCTAACGTTTCCATGGTAGGTTCTTCCGGCGGATTAGTACCAGGTGATCGCGTCCTTTTAGGTCGTTTTCAGCCAAATACGGTAATATCTTGGTTTGTTGTGTCCAATGGATGGAATGGATCTGGAGTAGGAGATGGTATCAATATTTTTTATTCAGAACCTAGCTTTAATCCAGAGTCCTCTAGTTTGAATACGCATGTTGTACAACTTTATGATAGCACTCGCGAAATCAATTTTTTAGCCTTTGAAGACCTAAGAAGAGATCAAAATTCAGATGAAGATTTTAATGATGCGGTTTTTTATGCTCGTGCTAACCCAGTTGAGTCAATAGAATTGACCAATGTAGTTGCTTTAATCCCTGCCAATGATGAAGATGGGGATGGAGTAAATGATGAATTGGACGATTTTCCTTTTGACGTTAATAAAGCCTTCAATAATTTTTCGCCAAGTGAAAACCTTTCAGGCGTCTTGGCTTATGAAGATTTGTGGCCAAGCCAAGGGGATTATGATTTTAATGATCTTGTTGTTTCCTACAGTTACAACCTTATTACCAATGCATCAAATCAAGTAACAAGTATCGAAGGAACTTTCATTATCGATAATATAGGTGGAGCTTTTCAAAATGGTTTTGGACTGTCTTTTCCAATCGATCCCTCTACAATTGAAAGTGTTCAGGGACAGATTATCAATGCAGACTTTATAAGCCTAAATGCAAATGGAACAGAATCGGGCACTGCGGCCAATGAAACTGTTGTATTTGTTGCAGGTAATGTTATAGAAATGGAAGGTGATACTATTCAATTGGTCATCGATTTTAATACACCTGTAAGCTATGAGCAGCTAGGGTCTGTTCCATTTAATCCTTTCCTGATTTCCAATGGAGATAGAGCAAAGGAGGTTCATCTTCCCGATTTTGAGCCAACAAGCAAAGCTGGTTTTTTGGGGACCTCAAGTGACGATAGTAACCCATCTGAAAATAGATATTATAAAACCAGTACAAATCTACCGTGGGCTCTGAACATTTTTGATGATTTTGTTCCCCCACAGGAAATGGTTCCAATAAATATTGAATATCCAAAGTTTGTCAATTGGGCCAATTCTGGAGGAACACAGGATTTAGATTGGTATGTGAGATAATAATTAGAATAGAAAATCAACCTTTTAATACACTTTAAATTATGAATATAACAGTAATAGGTACAGGTTATGTAGGCTTGGTAACAGGTACTTGCTTCGCAGAAACAGGAATCAACGTTGTCTGTGTGGACATTGATGAGAAAAAAATTGAAAAACTACGGAATGGCGAGGTGCCAATCTATGAACCAGGTCTGGATTTACTTCTAGAACGCAACATAGATAAGGGGAGAATTTCCTTTACCACAAGTTTGGAAAAAGGTATTAAAAATAGTGATGCTATTTTCATAGCAGTTGGTACACCTCCAGACGAAGATGGCAGTGCAGATTTAAAATATGTATTGGGTGTTGCAAGAGAAATAGGCCAACATATGGAAGATTACAAAGTAATTATTACCAAAAGTACTGTTCCTGTTGGAACTTCTTATAAGGTGAAAGCGGCCGTTGAAGAAGAATTGGCGAACAGAAATGTTCGTATTCCTTTTGATGTGGCATCTAACCCAGAGTTTTTAAAAGAAGGAAGTGCAGTTGAAGATTTCTTAAAACCGGACCGTATAGTTGTTGGTATAGAAAGCAAACGTGCCGAGAAGGTGATGAATAGACTCTATAAGCCTTTCTTGATGAATGGGCACCCATTGTTATTTATGGATATTTTTTCTTCAGAAATGACAAAATATGCCGCTAACTCCATGCTGGCAACCAAAATTAGTTTTATGAACGACATTGCCAACTTGTGCGAACTTGTTGGGGCCAATGTAGATTTGGTTAGAAAAGGTATTGGTTCCGATTCCAGAATTGGAAATAAATTCATTTACCCTGGAACGGGTTACGGAGGTAGCTGCTTTCCAAAAGATGTTCAGGCCTTGGTGCGAACAGCGGATGAATACGGCCACTCATTGGAGGTGTTGAAGGCGGTAGAAAGTGTTAATTACAGACAGAAATCTGTTTTAGTCGATAAAATCAAGAGCCATTTTGGAAAAAACCTAAAAGGCAAACAATTTGGTCTTTGGGGATTGGCATTCAAACCAAAAACAGATGACATGCGTGAGGCACCATCATTGGTTATCATTGAGCAATTAAAAGCACTTGGTGCTACGGTAAGGGCATATGACCCCGTGGCCATGGAAGAAACCAAGCGAATTTTGGGAGATAAGATTGAATATGCAAAAGATGAGTACGACGCCATTATTGATGCAGATGCTTTGATTGTGGTTACTGAGTGGTCAGAGTTTAGGATGCCCAATTTTAGAATTTTAGAAAAATTGATGAACAACAAAGCCATTTTCGATGGGCGTAACATTTATGACCCTGAGGAAATGAGCGAACAAGGATTTACCTATTACAGTATAGGTAGGGAGGTTATTAAAAATACAGAAGTAGAAACCGCTAACATATAATAAGAATACTATGAAACGAATATTAGTAACAGGAGGTGCAGGTTTTGTGGGCTCTCATTTGTGTGAAAGACTCTTGAATGAGGGAAATGAAGTGGTAAGTATGGATAATTACTTCACTGGAAGAAAAAGTAAAATAGTCCATTTAATGGATAACCCTTATTTTGAAGTAATCCGACATGATGTAACACTGCCTTATTTTTTGGAAGTGGACGAAATCTATAATTTGGCTTGTCCAGCATCACCAGTGCATTATCAACATAATCCTATAAAAACAATAAAAACATCTGTTTTAGGGGCAATCAATATGCTGGGATTGGCCAAAAGAATAAATGCTAAGATTCTTCAAGCTTCAACAAGTGAGGTGTACGGAGATCCAGAATTACATCCTCAACCAGAAGATTATTGGGGCCATGTAAACCCTATAGGAATAAGGTCATGCTACGATGAAGGCAAAAGATGTGCAGAATCACTTTTTGTCAACTATCATAATTCCAATGATGTTTTAGTGAAAATTATTAGAATTTTCAATACCTACGGACCCCGAATGGAACCCGATGATGGTAGAGTAGTCTCCAATTTTATTATGCAGGCATTACAAGGAAAAGATATCACCATTTTTGGTGATGGGTTGCAGACCAGAAGCTTTCAATACGTAAGCGATTTAGTAGATGGGATGATTAAGATGATGGCAACGGAAGATGAATTTATAGGCCCAATCAATATTGGAAACCCTGGGGAGTTCACTATGCTGGAGCTCGCAGAAAACATTATTGAAATTACAGGCTCAAAGTCTAAAATAATTCACTTGCCCTTACCGGCAGATGACCCTACACAACGAAAGCCGGATATCTCGCTGGCTCAAGAAAAATTACAAGATTGGAAGCCCAGTGTTGATTTACAAACTGGTCTTGGAAAAACCATTGAATATTTTGACAATCTTATAAAAGAAACATCGATTAAAGAACTTATAGAAGGGTAGTGATAGCTATTAAGAATATATATAGATGGATGTGCTCAAAATTTTAATACATGGCCTTGAATTCCTTTTAATAGGGTATTTTGGATTTGCATCCATCTATGTATTCATTTTTTCTTTTGCTGGACTTTTTCAAGCAAGAAAACGGAATGAAATACTCCATAAGCAAAGAAAGTTTGCGGTATTGATTCCTGGATACAAAGAGGATAATGTAATTGTTGAGGTGGCTAAAAGTGCGTTGCAGCAAAGTTATCCATCAGAACTCTACGATGTTGTCATAATTGCCGACTCCTTTCAGGAAAAAACCTTGAACGAGCTTAGAAAATTATCAATTCGACTGGTTGAAGTTTCTTTTGAGAAAAGCACAAAATCCAAAGCACTTAATCGAGCTATGGAAGTTATTGGCGATGCCTATGATGTGGCTTTGATTCTGGATGCAGATAATATAATGGAGAACCGATTCATTGAGAAAGTAAATACGTCTTTCAATCAAGGATACAAGGTAGTTCAAGGACATAGAGCAGCAAAAAATACAAATACCTCCTTTGCAATATTGGATGCAATCAGCGAAGAGGTTAACAATCATATTTTTAGGAAAGGACATCGTGTTCTTGGTTTGTCATCAGCCTTAATAGGATCAGGAATGGCGTTTGATTATTACTTTTTTAAGAATACCATGGCCAATGTTAATGCTGTTGGCGGTTTTGATAAAGAATTGGAGTTAAAATTACTAAAGAACAGAACCAAGATTGAATATTTGAATAATGCTTTGGTGCTGGATGAAAAAGTCCAAAAATCAGAGGTGTTTTCTAACCAACGTAAGCGCTGGCTTTCAGCTCAGTTTATATATTTTGGAAGATATTTTTTCCCAGGGTTAAAGGAACTATTTACAAAAGGTAATATTGATTTTTTTGATAAGGTATATCAAATGATATCCCCTCCAAGAGTATTGTTACTAGGATTGGTAGTGGTAATTTCCTTTGCTTATTTAGTCATAAATCTGTTTTTGCCAACTAATTTTTTGGCAGTACCTGCTTCTTTTTGGTATATAAGTTTATTGCTGACTGCACTTGCATTCTTTTTCGCTATTCCCCAAAAGTTTTACAACTCAAAAACACTGCAGGCCATACTTGCCTTGCCCAAGGCATTTCTGCTCATGTTTTTATCTCTTTTCAAACTAAAAGGAGCCAATAAAAAATTTATTCATACCGAGCACGGTACAGTTAATAGTCAATAACAGCAAATGAAAATAGGAATAGAAGGACAACGTCTTTTCAGGAAAAAGAAACATGGGATGGATATGGTTGCTCTGGAGCTTATTAAAAACCTTCAGAAAATTGACCATAAAAATGAATATGTGGTCTTTGTAAAACCCGATTTTGATGACACTTGTATTCCCAATGCACCTAATTTCAAAATAGTACAGTTAGAATCTAAATGGGGTTATCCAGGTTGGGAACAGTTAGCATTACCAAGGGCTGCCTATGAAGAAGGTTGTGATGTTTTACATTGTACCAGCAATACAGGACCATTATTTTCCAAAGTTCCTCTCATAACCACCTTGCATGATATTATTTATTTGGAAAGTATAAGTGTTTTTAAAAAAGAAGGGACATGGTATCAGAAATTGGGTAATATGTACCGAAGGTATTTTGTGCCGCCAGTGATTAGGAAAAGCAAAAAGGTTATTACGGTTTCCAATTACGAAAAGGAACGTATAAACAATCATTTCGGATTTAAGGATAACAGATTGACCGCTATCTATAATGGTGTTGGTTCTCATTTTAAAAAGGTGACAGACCTAAGTAATTTAAAGACCATAAAGGATAAATATGCATTGCCGGATAATTTCTTTTTCTTTCTTGGGAATACAGATCCTAAGAAAAATACCAAAGGGGTATTAAAGGCATTTTCAGATTTCAATAAAGCGTATCCTAATCAGTATAAACTGGTAATGTTGGATTATGATGAAGGAGAGCTTCAAAAACTTTTAACTTCTATTGAAGGTGAAGAAATAAGACCATTGATTCATTTAACGGGATACGTTCCCAATACAGATTTGCCCGCAATTATAAGTCAATGTACTGTATTTCTGTACCCATCATTACGGGAAAGTTTTGGAATACCAATTCTGGAAGGAATGGCATGTGGAGTTCCCGTAATTACATCAAATACGTCATCAATGCCAGAGGTGGCCGGAGAAGATACCGCGTTAATGGTTGATCCTTTTAATCCATCAGAAATTACCACTGCCATAAGAACCTTGGTAGAAGATAAAATGTTGGCTCAAGTTTTGGCGGAAAAAGGAATAAAAAGAGCAAAACACTTTTCATGGGAAACTATGGCGAAGAATGTATTGGAACTATATGAAGATGTCCATAGCGAATTAAAAAACAGCTAATATGATTAAAGGTCAAGATATTGTAGTTGTAGGTATACAGGCATGGGATATTGAGATTGGCAGTAACTGTAAAAATATTGCCATGGAATTTGCCAAGCACAATAGAGTACTATATGTAAACCCACCATTAGACAGGGCCACTTTAAGGCGAGGGAAAAATACTGAAAGAGTTCAAAAAAGGATTCGAATCAAGAATGGAGAAGAAACCGGCTTAGTTCAGATAAAGGAAGACCTTTGGAACTTGTATCCGAAGTCCTTAACAGAATCAATTAACTGGATTCCTTTTCACTCCATATTCAAGAAACTAAATAAAAGGAATTCGAAGATTTTTTCCGGTGATATTCAGGAAGCAATGCGCCAATTAAAATTTAAGGATGTTTTGCTGTTTAATGATAGTTCCATGTTTTTGGGATTACATCTTAAGGAATTTTTATCCCCTAAAACCTATACCTATTACATGAGGGATTATTTGATTCGTGTTCCCTACTGGAGAAAGCATGGGGAGCGTATTGAACCGCAAATTATTCAACAAGCAGATACCGTTGTAAATAATTCTACACTTTATGCAGAATACGGTTCAAAATTCAACCCAAACAGTTTTATGGTTGGCCAAGGCTGTGATGTTTCGTTGTTCAATGATGAAAAAGATACCATACAGATTCCCAAAGAATTTGATGCCATTCCCAAACCTATTATTGGATACGTTGGATATTTAACCAGCATGCGATTGGATATTGAACTTTTGGAACATATGGCCAATACCAAGAAGGATTGGAGTATAGTTTTGGTTGGGCCCGAAGACGAAGATTTTAAATCATCAAAATTACATGAATTGGACAATGTATTTTTCTTGGGAAGCAAAGATGCATCCCAACTTCCGGCCTATGTTAAAGGCTTTGATGTTGCTATGAATCCACAAGTAGTTAACGATTGGACCATTGGAAATTACCCTCGTAAGATTGATGAATACTTAGCTATGGGCAAACCTACTTTGGCAACAAGGACAAAGGCCATGGAAATGTTCAAAGAACACGTGTATCTAGGCTCCAGCAGGGAAGAGTACATTCAATTGGCAGAAAAAGCTTTAGCTGAAAACAATTCGGAATTAATTGAAAAGCGAATAGAATTTGCAAAGAGTCATACTTGGGAGAATAATGTTAGGGCAATTTATGATGCCATAAAAAAGTCAGCATAGAATCAAAAAATTATGGGTTTAAAGGATAAGATAACGAATAGTGAGGGCATCAAAAAATATGTGCATTGGTTGCTAGTTCCTAAGAACCAAGCAAGACCTCGTTTGTGGGTAAAATGGTTTGTAAACCCTTTTTATCATAAGAAAGGAAGTGGTGCTACTATTTGCAGAAAAACTCGCATGGATGTTTTGCCATGGAGCCCTTTTGAATTAGGGGCAAACTCTACCATAGAAGATTTTTCAACCATTAATAATGGAGTAGGTGCAGTGAAAATTGGAAATAGAACTCGAATAGGTCTAGGCAATACCATTATTGGCCCTGTTACTATTGGAGATGATGTTCGTTTAGCTCAAAATGTGGTGCTTTCTGGGTTAAACCATAATTATGAAGATGTATCACAACCCATACATGCGCAAGGAGTATCTACGGCTACCATTATTGTTGAAGAAGAAACTTGGATAGGAGCAAACAGTGTCATTGTTGCAGGAGTTACCATTGGAAAACATTGCGTTATTGCTGGTGGAAGTGTGGTCACTAAAGATATTCCGGCATACTCTGTGGCTGTTGGTAATCCCGCAAGAGTAGTCAAAACATACAATCACGATACAGGAGAATGGGAAAGAGCGGTAAAAAACAATCTTGTTGCGGTATAATTCATTAACGGATTAAAAAGAAGTAGTAATGGAGTTTTTAAAGATATTTTTTTGGGTTTCACTTTTCATTATTTTTTACTCTTACTTAGGGTATGGAATACTGTTGTTTTTAATTATCAAGATTAGAAGAGTCTTTGGATTGGCAAAAAAGTTTGAGGGCAATGAATCGTATGAACCAGAAGTAACACTTTTTGTTTCTGCTTTTAATGAAAAGGATTATTTGGAGCAGAAAGTAAGAAACTCAAAAAGTTTAAACTATCCACAAGATAAAGTGACTCAAATTTGGGTAACAGATGGATCAGATGATGGTACTCCAGACTTATTAAAGAAGTATGATGGGGTAGAGGTGCATCATAAAGATGAAAGAGCGGGTAAAATTGCTGCCATGAACAGGGGGATGGATTTTGTGAAAACTCCAATTGTCATCTTTTCTGATGCCAATACCAATCTTGGAAAAGATTCCATTAGAGAAATTGTACGCCTGTTCAGAAACCCAAAAGTAGGTTGTGTTTCAGGTGAAAAACGAATTTATTCCAAAGATGCAGATAGTGCTGCTGGCGCTGGAGAAGGAATGTATTGGAAATACGAATCGCAACTTAAAAAATGGGATGCAGAACTCTACTCGGTTGTTGGAGCTGCAGGTGAACTTTTTGCAATACGAACAGAACTTTGGCAAGAAGTAGAGAAGGATACGTTGTTGGATGATTTTATGATTTCACTACGTGTGGCCATGTCTGGATACACCATACAATACAACCCTGAGGCTTATGCCATTGAAACTGCATCTGCCAATGTAAAAGAAGAATTAAAACGAAAAGTAAGAATTTCGGCAGGAGGCATTCAATCTGTGGTTAGACTAAGGGCTTTGCTAAACTTCTTTACATATGGAACACTTTCGTTTCAATACATTTCGCATCGCGTATTGCGTTGGACGTTGACTCCACTTTTACTTTTTTTAATAATTCCAGCCAATTTTGTTTTGGCTCAAAATGAAGGACTACTTTCCCTAGGTCTGTTCAGTGTATTGTTTTGGGGGCAAGTATTGTTTTATGCATCAGCTTTGTTGGGCTGGTTTTTAGAAAATAGACAGATTCGCTTAAAAGTACTTTTTATACCGTACTATTTCTTTATTATGAATCTTTCTGTATTTCTTGGTTTTGGAAGATATATCAAAGGAAATCAATCCGTTAATTGGGAACGCGCTAAAAGAGATGTGCAGACAGAGGCAGTTGCTTAGTCCTGTTCTGTAAAAAGAGGAAGGTCAAAATAAAAGGTACTTCCTTTTCCAACCTCACTTCTAATTTTTAAAGTACTGTTATTTTTTTGAACAAAATTTTGACAAAGCACTAGCCCTAGCCCAGTACCAGGTTCTTTTTCCGTACCAAGCTTACTAAAGTGCTCATTTGGATTCAGGATTTTTTTAATGTCCTCTTTTGGAATCCCATTACCATTGTCTTCTATTTCTATAACTATCTTATTTTTTCCAAGCTTGGAATTGATTTTAATAATTCCTTCAACAGGAGTAAATTTTATTGCATTGGAAAGTATATTCCTGAGCACTGTTTTGATCATATTATTATCTGCAAAAGCAAAAACATCAGCAGGGACATTGTTTTGCATTTCAATGTTTTTATGATCGCTCCCCAATTTTAAGAGTCGAAAAGTTTGCTCTACTAAATCGTTGAGGTCTAGTTTTTCAGGAATCATTTGAATCTGATCACTTTCAGACTTGGCCCAACCCAATAAATTTTGAAGCAGGTTTAATGCCTCATCCATAGTTTTAAGCAGGTCATAGACTGTTTCGTCCAAGAATTTATCATCCTTTGGGTCAATGATACCGCGCATGATAAAGTCCATTTTTAGTTTGGCGGCACTTAGGGGAGAGCGTAAATCATGGCCAATAATAGAGAACATCCTATCCTTTAGATCATTGGATCGTTTAAGGTTTTTGGCATGTTCCTCAATTTGGTTTTTAGCACGAATCAATTCAACATGGGTTTGGATTCGTGCAATTAATTCTTGCTCATTAAAAGGCTTGGTTACATAATCTACCCCGCCAACTTCAAAACCTCTAACTTTATCTTTCACATTTACCTTGCCAGTAAGGAAAATAACAGGGATGTCTTTGTATTCTTTGAATTTTTTGAGCTTCTCACAGAGCTCAAACCCTTCAATACGAGGCATGATCACATCTAAAAGAATAAGATCTGGTTTTCTTTTTTCTAGGATTTCAAAAAAATAATCGTCATCACTGGTGCCTTCAAATTCGTAGTTATTTCTTTCCAAAATAAATCGAAGCAGCTCTAAGTTTAGCTGTTCATCATCAACAGCAAGGATATAAGGTTTTTCCGTAACTTGGTTTTTCATTTAAGAGAAAAAAGGCCTGATACGAAAGTAGGAAAAAGATTTTATGTTTTTTCAGTATTTACTGTCAGAAAAGAAATATGGAGTTTAATAAATTGGTTTGTTTTGCTTTAAAGCATATATTAAAGTATTCCACCAACAAAAAATAGCCTTTCACAACATTAATTGAACGACCACATAAAGTAGGATTATATTTACAAAATAAGTAATAAAAAGAATAATCTTCATGATAAATATTTTGGTTACAGGAGGAGCAGGATTTATAGGTTCCAACTTTGTCCCCTATTTTTTAGAAGCAAATACAGAGGTCAACCTGATTAATATTGATGCGCTCACGTATGCAGGGAATTTAGAAAACTTGAATGAAGTTGAGAAGCATGAGCGGTATACATTTATCAAAGGAGACATTTGTGATAGAAAACTCATCGAAAAGATATTTGTAAAATATGATATTAAAGGAGTAATACACTTTGCTGCGGAATCTCATGTTGACAATTCCATTACCAATCCAGATGCATTTATGCAAACCAATATCATGGGTACATTTAATTTGATAGATGTTGCCAAGAAATATTGGATGGTCGGCCCTGGGGTGTATAAAGAGGCTTATAAAAATGCTAGATTTCATCACGTTTCTACGGATGAAGTGTATGGTACGTTGGGTAAAGAAGGTTTGTTTATGGAGACTACACCATATGCACCAAATAGTCCATATAGTGCATCAAAAGCTTCTTCAGATTTTATTGTGAGAAGCTACCATCATACCTATGGTATGAATGTGGTGACCACCAATTGTTCCAATAATTACGGACCAAAACAGCACGATGAAAAATTGATTCCTACCATAATACGAAAAGCATTGGCAGGAGAACAAATTCCTATTTACGGAGATGGCTCCAATATTAGGGATTGGTTGTACGTTTTAGACCATTGTAAGGGAATTGCTTTAGCATATGATAAAGGCGTTTCAGGTGAAACATATAACATAGGGGGAATGAACGAAAGAAATAATCTATACATTGCCCAAACAGTGTGTGATATTTTGGATAAAAAGCATCCAAAATCTGAAACCACTTCTTATAGCGATTTAATCGCCTATGTAAAAGATAGGGCTGGACATGATTTTAGATATGCCATTGATGCATCAAAAATTGAAAATGATTTAGGCTGGAAGGCAGATGAAAATTTTGAAACGGGCATAGAGAAAACCATAGACTGGTATTTGAACAAATTCATTCATAATAAGTCCAAAAGTTTAGCTTAAAACTAAAAAGATGAAACCGACATGATTAAAATAATCTTTAAGCACCAAAGCAAGGATTGTTTTAATTATCAAAGATTACATGTGACGATTGAAAAACAATAAAAAATAACACATGAAAGGAATAATTTTAGCAGGAGGCTCAGGAACAAGATTGCACCCCATTACACTGGCGGTTAGCAAACAACTGATGCCCGTCTACGATAAACCCATGATCTATTACCCACTTTCCACATTGATTGAATCTGGAATCTGGGAAATATTGATTATCTCAACACCGCATGATCTGCCTATGTTCCAACGACTGTTGGGTGATGGGAGAAAGTACGGATGCAAGTTTGAGTATGCGGTACAAGAACACCCTAACGGGCTGGCGGAAGCTTTTATCATTGGCGAAGAATTTATAGGAAATGATAAGGTAGCTCTAGTATTGGGGGATAATATATTCTATGGAACAGGATTGGAAGAATTATTACAATCCAATAATGATCCAGATGGAGGCATTATTTATGCATACCATGTTACAGACCCAGAAAGGTATGGAGTTGTTGAGTTTGATGAAGATGGCAAGGTGATCTCGATTGAGGAAAAACCAACAAAACCAAAATCCAATTATGCGGTTCCAGGAATTTATTTTTATGATAATGATGTGGTAGAAATAGCAAAAAATATTCAGCCAAGTAAGCGGGGTGAGTTGGAGATAACGGACATAAACCAAGAATACTTAAAAAGAGGGAAGCTAAAAGTGAGTATTATGGATAGGGGTACAGCTTGGTTAGATACAGGAACTTTTCAATCGCTGATGCAAGCCTCACAATTTGTTCAAGTTATTGAAGAAAGACAGGGTCTTAAAATTGGTGCTATTGAATCTTCAGCCTATAAAATGGGATTCATCACCAAAAGTCAATTTAAAAAATTGACAGAACCATTCTTAAAGAGTGGTTATAGCAAACGATTGTTAGAAGCTTTGACATAAAATATGGAAGTTCATAATACAAAAATAGAAGGTTGTTTTATTATTGAACCCAAAGTGTTCGAAGATAAAAGAGGATATTTTTTTGAAAGCTACAACCAAGAAAAATTTGAAACATTAACCGGTGCAAAACCATTTTTTGTGCAAGACAATGAATCTTTTTCCTCAAAAGGAGTACTTAGGGGGCTTCATTTTCAAAAAGGAGAACATGCTCAGGCTAAATTAGTTCGTGTGTTGGATGGTGAAGTTTTGGATGTAGCTGTTGATATAAGACCGGAGTCCAAAACTTTTGGACAAGTGGTGTCAACATTACTTTCATCAAACAATAAAAAACAAATGTATATTCCAAAGGGGTGTGCACATGGTTTTGTAACTTTAAGCGACACTGCCAAGTTTTCTTATAAGTGCGATAACTTTTATAATGCAGCATCCGAAGGGGGTATCATCTATAACGATCCAACATTCAATATTGATTGGATATTGAATGAAGAGGATTTAATTATTTCTGAAAAGGATAAGTTTTTACCAGTTTTTAAAGAAGCCGTTCCCCATTAATTTTACACACATACTATGAAGATATTGGTTACAGGAGCATCTGGACAATTAGGAAGCACTTTTAAGTCCCTCGTTTCTAACGGACATGAAAAAGACTTGGATTTTGTGTTTAAATCTTCTTCAGAATTGGATATCACGGATTTTGATGAGGTGCGACGAGAGCTTGTTTCTTCAGACTATGCTTATTGTATTAATTGTGCGGCATTTACGAATGTAGACAAGGCGGAAGCTGAGAATGATTTAGCGTACAGGGTAAATGTTACGGGAGCTCGCAATTTGGCCATGAACTGTAATGAAAGTAAAACCATATTAATCCATATCTCTACGGATTTTGTTTTTGATGGATTCCTGAACACCCCATATTTAGAAGAAGATATTGCTAGGCCTATAGGTTTTTATGGCGATACCAAGTATAAGGGTGAACGCGCTATTATAAATAATGTTGAAGAGCATTTTATTATTAGAACTTCTTGGTTATACTCAGAGTTTGGACACAACTTTATGAAGACCATGTTAAAGTTAGGAAGTGAAAGAGATCAACTTTCCGTGGTCTATGATCAAGTTGGGACTCCAACCTATGCACTGGATTTAGCTAAGGTGGTTCTTCATATTATAAAAGCACACAGTATAGAATATGGCGTTTATAATTACAGTAATGAAGGTGTGGCAAGTTGGTATGATTTTGCAAAAGCTATTTTTGATAACTACAAAATTAATATTGATTTAAAACCAATTCTTTCCACTGAGTATCCTATGCCTGCCGAACGCCCAAAGTTTAGTGTTCTGGATAAGTCTAAAATCAAGAATACTTTTGAATTGGAGATCCCACATTGGAAGGACAGCCTTGCTGTTGCTTTAAAGGCTTACTCCAAGATTAATATCTGACTTCACGCTCTATTGTCATCCTGAGCATGTCTGCACTAGGCAAAGTCAAAGTGTCTAAAAAAGGGATGGTGGATTGACGCCAAATGGCAAATTGGAAGGGACTACACTTATCGTTTTGTATAACGTTCCGTTGCGATTTTGAATTTACGTTTTTTCGGCTAAATAGGATTATTTTTTATAGGAAAACAGATTCATTTAACCAACATCCGCCGCAATGGGCGTTATACATTGTTAGGTGCTGTTGGTTCTTACCTTATTTTTCGATACTCTCGTTTATTATTGATTATGAGCGTTACATTATTACTTTCTTGATTGAAAGCAAACTTATATTCACTTAATGTAGATGTGTCAATGAATATACTGTCAGAAATTTGAGTTAAATAGGAAAAGTTCCCATTCCAATGCCTATTCATTAATAACAGACTGTCACTTGGTTTTAATGAGATGATATATTTGCTTTCTGCATATTGATATTGACCTTCAAAATAGTTTATAAGGTTATCATTGTCTATATCTTGCGTAAATTCGACTATTTCTTTCGCAAAAGGATATCTCCAATCATAGTGACTTGCGATTGATCTCAAAATTTCCTGGATTAAATATCTGCTTGCATATGAATTTGTCATTACCATTGCTCCATTGCAATTGTCATTTTCTGTAAATCCAATAAATTCGCAACGATACCCTTTGTTTGTTCCACGAAAGGAAAATACCGTTGGATTTTCCTTGTCATCAACAAAAAAGCCTAAGTCTAACATTATCTTAGCACTTTCATCAGTTAGATAGCTATTCGGTTTCTCATTTAGAGAGTCACCAATTGCCTTAATAAATTTTAATATATCAGAAGGATTCGTCCATAAGCCTGCCGCAGCTAGTTCTGGATAAAACCTCCACCCATTATCAACCTTACTTTTGTCATAATTATATCCGACAGCTACATTTTTGCTTTTGTCCTCAAAAGCTGGATTGAAAAAGCTTGAATTCATTTTTAAGGGTTTCAATACTAATGAGTCCATTACATCGGGATATCCTTTACCCGAAACATCTTCGATGAGTTTTTGAATAACGACGTATCCACCCCCAGAATAAGACCAATCTGTACCAGGTTCAAATTTTAACTTGACCATATCATTATTTGCTGGATTAGTTCCGTTCAAAATACTTATTAAATCAGGAAGACTATCATGGTTTTTGTATCCTTGAAATCCACCTACTGTTAGTCCAGATTTATGCGATAGTAGTTGACGTAAAGTTACTTTAGTAGAATCCTTGTAATTTGAATAGTCTATTTTCCAATCTCTTAGGTACATATTTACATCTGAATCTAAGGCTATCAAATTAGCCTCTACCATTTTTAATATCGCGAGACAAGTTAATGGCTTGCTTACAGATGCAGCTTGAAACATAGTATTGGAATCAATAGAATCTTTTAGTTCAACATTTCGAACTCCATATCCTTTTTTTATTCGGACCGTGTCTTTTTCTATCACTGCAATGCTAACGCCAGGAACGCCATAGTATTCCATTCGTTCATAGATGCTGAACTCACCATTTTTGTTATTTACTGTAGCAGTTGTAATTAAACCATTTTCAATTTTCCCTATATCCAAATCCAATTTGGAATCGGGAAGTTCTTTGCATCCTAAGATTATTAATCCTAATGAAAGTACGGTTAATTTGATTGATGCTTTCATGTTCAGAATAGTATTGTATATAATAGCAAACGTGAAATTTGTCAATAGATTATTATAATGCCAGGGTTGTTAAATAATAAATGACATGTTGAATTTATTGGCTAATTGCACCTAACTAAAAGGATATGAATTCGTTTTAATGATTTATATCCTACGATAAGTGAAGTTCGGGAATTTTAAGCTAAGATTCAAGGGCTAATTGATGAATGAAAGTCATGCATTAACAAATTAGGAAAGAGATTAAAATTGTTCAACTCACAAAGCCAGTTACAACCCTTTTATCTGTACTTTATGAAATGAATCTGCTTGTAATTTAAGCAGCTCTTGAGCCTTTTCTTTTTTATAGCGATACAGTTCTTCCTCATTTTTAATGTCCTCATAAATCTTCTGATTGAGTTCACCATCAGTGGAGAATAAAAGCTTGCGTTGTGCAACTTTTTGGGTAACCCAAGTGGCAACTACACTTTCTTGCTCCTCAAACTTATAATCGTATTCACCTTTTGGTGCCAGTAATTTAGCAATGATAGGGGCGGTTTCAATGGCCAAAAACAACAGAAAAATAAAAAATGAAGGTAGCCAGGGTAATTTGCCCAATGCATTGATACGGGCCATAAGTCCATCAAAACCATCAATGATAGGTTGAGAATTGGTTACCGCCGCGGTATAATCTGAACCTAGGTTTGCAATTTGAGTTTCTAGTGCACTTATTTTCTGTGCATTACCCTCTTTTAATTGTCTTAATTCAGCCAAAAAAGCATCATGTTTTTCGCGTTTTTCCTTATAAACGGGCCCTTTTCCCAAAAGACCAGTGCCTGCCGTACCCTCAGCTTCTGAAATGTAGGTGTCATAAAGTGCATTGGTTTCCGCTTCTTTGTTCACTACCTCATTTTTTAACCTTGAAATTTCTTGGTTTAAGCTTTCAATTTTAGGATTGTATTGTAAGGCTATCTGTTCTTGATTGGCCAAGGTCATGGCATTTTTTTCTTCCAAGAGGACTTGATTGATTTCCTTTTCAAAAATCTTCATTTCAAGAGGTTTGGAAATGACAATGGCGATGATGATAGCAAGAATAATCCTTGGTGCTGCTTGTAGCAATTCACTTTTAAAATTATCACGTTTTTTTATGGTTGAAACAATATAGCGGTCCAAGTTAAAAATCAACAGGCCCCAAATCAATCCAAAGAAAATGGAAGTAAATACATTGTCAAAAACGGTATAAAGGGCATACCCGCTGGCAATAAAGGCCATTACGGCTGTAAAGAAAACAGTAGCGCCTATACCAGCATATTTGTTGCGTTCCCCATTAGAGCAAGTTTCTAAAATTTGGGTGTCCGCTCCCGAGCAGAAAATAAAAAAGCGTTGTAACATGATAGTGTTCGTTTTAAGTTTGATAGACTATTAGAACGCAAACACTATTGATTTGTTACAAGAAAATCCCTAAAATCAGGGGTTTAACGTTTATTTAGTAAGCTCTGTAAAGTATTTATAAAAGTATGGAATGGTCTCAATCCCTTTTAGATAATTCCAAACACCAAAGTGTTCATTAGGGGAGTGAATGGCATCACTATCCAAGCCAAAGCCCATTAAAATGGTCTTACTTTCTAAAACTTGTTCAAAAAGGGCAACAATAGGAATGCTTCCGCCTGTTCTTTCCGGGATAGGTGTTTTATTAAAGGTAGTTTCATAGGCTTTTGCCGCCGCCTGATAACCTATGCTGTCCATATTGGTGACGTAAGGAAGCCCGCCATGATGTGGCGTCACCTTAACCTTCACGCCTTTTGGAGCAATGGATTCAAAATGTGTGGTGAACAATTCGGTGATTTCATCAGGATCTTGATCAGGGACCAAACGCATGGAAATTTTTGCATAGGCTTTGCTGGCAATTACAGTTTTTGCACCTTCGCCAGTATATCCACCCCAGATTCCATTAACGTCCAAAGTAGGTCGAATAGAATATCTTTCTGAAGTTGTAAATCCTTTTTCACCTTGAACATCAGCTATATCCAAAGCTTTTTTATAATCATCTAAATTAAATGGTGCTTTTGCCATTTCTGCACGCTCCGCAGCTGAAACTTCCTCAACCCTATCATAAAAACCTGGAATGGTAATATGATTGTTTTCATCATGTAAAGAGGCGATCATTTTATTTAAGACGTTGATGGGATTGGGTACGGCTCCACCATATATTCCTGAGTGGAGATCACGATTGGGGCCGGTAACTTCTACTTCAACATAGCTCAAACCTCTTAACCCTGTTGTTATGGAAGGAACATCATTTGCAATCATTCCTGTGTCAGAGATAAGAATGATATCATTTGATAGTTTTTCTTTGTGTTCGGTAAGGAAGTCTGCCAAACTATCGCTTCCCACTTCTTCCTCGCCTTCAATCATGAGTTTTACATTACATGGTAAAACATCGTTCTTGATCATAAATTCAACAGCTTTAACATGCATGAACATTTGGCCTTTATCGTCACAAGCTCCTCTAGCAAAAATTGCGCCTTCTGGATGCAATTCCGTTTTTTTGATGACGGGCTCAAATGGAGGTGAAGTCCATAACTCCATTGGATCTGGCGGTTGCACATCATAATGTCCATAAACAAGTACTGTAGGTAGACTAGGGTCTATGATTTTCTCTCCGTAAACAACAGGATAGCCTTTTGTTTTGCAGATTTCTGTTTTGTCGCAGCCAGCAGCTATAAGAGATTTCTCAACCATTTTGGCGGTTTCTAAAACATCTTTGGAAAAAGCGGCATCAGCACTAATTGATGGTATTTTAAGTAATTCGACCAATTCAGAAATAAATCGATCTTTATGCGTTGTGATGTATTCTTTGATTTGTTCCATGTAAAGTTTTAAAAGGGCACTAAAAGTACAAAAAACAAGTTTTTAAAATAGTGTATTTGCAAATCCGAAAATTGATTTATATTTGCACTCCTTTTGCGGGCGTGGTGGAATTGGTAGACACGCTAGACTTAGGATCTAGTGCCGCAAGGTGTGAGAGTTCGAGTCTCTCCGCCCGCACAGCAAGGCTTAAGCCGACTTTTAAGAGTCGGCTTTTTTTATTTTAGTACAACATTAATACAACATAATTTTAAAATTAACCCAATATCCTCCAAAAACTAATACCAATTGAACCGATTTGCACTCATTTGACTAGTCATTAAGTGCCATTTTTGATTTTTAGTTAAATTCACTAGACCAAGAATCTAGGGACATTTTTTTAGTAATTTAAGTCATTAATGTTGACCTTTCGGTGGACGTTGAGAAAGTTTAAACAAAAGTGGGATTAAATACACCCAATTGTTTGTAGAAGTAGTTGCGAAAAACGTTCCCATTAAGGAGTTTAAATGAGACTTTTAAAGTTAGTATAGATAGTTCCTTATAACTTAATACTTGCGGTTATAGCTGTTCACGCTAATACCTATGCATACACCAAATGTATTTTTTTAGAATATCCATTACCTTAACAAATCTCCACAAAGCTTCACTTTCAGTTTAACAGCTCCAGGAAGATAGGCTAAGGGTATTGATTCTTTTGCCAGTACATTGATGCTATCTTCAAACGCTCCGTTTTTCAATAACTCAATTTTGACCTTTTGTAGTAGTTTTTCCAAGGCTTTGCTTTCATCTTTTTGCATAGTGTTGATCACCATTTCTTCCTCACAGCCTATTTGAGCAATACAAGCACCGAATGCGTTGGCCACTTCCAAGTGTTCCGGAAAAATTACGCTAGAAGCACCGTTAATTTCTTTGGGCAACAAGAATGATCCGCCACCGCAGGCAATTACAGGAATTTCTTTGGAATCTGTTTTTAGCTTGTCAACTAACTTTTCAATAGTTATTTGAATCTGATGCTTCACTTCGGATAGAGCTTCTGTAAATGTTTTTTTTGTAATTTTTTCTATTACTTCAATCAGGTTTGATGCTTTTTCAGCATCTTCTATTTCCAATTCCTTGTTAGCCAAAAAGAAATCAGAAAGGGTTAATGTATCGCCTTCAAATGCTATGGCTTTTTCCTTAAGTCTATACCCAACCGAATCTGGACCCAGATGACATTTATTACCCGAAAACCTGACAATGGTACCCCCGCCAATTCCAACCGCTACGACATCTGGCATTCTAAAATTTGTAAGAACTCCCCCTATTTGAGCTGCCTGCGTGCTTTCCCTAGGAAAAAAGTTGACCAATACGCCTCCATCAGAGGTAGTTCCCCCAACATCTATTACAATGCCATTTTCTACTTTTGACAGCGCTCCCGCACCGCGAATACTGTTGGTAGGTCCGGAAGAAATTGTGAGTACTGGATAGTCTTGTACTTGGTCCAATGACATAAGGGTGCCATCATTTTGACCAATGAACAATTGCGAGGATAGACCTAAACCATGCACTGTATCTTTAAACGCATTCACCATTTTAGAAGCTACGCCTTGCAGTGCTGCATTTAAAATGGCGGCGTTTTCACGTTCTAACAAGCCTAGCCCACCAAGTTGATGGGAACAACTTGTTCTTACACCTTTACCCAAAATTTCCTTGGCCCAGGCAGCTACCTGTAATTCTTGATCGGGCAGGGTTTTGGAAAAAATGCCAGTAATGGCCAAAGACTCTACTTGACCCTTCATTTCATGAAGACATTTTTTTACTTCTTCCTCGTTCAAGGGACTAATCAGTCGACCATCAAATTCATATCCACCATGTACCATATAATTATGTTTTCCTAGAAGTGCTTTCAGGTCTTTAGGGAAATCTGCCATAGTCGGTATGGAACTGCTTGCTGGAAGGCCTATTCTAATAGCTCCAATTTTGTTCAATTCTTTTCGTTCCACCAGCGCATTTGTGCAATGTGTTGTACCCAACATGACATATTTGATATCCTCTTTTGGAATCTTATCTTGGGAAATAACAGCATCAATAGCATTCTTAATGCCAGTGCTAACATCTAGTGTTGTTGTCTGCTTGGTTTTGGCCAATATTTCATTGGTATGTGACACCAATACAGCATCCGTATTGGTACCTCCAACATCAACCCCTATTTTGTAATACATACTTTTAGTTTTTATTCAATTCCTCGATAGGAACAAATTTTTCTTCATAACCGAACTTTTGCGGGCCTCCTAAAGCTATTCCCTTTGGTGTTCTCCATTGCCCATCGGCTCTCATACCTAAAACCACTACTCTGGTGCCATATTGAACCGATTCAGCAGTAATGGGCTGTGCGTTTTCTGCATCTATAAGTACAATCAAATCTGGAGTAATGGCAACAGGTTCCCCGTCTTTTTTAGCCATTAAAAATTCATTCTGAAAATCCAATTCCATAAACGATCCTTGGTTTTCATCAAGTCCCATAATCTCACAAATTCCCTTATTCCATCGGCCTTCTGTTTTGATAGCAACATTGCTGATTTTACCTGTAAAAAGTTTAATGGCAGAGGCTTCTTTAATTAAAGAATTAAGTGGGCTTAGGTTTTTCTCTTTTGCATCAAGGATAGCTTTTCCAAGTTTTTGGGCATAAGTGACAATACCATGCACAGCAGTTTTCTTAACTTGTTCCCCGCTCATTGGATAGCATCCAATGGCACAACTACCCCCCATTTGAATTGTTGTCGCCCCGACTAGGGTTTCTCCCCATACATTATCAATAGTATGGTATATGTTTCTGTTTCCTTTTTCATCAGCTTGAGCTATAGGGGAAACGGGAATATCATGTAACGTAAAGGTGACCATTTCCAAACGGGGAAATGCCCTTCCCATACCATCGGCATCCACTATGGGAATATTTTTTTGTGCGGCAACCGCAAACGGGATTACGCCATTAAGCCCCCCAGCTTCGGCTGGCATAATGGCATCTATTTTTTTACCCAAATATTCTTCCATCATTTCAAAGGCCTTGATGAATTCATTTCCTGAAAAAAGCTTTTCCACAAGAATCATAGGTGCCCCAAAAGCTGCTATCGGAACTACCAAAGCGTCATCCTTCAATTCTTTTGCGGAGACAAGGGCAACTTCACCATAAGTATCTATGGCTTGTTTTACCAAAAGCTTACCAATATAGGGATCACCACCACCTCCTGTACCTAAAACGGTTGACCCCATGGCTATATATTCAATGTCCGATTTGCTGATTTTTCGCATACTTACTTTATAATTTTTTTAAGGATGTAATAAACCAATGCCCCCACAACAATCCCCAATATGTTTTTAATAGGGGAGTCCATAAGCAGCATTAATACTACTCCTGTTCCCCATGAGAGAATTCCTATCCAATTTACTTTCTGGGCTTTTTGTTGATATGTTTTAGCGATATAATAATCTGAGATTATTACTCCTGCTATTGGAGTTATGGTAATGGTGAGAAGGGTAATAAAGCTCATGAAATGGGATAGTATTCCAATAGCCGCAAGTAGTATCCCAACAATTCCGATCAATAATGTGGTTTTGGAGCGTGAGTCCTCACTTAGTTTAAAAAGATCATTGAAGGCCAATCCAGAGGAATAGATGTTCATAACGTTGGATGTCCACGTAGCTAGAATAAGAATAGACATTGCAAAAAATGGAAACCCTAAGCTGGAAAATATTTCAACGATGTCATAAGTTCCTTGAGTAATTGCTAAAATTGCTCCAATGGCCAGCAGGCATAATGCTGAAGGGATGATTCCAAAAATTGAACCTAAAACGGCATCCCGTTTTGTTGCTGCAAAACGATTGTAATCAGGAGAAATTACCCCTCCTACTGAGATAAAGCCGATGGTAAGTCCTATAGCTTGTAAAAAGGGCATTTTGCTTACTGGCTTAAAATCCAGCACATCCTGAAAACTATGGGTTTTAAAGGTGATAACGAGTCCGTAAATCAGTAACAAAACAATGGCAGGTACTGCTATATAATTAAGCCATTTCAGGTATTTGAATCCAAAAACTGCAGTGAGTACCATAATAATTCCCCAAAAGACCGATGTTACCCATATTGGGATATCAGGCCCTCCCATTTCTAAGAGTATTTTCGAAAAGGAAGCCCCAGCAATATTACTTTGGATTCCAAACCACCCTAAGGTAGATAAGCCAATGACCAACGCAACGATTATCTTGGCACCATTCTCACCAAAACTGCTCGAAGCCAACGCAACAGTCGCTTTTCTTCTTTCAACTGCTGCCATGCTCAAGAAAGACATGAAGAGTACTACAAAGCTAAAACCAATAAGACCAGCCCAAATTGATGTATTGAAACTTAAGGCAGCTATTAAAGTACTACCAATGAGCAGTGCGGGTACGCTAACGATACCTCCGAACCAAATACCGGCAAGACTATACCATTTTGTGTTAGTTTGATTGTTTTCCATTTTATTATGTCTTGATTAGCATATAAAGGAGTTTTGTGTCCTCCAGAATGTTTCCTGCTTGGGCCTCGAAAGCTTCCAGATAAACGACATCCCCTGACTTTAGGTAACCCTTAATTGATCCATCTTCATTGAGCATTTCAATATTTCCCTGTTGAATAATCGAAATTTCATGACTTGGATGTCTTGTAAAACCTACTTCCGGAATCCGGGTTCCCTTTTTTAGAAACACGGTGCCAAATTGAAACTCTACCTGCTCTTTCTGAATGTGAAAAAGAGATTTGTTGTAATGTTCATCGGGCAGTGGATATGTTATTTTTTTCATTTCCATTAGCTCACGATAATTCTATTACCAAATTGATATTCATCCGAAAACAGTCCAAATTGCGCGATATCTTGTTCTAATGGAGGTTCACAACTCCATTTTCTTGAGGGCTTCCATCCATATTGTTTTTTTAAAATGGCCGCTTGCTCTGCCTGTTTCAAAGCAGCAAGAGAAGGATCAATAACGGGTACTTCAAGTTTGTCCTGAATCTCTTTAAAGAAACCAAATTCGCAAGTACAACCCAATATGACGGATTCTGCAAAATCTTCTTTAACAGCTTTTTCTGCAGCTCTAAATAAATTATTAGCAGTAATATCATGATCTTTTTGAAACTCACAGACATTCATGCCAACATCCCTAAAGGATGCCAAATGTCCTCCATAACCATATTCCTTTATGGTAGAGTGCATTTCATGCTCCCATTTTTTTTGACCGATGATTACAGAAAATTTATTGGATAGTTTTAAGGCAATTTCGATTGAAGACTGACAAGGAGCAACAACTACCATATCGCCAGAAATTTCTCTAACATCCAATAAATAGGGGTCATAAAAACAACCAACGATCAGTGCATCAAAACCATCTGCTGAAGCTTGGCGCGTGGCCTTAATCAAATCTGAGGCAATGAGTGCGTTGTAGGTTCTATACTCTAGGTTATCCATTTGACCTACGGTTGGGTTCAAAGAGGTGACATGTACTTCAGTGTTCGAATACTTATTTTCTTTGATCATTTCGGCAAAAAATGCGTCGTACGAGTCAAAACCAACTGGGTTTAAATACATGATTTTTAGAACATCTTCCATATTAAATACTGTAGAATTCTTTTGCTTCTTTTTTACTTATGTACCCGTTTTTCACATCTAAGAGAACATTTTCCTTTGGGCGATTTTTAGGATCTCCATAACCCCCGCCTGTAGCGGTAACACATCTTACGATATCTCCTTTATCCAAGGCAATGTTGGTTCCCAAACTATGTCTTTCTTCCGTCCCATCTTTTCGAATAAGCAAGAAGTAATTATAGGATCCATCATGACCACCATTCATACCCCAGGTTTTTGTTTTCTCACCCAAAAATGCGGCTGTGACATGAGCTCCATCGGAAACAATTTTGTAATCTACATACTGCCCATTTCCTCCTTGAAATTCGCCATATCCACCGCCTTCATTGTGAAAGGCATATTGTTCTACCTGGATACCGTAGCGCATTTCTCGGATTTCAATTGGAATGTTATAGGATTCACCACTACCACAGGAGAGTTGCCCACGGTTTCCGTCATGTGATGAGGAAGCTCCCCATCCACCTGCCAAAGGTTCGGCCTGAATATAAAATTGTCCGGTGTCCGGATGCATACCTGAAATGAACGTAGCACAGACAGAACGTAAATGCCCAGCTGGTAACTTATCCGGAATCATTGGCGCCAATATCTTCCAAATTAAATCGATGGACGTGATTAAAACTTCATAGTAAACCGATACTGCCGAAGGGGCTTCCGCGCTAACAATGGTTCCCGGTTCACAGATAACTTTCATTGGCCTGAACGCGCCTCCGTTGGCATCCATTCGTGGTGTGGTTATGGCCTTAAAAAGACTTCGGCAACCTGTGACCAAGCCACTAAAAGCCAGATTGGTAGCACCTTTTACTTGTGGATGAGAACCATTAAAATCAGCTATAAATTCATTATCTGTCACTGTTATTTTAGCCTTGATAGGAAAGGGTCCTTCACCAAAACCATTGTCTTCAATTTCGGTTGTTCCTTCATACACTCCATTTGGAATCTGCTTAAGGGCTTCAATACACATGCGCTCCCCATAATCGAGGAAATCTTCTTTGGCTTTTATAAATGTTTTCAAGCCATATTTTTTAATGATTGAAATCACCCTTCGTGCACCTACTTCTGCTGCTGCAATTCCGGCATAGAGATCACCAAGCGTGCTGTCCGGTAATCGCACGTTGGATTTGATGAGGTCAACAATAGCTTCATTGACTTCACCTTTTGCTCGTACTTTTATGAATGGGAAATGCAATCCTTCCTGATAAATTTCTGTGGCTATTGTTGAAACAGAACCTGGAAATGTCCCCCCCAACTCGGTCCAGTGTGCTTTATTGACTGTAAATGCGACCAGTTCATTTTTATAAAAAACAGGATATATCACCGACACATCTGACAGGTGGGTTCCACCACCCGCATAAGGTGTATTGGCAATGACCACATCTCCTTCTTCCAATGCGTTTTCTCCATTGAATTTCTCCAAAGTGGCCCTTACAACAGAATCCAAGGCAGCCAAAAATGCGGTTACTCCGTTACCTTGGGCCAATAGTTCCCCTTTGGAGTCTGTAATACCTACCGCATAGTCGAGTGATTCGTATATAATAGGGCTCATGCTGGTGCGCTGTAAAGTCTGAAACATTTCATCGCCAGCCGCAACCAATGCATCCTGAATGATTTCTAAAGTGAATTTTTCCATTGCTAGACTTTTTGTAAGGTTAGAATTAGGTTACCATATTCATCAACATTCATTATGTGCAAGGGAGTAACTAAAGTGGTGGTTGCCTTTTCGGCAATTACAGCTGGTCCCTTGATGCTCATTTTTGGCTCTAACAGATTTCTGTGGTAAAATGTGGTTTGATGAATTCCCAAATCGTCAAAATCAACCTCTCTGGTGTCAAAGCGTGCATCCTCTACTTTTTTACCAAGGGTCTCCAATTTTGGAAAGTCTGGTTTGTCAACTACCACTTCGGCCACCAAATGAAAGTTCACCAATTCAACAGTGGCATCCAGTTCAAAAGAATAATGCTTTTTATGTTCTTTATGGAAATATTCGATTATGGTATCCAAAGGAGTATGGTCGTCAAAGTTGGACAACAGCACTTTTACATAGTGTTCTTGACCAGCATAACGCAAATCGGTATAATAAGTAAACTTGATATCGTCTTTTGTATAGCCATCCAATTTGAAATTTTTAATGGCTTCATTTTCCATTTCTGCGAAGGTTGATTGGATAATGGTCCTTTGTTTTAATTCCAGGGTTATCACATTGGTTCTGATAAAGTCTCTTCGTATATCCGACATGAGCATTCCAAAAGCAGAGAATACACCCGCGTGCGGAGGGACAATCAGTTCGGCTACTTGAAGTTCCCTAGCGAGATCCACCCCATGCATTGAGCCCCCACCTCCAATGACAACCATGGTAAAATCTCGGGGGTCATGGCCTTTGTTTACGGAAATAAGCTTTAATGCATTTACCATATTGGAATTGGCAATTCGCAGAATGCCTTTTGCAATGTCTTCTTTTGATGCATTTAATGATTCGCATAGAGGTTTGGCGGCTGTTTCGATACTTGAGTAATCAGGTTGTAACTCCCCTCCCAAAAAATAATCGGGATGTATGCGCCCAGTGATAATATTGGCGTCCGTAGTAGTCAGATTTTTTCCGCCACGACCGTAAGCGGCAGGCCCCGGCATTGCACCTGCACTTTTAGGTCCAACATGCATTTTTCCTCCTTCATCTATCCAAGCAATACTTCCGCCTCCATTTCCAATCTCAACAATATCGATTACGGGTGTTTGAATGGGGTATCCAGCCTCTGTCCTTGAATGTTCTATCTTATAGTTGGTGGTAATTTTTACCTGGCCATTTTCAACTAAAGCACATTTGGCGGTGGTCCCGCCAATATCCAAAACAATCAAGTTCTTTTTTCCAATGACCCTTCCTAAGGCTATCGCTCCAAAAACACCACTAGCAGGACCAGATTCTACCATGGTAATCGGATTACTCTTTACATCATTCAAGGTAGTAATGCCTCCATTTGATTGCATGATGTAAGGGGAATCACGGAGTCCTTTAAGTTTTAATTTTTCTTTGAGCTGATTCAAATATTTTTTGGCAATGGGTAAAACATAGCCGGACAATACTGTTGAACTTGTTCGTTCATATTCACGCCATTCCCTGGTCACCTGATGAGATGCGATTATTTCTATATTATTGACCAGTTTGGACAATTCTTGAACAAGCTTTATTTCGTGCTCTGGATTTTTATATGCATGTAAAAGGCATACGGCAATGGATTCAACGTTTTCTTCTTTACAGGTTTTTAGGATGGCCTTGAGCGTCGCCATGTTTAATTCTTTGATTACCTCACCCTTGTAATTCATTCGTTCCTCTACCTCAAACCTTAAATACCTGGGTACAAAAGGAGGTTGTTTTATAAAGTTGAAGTTGAACAAATCGGGCCTATTACATCGTGCTATTTCCAGTACATCCCGAAACCCTTTTGTGGTTATCAAAGCCGTTTTTGCACCCTTACGTTCGGTAAGTGCATTGATGACAACGGTGGTGCCATGTGCAAAGAATTCAATCTCTTTTAAATCTACATTTCCTTTTTCGATGGTATCTAGTATACCCTGTTCAAAATTGGAAGGTGTGGTATCCGATTTTGCGACTTTTACACCAGTCGGCCTGCCCGTTTTCTTGTCAAATTCCAAGCATACCAGGTCTGTAAAAGTCCCGCCAATATCTGTTGCGACTCTCATAGTATTATTAATAAATTTTAAAGAAAGCCACTAAGGTGTTTTATTAGTGGCTTTGCATTTGCAATGGATCACTTAAACTAACTCAAAATAGTGCTGTTATGAACAAGCATTAGAACTTGTATGCCACACTAACCCCATAGGTGGCAGGCTGTCCAAGCCATGCTAGGTCAGAACCACCATTGGAAAATGTCTGTGCAAAAAACTCGGTAATGTATTCGGTATCGGTTAGGTTGGTACCCCAAAGGTTGATTGAAAATTCATCGAAAGTAAGACCAATCCTGGCATTCAAAAGATTGTAGCCTGATGATACTGCGACATTATCTTCGTGCCAATAAATTTCTCCAGTTCCTTCCAAGTTTATATTCCCATTAAATGAAACATTCCGTGAAATGTCAAAGTTGGACTCCAAACCAAAACTATAGCTATCCTGAGGTACCAGAGGAGTGTTGTTTCCAGAGACATTTATAGTTTCATTGGCCCCTGTGCTAACCGTAGAAGTACCTTCAGTTATTCTAGCCTTACTTACTCCGTAACTGCCAAGGATATCCAACCAATTTGTGGCTCTTAGCTTTAGGTCCGCTTCAAACCCGACCGACTCACTTTCTGGAACATTGAAATTACCAATGAGAATATTCCCGTTCCCACCATCAAGTACAAGAGCGTATAACTGCTGGTTACTGAAATCAATGTAGTATCCAGAGAGGTTCAGTATAAAGCGGCCGTCCCATAGGCTATTTTTCATTCCAATTTCATAATTATCGGTGGTTTCCGCCTCAAAATCTGAATTATATCGTACCGTATTTCCTTGGTTAAAACCTCCGGTTCTATATCCACGACCATAGTTGGCATATAGGAGCATATCTTCAGTTGCTTTTAGGGCCAATGAAAGTTTGGGTTGCAATTGTGTATCTGTTTTTTCGGGATTGGTATTTTCTGTAACGTTGTCTTGTTTAATGTTATCCCGATCATATCGAAGCCCTGCAGATAATGTCAATCGGTTGGTTACTTGGAAGTCTAAAAACCCGAACGCTGCAATAGTACTATAGGTATTTGTAAAGTTTCCAATGGCTAATCTGGATTGTGTGCCTGTTGGTTGAAAGGGTGCTGCAAAAAAACCAAAATCGGCAGTGGCATCTGTAATTAGTTCTTTATCCAATTTTTGATAAAAAGCACCTAGATCCCAGTTAACCTTGCTATCAGTGGCAGTGGAACTCAGTCGAAATTCCTGATTGATTGTTTCTGTGTTGCTATCTTGAATTTGTCGTAAAACGTCGGCTGGCGTAAAATCAAGATCACCTATATGGTTACGTTCTCCTTTATTATATGAGGAAGAGGAAGTAAGTCTAACATTACCAAGATTAAAATCGAACTTTAGGTTTCCGTAGATGGCATCAAGCGTAGAACGCCCAAATTGATCTGCTTGAATAGCAAGATTGTCAAAATCATCTGGATTAATGGTTGGATTGCCCGTTGTTGGCGAGGCATAATATACTGCACCAGCTTCAGCATCTATAAATTGACCCGTAAGTGTCGCCGTGGTATTGGAAGATAAAACGGCCTTTAACTGTCCTCTAATGGATAAATCCTCAACAAAATCAGGTTCGGTATTTAATGTGACATTGTTCAATAAACCATCACCCTTTTTATATGATCCTGAAACCCTATAGAAAAGTTTATCTTTTATTAATGGCCCGGTTGATGACAATTGTGCTTGTAAAAGGTTTCCGTTAGCATACCCAAATTGAATTTTATTTCGGGATGTATTGGTAGGCTCATTAGTAACGATGTTGATTGCACCTGCAATGGCGTTTCTACCATAAAGTGCTCCCTGAGGTCCTTTGACAATTTCGATCAAAGCCAAATCAAACAATTCTTGGTTGATTAAATTGGCATCAGGCAGCGTAACCCCATCAATTACAAAAGCAATGGGAGACTCACCATTACGTATATGTGAAATTCCTCGGACGGTTATAAAATTATTTCCAATGTTCTGAGAAGTCGTAAAATTTACGTTCGGAATCTGATCTGCAAAGGTTTGTATATTGTTTACACCTTTTGTTTCAATTGCCTGTGCAGTGAATGTAACAACAGATTCAGGAATGGATTGCACGGACTCGGCACGTCGTCTTGCTCTACCAACTACATTATCAAATCCTTTTACAACAACTTCTTCCAATTGGGAAGCATCTTCTTCTAAAGTTACGTTTAAAGAATTGCCGTCAGCTGTAATTTCTTGAGTTTTAAATCCAAGATAGGAGAACACGAGAGTAGCTCCGGAATTGACTCTTATGGCATAATTCCCTTTAAAATCTGTAGTGGTGCCATTGGTTGTTCCTTGCTCAATTACGGAAACTCCCAAGAGAGGGCCTTCCGTAGACTGAACATTTCCGCTAACCTCAATGTTCTGTGAGAAAGAACAAAAAGGCAAAAGGATTATAAGCAATAAAACTGATCGTAGCATGAGTTATCTGGTTATAAATTAGTTGTCTAAATATAGACAGGTCAATTTTCCTAAATTTTTTTTCCTAATTATAATTTTTATTTTAGTAATTCCATTTTAATAAATAGGAAAATAATGGAAAATATTTTAAAAGGGCATGATAACGAGACGTTGCTCCTAACTAAGCAGGTATTCACCATGCTCATAAATAGTGTGATAATACATTTCAAGGAATCTCATAAAATAGAAGGGAAGTACAAAGATTCCCAACTATATGGTTTTGGAAGCTATGACACGGAAAAGGCCAATCTAAAAAACGATTTGGAATTGGTTCTTAGAGGATATGTAAACGGAAAGTACTTATATAACAAGCTTAGGGAATCATCTTCCGGTAAACCAGTTATCAAGATCAGTAGAGAATATAGGTCACTCTTTTTTAACTATTTGGGATATAAAGATGTGATTGAATTCATTGAAAGTGATTCGTTCACGCCAAAACAGCGAGACAAACAATTTGACCTACTTAATAAGAGGGGTAGTATAATTGACCATTATTACGTGTGCTATTATTTTGGTGAAGACAACAAGATGAACAAAGGTCAGGTAATCGTTTATAATGATTGGAAGACGGTGGAAATGATATATGTATATGTTGACGAAAATGAAGCAAAGGGCGTGTATACCTTTTACGGAACTATAAGCCAAAGTGAAGATTTCGCCCATTTTGACACAAAATATTTCGTGGGCAACAAGAAAAGTGAGGGGGCAAAGTTCATTTTCTTTATAGGCAAGTCATCTCCTAATGAACGGCATTATCTGATAGGGACCTATTCTGGATTTGATAAATACGACAGGGCAATTGCTGGAAAGATGATTTTAAAAAAATTCGACGCCAAAGCAGAAATTGAGGAAGAAGTAAATGACAAATCATTTGACCCTATAATTTGCCAAGAATTAAACAAGGTCAGGTTGGTGGTGGAGAGCAACATTAGGAAAAACCCACTTATGTTTTCCAAAAAAAGTCCTTATGCCCAAGTTTTAACAAAGTCAGCCGGGGATTATGCTTTTAACTTTAACGTAGAAGGAGAAAATTATGGTATCAACCTAAAGATTGAAAAACACCATTATAATATTGTAAGTTTAAATGACTCCGTAATCATAGAAGATGACAAGGTTCTTGCGCTAAACAAAGGGCAGATCCTCAACTTAGACTTTTCGGTTTCTGGAATGTTCCATCTTCAAAAAACATCGATTTACATCAACGCCATGGATTTTGTTAACAAAAGTAAGGGAGTAGAAGGGCAGTTTAATGGCGTGGATATAAACAATAATATTGTTTCAGGCATTGTTTATATTTCCAAGTTATAGCAGTTCAGTGAAGAAAATGAGGCAAGTAAATTTGATGGATTCTGCTACCAATAGTTTTGCTCATCCTACAAAACTGCCATTTTACCAATCACTATACTAGAAGCCTAAGTCTTTTATTTAGAGAATCCCAAACCTGGTCTCTTTTAGTAGTTTCGTTAATTCGCCTTTTGAGGGGTACTACAAGTTTACAAATCCCACCGTTTTGTATCATTACAATAACCCTAACTGTGAACTTTAGATAAGTTTAAAAATAGGCATGGGGAATTGAACTTTAAAATTTTGCTCTGGTGAAGTATAAATAAACCTGGGGTTAATTACCACACAACGGTTAGTATATGAAGCGTAGCATCCCGCAGGGTGCTATGATTTCATATACAGTGTTATCTGCTTTTTCAATTTTAGTCTTCTAATATTGGAATCAAATACTTCAATAAAATATCAAATGGCAATTTACCTCTCCAGTTGCCATAGTTGCTCCCTGTGAAGACAATTGCAGCATCATAGTCTTCTAACACCATCATATATTGTCCACCGTTACCGGATGCAAACAAGACCTCAGTTTTAACGCTATCATATTGCAAAAGCTCGCGATACCACATAAAGCCGTACTGAGCCGAAGCATATTTGGCATTTTGAGTTCGAGCATACCGTACAAAAGACATGTCCACATCAGTCATGCAATTTGTCGATTCATTTATCCACTTCTCACTAACAACTTGAAGTCCTTCGTAATTTCCTTTGTCCAAAACCAATTGCGTGATTTTCAACATGTCTAGTGGTTTGATATTAAAGCTGCCTGCTGCATAACCTCTGCCTTCAGGAGAAAATTGCCACATATATTCTGTAATACCCAATGCTCCAAACAGGTATTTTTCAGCAAAATCTATCAAAGGCATATTACTTGTTCTGTGAATTATTTCACCAATAAGTTCTGGCTCGATAGATGTGTATGCCCAATTCAATCCTGGCTCATGTTCAAGTGGGATTTCAAGAATATAGGCCAACCAATTATCTGTATCCCACATTTCTTCTTCACAGCAGGGGCCAATTTCAAAAAAGCATTCACAGTTAAGTCCTGATTTCATTTCTAACAGATCTTTTACTGTAATCTTTCCTCTTGGGTCGTTTTTCCATTCCAGTATGAATTTTCCTATTTCGTCATTGACAGTAAAGAGTCCTTTGTCAATAGCTATACCAGCGAGTAAACTTGTAACTGATTTAAATGAAGAGCGAGTATCGTGCAGACTGTCTCTTTCAAATCCATTAAAATACTCTTCAAAAATTAAGCTGTCATTTTGAGAAATAAGCACTCCATCAATATTGGGGTATGATTCGGATGCAATAATGGATTTCAATTCAGTTAGTTCATCTGATTGCTGCCCTCTGCAATTGACAACCAAAATCAGTAAGGTAATCAGCAATGGATAATTCATTTTATTTAGGTTTCTCATAATTGCAGATAATGGGCTTTGTTTATGGCGTCGTGAGGCGTGCCTCACGGGTCAGCCATCATCACGCCTCATGAGGTATAAATATAGTTGATGGCTGTGCCTTTTGCTAGTTTTATGTGGTAAATATAGTGGTAAAGGGCCTTAGTTCTGAGGCTGGATGTACAAAGCCCATTGACGGTGATGAGCAAAAGGAAAGCGTAATTTTTACGCGATTTTGTGTGCCCAAAGGGACATTGCCGTCAACGGTCTCGGCTATGAGTAGTTGCGTGGTTTAGTATTTAACTTTGCAAGTACACACCAAGCTGAAAATCCGCAAGGATTTTCAGAAGTAGGCTAAAAATAGCCATTAATTATACACGTTGTTGTAGCCAGTTATTTTTTTCGAGTTCATATCTTCTATCTGTACAATTATCTCTTTCGTTATAAAATTCACTCACAGGTTCCATAAATTTATTTAAAATTTTAACCGAACCAATATTCGCAATATTCACATCAGCCATAACTTTATCTACGTTCATTTCTTGAAAATAATATTCCAACATCCCTTTCGTAGTTTCTGTTCCGTATCCTTTTCCCCAAAAATTCGCTCGAAATCGGTATCCTAACTCCTTTTCTCCATCTTCGTTAATTAGAAATAGAGCAAGTCCAATCATTTCAGATTTCCCTTTTTCATATATTCCGCAAGCACGTTTTTGGTCTTTTAAATCACTCAATTCCAAATTCAGGCTTTTGTTAAATCTATCTGTTATTTGGTCTTGTGTAAATGCTTTTTGAGGTATAAGTTCCAAAATTTTTGGGTCAGTAAAAAGTTCAGCAAAATATGTCTTATCCACTTTTTCTAAACTTTTAATAATTAATCTTTCGGTTTCAAATATTTTCATTTTCCGATTGCTTGGTTTTAATTGGCTACAATGGGCTTTGTTTATGGCGTCGTGAGGCGTGCCTCACGGGTCAGCCATCATCACGCCTCATGAGGTATAAATATAGTTGATGGCTGTGCCTTTTGCTAGTCTTATGTGGTAAATATAGTGGTAAAGGGCCTTAGTTCTGAGGCTGGATGTACAAAGCCCATTGACGGTGATGAGCAAAAGGAAAGCGTAATTTTTACGCGATTTTGTGTGCCCAAAGGGACATTGCCGTCAACGGTATTGTGTATGAAACGTAGCGTGTAAAAAGGCGCTAACTTTTCGGATTAACACAGAGCCGAATTTTTATGTTTTGTTTTTAATTTTTCTATCCTAAAAGCCAAATTTAAAAATTTGGCGGTCATCGCAAATAAACACCAACCTTTCGGTTTAGCACTTATTAGCTATGTTTTATACACCTTGTTGTGAGCAGGCTTTTTCCAGTATTTATGTCTCAACCATAATCCAATTCCGAAAATTCCTAATCCGAAAGAAATTAAAAATCCGAATCTTGAATGAGATTTCGATTCTTCAAAATCATAAAGTATTTTTCCATCTCTATCAGCTATTTGAAAAACGGTTGGTTTATACTCTTCTTTTTATACCTCAATTTACCCAACTCAATGCCAATAGATGTCTTCGCCAACATGGTAAAGACAAAGGCACCCAAGGACCCCAAATGCCCAAAGTTACCCAGATTTCTATCCAGGTACGGGTATAAAACAACAGAAATAGAATACCTTAAAGTTATTGCGAAGTTTATGGAATGTCAATAGTACGGTTGCCAAAATGTTTACCTAAGTACATTTATGTTCTTATCGCAGACGTGCTAGTGATGTGCTTGTTCACATACTTTAGATATAGACTAAATCAGAGAATAAAGCAATCAAAGGCTGTTGATAGTAAATAAAATACTTCTTTCTAGCCTTTTACGAGACTCTAAGATTCTTACTTTTTGAATTGGTTGATATATTTACCAACCACTGCTGCAGTAATAATCACCAGATAAAATTGTCCCATCAATCCAATTAATATAGCTGCTTTTTGGGCAAGGGAGGTTATCGGCAATATATCTCCGTAACCAATGGTGAGCAGGGTTATGAAACTATAATAAAGAAGTCTTTCGGTAAGTTGTTCAGGCCCAGTTTCAATAAGAAACAACCCTTGAAAGGATTCTGGATAGGTCATCTCAATGCTAAGGCAAATAAAGAACCCCAAAAGTCCTAATGAGATATACCCACTGATCAAACCTAAAATCACATTCTTATTGACCTTTTTTATGGACCACACTTGGGTGATTATTTCAATGGTCACGGCAATATAAAACAAGAAGAAAGCTGCCATTTGCAAATAATCATAAACCTTGGTTTCATGTTTCTCCTGCAAAGTTGAACCAAATGCGAAAAGCGTGACTGCTAAAAGCACTGTGAAAAACCACATTAATTTTTTTCTTTTGGAAATCAAGATAATTCCCGCAGCCAAGTTTATGACAAAAAGTAATGGAGCCAAAATAGTTTCGAAAAACACAGGAGGGAAAATCAGGGAGCCAAAGAGAATTGTAATCTGACTAAAAAAGAAAATCTCAAATCGATATTTATACAATCTGTTGGTCATAATGCGCAATGGAGTAAATCTTAATTTCTTTCTGTTTTCCTTTTAACAATACATCGCCAATTGGTTTGGATGAAAAAGATTTTTTCACTCCTAAATCGTTCAACAGCTTTTCCGACAATAGGAAGTTTACATTGTGTTTGTTGCACTCAGCTTGAATACGTGCCGATGTATTAATAACGTCCCCATGGTATGCCAATTCTTTTCTTATAAAACCTACTTCGGCTGCCATTAGAATACCCCCATGCATTCCAGCTTTAAACTCAGGAAAGACTCCATATTTTTCCAAATAATGAGCGTTTCTTGATGCTCGCTTTACTTCAAATGCAAAGAAAACTTCAATACAATTGCTATTAAACAATCCTCTTTTGTAGGACCAGCTTAAAACAGCTTCGTCTCCGACATATTGATAAATCTCAGCTTCGTATTTAAGCACCACTTCATTAAGGTCGAAAAAACAATCTTGTATAAACTGGCTGTACTTATGGTGACCCAGCCGTTCCGCTATTGTGGTAGAGTCTTTTAGGTCAAGAAACATAAATATTCGTTCTTCTTCCTTGGGATTACTATAGGCGCCTCTTAACATTTTTAGAAAAACGCCCCTCCCAAACCGTTGGACCGCTATTTTTATAATGGAAAAAACAAGGGATGAAATCAACAGGTAAAAAAGCAATCCCCAGACCATCTTCTCCCTTAGCCACCAACCCGGTTCAACGTTAAAATCAACAAAAGTGAACACCTTAGAAACTATTGTTGCAGTAAGGGTAAGGACCGCAATTGTGAAAACAAATTCTATAAAGGTCTTTGTAACCAACATAAGACCTAGACTTAATCGTTTTGAAATCAGTTTGTCAAATAAAAAATCAATGGAAGCATATAGAATGCCCAATACACCTCCCATAGCACTAAAGGACGCCAAAGGTTTTAAAAAACCTTTTGTTCCTGCGATATCATCGATTACGGTAATTCCGTCTTCATCTTCCAACCCGAAATAACGAATTATCGCAAAACAAGCCAGGGCCACACTCCAAAAGACAATGGATTGCCATAGTAGATTCAGGTAGCGTTTCAAATTATGCCCCATAGTAAATGGATTACTCATCTAATAACGCCTCATTAAACTTGTATTCCTTATAACTAACTTTAAAGAGAGCGCTATACAATGCTGGTATGAACAGAAGGGTAATAATTGTTCCAAACAACAGACCGATCATAATACTGACCGCCATACCTTCCCACATTTCACCACCGCTTAAATAAAGTGGAATCAATCCCAGTACCGTTGTGAAAGTAGCCAACAAAATTGGCCTGAAGCGTTGTAGACAAGCTCCTATAACGGCATCCTGTTCGCTTCGGCCCAAATCCCGTTGTTCAATTTCCATTCTGTCAATAAGTACAATGGCATTGTTAATTACAATTCCTGCCAAAGAAATAACACCTAAAAATGGCATGAAACCAAAGGCTTCCTGAAATACTAGTAAACCAATAACTACTCCTATTATAGCCAATGGAATGGTAAGAACAACCATGGTCATTTTCCTAACCGAATTGAACTGGATAATTAACAGTAATACAATAATAAAGGCAGAAATGGGTAGATAACCTATTACCGAACCCATACTTTCCGCGGTACTTTCAGCATCTCCTCCAAACTTGTAGCTATAACTATTGGACCAATTGGCCGACTCTTGCTCCAACCAGGGAGTAATTTCTGCTATAATCGCAGAGGCATTGGCACCTTCACGTAGTTCACTACTTATATTAATCGTTCTTAGTAAGTCTAGCCGTTTTATCTTGGAGTATTGCCATGCTGGAACGATGGATGCCACCTGTAGCAAAGGCACTGTCTTTCCAGAATTTTGCGAATATACGTTCAAGGTCTCCAATGATGCCAAAGATTGCTGTTGTGAGGCGTCACTTCGCATAATAATCGGTATGGATTTGTCATCTTCCCTATATTCCCCTGTCTGAAATCCGTCCAAAACTGTTTGGAGCGATGTTGCGATATCCTCGCTGCTTACCCCTGCAGTTTGCGCCCTATTCTGATCTATCTCAATCAGAAATTTTTTGCTTTTTGGGCCCCAATCGTCCTTCACATTTTTGGTCCCGGCAATAGTTGCCAGTTTCAATTTAACCCGTTCTGAAATTTTTGATAATTCGTCCGGATCACTTCCCGAAACTTTAATTTCAATAGGGGTGCCACCTCCTCCAGCTCCTAAGGCTCCTACCTTTATGTCCGCATTTGGAAAATTGTTAAAGGTAAATTTGTCCAATTTGGTGATCATTGGAACATTTTCATTGAATGAGGAGGTATTCACTAAAATATGTGCATAGTTGGAGTTAGCTTCATCTGGCGAGTATCCAAGGTCATAGGATTCAGGTCCTTCACCAATGTAGGAGGACCAATCAACAATACCCAAGCTTCTATTGGTATTTGTCCTGAGCGAATCGTTCATAAATTGCTCAATCTTTTGAACCACTTCGGTTGTGCGTTCAATCTTGTTGCCCTCTGGTAGATTGATATCTATGGTAATCATATTTCGATCACTATCAGGGAAAAAGATGAATGGAATCTTTGTAAAACCGTATAGTGATACGAAAAACGCAATGAATATAGCAATGATGACCTTGTACTTATTTGCCAAGGCCATCAGAATTAAGTTTTTATAATAATTTTTGCAAGCATTGATTATTCTGTCAACCAAGCTTGTTTTTTTCTCTCCTTTAGGGGCAACTTTTAAGAATAGATAACAAAACATGGTAATCACTGTAAGCGCAATAATCCAAGATGATGTTAGCGCAATGGTAATCACCACGAAAATTGGCCCAACGATATCCCCCATTACGGTGGGTGATAAATAAAAGGCCAAAAAGGCTGCAGAAGTGGTCAGTGTTGATATCAGCAAGGGCATCCATAATTCCGAAAATGCCTCTATAGCTGCTTTCTTCTTTTCAATTCCCTGTTCCAACTTTACCATGATGGTTTCAGCAACAACAATAGCATTATCTACCAACATACCCAGGGCCATGATTAAGGCGGCTAGAGTAACCTGATTAAGCCCTATATTCATTAGGCCCATGATCATCAATGTCATTATGGTCACAATTGGGATAAGACTGGCAATTACAAACCCTGTACGGAACCCAAGAAAAATGAGCATTACAAGCAAGACAATGCTAATGGATTGTAAGAGGTTGACAATGAAGTCACTTACCTTTACATCAATATAGGTATCCAAGGAAGAAACACGGGTCAATTCCAATCCAACAGGAAGTTTCTTTTCCCAACTATCCACAACTCCATTTACGGCCTCTCCAAGTGCCACGATATTCTTGTTTTCCTTCAGGTTCACGTGAAGTGATATCGCATCCCTGCCATTGATACTCACAATTTGTTTGGGGGGGTCAATATAACCTTTGGAAACAGTGGTAATATCGCCCAGTTTTACCAATTGCGTTCCATCACCGACCGTTATCAACATATCCCTAATCGCTTCTACGGAATCAAAATTCCCTGTAGGTTCCAATATAATCCGTTCATCACCAACGTTAACCTGACCTCCTGTGTTTAGTATATTGGTGACGGATATGCTCTGCTGTAACTTGGATGCCGAAAGACCATATTCTTTGAGTCTCGTATTATCAAACTCTACAAAAACCCGTTCTTCCTGCACCCCTCCCAATTCCACTTTGGCAGCGTCGGGCAATTTTATAAGCTCATCTTTGATATCATCTGCATATTCTTTCATTTCTGCATACGAATATCCATCTGAAGTTAAGCCTACTACAATGCCATATACGTCTCCGACTCCATCATCGTTCAAGCTTGGATTCACCCCATTGGGTAATCCTTCAATGGAATTGAGTTTTCTACGCAACCGATCCCAAACGGCCTGCATTTTTCCTTTGGGCACCTCATCTTTTAAGGTAACACTAACAACAGAAAGTCCTGTTCTTGATGTACTGGTGACCTCATCGAGTTCTGGAAGTTCCTGGGCCACTTTTTCAATTTTATCTGTGACCAATTGTTCAACACGCTCAGGACTAGCTCCGGGGAAGGAAGAAACCACCGTAGCAACGCGGACTGTGTATGGCGGCATACTGTCCCTGGATAAGCCAAAATACATGGATATTCCAAGTAAAACAATGGTTGCCAGCACCATAAAGGTTATCCTGTTCTTTTCAATAGAAAACTTAGCTAAATTCATAGGTTGGTTTTAGTTAGGAGGCTATTGTAATTTGACCTCTTGGCCATCTAAAAGGGTCTGCAGGCCAGCTGTGGCAATTTTTTGCCCCCTGGTCAATCCAGAAGTAATTTCAAAACCGTCAGCCGATAAATCACCAATCTCAACAGGCTGTTTTTTTACTTTGGCAGTTTCACCACCTTCCTCAATTAAAAACACAAATCTTCCATTACTGTCCTCGCCAACAGCATGGGTCGGTACCACCAACTTATTTTCATTGGTCTCATGGTTTCCAAAGTCAAAAGCAACATTAGCTGCCATCCCGCTTTTAATTGCTTCGTTTGGGTCTACAACGGTTGCCCTGACCGGGTATGTTGCGGTATTGGCATCTACGGCAGGAGCTACCTCAGTCACTTTAGCCTTAAAAGTTTTGTTGGGTATCGAAGAAAAATCCACCGCAACTTCCATTCCTTCTTGTACTCCATTGATGACACTTTCGGGAAGACCCAATGAAATTTCCATATCGGTTCCTGAATTAAGAATGGCCACGGCCTGGCCTGCTTGAATATTTTCATCCACCTCTGCGGTGATGGATGCAATGATACCATCCTCTGGTGCATAAATGTATCCGTAGTTTATTTGGTCTTGTTGAATTTCAACACCTCTTTTTGCCGATTTGTAGCTTTCCTCTGCATTTTTGAACGAATTCTTTGCGGCCTCAAAATCGCTTAAGGAGGTGCTTCCCTTTTCATATAAGGAACGAATCCTATTCAGATTCAGTTTGCTGGTGTTCATTTGTGATGCCGCGCTGTTCAATTGTGTAATGGATTGTTCATAAGCCAGTCGGGCTTGTACATTATCCAATTTTCCCAGCAACTGTCCTTTTTTTACTTTTTGCCCAAGTCTCATATCAAATTGGGTGATAATACCAGAGCTTCTGAAACTTAAATTGATGATTTTATCAGTGCGCGCAGTTCCACTGAAGGTTCTCATTCTCTCTCCACCCAGAAATCCCACTTCTTCAAATTTAACCGGTCGCAAGAATTTTTCTTCCTTTTTTTGTTCGCCTCCGCAGGATAACAGCATTCCTGCAAACAAACAGAGCAAACTTAATTTTAATATAAATTTCATCCCTTGGTGTTTTTGTCAGTTAATTTCTAGTGTTTAAATATTCAAAGAACCTTTGCCTGAACTCATTATTCTTTTCTTCAGAATTCAATAGGAAGTAAGTGCCTAAAAAGCGTTCTACCTGAAGTGAGTTGATCAAATAGTTATAGGTTGCATTGGCCCTTGCCAATTGCGCATTTAAAAAGTTGTTCTGCGCATCCAATAGTTGCACAATGTTCACAGCTCCACTTGAGTACGAGGCTTGTGTCAGCTCTAACGCTTCTTGTGCCGTTTCTTCCGATATTCTTGAAAGTTGGATGTTGGAGACTTGATTGATAAGGTTATAAATTGAATTTCGAATGTTCACTTCAATCCCCAGCGCTACATTATTTTTATTGATTTCCAATTGCTCTTTTTGGATTATAGCAGTTTGACGGTTGATGTTAGATAGATTCTGATTTACAATTGGGATGGATAAATTTAGACCCGCATTGTATGTATTGTCAACTAACGCAACGCCCTGTGACGGGGTGCTTCCTGCACCTGACCTGTTAAACGTAGAACTGTATTGACCCTGCAACGCCAAAGTTGGCAGGAATCTACCATAACCATTGAGTTTTATGTTCCGCTCAGTAGCAAGAAGATTATAGTTCAACGACTGTAGCTCAGGAGAATTCTTATTGGCTTCTTCTATTAGGAAATCGATAAATGGTTCCCTCAATGTTGGATTGTCCAACAGCTCAAAAAACTCTTCGTAATTGTACTGTTTAAAAATACCTTCATTGAACTCTACGTCTTCTACATCTATTTCAAAGTCCACCGGATTGTTCAGTAGTTGGTTAAGCACCAAAAAACCTTGTTCCAATTGATTCACAGCTTCTATCATGGATTGGGTGTTTTGTGCCATTTCACTTCGAAATCGAAGCATATCTGACTTTCCTGATTGACCGGCTTCAAAATTCTGCTTTGCAATTTCCAGGTTTCGTTTGGTTAAGTCCACATTTCTGGATTGAATCTGTGTATTGACCTTTAAAATAAGGGCATTGAAATAAGCGTTTGAAACGTCAAAAATCAAATCCAGTTCTGCTGCGTTAAAATTTGCCTCTTGGGCTTTTTGAAGGTTCTTTTGTATAGAAATGTTCGCATTGGCCGCTTCAGAAAACAAAGTTTGGTTTAAAGTTATACTCCCTACTGTGGAGAATTCTGGATTTTGACCTGCACTTAATTCCGCGGCGTCCGGGTCAACGTATGTGGCCGTACCTGCAGCGGTCAAACTGGGCAGATAATTACTATTGGCCGTTTTTATATCCTGCAATGCCAGTTCAACATCTTTTTTATTGGACCCTAGGGATAGGTTGTTATCCAGAGCATCGTTGATTGCTGTTAAAAGGTCATAATCTTTTTCTGAAACTACGTTTTTGAACTCTCCAACAAAATCTGTTTGCCCTACCAGGCTATATTTGATTGGCACTCCAATAATTTCTGCTGTATTGTAGTTCATGGTCAATCTTGGCGTGTAGTCAATGTAAACAGAAAGTTCAGATAAGGGTGTGCCGGAAACATAGGCTTCAATGGACAGAGCTATACGCCTAAAAAATTGATCAAGATTATCATCAGACTGATATGTTGCCAGTATACCATTTATTACATCTTCAGTACCGTTCACTGTAAAAGAGGGAAGCTTGGCTTCAATAAAATACTCTGCCAATTGCTTTTTCTCTTCCCTACTTAAGAAAAACCCTCCTGCAATATATACAGCATCAATATCATCTAAGTTTGAAGTAATATCCTGAACCGTGGTAAATGGAATCAATTTATACTCAGAATCGAGAGCAGCAATTTCCCTATCAAAAGTCTCCTTAAGCGGCAAAATTTCCAAAAATGGAGCATCTATAACTATTCCTACGTTTTCAAAATTGGTAAGCTCCTTGAATTTTTTCAAATCCTCCTGATAAGATTCCGACTCTACCAAATATGTAAAGTTTTCAATACCTGAGGTTGCATTGGTCAAATCGAGCTTATGAAGGTCTCTGTTTACAGCCCCGAACAAAATGGTTGGCTTTTGATGCGTCTTGATAGGGCTAATGATTTGATTATTGATTATACCAAAAGCGAGTATGATATCAGTGTCATTGGATAAAAGTTCGTTATAGTTTTGTTGTGCCAGGGTCAGATTGAAATTATTGATCAAAATGTTTTCTTGAGGAAACTGTATGTCAGCATCTTCTCCCACTACCGCAACTATTTCTGATTTTAAATCTTCGAGCAATGGTGATAGCTCTGGGTTTATTTTGTCAACAAGAATACCTATTCGGTACGTTTTATTGGTTTGGGCTACTGTTGTTAAAGAAAAAAACAAGAGCAATAAAGGTAGTTTTCGTTTCAGAAAGTAAGATGCGAAGAAACGGAAATTCCAGCTGTTAGTGTTCATGGGAGGTTTTTGTGTCTTTCTAAATGTAACAAAAAATAGCACCAGACTAAATAATAATAATGCGCCCAGATATCACTCTTTACTTTTTTTTTCAATATCCTCCCAATGCGCATCGTCAACGTCAGCATATTGTTCTTTTTTTTTCTAAATGTATTTAACATTGAATGTCTTGTGTTATTTATAAAATTTCATCTGAAACAAAAAAGTGTTTTTCAATCGTTTATCTAAACTTTGCAAATGGTTTTTAAAATACACCATTTCCCAACTCCAGAAAAGTCAAACAATATTATTCACTAATTTGAGATGATCAATGCATCCTCGCCAAAAATTCTTCTTTGAATGTCTTCCCTATGGGCAGTGTCACATCACCAATAAAAACCTGATTACCGTAAACTTTGGAGATATGTTGCATGTTTATGAGATACGAGCGGTGTATCTGAACAAAACCTAAATCTTCAAGTTTCTCGTTCCAGTGGCGAAGGCTATCCAAAATCAAGATTTCCCTTTCTGAGGTAACAATATTCACATAATCCACTTCAGCTTTGATGTATAAAATGTCCTGTGCTACAATGGAATAAATGGTCTTATTTGCATAGAGGAACAATTGCTGGTTCTTTTTGTTTTCCTGCTTTAAAAGTCGCGTTCTGATCCGCGTTACTGCCTTAAAGAACCGCTCGTACGAAAAGGGCTTAACTAAGTAATCGACTACTGCTTCCTCAAATGCCTCAACAGCGTAATCGGTAAAGGCTGTGGTTACGATAATTTTGGGCGGATGAGCAAGGGTCTTTACAAACTGTAGCCCATTCAGCTAGGGTAATTGAACATCCAAGAAAAGGACATCTGCAGATTGAATTTCTTCGGGAGGAATATCCAATCCGCTTTCATAAGTACCCAAATGGGTCGTGAAAGGCGTCTTTTGAAGGAAACCTTCCAAAATTTCCTGTGCTGCTATTTCGTCTTCAAGTATGATACACCTCATAGTACAATGGATAGGTTGATATGAAAACTATGGTCCTCCTCCGTAACCCTTAAATCATGTTTTTCAGGGTACAAGAGATGCAATCGCTCTTTTACATTGACGATACCAATACCGCTTTCTGACCAACTGGGGTCAATATTGGACTTGTTATCGAAAGGATTGGTACATGAAAATAAAAAATCATGGCCATCACCGGTCATTCTAATAGTAATGGGGTGCTTTTTGCCCTTTAACACACTGGTATATTTAAAAGCATTTTCTACAAAAGGAATTAAAAGCAAGGGAGCTATTTCAACTTCTGGGTCGTTAATGGCAGTCGAAAACTGTACGTTGACCTTATCGGCCAACCGTTCTTGTTGTAGCTGAATATATTCCGTTAGATGTTGCAATTCTTGCTTCAAAGAGACCCTGTCTTGTTGTCCTTCGTGAAAAAGATATCGAAATCCATTGGACAGTTTTAGAATGAGCTCCGGAGTCTTGTCATCATTTTTTAAGGCATTGGCATAAATGGTGTTCAAGGTATTAAACAGAAAATGCGGATTTATCTGTGCCTTCAGGGCACTTATCTCAGCTTGTTTTTTACCACGCGAAAGGGTATCCAACTGCATTTGTTGCTGGTAAATATTCTTGACCGAATACAGCGCAAAAAAGACAACGCTAAAACTGAGGTACGTTAACAAATCGGTGAAAAAATGCTGCCAAAAGTGGGTGTCCTTTGGATGAAAATAACGGTCAGCGAATTCATAAGCAACGGTATTGGCCATTAAGGCCAATACGGCGCATGGCAGATATTTCCTTTTATTCATTTTTGGAAAAAACCAAAAAAAAAGAAAGTACGAAATGGTCATTTTAAAAAACAGGGAATTGAGTTCATGCGCAAAGGACATCATATACCCACCCTCTCTTTCCGAATATTTCAGGTACGGATAAAACAGTACTATCAACCATAGAAAAATATGCAGCCAAGGCTCTACCCGTAGGAACTTCTGGTATATGTTTCGACTTTCCATGTTGGTAAGTTACGGGCTATTCGTATGAAATCACAATATCTTTATAGGCGGCTTTTGCAAAGATGACATTTTCGCCTGTGGTGCCGCTAATCCTAAAAATGAGACGCCCTCCTGCAAATGGATTACAATCTTCGATATCGAAATAAGTGGTATCGTTCAGTTTGAACCAAAGTCGGTTCGCTTTCTTTCCAATTTCGACAGCATACCAGTGGCCCACTTCCATGACGTTTTCAGGGAGGTTTTGATAAAACCCACGGGAGTAGGGGGAGTTGTTTTTAAAAAAGAAGGGCTTGATACCGTGTGAACGATTGTTGAAGGTAAGATTATAATGCTTCATTTGGGTGCGCCATTGCCAGACCTCTTGTGGAGTAGCTGTTTTGGCAGGAAGTGCAAAAACTTCGCCACCTCCTTCTTGGGTGACTGAAAACAGATTAATGAGCACTGTGGATTCTGACAATGCCTTCACTTTATAATTTAGGATGAAATCTTTCTCAAAAAGTTTGGGACTGATCATAAAGTATCCGTTAGACCCCTCAATTTCCTCGACGATAAGTTCATTGCCAATGATTGTAGTTTTGCCCTTATCAAAGGTTTGCCAAGTAGCGAGTTCTTCCGGTGTTATTTGTACTTCTTTTGAAGAGGTCTGTCCACAACTGGACAACATCGCGCCAAGCAACGCTAACAAAGTAATCTTTGTGCTATTTTTCATAGTTTCTGTTTTAAATAAATAATCAATCCCTAGCCCCAGCATGGTCATAATTTCTTTGTTTTCTGTTTCTGACCTTTCCTTGGTTTTGAAAGAGCTTATAGTTAAGGCTGAAAAGCACCCCAAAGGTCTGGGATTGAAACCTCCATAACTCATTTTGGGTGATCTGCTCTGTAATCAGGGTTCCTTTCCGCAAATTGTTGTCGAGTACGTCAATAATCCGAAGATTGGCCACAAGCCTATTTTCCAAAAGCTTGGCCCGTACGGCCCAATCCCATCGATTTCTAGGTTCTATGAACCGAAACTCGTTCTGGTTTTTTGGGGTATGCCTGTAAGTAATGTCAGTACTGATGTTCTTGGAGATCTTAAAAGTGTTTTTAAAGATGATACTAGATGCATAAAGGTCGTCAAAGGTAATCTGTGTTTGTTGCTCTACTTTAGTGTAGTAATAGTTCCCGGACAATTGGGCGTTCCAATAAGGTTTTAAAGTGTAACGCAAATCCCCTTCAAAACCGTAGGACCGCTTTCTACCAAGATTGTCAAAGCTTATTGTCTGTACGCCTTCGGTATCGATTTCTTGCAACCAAACGATGACATCGGTACGGTTTCTATAGAAGGCGGACAGAGACCAAGTAAGTGCTTTGCTGTTGTACTGAACGTTCATTTCAAAATTATCGCTGAACTCTGGTTTGAGCCCTGGATTGGCCTCCCATTGAAAGTATTGGTTGCCCATCTGAAAGGGATTGATATGGTGAAAATTGGGCCTAGAGACCCTTTTACTATAGCCAAGGCTGGTAGTATGTTCCTCGTTTAGTGTGTATGAAAAGTGTAGTGAAGGATAGAGGTTTCTGAAAACCAAATCTGTGGTCTCGTTATTGAGGGTGTTGGTTGAATTTGAAGTAAAGTATTCATACCGCAATCCGGCTTGTGTATTAAAATCACCAAATTGCAACGAAGCCATTCCATAAACACCAAATATCTGTTCTTTGTAATCGAACACCTCGTTTTCACCTATACCTTCGTTAAGTTGGAAATAGTTAAAGCTTTCCAATTTTCGGTCATTCCACAACATTCCTGTTTCCATGGTCACTCTTTCGTTCAAGGGTAAAGTATGGTCCAGGGCGAATTGCTGCAGAGTATTTTTGTTCCGTTGTTCTTCCTCAAATAAGAACACCTCTTCTTCAAAGTCTGAAGCGGGCAATAGATTTTCGTTCATTGCAATGTAGTAGTCCATTTCTATTAAATGACCCTCTTTGGCAAACTTTTTTAGGTAGTTGGCGTTGAGTTCGGTGGTTAGATGGGTGTGCGACGAATTACGGGTATAGACAAAATCTTCTCTGTTTGTAACATTAGAGTAGAAAGTATTGTTAAAAAAACTGTGATAATCGTTGGTGTAATCAAACCCAAAGGAAAGTTCGTTGTTATCGTCTATAAAAAAATCTAGACCCATGGAAATTTTGCGTACCAATCCGTTAAAATCATGGGGGGCAAAAAAATTACGGGTATCCCCATTGGTATAGCGTTGGGCAATGGTCTGTTCGCTATCCATTTGGCGTCCAGCCTGGGAGGCTATCCACCTAAAATTGACTGATGTGTGGTTGTAGTTGCCTTCAACGCCATAATTATAACGTTTGGTTCCCACGCCAGAGTTGAGGTTGAGGTTAAGCCCTTTTGCCCTTTTCTTTTTTAAAATGATGTTGATAATACCCGATAGGCCGTCGGCCTGATTTTTGGCGGACGGTGAAGTGATGATTTCGACCTTTTGTACAGATGCAGCTGGCAATTGGTCCAGCAGTTCGCCGGGGCTGAGTCCAGAAGGTTTTCCATTGACGAGTAAACGTACATTACTGCTTCCGCGAAGTGATAGTGTGCCTGTTCCCAAGTCGGTCTGTATCTCGGCAATTTGGTCAAAAGCTTCCAATACGGTCGCGCCCGCTTGTTGCAGGTCGGCTCCCAAATTGATCACTTTCCTATCTATTTTCAAAGTTGTGGTCGTTTGCTCGGCCTGCACCACAACTTCGTTCAATACCACATTTGATGGTTGAAGGCCAATCTGCAGGTCGTTGGTGTCTTTTAGGTTAGATAAGATTATCGTTTTGATTTCATACCCAATGAAGCTAACCACAATATGAGTGATTTTTTTATCCGTTCGAATGGAAAAACGTCCACTTTCGTCAGTTGAAGTACCATCAGTCAATACTTGTCCATTGAACAAGGCTACTGTTGCAAAAGGGATATTAACTCCGGTTTCCACATCTTTGATTACACCGTGGAACACCTGTATTTCTTGCGAAAAAGAAAAAGAACAGATACTACAAAACAACACAATGGAAAAATAACGGAGCATAAGCAGACTTTAGAGGCCAAAAATCCACTTCATCTCAATGCATAAAAATTTTAATCTGTGAACCTAGGCTGTGGCTCTGTGAATACATGGGTTTTTCCCAAGGACAATAGTACTTATCCCTTATTTGAACTTTGGTAACGGTCTCAGCATTGTTTTGGTGTAGTACAAAACCTAATGAGTTATAGCCACTATATGTTAGGTGTTGGCTTTATAGTTCATTCTCTTTTAGGTCTTTAGCTAAACTTGCAATTTTTAATCTTTTATTCCGCTTTAAATATTCTAAATCAGCTGAATTGTCAATCATTAACTGACGGTTATAATAGTTTGTATGCTCAAGAATTGCGAAAAAATTGGCTAACATTCCCCATAAAATGAAGTTTTCAGGTATAGTCCCCCAGTCATTTTGATATAATTGAATTGCAAGTATTATTGGAATCAGACCAATTAATATCAAATTTATTTTTTTAGAATTCCTGAAAATATTTAGATTTTTTTCTTGACTGAAGGGCTTGTTCATTAATCTATATAACTTTAACTTCCAATAGTGTTGACCTTGAATTAGTATTATTGTACAAACTAAAATTCCATACAATAGAAAAAGTATATCTACAAATGAGTTATTAAGGATTAGATAAACTAATATCGCTGGGAAAGTTACAAAAGCATGAAATCTTTCCATAGGATAATAACTTTTTAGTCTTTTAATCAGTTTTTGCTTGCTCATATTAATTTTCCGGCTTACATCTAACTTGTTTATAAACTGCACTTTTTAGGGCATATACCTCTATTTGGCCTACTGTGTACAAGTTTTGATTTATTTTATTGAGATTATTTATCATCCTTTATTTGAACTTTACCGTTGGGTTACCCGATTAATTGGCAATGATTTTCTTGATTAAAACAATTTGCCCTAGGTGATAGTAGCTGTGTTCAATGACACCTTCAATATTTCTTTGATATGTTCCGTAATTTTCATCAACAAACGTGGAATCGAGCTTTTCATCTGACATTGCTTTCACATGAAGAACGAAATCATTGGAGTTAGAAATAAAATCTTCAACAAGCCTATTCCAATCAGCTTCGGAATTAATTGGTGTTAAATCAAAACTATATTTATCCCTTATTTCGAGTTTTCCACCTTTAAATACGTTAAGAATTCCGCTCAAGTAATAGTTGATATGAAAGGTTATTTCGGCGATGCTATTAAGGGTCATTGTTTTTTCAGAAGCTTGAATCCAAGTAACTCCTTGAATCAAGTTCTTAAAATTTGTATTTGCAACCCAATGACCATCAAGCAAAACTTCCTTTATTCTTCTAGATAAGGAGCTACTTCTATTCATTGTTTATTTTGAACTATTTATTTTCATATTGAAAGTAGAAATTATTTTTAGAGGGTAATAGTCTTTTTTGATATATTAGGTACTAGTACCTTTATCAGACCCACAGCTCTATCTACTTGATTGCTTTTTCAGTTTATTTGCGCTTTCATATTTAAAGACTAAAAGTAATGAGACAAACGCTCATCTTCATCATAATTATGATATTCGGTTCGGCTGAATCACCTTTGTTTGCACAACAGAATGACTTTATCAAAGAGTATCTAGAGCGATTCGAGAATTCTAGGAAATATCTAATTGAGGTAGCGGAAATAATGCCAGAGGACAAATACAATTTTAGAGCATCCCAAGAGTCATTGAGCTTTGCTGAAAATTTAATGCATATAGGATATGCTATGGATTGGCATAGTCAATCATTATTGGGTGGAAGAAAATCTAGAGACTGGAATACGGACATAAGGTATAAAGTATCCAATAAATCCAAAAAGGAAATCATTAGGGTAATTGATGAAACATTTGATGAAACCATTAGGTTTATCGAACAGTTTGACATTACTCAATTTGATGACGAGCTAGATTATTTTGGATTGAAAAGGACAAAGAGGCAGATTTTCTTATTACTTGCTGATCATATAACCCATCACAGAGGGCAAATTCTTGTATCCCTTAGATTAAAAGGTCTGGTCCCACCAAGATATGTCCTTTTTCAATAATAGGTTTTGTAGACTCAAAGTGTCTAAAAAAAGGTGGAATTAACGAAACTTCTCTAAGAGACTGCAAATGGGACTTTTAGAACGTTAATTTCCCGCATGTATAAAACTGGTTTGACATTTTATTATTGCTTTTAGATCACTATGCGTAAAACCTTTAAGTTCCGGTGAATTCCTAAATAGATTTCACCAATCTTCTTCTTTTCTTCTCTTGTTTTATTAAGTAAAGTTCTCTTGAAGTCTGGCCTGCAACGGAAGTATTTTCCTCTGCCCTCCGAATTAAATATGGCATAACATCTTTAACAGGACCAAAGGGAAGGTATTTTGCTACATTATATCCGTTGTCCGATAAATTGTAGCTTATATGGTCGCTCATTCCGTACAACTGGCCAAACCAAATTCTTTTATCATTCTCAGAAAGTGCCTTTTCCTTCATCATGTCCATTAGTAAATATGAACTATCTTCATTATGGGTCCCGGCAAATAGGGCTATGTCATTTAAATTACTCAACATATATTTTAGAGCTTCATTATATAACATGTCTGTTGCATTTTTATCAATACATATTGGATCTTTATACCCATTGGACAAAGCCCTTTCCCTTTCTTTTTCCATATAGGCACCTCTAACGAGTTTCATGCCAATTTTAAATCCTCTGGTTTTAGCTTTTTGGTGCAGATTCTTTAAATAATCCAGCCTATCCCACCGATAGGCTTGTAATGTATTAAAAACGATGACCTGTTCGTCATTATATTTTTGCATCATTTCTTCTACAAGTTCATCCGCTGCACTTTGCATCCAACTTTCTTCCGCATCAATTAGAACTGGAATATTGTATTCAAATGCTTTGCTGCAAACCACATTGAAACGCTCCTTGATTGTCATCCATTCATCCTTCTCAGATTCATCTAAAGAATCACCCTCTGTGAGTTTCTGATAAATTTTAAACCTCCCAAAACCAGTGGGCTTAAATACCACAAAAGGTATAGCACTGTTCTCTTTGGCGTGCTCCAAAGTTTTTAAGGTTTTCTGTACCGCATAATCGAATTGTTTTTCTTCTTCTTTGCCTTCGGCCGAATAATCCAAAACTGCATGTACATTTTTTGTATGCATTTTGTTTATAACAGTGAGGCAATCTTTTTCATTGATGCCTCCACAAAAATGGTCGAATACAGTAGAACGAATTAATTTTTCAACTGGCAAGTTGGCTTTTAGGGCAAATTTTGTAACTGCTGCTCCAATTTTAACCAAAGGTTCTTTCTTTATTAATTCGAATAAAAAAAGAGCTCTGTCCAGGTCTGAATCTGATTTTAGGGCCAAAGCGATTTCAGTATTGTCAAATATTTTTGTCATCTATTTTGGTATTCAATAAATTATTTAAAAGAAGATATAGTGCTCCTGAGACTATCAAGGATAGAACGGCAGGTATACCAATGGGATACACGTATTGGGTGAGATACCCAACCAATAGTCCAATGATTATACTGATTGTCGCCAGCAAGTTCCATGATTTTTTTGATGTTACCATGGTCTTATCAATAAAAAAGTAGTGACTCATAATAACACCTGCAATAACTGGAATAATGAGAGCTGTTGCATATAAAAAATTAACAAACTGATTCATAATGCCCAGTAGTGCCAATAGAATGCCGACAAGAGCAAACACCAACGTCAATATTTTTCTGCTCTTCCCATCATTTAAATTGAACATATTGCACAATACCAGGCCACCAGTATAGTTGCTTACTAGTTGACTCGTCCATGTGGCTACCCATAAAACAACAAAACCCCAAGCTGGAAAACCCAGCTCTTGCATGACCTGTACGATATCTGAGTTTCCAGTGCCAATGGACATGATTCCACCTACAATGAACAATGGAAAACCGACTATTATTATTCCTAGTGGAATTAAAATATTATCCTTCCAAGTGGGTTTTGCAAATCTTGTATAATCCGGTGCAATTAACCACTGGGCAACATTGATACTGATGACCAAATTAATGGCTTCAATAAATGACATACTACCTTCAGGGTTCCAGGTGGATATTTTTTCCCAACCAAGATTATTGAAAGAAAGATATAGCGCTACTGTAACTAACAGTAAGCCTGCAGGAATGGCTATATAATCTACCCATTTGATAGACGCGTATCCCAATATTGAAGGAATGGCAAAAAGCAATCCGATAATTGTAGTACTCAAAATATATAAAAACAGATTCTCGTTTTTGTTGATTCCCAACAAGGCACTAAAAGCATCTGCAGCCACGGAAGTCTGAATCGCCCACCAGCCCAATGTCAAAACTAAAATAACGATACCCACAATTATTCGAGACTGCTCTTTTCCAAAACTCAATGCAGCCAATGCAGATGATGTCAATCCTGTTTTTGCACCAATGTAACCTTGTATTGCATTTCCAATCCATTGAAAGAAAACCAGACCAATCAACAAAATTCCAATGATCTCGATTAAACTAAAACTTCCAATTAGAATTCCCCCAACCAATAGTACAGGGATGCAAAATTCCAATCCACCAAAAATGAAAGCGGGAACATACCAGGGTTGGCGTTCATTTTTTGGAATAGGTCTTAAAGCTGAATCTGTATTTTCTTTTGAATTTTGTGAAGTGTTTTCCATGTATTAAAGGTTTAAGTTGTCAATTCTCTTTTCGTAAGCCATTTCTGCAGATGGTTATATATTATTGCTAAAATCAGGACGAAAATTGAGGTCAATACCCCAATGGCTACATTGTAATAAGGTTCAATGGTGAGTGAAATCCGGATAAGGATAGTGGCCAGAACAAATGCGGTGTACCGAAAAACACGATAATAATTGATGGTATAGCGCAATGCAACCAAAACAATGGTAATATCCGTAAAAATTAAAACGGTATAGAATGTATCAAAAGAGTGTAAGTACGTTCCAGTTTGTATGAGCACAATGAAGTCCCGAATTCCTATCAAGAAAAAGGAAATCAATAAAAAAAGTGCCAATAGTTTTTTGATACGCACGAATTGTGTTTGATTCACATAGGTTTCGGACAACCTTGTTTTACTGTTTAGTCGGTGTGTAAGCCCCATTACAGCAAAAATGATTAATGCTCCAAAAGAGTATACCAACATGCTTTGAATGGTCTCTTTGCTATCGCTCCATAACAGGAAGCTATCTAGGTGACTAAACTCTTTAAATGCATCTCGCAGAAAAATGAGTGATAGCAATTCAAACTGTTTTCCCAATGACCTTGAAACTGATTTGGGCAAAACAAAAATCAAACTCAATAATTCTAAAATGAGAAGTATGGTAAAGGCTACTTCTATTGCAAAAAATGGGTGTTTGAAAACGTTGTTAAATGGGCCTACGGATATTATTTTATAATACGCCAAGGAGCTACATATTCCACATAGTATGAACGATAGTACCAAGAATGTGCTTATTCTTTGAATAATTCTTGGGCTTTCCCAAAACAGAACTTGCTGATCAAACAGTTTAATAATTGGCTTTATCATTCAATTCAATTTTGCAGTTGGCGCCATTTAAGTTTAAAAAAGCGAAGAATCTCTCCGCTTTTTTTTGCAACTAAATCAAAATAAACTGCTTACACTTAAAAATTACTTTTGTACGGCGTTAAATAGAAAGAATAGGATTTTACTATCTTCCAATGTTTCTGTTTCACGTATTTCTTCCTTATTCAAGTAAATCAAATCGCCTTGGTTCATCACTTTTTCATTACCATCTTTGGTGGACACTTTTAATTTTCCAGAAATCAAATAAGATATCTCATGAGAATCTAAAGTCTTAAAGGGAAGTAACTGCCCTTTTGTTAAGACCACCGAACCGCATTGTACGACTACGCCTTTTTCTTGTTTATGGATGATGTTTTTTAAATAGGACTCTTCTACTTCTGGAAATGTCAATTCTTTAACTTCCATTTTATGTATAAATAGTTATTGAACCGGAGAAAAGTTGTAGTGCTCCAATGCCTGTTCTTTTGTAATGTATCCATTCTTTACATCCCATTTTACCTTGTCTAAAGGCCTGTTCTTGGGGTTTCCATATCCACCGCCTGTCGCCGTTACCAGTTTTACCTTATCTCCCTTGTTGAGCTTTACATTGGTTACGATATTATATTGCTCTTCGGTACCATCTGTTCGTATGACCGTAAAATAATTGTAACTACCTTCTTTGCCTTCATTAAGGCCCCATGTTGGAATAGAATACCCTAAAAACGCTCCTGTTAAAAATGCTTCATCGGATAAAACCTTAAAGGTCAGATACTGTCCATTTCCTCCTTGAAATTCTCCATATCCACCACCTTCGTTATGAAAAGCATATTCTTCAACGACCACACCATATTTTCGTTCTCGGGTTTCGGCAGGGATATTATAAGATTCGCCATGTGCGTAAGAGAATTGCCCACGGTTTCCATCGTGAAAAGCGCATCCACCCCAACCGCCGGATAGTGGTTCCGCCTGTACATAAAACTCATTGGTTACTGGGTGAATTCCAGAAATATAAGTCACACATACAGATCTAAAATGACCCGCTGGTAATTTTTCCGGAACTACAGGACCCAATGTTCTTAGCAATAAATCTATTGCTGCCAAGAAAACCTCATAATAAACAGATATTGGAGCGGGTGATTTGGCACTCACAATCGTGTTTTCTGGACAAATTAGTTTTACATGTTTAAAAGACCCATTGTTAGCAGGTAGTGTAGGTGTAGTTATCGCCTTAAAAGCTGCTCTTACAGCAGTTTCCAATCCTGTTCTTGATAAATTCAGAGGGCCTTTTAACTGTTCATGGGACCCTGTAAAATCACAGGTCATATTCTCATTGGAGATCGTTATTCTCAATTTCAACGGAAAAGGCCCATTGCCAAAACCATCATTTTCTATCCAACCTGTGTTTTCATAAACACCGTTTGGGATTTTTTGTAATTCTTTTAAACTAATACGCTCACCATATTCCATAAATTCTTCTGCAGCTTGTTTGTAAGCTTCTAAACCATATTTATCAATAAGCTTAATTATTCTTTCTGCTCCCACATCATTGGCGGCAATACCCGAAAACAAATCTCCTAAAGTGCTTTTGGGAAGTCTTACATTTGCTTCTAACATCTTAATAAGGGCCTGGTTTAACTTGCCTTCTTCTTTTACTTTAACGAAGGGAAAATGGATGCCCTCTTGGAAAATTTCAGTTGATACTGTTGATACCGAACCTGGATTTGTCCCTCCTATATCCGTCCAATGTGCTTTGTTTACCGTAAATGCTACGCGTTCACCTTTATAGAAAATCGGCGTAATAAGAGCAATGTCTGATAAGTGTGTTCCGCCTCCCGCATAAGGCGTGTTGGCTATAATGACATCGCCTTCTTTTAAAGGATTGTCCTCTCCAAAACGTTCCAAAGTCTCTTCTACCACAAGACTCATTGCGGCCAAAAACGTAATTACCCCATTTCCTTGAGCCAGCAATCGACCTTCTCCGTCCGTAATTCCGACAGCATAATCCAATGCTTCGTAAATGATAGGACTCATACTGGTCCGCTGAATAGTTTCAAACATGGCCTCTCCAATAGAGATCAATGAATCTTGAATGATATCTGATGTAAATTTGTTTAAGCTCATGATTGCTGAGGGTTACTGATAATAATGTTTGCATACGCATCAATCTTAAATTGATGGTTGGGTGGTACGACTGTTGATGTAGATTGCTCAACTATAATGGCAGGACCTTGTACAAGCATATCAGGAATCAGTTTATTCCTATCAAAAAAATTGCACTCATGTATTCCCGACTCGTCAAAATCTACTTTTTCAGAGGCAATTAAGGCGTCTTTAATTGAATTGCCATTTGATTCAACTTTGGCAATCACGGGCTTGTTTACAATAACTTCAGCTACCAGGTGATAGTTGACAATCTCAATTTTGGTATCGGTTAGACTAAAAGCATATCTCTTTTTGTGCAGTTGATGAAAATCTTTCTCGATTTCATTGATTTTTAGATTGTTCAAGTCAGCTAACCTCAGTTTTACCGAATGTTCTTGCCCAGTGTAGCGCAGGTCTAAATAATACTCAAAAATGATGTCTTCTTTTTGATATGAATCCCTTTCATAAGCATTTATTGCTTCATTTTTCATTTCTTGAAAGACACTCTTTAACATTGAGAAATTATCAGCATTCAAGTTCATCACATCTGTGCGAATGTAATCTCTCCTTAAGTCTGACATTAGCATTCCGAACGCTGAAAAAACACCAGCATTTAATGGTACTATCACTTCGGGCATTTGCAATTCTTCAGCCAAATAAGCTCCGTGCATTGGGCCACCACCTCCAATAACCACTAAAGAAAAGTCCCTTGGGTCATAACCCTTATTTACAGATACGCTTTTTAAGGCATTGATCATATTGGAATTAGCCACTCGAATAACACCGCGTGCTACTTCTTCCAAAGTCATGTCCAATTCTTTGCAGAGCGGCCTTGCTGCTTTCTCGAGACTATCAAAGTCCGGTTTTAATTCACCGCCTAAAAAGTAATCTTTGTGTATACGGTTACACACGACGTTGGCATCTGTGGTTGTGAAACTAGAGCCTCCTTTACCATAAGACGAGGGTCCCGGATTAGCTGCAGCACTTTTTGGTCCAACACGCATCTTGCCACCATCATCTAGCCAAGCAATACTCCCACCTCCATTACCAATTTCTACGATATCTATCACAGGGGTGAGTATTGGAAATCCAGCTTGGGTTTTTGTTTTTTCAATATTATAGGTGGTTACTATTTTGGGTATTCCATTTTCAATCAAGGAGCATTTTGCTGTAGTACCACCAATGTCCAGTACCAATAAGTTTTCTTTACCAATAGTTCTACCTAAAACAACAGCACCAAGCATGCCACTTGCTGGTCCTGATTCTATTAATGTGATTGGATTTGCCTTTACATCTTCAACAGTGGTAATGCCGCCGTTAGATTGCATGATGTATAGGTCATTTTTATATCCTAATTTCTGTAAGTGATGGGTTAGATTGTTTAAGTATTTTGTAGCAATTGGTTTTACATAAGCAGAAAGCACAGTGGAGCTCGTTCGCTCATATTCTCTCCATTCTCTAGTAACTTCATGCGATGTTATGACTTCGAATTGCGGGTATTTGGAGCGTATATAGTCAGCTAATTTTTTCTCGTGGATGGGGTTCTTGTAACCGTGCAGAAAACAAACCGCAATGGCTTCCACGCCTTCTTTGATAAACTGTTTGATATGCGTGTCTACAGTTGTCTCATCAAGAGGTGTAATGATTTCACCCAAGTAACTGATACGCTCTTTTACTTCTTGCCTTAGATATCTATCGACAAATGGATCCTCTTTTTTAAAGTTGAAATTATATAAATCTGGTCTTGTGCCTCGGGCAATTTCCAGAACATCTCTAAAGCCTTCAGTTGTAATCAATGCTGTTTTAGAACCTTTCCTTTCTGTTATGGCATTAATGACCACAGTTGTACCATGAGCAAAAAAATCAATGGTATTTAAATCTAAATCTATTTTCTTAATAGTATTTAAGATTCCTTTTTCGAATTCTCCCGGGGTTGTGCTGGATTTAGATACTTGAACCTTTTTAACTTCTTTACTTTTCTTGTCATAATCAAAAAACACAAGATCGGTAAAGGTTCCTCCTATATCTGTTGCGACTCTCATATTTCCTATTTATTGGTTACCCTAACTACAATTTTCCCTACTTGCTGATTCGAAAGCATGTATTCATAGGCCTTTTTGTAATCTTCGAAATCGAAGACTTTACTCACTATAGGTTTTAGAGCTTCTTTTTCAATTCTTTCTAGGATATAAGCTTTGCACTCATTTAGTTTATCAATGTCCTCTACATGGTTGAATTGGGAATAGGCATCCATCACCGCTTTTTTTCGAATCAAAGGAACCAAGGGATATGGCGTTGGGTTTGGGTCTAACAATCCGTAAATAATCACAACAGCACCCATTGATAAGGCGTCTAAATAGTCGTTACAAAAGTTGCCTGCTATAGGGTCATAGACAAAACTGACACCTTCGTCTTCAGTTATTTCCATTAACCTTTTTTCAACGGATTCTTCATTTGATATAATAAGATGGTCTATACCTAGTTCTTGAAGCTCTTTTCTTTTAACACTTGTTCTGGTAGAACCTATGACAGTTGCTCCGGCATCTTTGGCAAGTTCAAAACAACCATAGCCAGCTGAACTTGAAATGGCAGGAACAAAAACCTTATCCCCATCCTTTACATTGCCCACATGAAACAATGCAAAATAAGCTGTGGAGTATTGCATCCAAATAGAACAAGCTTCCTCTGCGGTCAAGTTTTCTGGGGCCTTAGTTAAATAGTCTTGTGGCACAACAGCATATTCTCCCTGCACGCCATATTTTGCTGTATTGAACGGTATGGAGGTAACCCTATCCCCAACCTTGAAATCGGTTGCATTGGTGCCAACTTTAACAACTTCTCCTGTTGCTTCTGACCCAATTCGTGAAGGAAAATCAGGTAAAGTCGTATGGAAACCTTGATAATGAAGAACATCGGCTCTATTTAGGGCAAAAGCATCAACTTTAAACAAGACCTCATCATTAATCGGGTCTTCGATAGTTACGTCTTCAATAGCTAGTACATCTAACTCTCCTGTTTCATGAAATCTTACTATTCTACAATTTACACTCATGTTTTTGATTTAAAATTAGAAATGGGTTAACCTACCTTCATACCTGAACTCAGGTATGAAGTACCATATATGCTTAAGTATTCTATCGTGCTTAGAAACTATAAGAAAGGTCTACTCCCAGTGTGGTTGGAGTATTTGGAAATCTCAAATTATTGAAACCGAATTCTGCCGTTGGAAAAAATTCTTGATTGAATTCTGTATCAAAAATATTATTTGCCCAAATGGTTACGCCTACTTTGTTAAAACGAAACTTTGCCCTTGCATTGACCAAGGTATAGGGGTCTTGTTTGTATTCTTCTAAGGGATCCCAATAAAGTGTACCTCTACTATCAACATTGGCATGTAAGGTTACACCAGATTTTTCGTTAAAATCAATGTTAGCATTGGCTCCTATTTGAAATGTGCTTTTTACTGTAAAAGGGGAAGTGTTGCCACTTACATCTACTTCTTCATTGGTTTCATAATCAAATGCGGCAGCATTGGTAAGCAGGTTATAAGTACCTTCCTTGATTTCTCCATCATTGAGCCCCAGACTTGCAAAAAAGTCAAGATTGTTGGTGGCTTTAAATTTTAATTCAGATTCGAAACCTGAAATCTTTGCTTCTTCAAAATTATAGATTCCTAAAATTGAAGGCGTCAATGGGATAAAAGTATATTGTTGCTGATTCTTAAAGTTGATGTAATAAAAGGCATTATTAAAGATAATTCTATTGTTTAGGAAACTTGTTTTTAGGCCTACTTCGAAATTATCAGTGAATTCCGGTTCATACTCCTTATCAAATTTCACTGTTGGTTCAGAATTGAAACCTCCACTACGATAGCCGCGCCCATAATTGGCATAAGCCATAACGTTATCAGATGCAGCATAAGCAATTGAAAACTTGGGCTGTACCACAGTAATATCATTTTCTATGGACGTATTGGTGATGCGTGAGTCGTTGGTCAATTTATCATTGTCCACTCTAACCCCTCCTGATAAAGTAAGTTTTTTGGAAATATGAAAATCTAAAAATGCAAAGGCTGCCAATGTTCTAATGGTATTGTCATCATCATTGCCCACCAAGGGAACGTCACTGTAGTTTGCATTTTCTGCCGATGCGTCTACAAACCCTCCTTCGTAATAGGTGCGGTTCAAAAATGTGGAAGTATTTAAATATCTATCACTGTTTTGAAAAAGCGTACCAAAAGTGTAGTCTATCAACTGGTTTTCTCCTCCATTTGAAGTTAAACGGAATTCTTGGCTAAAAGTATCTGAGTCTGACCGTTGTGATACTTTACTGAATGCGTATTGGGAATAATCATTTTCCCCGATATAAAACCTTCTGGTGGCATTAAAAGATGTAACTGATTGAAATCTTGCTTTTACAAGGTTACCTTCAATTTTGAGACTGCTCAATGAATTGGATAGCTCAGAATCGCCCTGCACATCCCCAAAAGGTTCACTTGAGTAGTCATCGTCTGCAAGTACGGGAATTGTTGGGTCGAAAATATCAGTTTTGGTCACATAGTAATTTCCGCCTGCATCCACTTTAAAATTGTCTTGCACATATGTGGCTGACCACCTTGGGCTAAAGCGATATTTAAGTTTTGCCCTAATATTAAATTCATCGTAAAAATCTACTGTTTCGTTTAAAAAAGTATTGTTGATCAAACCATCAAACGTTTCGTAATTTCCTGCTACGCTGTAGTAAAACTTATTTTTTACAATGGCTCCAGATGAAGATAAGCCAGCACCTAGCAAACCACCATTTCCGGCGTTGGTCATAACCTTGGTCTTATTTCTATTTGTTGGTTCCTTAGTGACAATGTTAATTGCCCCAGCAATTGCGTTTTTCCCATAAAGCGTTCCTTGGGGGCCTTTTACAAATTCTAAAAGTTCAGTATCATACAAAGTCATGTTCATGGCACTTGCATCTGGTAGGGTCATACCATCAATGACAACGGCCACTGGAGATTCTGCATTTCTAATCTGGGAAATACCTCTAACAGTTAAAAAATTCACCCCTGGTTGTTGTGCTTGATTAAAGGTGACATTGGAAATTTGAGATGTAAATGATTGTATGTTGTCTATTCCACTCGTTTCTATAGTTGCAGCATTAATAGCAACAGTGGTTTCGGGTAAACTTTGTATTGCCTGTGCTCTAACTCGTGCTTTACTGGCAACGGAAGAAAACCCTTGAATGGTTACACCTTCCAGTTGGTTGGCTTCAGGTTGTAAATCAATATTGAGGTAATTGCCGTCAATCTGTACGGTTTGAGTTTCAAAACCTAAATAAGAGATGATCAGTTCTTGGGCAGTTTCGTTGACCGCAATAACAAACTCGCCGTTAAAATCAGAAGTAACACCGTTGCTGGGATTGCCCACTTCAATAATGGTAGCTCCTGGAAGGGGATTGTTTGAATCGTCCAAAATTTTTCCACCAATATCCTTTTTTGTTTGGCTAAAAACCGAAAAGGATATTAAGCACAAGATGCATAGGAATAGATACTTCATTTTAAATTCTTTTTGAGTTAGTTGAACAAACCTATGCATACACAAATATTAATTCCATCATTCCTGTTATTTTTATATTAATTATTTAAAATAGGAATTTAAATGGAATATATCTAATTTTGAGGTAGTTAAGAAAATTAAACAATGAATGTAAGAGGAATTCAGATTTCTAATGGTTTTATGTTAAGTCTTCATGAAGAGCTCTTGACTATTTTTTCTAAACATTATTCCATAGAAACAAAAACGCTTACCGTATTTCAGTTATATGGTTTTGGTAGTTATGATGAAGGACGCCCAAGTTTAAAAGGGTTTATAACAGAAATCACAGGGCAATGGATAAATGGAAAGTATTTATATAACAAAATCAGGGAAGTTGAAAGGGGCAACAGCAAGAACGTAAAACTAAGAAGGGATTACTTATCCCTATTAATTCTTACCGCAGGTTATGATAACTATGGTCAATATCTTAACAATTCTCCTTTTTTAAGCGCAGATATCCGAAAGGAGGAAGGGAGCAATTTTGATGAAACATCCAATGATATTGATGCGCTCTATTATGTTGGGTATTATGTGGAAGACAAACAATACTATATAAAATCCAAATTCACCATTTATAAAATGAAAACAGCTTCCTGGGAAATCTTATACTGGGAAAAAAACTATGAACCAACGTTTTATACTTATTTTGGAAAATGTGTACCTACTGGTGAAAGTGCTTTGTCCTTTTATTTCAGCAAGGATAACTCGAGCTTGAACAAGGAATGTTTTGTTAACATATTTTATGGAAACAATATGCAAACAAAACCTGTGCTGTTGGGAGCATATTGTGGTTTTGACCGGAACAACAACCCTGTTATTGGAAAATTGGTTTTTGAGCAGGTGAACGATGCGGATGAACAAAATGAAAAAGTAAGAAGCAAGGATATCAACCCCATTTTTCATCATTACCTATATTCCCAACGGATGGAGGTGGACGGAATTCTTCCCCATAAAGACTCTGATCTCTCGGTCTCCTTAAACAGACTTGAGATTGTTAATTTTCTAATTGGTGATTACCTTGGGTTCTATTTGGACAAGAACAACTATTTGATTCCTATTTCTTTTGAAGTTTTAAATGAACTTGGAGAATTAAAATTTAAAGTAAACAATACTAATTTTAAAGGCATTGGTAGAATTAGCAGAACTGAGAACTACTTGATATCTGAATTTAACGAAAAGAACATCTCTTATTCACAGTTTTCCTTACAGGTTCAACCTTTAGAAAGAGATTTGTTTCTGGGTCATATGCAAGTCTATTCTGGGGCAAATGTCCTAAATGGCAGGGTATTGCTTTGGAAGAAAAACAAAAAGTTGAAAAAGTTCATGGAACAAAACAAGGAGTTCTACTTGAACAAGAGTGATTTGGAAAATTTTATGAACACAAAAATTTCTAAATATCTTGAAATCAACACTATAGATGCAATTGAAAATCAATAGAAAATCTTTTGTATGCTGATTGTTATTTCTTCAAAGGGATTAATTTTTTTGTAGTTATAGCCACAGAATCAATTTTGCTGCGCGAATAGTAAACAGGGAAATATTCATCTTTAGCCCAAGATTCAAACAAGTTACTGTAAAATGGACTATCAGGATTTCCAGATTGTCCAGGACTGTTGGAGCCTACCGCGGCATCCCAATCGCCAGTATTCACAATCATCCGAAAAGAAGCGCCAGTGCTTTGTTTTAAATTGCCTCCTGTTGAACCAGGAGTATAAGAATTGCCTCCTCTTGGCAATGGCCCAAGATCCAGTAATGCTTTTGTGGTGTCATCATTTACCACATCACTCAAGGCATGTTGCATATAGGTATGCTTATTCTTTTTTTGCCCGTATTGCCATAGGTTCATATCTGATCCGAGATTTTTTTCTAAATCATCCACCCCGTTGCTAAAAGCATCACTCAAGAACTTATTTCTGCCTAAAATTGGGTTTGCCCCAAACCTTGTGTCAGGTGTTTGAAGCCATTCCATAATTCGCGCCATCTGAATCCCGGGAACTATACCCTTTCCTTCAGTAGGAATAAACCGTTCATTCGCCATTCTTTTAATTTGATTTTCCCAAGCCACATAAATGGCGGCAGAAATTGAATTGGGCTCGAGTCTATAATCCCAGTTGGTCATTTTTTCTTTGGCCTCGGCAGCTTTACCCATAAAAGCAATGCCTTTTAGCATAGGAACTAATATGCGAGCAGGAATTGATAGGTAATCAGTCTGAAGGGTCTTCATATCTTCCATGGTCATTTTTTCATTTGCCCCTAACACCTCATTTACCCGGTCACCGCGATAGGGGTCTGCCCATGAGAAGCCAATTGCATCCCAACGGTTATAGTTATCTGGGGTTACATTCTGATTGGCGGTGGCCAAGAAGCCTTCCTCAGGATTAAAACCATTTGGTTTTTCTACAATTGGCAAATAACCATCCCATTCATAACGCCCATTACCAGGTATGGGGACAAGGCCACTAAAATTTTTGCGAATTGGGGCAATACCAACGGCCTGCCATCCTATATTACCTTTTTTATCTGCCCATATCATATTTTCACCAGGGATATGACTATAGTTACATGCGTCTCTAAACTCTTCCCAAGATTTTGCCTGATCCATACGTAAAGATGCTAAATATGGAGAGCCGCCAGGTTCTAACCAAGCACAGCGTACAGCATAGGCCACATTGTTTTTGGGGTCTATATAGGTAACGGGGCCATGTTTTGTATAAGATAGTTTTACAATACTATCAGTTCTACCCTTTACTTTTATGGTTTCGGAAATATGTGTCATATCTTCCCAACTACCTTTGTACTTGTATTGATTTGGATTTGCAGGATTTAGTTCGTAGACATACAAGTCTTCTCCATCGGTTCTAAAAACGGTAAGGCCCCAAGAACCATATTCATTATGCCCAATGGAAATGCCCGGTATTTCCGGTTCGCCACCACCAATAACGTTCCATCCCGGTGCTACTAAATGGTTCATGTAGCGTAAAGATGGTATAGCAATGGTTCTATGTGGATCGTTGGCCATATAGGTATTGCCATCTGCCATGCGATTTCCCATAACTACCCAATTATTGCTGCCGATGGCCAAAGAATCATTTTTGCCTTCGAAAAGCGATAATACCGTTTCCTCTTCTTTGGTATTTTGATAGGAAGGAACGATGTCATCTTTTAAGAATTTCACAGGTTTGCGATAGGCATTGTACAGTGCTAAAATATCATCAGATAGCAAATCTGTATTTATGCTAGGGTCAATTGTTAAATTGGGTTCCTTTGGATGAAACCAATATAGATCTTTAACTATTTCTTCTCCGAGCTTTGCTACTGCACGTCCTATTTGTAACTCTTGACCAATATTTCCTAACAACCCTTGATGTCTTGAAATAACTATCTCTGGAGTCCATTTTTGAGGTTGTATGTCCAAAATTTTAAACTCTAAAGGTAATTTTTCTGGTGTTTTTAAAATAGACTCGATGTATGCGTTTACACCATCTGTATAAGCTGTAATAATTTCAATGCCATCATCATGGTAATGATTCATCTCTGTGGTCATATCACCTCTAAATTTAAAGAGACGCGTACCTATATCTCGGTTTAATTCTCGTTCTCCAAGAATCTCAGCTACTGTGCCTGTGGCCTGTCTTCGCCAAATCTCAAATTGAAAAAGCCGATCTGCCGCTGCAGCATAGCCCTGTGCATAAAAGAGATCGTGCTGATTTTTGGCATAAATATGATTAATCCCCCATTTATCCCTAACAATCTCAACAGATTCTTCAAGTCCATCTACTGGAAGTTCATCAACAGAAGTGGTTTTAGAATTGTTACAAGAAAAGGACAGTAGGACTACAAATAGTTTTAAAACTTGTTTCATTCTAATGATTTTATTTTAGAAAGATAAGCACCATTTGTTTTCCTTGCTTTGTGTTTCTTAAAAAAAGCTAAGCTTCCGTGCTCAAAAATCTCTCTTGATACATGTTTGGATTAAATTTTGTTTTTCTTCCTATTTGGATAATGTGTAATTTCTCATCAAGAATTGTTCTTCAAACCCTAGTTTCAAATACAGGTTTTTTCCCATTTCTGAAGCTTGAAGCGTAGCATAACCATATCCTTTTTTTGCGGCTTCAAATAACATGGAATGCATCATCTTTTCAGCATACCCTTTTCTTCTCATCTCAGGAATTATCCCCATGGAATGAATTCCTACAACCTCATTTCCGCTATAATGCATCAAAGCGGTTCCAGTGGGAGTAGCATTGTCGTAGGCAATTAGATAATCCACTTCATCATAACTGCTTAATAGTAGTTTATGATCAATTTTGTATTTGAAAGCCTTTTGAAACAGTGATTCCCATAATAAAGCTGTCCTCTCATCCCTGACCTTGTTAATTGTAACTTCTGATGGTATAAAGTCACTTTTTGAAATGTCGGCAGACATTCCCACTTGTTCCAAAATCTTCATAAAACCATTGTTCTCCAAAAGCGGGGAGTAATCATTCCCATTAATTTCCCAGTAAGGAACGGTAATTTTTGTAGTGGACGAAGAAATGATTTTTTTTGCAAGATTTAGGTTAGTCTGTTCAGGAGCATTTTTGAACCAAAGTCTGTTTGGCCAATCGGAGTAATTTATGATTCCATAGTCAAAAACATTTCCCGTTACGGCGGTGCCGGCATTTCGATTTATTAAGTGCCATAGAGAGGTTAAATTATCTATATTTTGTTGTTTCAAGTCCATGTTTTACGTGTTTTTAATTAATACAATTCCTAGGGTCATGGCAAGCACACCGAAGATTTTTTTATACGCTATAGGTTCAGTAGGCAAGCCAAACCAACCAAAATGACCAGCAATGACCGAAAACAAAATTTGTCCAAATAGACCTATGGAGATCATTGTGGAGATGCCCAATTTTGGTATGGTGTAATAGTATAGTCCAATACCGGCAACGCTAAAAAGTGCTCCAGAGAACCATAGGTAATAAGGAATATCCTTCAATTGATGAAAGGACGGAAAATGTCTTGTGTTTACAGTTACGGCTAAAAAAGCAATTAGCGCACTAATAATGTAAGCCACTAGTGAAGTCAGTATAGGGCTTTTTAATTGTTCGCTAAGTTGTGCATTAAAACCTCCGTGCAAGGCTAAAAAAACTCCCCCTATAAATGCTAAAATAATTGGTGTTGACTGACCCATAATTCATAGTATTAAATGATTTTATAGGTCAAAATTAGATCAGTAAATGAACCTCTGCATTTACATATGTTGATGGATATGAATTTTATAGGTCTTTTCTAATTCTACTTAACTGAGTAGGGGTGATTCCAAGGTAAGATGCTATAAGCCATTGTGGGACTCTTTGAGGTAAGTTAGGGTACTTGTTAAGAAAGGATAGATAGCGTTCAGTGGCATTTTCTGCAGCAAATGAAATCTGTCGCCTTTCATTTTCAATAATCCAGTTTTGTTCCAGATTGGCAATGTAATAGTTCTTTAAATCTTCGTGTTTATAAATTACTTCCTTATAACGGTGATAGTTCATCTCCAGAACAGTACCATCCTCCACAGCTTCAATACCAAAACCAGAAGGAGAGCTTGTTAACATAGAGACCGTTGACCCCGCTAGGTGACCTTCAACAAAGAAGTTTTTAACAAATACATTGGCCTCATCATCCATCCACTGGGAGATTAAAATTCCTTGGCAGACAAAAAAAATGCTTTTTGCCGTTTGTCCACGAAATACAATACTCTCGTTTTTCTGTACACTTCTGATTTTTATTAAAGGCAAAAGCTTTTCAAAAGATGCTTGGGAAACAGGAGCATATCCGTTTAGATATTGATAGAAAAGTTGGATTTGTGGATGGTCAAAAGAAATCATAATGGAAGCTTATGGGTCATTAATTTTCCTTGATTTGGGTGGTATCTAGGATACAAATTATAGATAAAGTAAGATAGGGATAAAGATATCAAAACCTTTAATTGAATTGTTTTAATCTTGCTCCTCTAATTAATAAGCTGGTGTTTTTTTTCAAAATTCACATGAAATCCAAAAGAATGAGATATAGGAGCTTAGATTACTTCTGCCCAAAAAAGAATTGAACCTTCCTCAATATAGATATTATTATATTTAGCTAAGCTTTTCATTCCTAGAAAGAGATTGGTAAACTAATGCGTATAAAGCAAATATGTTAATTGTAGACATTGTTGGCTTGAGTATTCTCGCAATATTTCTTTTGTTCATTTTTCATAAGAAGAACAAAATGGCGAGTGATTACATGCTTATTGTCACGATTATACTTATAGCAGGGATTTTTATAAGTGATCTTTGGGTTAGGCAAGGAGGGCTTACTAAGCCCAATTTTATTTTGGAAAAATTGGTTAGCTTCTATGTTCTTCCTTCTTTTCTTGCATATTCTATGCTACTCATTAGCAATGATAATAAGCTGAAAATGAAATGGTGGTGGTTTGCTTCTTTCGCAATAGCCTTTTCAGTTTTCATTTTTATTGATTTTACTTTTTTGACTGACTACGATATTGAGAAATTAAGAGCTCAGCATAGAACACCATCAACCATATATCAATTTTTTTATAGAGGAGGTAATGTTTTTGTTTTTGTGGCTCTTATTTGGTTTTTTAAAAAATTGAAGCAGTATCAGCAAAGAATTAGAAATGACTATTCATTTATTGAGACTATTAAGTTAACATGGCTCGTAAATTTCGCTTGGATTTACTTTATAAATAATCTTCTGGTTTTATTAATATCATCAGCATTTAGTTTTTGGCATTTAGGAAGTTTAGAGTTGCTATATATTATTGTCTATGCTTCCATTGTGCTTTCTCTTTTTTATTTGTGCTACAATGGAATAAGACAATATTCCCTAGTAGAGTACAACAATGCTATTGGTTTAAATAACAATGCGGAAATTGAGGCGAAAAGACCAGTATCAACTTTAAAAAACAAAGACTCGGACAAGTATAAATCGTCCTCATTGTCAATTGAAGAGATGGAATCTATTTTTAAACAGATTAAAGAGCTTTTTGAAATAGAGAAAATTTATCTAGAACCACAACTTAAGATTCAAGACTTATCTGATAGTATAAATGTAACAACACATAACATTTCTCAAACAATAAATTCTAAGGCGCAACAATCATTCTATGATTTTGTAAATAAATATAGAGCCGAACATTTTAAAACACTTTTGGCAAATCCTGATAATAGAAAGTTCACCATTTTGGCGCTTGGGATAGAAAGTGGTTTTAATTCCAAAGCAACATTAAATCGCATATTCAAAAAGCAAGTTGGAGTTTCTCCTAAGGAATTCCAGAAATCTCACTTTATCGCCTAAGCTTTTTTCGTTTTCTTCAAATAAGTCTCAAATCATCGTTTGAAGCATTTTATTTTTTTCTAGCAATCATTTTTGCATCAAAATTATTTGTAACCCATAAATGAATGCAATTATGAAAAAAATTAAAAAACTTATACGGCTAAGCGTACTGTTACTACCACTGTTATATAGTGTGTCTAGTTGCAGTGTAGATGTTGAGGTAGATGAGATAATCACCTTTGATTCAAATTTTGGCGATTTACGAAATTGGGAATTATTGGCGACAGTGTCAGAAAATCAACTCAAGAGTTTAATTGATAAAGACGAACCAGAACTAGTCCCAATAATTGCCAATAGAAATTTACGGGATATTAAAGTATACAAAATCACTTATAATACTTCCAATGTTGATGGAAACACCATTTTGGCCTCTGGTCTGGTGATAGTGCCTAAACATGGTTTAAACATGCCTTTGGTGTCGTTTCAACATGGAACAATATTCACTAATGATGATGCCCCATCCAGCTATAACACTAAAAAATTGGCTACCGTTTTTGCCATGGCACTGGCTTCCACCAACTATGTTGTTATTATGCCTGATTATCTGGGGTATGGAGCTTCAAGCAATTATCCACATCCTTATGAGCATAGAGAAACTCTAGGAAGCACATCTTTTGATATGATCATGACCGTTAAAGAAAACCTTGGATTTATAGACGACCTTATTTTAAATGATAAACTTTTCATCGCTGGGTATTCTGAAGGAGGTTATGCTACAATGGCCCTGCATCAACATATTGAAGAAAACTCAAACCTCAAGATTACAATGAGTGCACCGGCATCAGGTGCTTATAACAAATCCGGATTCTTTCAGCAAATGATGCAATTAGATGAAGACTTCAATTATCCCGGATCGGCTATGTGGGTGGTAGATTCTTACAATACTAATTATAACCTTAATCGTAATTGGAGTGCTTTCATAAACGAACCATATGCTGCAACGATGGAAAGTATTCTCAACCCGTTTGATTACATAAATGCGGATATCGCTCAAAACCCACAAGACCTATATACTGCTGAATTTAGAACTGGATTGGTCAATGGAACGGACACTGAATATTTGAGCGCTATAGCTGATAATGATGTCTTTGATTGGACCCCTAAATATCCAATTACCCTGTATTATGCATCTGAAGACAATTGGGTTTTTCCCTTAAACTCTGAAACTGCATATGAGAGTATGTTAGAAAATGGAGCAAATGTGAGCAGGGTAATTTATGAAGGTGAGGGTCATTTTACTGCGGGCATACTTTATGTAAATGATGTGTTTGAGTTATTCGAATCCAATAGATAAAATCAACATGATAGTTACGTTAACAATTCTCCTTGGAGTCGGCATAATTATATTATGAACCTAATACACTTTTTGGCGTCATTAATATGATGCAATCTAAAATTTCACCTAGTCATTAAAAAATAAAACATGAAACAAAACATAATATTCACAAGTTCTTTTCTACTATTTTTTCTTTTAACCCATACAAGTTTGATTGCACAAAACCCAGGTACAGATGCCTCCAAAACTGAAAAACACTTTGATGGTTTCCATCTAGGGATAAGTATGGGTGTACAAAACATATTTGGTGGGGCTTTTATTAACGATTTAGATGTGCTTGGCCAGAAATCAGGTTTTGTGACAGAGTTTTCAGCAGGGTATAGAAAACAGTTTGTAAATGATAGACTTCTTATTGGAGCAGAACTTCAATTAGGAATTACAGATGGTGATTTGGAACAAATAGATGCTAGAAATCAAATGGAAATTGAATACAAAAACAACAGTCAGTTTGGATATGGGATAAACCTTGGAATTGCCATGGGTAAGAAGAAAAAAGCTTTGTTGTATACCTACGGTATTGTCACAAAACGGAACTTTGACATAACTATTTCAGAGGTTGGTGGTACAACTTTTATGCAGGAAGATGGGCAACGTTTTCTGAGGTACGGTATTGGATTTGAAATACCCGTTTCTGGAAACTTCCACTTGAAAGCAACTGTAGGTCGTGTTGATGTGGATTATGGAGATTTGGAAACCAATATTAATGTGGAAAATAAAACCGACCTTGGCTTGGGGGCGATGTATCAATTTTGACAGAACAAAAGAAAACAAATGATTAAAACGTATTAATAATGAAAGCAGTAATTACTTCTATTACCCTAAAATCCCCTTTAAAGTTTTTTAAACTATCTGTTTTTGCACTGCATGTATCCAATCAGTTAAAAACATCCAACTATGTTGAGTTTAGGAGCAAAGGTTTCTGGACAAAACATTATACCATGACGCTTTGGAGAAATGAAGAAGACATGAGGGCATTTGCACATAGTGGAGCTCATTTAGATGCCATGAAAAAATCGAAATCCATAGCAAAAGAAATTAACACCCTTACTATTGACACCAATGAATTACCAAATTGGAAAGAAGCTTTAACACTATTGAAAAACAAAGGAAGGGTGTATAAAATAAAATAAGCCTAATTCTTTAATACGTTAGCTATTGCATGTACAACAGTTTCTGCATTTTCTTTTGTAAAGCAAAGTGGAGGTTTTGTTTTTAGCACACTGTCACCGGGCCCATCAGAGCTAATTAGGATATTCCTATTGCGTAGTTCATTTTTAATATGGTGTGCTAATTTTTTATTCGTTTTTTTTGTTTTTTCATCAATGATTTCTATACCCAAAAATAAACCGGAACCTCTAACATCTCCTATGCATTTATGTTCTTTTTTTAGTCCCAATAGAAGTGACTTGTAATAGTTTCCAACCTCCTTGGCGTTCTCTTGTAACTGTTCTTCTTCAATAACCTCTATAACAGACAAAGCAATGGCGCAAGAAACAGGATTGCCTCCAAAAGAGCTAAAGAACTCCACTCCTTTACTAAAAGATTCTGCAATTTCATCTGTTGTAACCACGGCGCCCATAGGATGTCCGTTTGCCATTGGTTTTCCTAGAATAACAATATCCGGAATTACTCCTTGGGCTTCGTATCCCCAAAAGTGATCGCCCAACCTACCAAAACCAGTTTGTACTTCATCGCTTATACAAACTCCACCCTGTTTTCGTATTGCGGGGTAAACCTCTTTTAAATATCCATCTGCCAAAGGAACTTGACCGCCACAGCCAACAATAGGTTCCGATATAAAAGCGGCAATAGGTTCTTCAGAATTTGATATTTGTTCAATGGTCTCTTTGGCATACAAAGACCCAGCATTTTTCCCTTTGCACTTCCCATTATAGGTGTCAGGAATGGATGTTTTAAGTACATGCTCTTTTTGCCCGGTACCCTTGGGGTTATTGAATTTGTAATCACTCATATCAATTCCCATTTGAGTGTTCCCGTGATAGCCATGTTCCATCACCATTAACTTTTTACGTTTGGTATGGGCGTGCACTAATCGCAAGGCCAGGTCACTTGCTGCGCTTCCAGAGTTAACAAAGTATACCTTGTTCAGTGATTTAGGGAATTTTGATAATAGTTTTTCTGAATAGGTTGGTAACAAATCGTACAGATACCGTGTATTGGTATTTAGTTTTGCCATTTGTCTTTGTCCCGCTTCCACCACCTTTGGGTGTGAGTGTCCCACATGTGGAATATTATTATAGGCATCCAAGATGGCATTGCCGTGGCTATCATACATATACTGAAATGCAGCATCAACCATGTGAACTGGTTTTTCATAGCTCAATGATAAAATGGGACTAATGTGTTGGTGTCTTCTTTTGACTTCTTCGGCTTCCAATTTTATTTTAGGAATTGACACTCCAATAGCCTTTCTGAACATGTTTTCTGCACCAATAGGACTTATGGACAACAGTTTGTAAAGCATGTTCCAAGCAGATTTTTCACTTCCAGTGGCGTAGGTATTATCCGGATCTGTTTTTCTGGAATGGGCAGAATTGCAAACGCTTGTACAAAGTCTTCCTGCTATTAAGTAATAGAGAATTTCTAATTCTTTCTCTTCCAGAGGAAGTGTTTTATGATATGATTCTAGAATGGGTATTGCCCATTCCAATGGATTTTCTTTATCATAACAGGCATAAGTTATAGCTATGGCCAATTCATTTATTAAAGGAGCATAGGCCATATCTCCAAAATCTATTAATCCGGAAACATTTTCGTTGCTCACTAAGACATTCCATTCATTGGCATCGTTATAGATGGTTTGTTTTCTTAGTTCAGGTAATATGGGAACCACGTTTTGCTCAAACTGTTGGAAAAAATAATTTACGACATTCCTGTCATGTGCATTGGGAATATCGGAAACGTATTTCTTGTTTAAATGCAGGTATTGGAGGTCCCATTCCCACTTTCTAGCCCTAAGGGTATAATTGTTGAATCCTTGAAGTTTAATATCTAAGCGAGCAAGAAATTCACCTAAAAAGGTATATGTTTTTTTTGTTGGATTGATATCTCCTATAAAATTACCATTGATAAAGGAAAGCATTCTACAAATGGTGGTTTTCCCATCTAGCTCAAAAATTTTGGTGTAATCCCCATTGATAAATGGAATTGGAATAGGAAAGGCTTGCGTTTTATCTTGGTCAAGAAATAACAGGGCTTCGGTTTCAACTTCGATTAAATCAAATAGTTCTTCAGTATATGGGTATGTTTTAAAAATGTAACTGTCTGACGATGTTTTAACATGGTAATTAATGTTGTCATATCCATCCAGCTTTTTAATGCTTAATGAATCAATTCCGAATTCCTCTTTGAGTAGTGCATTCATCAATTTGATGTTGGTCCTGAATGGTATTTCTAAAATGGTAAGTTGTTTAAATCAACATTTCCACCAGATAAGATTACCCCTATTTTTTTGTCTGAAAACTGTTCTTTTTCGGTAAGAATAGCAGCGAAAGCAACTGCGCTAGATGGCTCGCAAATAATTTTTAGCCGTTCCCAGATAATCCGCATAGCTTTTACAATTTTGTCCTCCTTTACCCTAATAATTCTTTGGACATTTTGTTTGATAATGGGAAAATTTCTATCACCCAACTGTGTTCTTAACCCATCAGCAATGGTATTGGCAGTCTCATTTGTTTCTATAGTGCCACTTTGTAAAGAACGATAGGCATCATCAACCTCAAAAGGCTCTCCTCCAATAACATTACAATTGTCTCCAAAATATTTGACGGCTAAGGCTGTTCCGGCTATTAAACCACCTCCACCCACGGGCGTAAATACATAGTCTAAATCTGGATGAAGTTCCAATAATTCTTTACATGCTGTGCCTTGACCCAAAATGACATCATCATCGTTGGATGGATGAATGAATGTTGCTCCTTTTTCTTTTTCTATTTGTTTAGTGGCATTTTCTCTTGCGGCAAGTGTGGGCGGACATTCTATAATGCTTCCATCATACTCTTTAACTGCATCTTTTTTTACCTGAGGGGCGTTGGAGGGCATAACAATGTACGCTTTAACACCCAAACTTTGTGCAGCTAAAGAAAGTGCTTGGGCAAAGTTTCCTGAAGAATGTGTTACCACTCCGTTTTGTCTTTGTCTTTCAGAAAGTTGTATAATGGCATTTGCCGCTCCTCGCATTTTAAAAGCTCCCATTTTTTGGAAATTCTCACACTTAAAAAAAAGACTGGCTCCTGCCATGGCATTGATCAATCTTGAAGTAAGCACAGGAGTGTTGTGAATAAATGGTTTTATTCTGTCATGACATTCAATAAGTTGCTGCTTGTCCATTAATGCTCTTTATGCGAAATGCTTTTGAAGGTGAAACAAAACATAAAGATAGGAATGGCGAACGAATTAATCTGAAAATAGACCTTTCAAATTACGCTCATGTAAAAGTAAAATGAGAGTTTGGGCCTTAACCGCTAACTGCCTTTTCTTGTTCCTTGTTTTTTTTTGAAACCCCTTCCATTCCTAGTTCAGGAATAACCAATAAAGGAATTTGCGTATGGAACGCTGTTCGCTTCACTATAGGTTCACGGGTCATTTTTTCCATATAGCTATGCTGATAATTCAGGAGTGCCAGCAGGTGAATGTCCAGCTCCTCAGTAAACATTTCCAACGTTTGTGATACTGAGTTAAGTTCAGAAACTGTGTGTACATAATGTTCAGATTCGTTTAAATACCTTCTTAGCATGTTTAGGTTAAACTGCTGTAATTCCGATAATGCTTTTATCCCGTATTGCACATGAACTATTCTAATGGTTGCTTGGAACATTTCTGCTAATTCCATTAGTGGATTTAGTTCGGAAGCTGTGTAGAATCTATTAAAATCAGTTGCAAAAGCAATTTCTGAAGGTGTGACAAAATCAAAATGTTGGGGAATAGCCAAGACCGGACATTTTTTACTGTTCTTAATAATACGCACGGTATTGCTGCCCATAAATACCTCATCTATTCCAGAAGCGCCCTTGGTTCCAGTAACTATTAAGTTAATATCATACGCATCCACAATGTCTTTTACTTCTTCGACCAATAGATTGAAAGAAGAGATTGTTTCAAAACTATGATTGTTGTTACCATACTGTGTCTTAATTCTGTCAACAGTATTCAGTAAACCTTGTTCTGAAGAATTTCGCACCGCATCTACAATACTTACACCATCTATCATTTTGGCCATAAACCGGCTACTGGGAATTACAGGGGTATATGTGTTTAACAAATAAAAAGTGCATTGTTTATTGCGGAACAACTGCATGGCATAATTAATGGCATTCCATGCATTTTCTGAAAAGTCTGTAGGTATTAAAATTCTTTGCATTTTACTAAAATAAAGATGGAATAAAATTAGTGCTATGCGGAAAGGGATACTATGACAAATATCAGGTTTTGAAAATAGGGATGGCTTTAGAAGCCTTCTACCAACTCTACCAACTTACGTTCATTCTTTATACCTACTTTTTTGCCAGAGGTATGAATGAGTCCTTTTTTCTTGAATTCTGAAATAATTCGGATGGCGGATTCCGTAGCTGTACCAACCACATTTGAAATGTCTTCTCTGGAAAGTGTAAGGGCCAAAAACCCTTCGTCATCTTCGCCAAAGTTATTTTTTAAATACAGGAAAGCCTCAGCAATCCGCTGTTTTACCGTTTTTTGAGACATGTTTACGATGACGTCATCTGCCTCCTTTAAATCATGAGCCATATGCCGCAACACCTCAAGGGTGAAATTCGGATTCTTTTGCAATGTATTGTTGATGCTTTCTTTGGGAATGAAGCAGACCTCCATATCGTTAACAGCTATTGCAGAAAGATTAGTACATTCTTCTGCTATTACGGATCGCTGTCCAAGTACTTCGCCTTTGGTTGCAAGCTTTACGATTTGATCTTTGCCATTGGCACTAAGTTTGGAGAGTTTAGAAACTCCATCGCGAACACAAAAAACTCCATTCAATTTTTCGCCCTCCTCAAAAAGGGGGTCTCCTTTCTTGACTTTTTTTGTGGTTTTAGAGTCGGACACTTGCTTCAATTCGTCCTTGCTCATGGCTCTTAGCGAATTGAATTGTCTTATGATACAATTTTCACACCTGCTCTCCATAACTGTTAATTTACCTGATGGTACAAAATTAAGCCTAAAGTATTGAACAAGAACTGATAAATGTCATGTTTTTAAAACAAATTGTGTCACAATTTTGTCTTGGGTAAAGCAAATGTAAATGGCGAACACGAGATGTTATCATTGTGGTGATGATTGTAATCGCACAAAGGTTCTTTTTGATGAAAAGGAGTTTTGTTGTAATGGTTGCAAAACAGTCTATGAGATTTTTACTTCAAACGGCTTATCCAATTTTTACGATATAGAAGAGAGAGCCGGCACGGCTCCTAAAGAAATTCGACAAAAATATGATTTCCTTGATAATCAGGAGATTGTTGAAAAACTGGTAGAGTTTAATGAAGAAGGGGTGCAGGTGGTCAATTTGAGCATTCCATCCATTCATTGCAGTTCTTGTATTTGGGTATTGGAAAACCTAAATCGTCTGCATTCTTCTATTTCGAGTTCACAAGTTGATTTTCCAAAAAAAACCATTCGGGTCACCTATAAAATTGAAGATTTTTCATTGAAAGGCCTTGTACTGTTATTGAGTGCCATAGGTTATGAGCCTTACATTTCTTTAGAGGAATACAGCAAGAAAAACACCAAGGTAGACCGCTCACTCATTTATAAACTTGGTGTTGCTGGTTTTGCCTTTGGTAATGTAATGCTATTCTCTTTTCCTGAGTATTTTGAGGTGGAGGAGTTTTGGTTGGATCAGTACAAATTGGTGTTCCGTTGGTTAATGTTTACTTTTTCGCTGCCAGTGGTATTCTATGCTGGACAGGATTATTTTATTTCAGCATATAAAGGACTGCGTTCTAAAGTATTGAACATTGATGTTCCCATAGCATTGGGAATTCTAACCTTGTTCTTAAGAAGTACCGCAGATATTATTTTTGACTTGGGCTCTGGTTTTTTTGATAGCCTGACGGGATTGGTTTTTTTCCTTTTATTGGGGAAGTTTTTTCAACAAAAGACGTATTCATTTCTCTCTTTTGAACGGGATTATAAATCCTATTTTCCAATTGCGGTAACAAGGTTAACTACAAATGGGGAAGAAGAAAACATTCAAATTTATAAGATTAAGGCTGGTGATAGGCTCTTGATTAGAAATATGGAAATTATTCCTGTAGATAGTATTTTAGTAAAAGGTAATGCAGAAATAGATTACAGTTTTGTAACCGGAGAATCCAATGCGGTTTTTAAACAATCAGGAGAAAAGCTTTTTGCAGGAGGAAAACAACTCTCTGGAGTTTTAGAAATTGAGGTTGTAAAATCGGTTTCACAAAGTTATCTCACCCAATTATGGGGGAATTCAGTTTTTGGAAAAGATAAGATTACTACTTTCCAAACATTGACGGATAGTATTGGAAAACGGTTTACCATTGGAGTTTTGAGTGTAGCTATACTTTCGACTACATTTTGGTTGTTTTACATGCCAAGTATGGCTCTTAATGTTTTTACGGCGGTTCTTATCATTGCTTGTCCTTGCGCAATTGCTCTTGCAGCTCCATTTACGTTGGGTAATATGCTTCGAATATTTGGCAAGCATAAATTCTACTTAAAAAACACAAATGTTATAGAGCGATTATCAAAAATTGATACTGCTATATTTGATAAAACAGGCACTATAACAACTACAACAAAAGATGCCATCCTGTATGAAGGAATTGAGTTGACCGAAGCGGAAACCGCATTGCTGAAAACTACATTGCGGGCATCCAATCATCCATTAAGTAGGTCATTGTATGAGATATTAAAGTCCAACGCCATTATGACCCTTGATGAATTTCAAGAGCATACCGGAATGGGAATAGAAGGAAAATTGAATGCTCATACCATTAAGGTGGGCTCTGCCAGTTACATTGGAGAGTCTATGCCAAACGCTATATCCGATACAGCGGTTTACATTAGTTCTGATGAAGACTTTAAAGGGAGATTTGTATTCAAAAACGAGTATAGGGATGGGGTGGAAGAGCTTTTTGTCACCTTGGGCAAAACCATGAATATTGGAATACTGTCTGGTGATAACGATGGGGAAAGAAAACAGTTACAGGAAATACTCCCCTCTAAAACTAATTTGCTGTTCAATCAAAAGCCCAAGAATAAACTGGATTATATAAAGCATCTCCAAAAAGACCACAGTGTGCTTATGGTAGGAGATGGACTTAACGATGCCGGTGCATTGGCCCAAAGTAACGTAGGTATCTCCATTTCTGAAAACATCAATGTTTTTTCACCAGCTTGTGATGCTATTTTAGATGCTTCAAACTTGAGGAAACTTCCCATTTTCATGAAGTTATCCAGAAAATCCATACAGGTCATAAAACTCAGTTTCCTTCTCTCATTATGCTATAATGTTATTGGATTATATTTTGCTGTTACCGGTCAGTTAGAACCTGTCGTTGCGGCAATACTTATGCCTTTGAGTTCAATCAGCATAGTGATTTTTACGACGTTAATGACCAATATAATTGGGAAAAGATTAAAGCAATAAACCTTGATGATCTTGGCAAAAAAAATATTTGGGAATTTTAAAAATATGGTTGAGTCAAACTTGTTGGCAATCAGCATAGGGATTATCTATTTGTGGTTTGGAGGGTTAAAGTTCTTTCCAGCACTGAGTCCGGCAGAAAGTTTGGCTAAAAACACAATTCATGAATTAACGTTTGGCTTTATTTCTGATTCCTTGTCAATAATGCTTCTTGCTATTCTAGAGGTGGGAATAGGTGTTTTATTGTTACTCAACCTATGGAGAAGAACTATTGTTGTCATTGCTCTTTGTCATATGGCATTGACATTTACGCCTTTACTGTTGTTCCCTTTGGAGTCATTTCAAGAACCGCCATTGGTTCCAACACTTCTAGGGCAATACATTGGTAAGAATTTTGTCATAGTTGCAGCCTTGATAACTATGGTAAAAAAAGTGCCTTTGAAAAATAAAAGAATTAATAACAAAAGCTGATATATGTCATTTTTTTCGCAAGAACGGCAATGTAGTTTTACGCTTAATTAAACCAGGTATGAGTGTTATATATGTGTTATTGGCCATAAGTATTTCAGTTGCGCTGGTCTTTTTTGCTGCCTTTGTCTTTTCGGTCAAAAGAGGGCAGTATGATGATGCATACACACCATCTGTCCGCATGCTTTTTGAGGATGAATTACTACCTGATTTAGATACAAAAGAACTAGAAAACAAAGAAATCGAACTAACTAAAAGTACAAACCAATAAATATGGAAATACAACAATTTAGCTACGATAATAAAATCGTACAAAAGTTTTTATATGCCACCATGCTATGGGGTGTTGTTGGAATGCTGGTAGGACTTCTACTGGCATTTATGTTTTTGTTTCCCAATATCACGGATGGTATTTCGTGGTTGAGCTTTGGACGACTACGTCCGTTGCACACCAATGCCGTAATTTTTGCATTTGTGGGGAACGCTATCTTTGCCGGGGTCTATTACTCCACCCAACGATTGTTAAAAGCAAGAATGTTCAGTGACTTTCTGAGCAATTTTAATTTTTGGGGTTGGCAATTGATCATTGTAGCGGCTGCCATTACGCTGCCTTTGGGATATACTACCTCCAAAGAATATGCAGAATTGGAATGGCCCATAGATTTAGCTATTGCGGTAGTTTGGGTCGTTTTTGGCTGGAACTTGATTGCAACCATCTTAAAAAGAAGACAGCGCCATCTTTATGTTGCAATATGGTTTTACCTAGCAACATTTGTTACCGTGGCGGTACTGCATATTTTTAATAGTCTAGAGTTGCCTGTCGCGGCCTTGAAAAGTTATTCTGTATATGCTGGCGTGCAAGATGCTTTAGTACAATGGTGGTATGGGCACAATGCTGTGGCCTTCTTTTTAACCACACCATTTTTGGGATTGATGTACTATTTTGTTCCCAAAGCGGCCAATAGGCCTATATACTCATATCGTCTGTCCATTGTCCATTTCTGGTCACTGATATTCATTTATATCTGGGCAGGCCCTCACCATTTGTTGTATTCTTCCCTACCGGATTGGGCGCAAAACCTTGGGGTTGTTTTCTCTATTATGTTGATTGCTCCATCTTGGGGTGGTATGATCAATGGATTGTTGACTCTAAGGGGTGTTTGGGATAAAGTACGAACCGATGCCACTTTAAAATTTATGGTTGTTGCCATCACAGGTTATGGTATGGCCACTTTTGAAGGCCCTATGCTATCCCTTAAAAATGTGAATGCCATTGCTCACTTTAGTGATTGGATTATTGCCCACGTACACGTTGGAGCTTTAGCTTGGAATGGGTTCTTGACCTTTGGTATGATATACTGGTTGGTTCCCAAAATGTTTAAGACAACGCTATACTCAAAAGGGTTGGCAAACCTGCATTTCTGGATAGGGACATTAGGAATTATTCTGTATGCATTGCCTATGTATGTTGCAGGGTTTACTCAAGCCCTAATGTGGAAAGAATTTAATCCAGATGGATCATTGGTTTACGGAAATTTCTTGGAAACCGTTACTCAAATTATTCCTATGTACTGGATGCGTGCCATAGGAGGTACTATGTTTCTTGTGGGGATGTTGATTATGGTCTACAATGTCATTGTTACCATTAGAAAAGGAAGTTCAGTAGAAGATGAATTGGCTGAGGCACCTGCCTTGACAAGAGTTTCTAAAAGAAGAGTTTCTGGCGAAACATTCCACAATTGGTTAGAGCGTAGACCGGTTCAGCTTACAATTTTGGCAACAGTTGCCATTTTAATAGGGGGAATTATCCAGATTGTGCCAACCATCTTGGTAAAATCCAATATTCCTACCATTACCAGTGTAAAACCATATACGCCTTTGGAACTTGAAGGACGAGATTTATACATCCGTGAAGGCTGTGTGGGCTGTCACTCCCAAATGATCAGACCTTTTAGAAGTGAAGTGGAACGTTATGGAGAATATGCCAAAGCAGGAGAGTTTGTCTATGACCATCCATTCCTTTGGGGAAGTAAAAGAACTGGACCTGATCTATTGCGAATTGGAGGAAAGTACTCTGATAATTGGCACCTGAATCATATGTATGATCCGCAAAGTACATCTTCGGGTTCAATTATGCCAGCTTATCAATGGTTGGTAATCAATGAACATGATAGAAGTGCCACACAAAGTAAAATGGAAGCCATGGTTAAACTGGGCGTGCCTTATACGGATGAAGATATAGCCAACGCACCGCAGTCAATGGCGGAACAAGCTATACAGATTGAAAAGAACCTATATACTGATCCCGAATTTGAAAAGACTTATGAGGCGGACAAAAAATATGCTCAAGAAAATGGAGAGGATTTTGTAGAAATGAGAGATAGGGAAATTGTTGCATTGATTGCTTACTTGCAACGATTGGGGACAGACATTAAGATTAAAGAAACAATATCTCAAAACAAATAGCCATGTTGAAATTTGTAAAAAGCCATATGGAAAGTATAGAAGGGATTGCAAGTTATCCCATGATATCCTTATTAATATTCTTCGTGTTTTTTGTGCTGCTGTTTTGGTGGGTGTTTACGGCCACAAAAGCACATATAAAAGAGATGGGAGAATTGCCTTTAGATAACGATCAACAAAACAAACTATAGCATTATGAGCACAAGAACACCTTGGTGGATACGTATTCCACTGCTATTCTTCATCATCTTCGGATTAATGGAATACTTTATAGATTCTGGTGAAAAACCAGCTATTATCGAATATCCAATTACGCAGTTTTTTATGCTAATGGTATTGATGATATTAATTGCCATAGAACTAATTTTAAGTTCTATTGAAAATGTAATGTTTCAAACCCTTTCACCAGAGGCAAAAGAGCGTTATTTGGAATCCAAAAACAAGAAAAGGCAATGGACATGGGCCAACAATATGTACAAACGCCTGACCAAAACAAGGGAAATAGAAAAAGAAGGTGAAATAATCCTAGATCATAATTATGATGGAATTAGGGAGCTGGACAATGTCTTGCCACCTTGGTGGGTTTATCTTTTTTATGCTACTATCATTTTTGGAGTTGTATATCTGATACGTTTTCATGTTGCTGGCGATTATGATCAAAAACTAGAATACGAACAAGAAGTTGCAGCCGCTAAAATTGCAATAGATGAATACAAAAAAACAGCTAAGGATTTAGTAGATGTAAATACCGTGGAGTTTTTGTCGGAAGCTGCAGATTTAAGTGCTGGAGAAAAGATATTTACCACCAGTTGTGTAGCTTGCCATATGGCTGATGGAGGAGGGGGGATTGGTCCCAATTTAACAGATGAATATTGGATTTTGGGCGGGGGCATAAAAAATGTCTTTAATACCATTTCTGAAGGTGGAAGAGACGGTAAGGGTATGATCGCTTGGAAACAAAGTCTAAAACCCCTGGAAATGGCTCAGGTGGCCAGTTATATATTAACCTTAGGTGGTACAACTGCTGCCAACCCAAAAGCACCTGAAGGAGAAATTTGGATAGATCCAGACGCTCCTGAATCAGAAGAAACAAAAGAAGCGCCAATGGAGCAAGTTTCTGATTCTACTGATGTGGCAATGAACTGATACAGTTGTAGCACCTTCATCTCGAGTGCAGTCGAAAGAAGAGGTGAGAACAAATAAGAGCTAATAATAAATTGCAATGGAAGAGAATTTTAGGGATTCCATAGGAACGATAGCTGAAGATGGGAAAAGGGCTTGGATTTTTCCTAAAAAGCCAAGTGGACGGTTTTTTAAGTACCGAAAATATGTAAGCTATGGACTCTTACTCTTTTTAATTGCTTCGCCTTTTATTAAGATAAATGGCAATCAGTTTTTAATGTTCAACGTACTGGAAAGAAGGTTCAATATCTTTGGGTTTCCTTTCTGGCCACAAGATTTTCATCTTGTTGTGGTTTCAATGTTGGCAGGTGTAATTTTTGTTGCTCTTTTTACGGTTGCTTATGGACGAATTTTCTGCGGATGGATGTGTCCACAAACTATTTTCATGGAAATGGTCTTTCGTAGGATTGAATATTGGATCGACGGTGATCGTGGAGCACAAATGCGATTGGACAGATCCCCTTGGAATGGTAAAAAGATTAGGAAAAGAGTGTTGAAATGGACTATCTTTTTTATCATTTCTTTTTTGATTGCAAATGTTTTTCTTGCCTATCTAATTGGAAGCGATAAATTGATTAGATATGTTTTTGATGGGCCAATGGCACATTTGGGAACGATGATACCATTGTTGATTTTTACTGCGGTCTTCTATTTTGTGTTTGCATGGTTTCGTGAACAAGTATGCATTATAGCTTGCCCGTATGGAAGACTTCAAGGAGTGCTCTTGGACAACAAATCCATCGTTGTGGCATATGATCATAAACGTGGGGAGGGAGATAACGGACGTAAAAAATTCCGAAAAAATGAGGATAGGGACGCCTTGGGTCATGGAGATTGTATAGATTGTTTTCAATGTGTAAATGTTTGCCCAACAGGAATAGATATTCGTAATGGAACCCAATTGGAATGCGTCAATTGTACGGCATGTATTGATGAATGCGATCATATTATGGATAGCATTCAAAAACCTAAAGGATTGATTCGTTACGCAAGTGAAGATGAAATAAACAAAAAAGCGAAATTCAAATTTACGGTCAGAATGAAAGGGTATACTGCCGTGCTATTTGTTCTAACCGGTATTTTAATAGGCATGCTTTTCCTAAGAAATGAGCTGGAAGCAAATATTTTGAGGTTACCAGGGCAGTTGTATGAAAGAAAGGCAAATAATGATATCAGTAATGTATACACCTATAAATTAGTGAACAAAACGTCTAAAGATGTAGATAGTGTTAGCTTTAAGTTATTGTCTCATAAAGGAAGAATTAAAATGGTATCCCAGAATGCCTTCAAAGTACCGGCAGAAGAAATTGCTGAAGGAACTTTGTTTATAGAAATCAATAGCTCTGCGTTGACCGGAGATAAGGATAAGCTGAAAATTGGAGTTTATAATGGGGAAAAACTTATTGAGACGACCACAACTCAATTTTTGGCACCAAGAAGTTACCATTAAAACATAATACAATGAAAATAAATTGGGGAACAGGAATAGTATTGGCTTTTGTAGCATTCATTAGTTTCATATTATATTTTGTAATAAGAATGAGCACTGATAATAGCGCCAATCATGATTTGGTTACTGAAGAGTATTATAAACAAGAACTAGCATATCAAAACGAAATAGATGCATCTAAATCCGCATTGGAGATGGAGGCAAAACTAAAATTCGTAAAATCTAAAGAGGGAATAACCATTTTTTTTCCTGAGAGGTTCGACCCTAAACAAGTTAAAGGAATAGTGTCCCTTTACAGACCGTCTAACAAGCATTTGGATATTGACTTTCCTATAAGTTTGTCCAAAACACATTTGCTCATACCTGACAATAGCTTGGTGGACGGTCGCTGGGACATTACTGTAAAATGGCAATATCAAGGTAAAACTTTTTTACATAAAGAGAAATTAGTCTATTAGAATATGTTGTTATCCGCAATGGTATTGGGGTTTTTGGGAAGCTTGCACTGTTTGGGCATGTGCGGACCCATTGCTTTTTTACTTCCATTGGACAGGGATAATGAAGTTAAAAAAGCAACGCAGCTTTTTATTTATCATACCGGTCGACTGCTTGCATATGGGATAATCGGAGTGCTTTTCGGTTTTTTGGGTAAGAGTCTGTCCATTTTTGGTATGCAACAAAAATTGTCCATTGGTGTAGGAGTGGTCATGATTCTTTTGGTGATTGTTCCAGGTAAATACTTTAATCAATACAGTCTTTCAAAACCCATATACGCTGTTTTGGGAAAAGTGAAATCAAAACTTGGTGAAGAACTTAAAAAGAAAACTCCAGATGCGTTTTTAACCATTGGTTTTCTAAATGGATTTCTACCCTGTGGGCTGGTTTATATGGCGTTGCTGGGTGCTGTAGCTTTTGGAAACCCATTGCAAGGAGGTTTATATATGGTTTTGTTCGGTGCAGGAACCATTCCGTTAATGAGTTTGGTCGTTTATTCTAAGGGTTTTTTTAGTAACCCCATCAAATCAAAAATAAAAAAATTGATTCCCGTATTTGTGATGCTCGTAGGAGTGTTATTTATTGTCAGGGGCCTTGGGCTGGGAATTCCTTATGTTTCACCCAAAGCAGCTCCGGCTGATACAGTATCAGCAACTATAGAATGTCATCAACCATAAATAATTATAAGTGAAAATAACATCAGCAGAAGAAGTAGTAAATGTGGTTAAATCAGGTGACCGTGTCTTTTTACAAGGGGCGGCCATGACCCCCAATGAACTTATTAATGCGCTATGTGAGCGCTATAAAGAGTTAAATGATGTTGAAGTTATTTCAATTCATACAGAAGGGGATGCCAAATACACCCAAGAACCATATACCAAAGCCTTTACTTTGAATTCTTGCTTTGTGGGAGGGAATGTAAGGAAAAGTGTAAATACACCTGATGCTGGATACATTCCTATATTTTTAAGTGAGATTCCATGGTTGTTCAAAAGAAACATTTTGCCATTGGATGTTGCCATTGTTCAAGTCTCAAGCCCAGATAAACATGGATATTGTTCTCTTGGAGTTTCTGTGGATGTTGCCCTACCTGCCATTAGAACCGCGAAAAAGATTATTGCCCAGATCAACCCCTTTGTTCCAAGAACGCATGGGACAGGAATAATACATATTGATCAAATTGAATACGCTACTGAAGTAAATAGACCTATTCATGAACATGAAGCAGGGGTTATTTCAGATCTAGAACATAAGATAGGAGCTAATGTGGCCTCTTTAATTGAAAATGGCGCCACATTACAAATGGGCATCGGCAACATTCCCAATGCTGTACTTGATAATTTGAACAACCATAAACGTTTGGGTATTCATACTGAGATGTTTTCTGATGGTGTACTGCCACTGATTGAAAGTGGCGTGATTACCGGGGAGGAAAAAGTAGTGAAGAATGGAAAGATTGTAAGTTGTTTTGCCGTAGGCTCTAGAAAACTATATGATTTTATTGATGACAATCCCATATGTGATTTTAGGGATTCTGGATATACAAATGATACCGCCAGGATAAGGAGGAATCCAAAAGTGACTGCTATAAATAGTGCCATTGAGATTGATTTGACCGGACAAGTATGTGCTGACACCATTGGTAGCTATCAATTTTCTGGAGTAGGAGGTCAGATGGATTTCATTAGAGGAGCCTCCCTTTCAGATGGGGGTAAGCCCATTTTTGCCATGTCATCGGCAACTAAAAAAGGAACTTCTAAAATTGTTCCTTTCTTGAAAGAAGGTGCAGGCGTAACTACCACTAGAGCCCATATCCATCATGTTGCTACAGAGCATGGGGTGGTGAATCTTTATGGGAAAAATTTACAGCAGCGCGCCCGGGCGCTAATTTCAATTGCTCACCCGGACCATCAAGAAGTCTTGGAAAGGGCTGCATATGAAAGATTTAATGGACGTGGATAAAGTAATGTAAAATGCCAAGACCTAAGACAAAAGAAGCGTTATTGGAGGTGAGCCTTGCCAATTACCAAAAACTGAACAATTTTATTGACTCTTTTTCCAAGACAGAACAAGAGAAAGATTTTCCCAAAGGTACAATGAACAGAAATATTAGAGACGTTTTGGGACATCTGCATCATTGGCATTTAATGTTTTTGAATTGGTATGAGGTGGGAATGAAAGGAGAGAAGCCCAGTATTCCTGCGGAAGGGTATAATTGGCGTACACTACCTGCCTTGAATAAGAAAATCCATGAAAAGTATATGAGTTTAGATTTGGATAAGGTGAGGGAAAGATTCAATACCTCTCATGCCAAAGTAACGAACTTAGTGGTTAGTCATTCCAATGAAGAATTGTTTGTACGCAAATATTACGGATGGACGGGAAACAACGCAATGGGAGCTTATATTATTGGAGTTTTATCAAGCCATTACGATTGGGCCCATAAACTAATTAAAAAGGCTAAAAAGTAAAATGTAAAAAGAAAGGGAAGCTATCAACAGTTTCCCTTTCTTCTTTAATTGCATAAAAAAACAAATCAAAAAATGCAATCAATCAAATTTTAAAAGTTATTACCGGGGTATTGGAATGGTTGGCTATATCCTCACCAATGCTTCCCATAAAAAAGTGCGACAATCCTTTTCTACCATGTGTAGGAATTCCAATAAGATCCGCTGCAATAGTCTCACTGTAATTTAGAACTCCCTTTTCAACAGTATAGTCATTGTAGATTTCGACTTCCAGTCCTAATTTGGCAATATTCAGAAGTTTTGAAATTCTAGTATAGGTGTCTTCCGTGCTTAAGAATTCATCTCCTGGTGTATTGATATATACAGGATGTAGTTTCGATTTAAAAAGTTTTGAAATCTCGACAGCCTTTTTTAAGGCTGGAACATTTTCTTCTTTAAAATCACATGCGAAAACGAATCGATCTGCTTGAAACTTTTCAATATCACCTTTAATGACTAAAACAGGAATTTCTGAGCTACGCACCACACGTTCTGTATTGGAACCTATAAAAATCTCTTGTAACCCATCAGTACCATGAGACCCCATTACAATTAAATCCGCATTATGTTTTCTGGCTATCTCATCTACCTCACTAAAAACTTTATAATGTTTTATAATAGGAGTCATTTTTATCCCTTTGAGATAAGGCTTGTCCAGAAAATCAACAAATCGCTGTTCTCCCATTTTTATTAAGTGCACCACTTGTTCTTGTGCAACATAACCAGACTCGCTCATGATGGAGGGAGAAAGCTCCAGCATATGTAATATGAATAGTTCGGCATCTTGCTGCTTTGCAATGTCTGCCGCTACTTTTAGGGCTTTTTCTGATTGTTCTGAAAAATCTATAGGTACTATGATGCTTTTCATTTTTTTAGATTTAAGGATTAAACGGTCATAGAGAACAAACGTGTCTCTGGTTTTTTTCGATGTAATTTTAAGTCAAAGGCCATGCTTATATTTCTAATAAAAGGCCTTCCCTTTTTGGTCACTTTAATTTGATTTGCTCCTATTTGAACCAAACCATCAGACTCAAGTTCAGATAAGTTTTCAATAATTTTTTGAAAATCGTTTATTCTTGTTTCGCCCAATTCCCAACTTGTTTCAAACTGGCACATAAGATTGAGAATATGTTTTCTTATGATCTGATCTTCTTCAGTTAAAATATGACCTCTAAAAATTGGGATAACGCCATGAGAAACCAAATGTTCATACTCTTCTATACTTTTTACATTTTGTGCAAACCCGTACCAACTATCTCCTATGCTTGAGGCTCCTAAGCCTATCATTAGATTTGTTTTGGATGATGTGTAGCCCATGAAATTTCGGTGTAAAGCCCCATTTACCATAGCAGTATGTAAACTGTCCGTGCCAAGGGCGAAATGATCCATACCAACATCTTTGTACCCAAAACCTGTAAGCATTCTCTTCCCTAATTCATATTGACTTTTTTTCTCGTGGGAAGTAGGTAAATCGGTTTCCTTATAGCCACGTTGGCCATTTCCTTTCATCCAAGGAACATGAGCGTAACTATAAAAGGCAATTCTATCTGGCTTAAGGCTATTGGTCTTTAAAACGGTTTCCTTAACATCATCAATATTTTGAAAAGGAAGGCCATAAATAATATCATGTCCAACAGAGGTATACCCTATTTCTCTGGCCCATTCCGTTACTTTTTTTACGTTTTCAAAAGGCTGTATCCTGTTAATGGCCTTTTGAACAGTTTCATTATAATCTTGCACGCCAAAGCAGACTCTTTTAAACCCTACATCAAAAAGAGCCTGCAAGTGCGCTTTTGTTGTGTTGTTTGGATGCCCTTCAAAACTAAACTCAGGGTTTTCGGCTGTTTTTCCATGCCTAAGAATTCCATTTATAAGGAATTTTAGGTGCTCAGGGGAGAAAAAAGTAGGGGTGCCTCCACCAAGATGTATCTCTTTTATCGTTGGTTTAGAACTGAACAATTCGCAATACAGCTGCCACTCTTTAAGTACTGTTTTTATGTAAGGCAGTTCAAGTTCATGTCTTTTTGTAATTCGTTTGTGGCAACCGCAGAAGGTGCACATGCTTTCACAAAACGGTAGATGAATGTATATACTTATTCCATCCTCTGGATTCTCTTGAAAAGCCTTTAAAATGCTTTCCTTCCAAAGTTTGCCAGAGAAACTCTCTAGGTCCCAATAAGGAACAGTGGGATAACTGGTGTACCGAGGGCCTGGTACGTTATATTTTTGAACAAGTTCACACATAACAGTATAATGATATAGGTCAAAATTAGCCTTGGACATTAATAAAAAACATGATAATTATCAGTATAGCTGCAAATCTTGCATATGACAAGTATCATATTTTAAGTTTTAGGCACTTCGTAGTTTTATTTCATACTAAAACATCTAGTTCTTAAACATGGGAGAGCATATTGCCAAAAGCAAGTTTGATCAGGCAGAACGTAAAGCATTTGTGCAACATTTGCTTAATGACATTAAAGCTCTGGAATTACTTCTGGAGCAAGATTTGATTGAGGATGGCATTGTAAGAATAGGTGCGGAACAGGAAATGTGTTTAATGGACGATGAGTTTAGGCCTTCCGGAAAATCTCTTGATGTATTGGAAAGTGTTGACGATTCCCATTTTACAACAGAATTGGCGAGCTATAATCTTGAAATAAACTTGGATCCATTTGAACTGAAGAATGATTGTTTTTCGAGAGTTGAAGAACAGCTAAGAACATTGCTCAACAAAGCAAAAACCAAAGCAAATGAACTTGGAACAAATATCCTGTTAACAGGAATCCTGCCAACCATTAGCAAAAATGAATTAGGAATAGATTTTATGACCCCTATTCCACGATATTATAAACTCAATGAAGTTTTAAAATCTTGCAGAGGAGACCATTTTTCTCTTAAAATAAGGGGAGTGGATGAATTGACGCTTCGTCATGATTCTGTACTTTTTGAAGCTTGTAATACCAGTTTTCAACTTCATTTGCAGATTCCTCCCAATGATTTTATCAAGAGTTATAACTGGTCCCAGGCCATTGCTGGACCAGTCTTGGGGATTTGTTGTAATTCTCCGCTCTTAATGGGCAGGGAATTATGGAAGGAGACTCGCATAGCGCTGTTTCAACAAAGTTTAGATACCAGAAAATGGAGTTATGCATTAAAGGAGCAAGTTGCTAGAGTAGGTTTTGGTAGCCATTGGCAGAAAGATTCTGTAACGGAAATCTTTAAGGAAGATATTTCCAGTCATCGTATAATATTGACAAAACCTATAGAAAAAAACTCATTGCAGGCTTTTGAAAATGGCACTATCCCAAAATTAGAGGCATTAAACCTTTTCAACGGAACAGTGTATCGCTGGAACCGCCCTTGTTATGGGGTTGGTAATGGAAAACCCCATCTACGTATTGAAAATAGATATATTCCTTCAGGCCCTACTGTGATAGATGAAATTGCCAATTTCGCATTTTGGGTAGGTCTCATGGCAGGAAGGCCCAAAAAGTTTGATGATATATCCAGTTTTATGGATTTTGAAGAGGCAAAACTGAATTTTATTAAATCTGCGAGAACGGGCAGACAAACTGTACTTTCTTGGTTAGGAAAGCCGACAACTCTTAAAAAGTTGATTATTAATGAATTCCTGCCAATCGCATATGAAGGTTTAAAAAAACATAATGTTGAGGTTAAGGATATTAACAGATTGCTTGGAATAATAGAGGCTAGAACTAAGAAAGGAACTGGAGCAGAATGGCAAGTTGAAAACTTTAGAGGTTTAAGAAAACAAATGAAGCTGGACAGTGTTTTGGTGGAGTTGACAAAAGCCATGTATGCCAATCAACAATCCAACAAACCAGTACATACATGGCCATCTGTAAAAGAAGCAATCAAACCAAAAGAGACCTTTCAATGGGTGGGGCAAATTATGTCCACAAAACTCATGAAGCTTTATGAGGATGATTATGTCAATTTGGCCATGTCCATAATGCAATGGAACAATATTCATCATATCCCTGTTGAAAATGAAAAAGGAGAATTGGCAGGCCTTTTAACTTGGAGTCATATTGAGGGCTTGGACAAGAACCAAAAAAAAAGAAATTCCAGGGTTTCTGACCTTATGATTAAAAAAGTGGTGACGGTGCAACCAAGAACTAAAATAGAAACCGCAAAAAAGTTAATGGATGATTATCAAATTGGTTGTTTACCTGTTTGCGTAGGCTCCAATTTGGTGGGCATCATCAGTAAAGTAGATATGTAACATGTCAAAAGTGTATAGCACAGCTCTTGATGAAACATTGGAAATAGAGCGAATTATAGACCATTTAAAGGGTGATAAAAATGGCCCAACCGTAGTCTTTTTTGCAGGGATACATGGTAATGAACCTGCCGGAATATTTGCGCTTAAACATGTTATGCGCGAATTGAAACTTCAACAAACGTCCATTCTAGGCGAAGTTTATGCCATAGCTGGAAATCTAAGGGCATTGGAAAAAAATGTTAGATATCTTGATAAAGACTTGAACAGGATTTGGTCTCCAAAAAAAGTTGATTATATCCAACAAAAAAAGAAGGACCTTATAGATGATGAAAACGAGTTGTTTGAATTACATGAGTTATTGAATGAAATACTTAGGAACAGTGCTTCTCCTCTTTATTTTATAGATCTGCATACAACCTCAAGCGCAACATCCCCCTTTGTAGTGTTAAACGACAGCCTTTTGAATAGAAAGTTTGCCTCTAATTATCCGCTTCCCATTGTTTTAGGGATTGAGGAGTATTTAGAAGGTGCTCTCTTGAGTTTTATTAATGAATTGGGTTATGTTTCTCTAGGGTATGAGAGTGGTCAACATGATGAGATAAGTGCTATCAAAAACTGTATTGATTTTATCCATTTTACCTTAGGGCTTACAGAGTCCGTTGGCCTATCTAAAAATGAGATGACCATTCTCAAAAACACGGTTTTAAAATCAGGCAAAGTATCCAATAAATTTTATGAAATCTACTATCAGTATGATATAAAAAAGGGTAATGATTTTAAAATGTTACCTGGGTTTGTCAATTTTCAAAAAATACCAAAAGGAAAAGATGTTGCCCTGGACAATAATTGCATTTTAAAAACAAAAGGGAACAGACAAATTTTCATGCCTCTATATCAGAATCAGGGCAGTGAAGGTTTTTATTATATAAGGTCAATTCCTACAATACTTTTATGGGCTTCAAAAGGACTTAGAAAATTAAAGGCGGATCATCTTTTGGTGAAGTTTCCCGGTATTAAATGGGAATCGCTTAAAAAGGATGCCATGTTGGTTGACCAAAGGGTGGCAAGGTTTCTAGCTAAATCTATTTTTCACTTACTTGGCTATAGAGCCAGACAGTTTGATAAAACACATTTGGTGGTTAAAAGCAGGGAAATTGCTTCCAAGAATGAAGAATACCTAAACACAGGTTGGTTTTAAATATAAAAGGTGGTTCATTGATAACCATGAACCGCCCTTTTTCTTTAAAGGTTTATTGCAATACAAAATTTATAGGAATAGCATATTTTACCTTAACCGGTTTTCCACGTTGTATTCCAGGTTTTACAGTCGGTAAAGCGGCAATGATGCGTGCTGCTTCTTTTTCCAACAATCTATCGGGCCCTCTTTTTTGAATGTTTTTCACTCTTCCTTGAGAGTCTATTACAAACTGGACATATACCTTACCTGATATTCGCATTTCAAGGGCTGTTGGTGGATATTTAAAGTTTTTTATGATGTGTTCTTGTACTTTCTTGCTAAAGCAAACCTTACGTTCCTCCTCCGTTTGTAAATTTTCACACCCTGGGAATACGGGAACATTTTCAATGACTGCAAAAGGGACAATCTCCTCTTCCTCTACCTCTTCCACTTCTACATCATCTACGCTGATGGCATCTTCAATATAAATTTCTTGACTACTTTCCGTACTTTCAATAACCGTTTCTTCTACGTCCTCAACGTCTTCCACGATTTCAATTACATCTGGTGCGGATGGAGGCGGTGGGGGAGGTGTAGTTTTTACAATTTCAGTTATGGGAACATCTTCTTTAAGATCATCCGTTACCTGAGCTATTTCCAAAATTTTGGATTCTTTCTCGTATGTCTTCACTTCAAATGATTGCCATGTCACAAACAGTATAGAAGTAAGACCTATCATAAAATAGAGACCGCTATTGCGCCCTATATCTGCGTTTGGGTTCTTTTTTGGTTTCATGACTTTTCTTATTTAACTGATATAAAGTTAGATAGGACAAGTATCAAAAAATATGATAATAATCAGTTCAGGTGGTTAACTAACCTTTTAGAAAGTTGAACTGTTTTAGTCGACAAGCTCGGCGATATCCCTTTTTGTGAATTCAGTTTTAAAGGTCAAGGACATTCTAACAACATCATGGTCATCATTTTTAAAATGATTTTTTAAATACCCGATATCTATTTTAACTGATGGGGAAAGTGTTTGTCCCAAACCGATATAGAATCGGTTCTGATTGAACAAAGGGTCTTCTAGATTTAAAAAGAGTTCATTAAAAGATTTAAGGTGAACATTTTTATAGATAGGTTTAACATATTGGAGGCGGTACCTTAACCTATTGTTCATACGTAGGTCATCAGCGCTTTTTTTCCATCGTGTCTCTAATCGCCATCTATGGGAAATAATGTTTCTTTTAGATTTTGATTTTAAAGTGTACTGCTCGTAAACCCAAAACTGGGTTGCATTTTTAAAGTCTTCAGACCCGGTATAGTTTTTTGAGCTTAAAAAGGCAACACCTGTAGTAAAGATTGATGATTCATTTAATTGATACGATACCCCAGTTCTTATAAAGGCAAATTCATACTTTTCAAATAGATCATGATGTCTAAGAATCCCAACAATGGGAATGCTCCACTTTTCATGTATTTTGTTATTGCCATGAAGAACAAGCCATGAGCCAGACCGGTTTTCGGTGTTGGTTTGGGTGTAGGAGATGGTGGTACTTAAAAAGAATGCTACAAAAAAAAGAAAACAAGGAAATCGCTTAGCGCATCCCATACCAAGTAGCTTTGAATATTGATGTGCAAAGTTTTGCTTTTACTGGTGTAAAAAAGTATGATACTTGTCAGCTTTGGAATTTAACCGGAGAAATTTGTATTAATAGAGACGGTGAATTTGAAGGAAACTAGGGTTTTTTAATTTCCCAAATAAGGGCAGCTGCTCCGCAGATAGCGGCTGTTTTGCCGTCCATGCCAGATTCCAATAATTTGACCTTGCCTTTGTACACTTCTAAAAGGTACTCGTTGAAATATTTTTCAAGGGGTTCCATAATCCACTTTCCGCTATTGGTAAGGCCGCCCATTAGAATAAAAGCTTCTGGCTGGGTAAAAGCAGTAAAGTTTGCTAAGGCCTGTGCCATCATCTTTGCCGTATAATCAAACGCTTTTTGGGCAATAACATCTCCTTCTTCGGCAGCTTTTGTGATGTCTTCCCCATGTAAATCGTTATAAGCAACGCTTCTAAATTTGCTGTCTACCAGATACTTGCTCAGCATATACATAATGGTGCGTTTTAATCCTGTAGCGGATACGTAAGCTTCCAATCCTCCACGTACACCTAGTCCTGTTAATCTGCCATCTCCTATTGTCATATCCACATGCCCCAATTCGCCAGCAAAACCATCATAACCATCGATCAACTGCCCATTGGCAACAATACCTGCACCAAAGCCCGTACCTAAGGTTATTACAATGAAATCTGTCATTTTTTTTCCTCCTCCAAAAAGCATTTCACCTAAAGCTGCAGCACTTGCGTCATTCATAATTCGCATTGGCATATTCATCCTTTCTTTTAACTTTTCAAGAATGGGTACGCTACCTTTCCAAATTAAATTACTGGCACTTTCTATAGTTCCTTTTTTACTGGATGCATTGGGAGCCCCAATTCCGCACCCCAAAATATTTATTTTTTCATCTATATTTTCGATGAGCTCATCTGAAACACTTTTTATTTTATCTAGATAGTCATCTAAACCTGGAAATTCTCTGGTTCTGAAAAATGTCTTGACATGACACTTTCCATTTTTGTCTACCAAACCAATTTTAGTTTTAGTACCACCAATATCTATTCCTACAACAATATCCATGTTTCAGAGAGTTTTGTAACTGCACTTAAAGATAGCCAATATGAACACAATTTTCCAGCTGGTAAGCATGAAAAAAGCAATAGTGAGGTGTTTTGTTCTGCTAAAAGTTTAAAAACTGATTTCTGTCATATTTTAGGTCATGGGCCAGATCTAATTTTGAACTAAAGATTTTAATCATTTAAATTTTTAGGTATGAGTAACATTGATAAAATTTTAGTTCCATTTGACTTTTCCGAGGCATCTATTAATGCTCTAGAATATGCAGTCAGTTTTGTAGGCCCAAATAGACATATTGACATTCTTGCACTCTATGTATCAGCTATGCCTACGGTAGAATCTGAAAAACATACGCTAAAAGCTGACTTCAATAAAATTGCAAAGTCCTTTAAGAAAAAGACAAAAACTCCTCCTGTATTTATTACCGCTGAGGGAGAGGTTATTGAAACAATTCTTGCTGCACAAGAAGAACATAAAACCCAACTGATTCTAATGGGCACGATGGGCGATAAAAGTACGGATGAGGCCATAACCAATACATCGAGGTTAGTGTTGGAAGCTAATTGTCCGGTCATATCTGTCCCTTTCGGATGTTCAATTAAGGAACCCAAAGACATTGCCTTGGTCATGGGGAATGAGAAAATTGATGATAAGGAAGTATTGAAAACACTATTGGATGTTGCCCGTACTTTTAATGCCAGAGTTCACGTATTGACCATCTATAAAGAATCTGTTTATGAAGAGGAATCAGTCGTTGACAGCACAGAGAACCTGTTAGAGTATTATTTAGAGCATTTCTATGTGGAGCATGCTTTTAGCAAAAATCAAGATGTAGAAGAAGGGATTTTAGACTACATCAACAAGAAAAGCATAGACCTTTTGGCAATTTTGCCAAGAAACCACACAAGATTGAGTTCTCCTTCAGAGGGGCGTTTAACAAAGCTGTTGACCTTGCATTCAGAGATTCCGGTTTTAACCTTGGATTGATGACTACTTCAATGATACAGCTATGTTCACACTACTCGTAATACTTGGTATTACAATAACCTTGTTTATTTGGGGAAAATTTCCACCCGACGTTGTGGCACTAATGTCCATGTTAACACTGTACCTGACCGGGATATTGGATGTCAAAGAAACGCTTAGTGGTTTTAGTAATACCACCGTAATCATGATTGCCGCTCTGTTTATTATTGGAGAGGGACTTTCAAGAACAGGTTGGACCGCTCTTGCTGGCCAGCGTTTTGTAAGCTGGGCAGGTAGAAGTATTCCAAAACTATTGGTCATTGTTACTTTGGGAGCAAGTGTTCTTTCTGGCTTTGTAAGTAACACGGGAACGGTAGCTGCTTTACTTCCGGTTACAGTTTCTGCAGCTTGGAGCGCTGGTACGTTACCATCAAAATTATTAATGCCTGTTGCTTTTGGGTCCAATACAGGGGGTTTGCTGACTTTAACGGGAACACCGCCCAATATCATTGCGAGCAATACTTTGATTGAGAATAACCTTGATGGGTTCTCATTTTTTGAATTTGGATTAATAGGCTTGCCGCTGTTGATAATTGCCATAGTATATTTTAGATATATCGGATATCGTTTGTTGCCCAAACGCCAAACCAATGAAAGACCTGCGGATATTGATGCCGAAATGCACAAATGGATCTCAAGTTATAGTATTGGTGATAATCTTTATCGATTGCGTATTCGTTCCATGTCACCCTTAATCAATACCAAAATGGGTGATTGGAACTTTGAGTCAGATCATCAAATAGCCGTGATGCGTTTGAAACGTAGGCACCCAAGTCCATTACAACAAAAAGTACCGCAGTTTGTGGAACTTCCAGAGCCTGATACTGAGATGAGATATCATGATATCATTACAGTAAAGGGTACCCCTGAAGATGTGGATAAATTGGTTCTAAAATTTAGTTTGGGTGTTATTCCCACAACCGCAGAAAAAGACACTTTAAAAAATGAGTTGATCAATCAGGAAGTTGGTATGGCCGAAATGCTTATAACGCCAAATTCAATTTTTGTTGGAAAAACTATCAATTTGGGCAATTACCTAAAACGTGCAGGGGTACAGTTGCTAGCAGCTTCAAGGAATAACCGTCCACTTACAGGTAAGATAAAAATAGAAGCCGGGGATGCTTTCGTAATAAGAGGGCCATGGGAAAATATTGAAAACCTAAAGTCACTTTACGAGAATGTTGTGATTTCTGGTAGTCCAGAAGCATTATCTAAAAATGTTGCAACTCTAAGTACACGAAGTTATATCGCCATGGGTACTCTAATCTTGATGATACTCCTCTTGGTGTTTAAAGTTTTCCCTGGTGCAATAACAGCATTGATATGCGCTGGTATTATGTTGTTGACTCGATGTGTGCCCATATCAAAAGCGTATAAGGGAATTAGTTGGACCAGTGTGGTAATGATTGCTGCGATGATACCTATGGGAACGGCTTTGCAGAAAACAGGAGTAGCCGAAATGGCAGCCAACGGCTTGGTAGAAGCGCTGGGAAGTATACATCCAACGGTTCTTTTAGGTGGTATCTTTTTATTGACAACGGCTTTTAGTCAGACAATAAATAATTCAGCAACTGCGGTTTTGATGGCGCCTATTGCCTTATTGGCTGCAACATCTCTAGGTGTTTCGCCAAAACCTTATTTGATAACCGTTGCCGTTAGCGCATCAACTGCATTTTTGACTCCAGTAGGGACTACTACCAATGCAATGGTAATGTCTTCTGGTGGATACAAGTTTATGGATTATATAAAAGTGGGAGGACCACTCCTCTTACTGTTCTTTATAGCAACTCTAGTATTGGTTCCATTGATATGGAGCTTTTAATCTTAAAACAATAAACATGGAAAAAATTATGGAAAAATCAAAAACTTTAGAAAAGTATGGCCTTAAAACGGAGCATATACATTGGAACTTAGATGCTGAGACCATACAGGAAATGACTGTTGAAAAAGGATTGGGTACAGAAACTGAAAATGGTACATTATGCATAAACACAGGTAAGTTTACAGGGCGTTCCCCAAAAGATCGTTTTTTGGTCAAAGATGACTACACTAAAGATACAGTTTGGTGGGGTAGGATCAACAAGCCAATCTCACCGGAAAATTTTGAAGTACTTCATCAAGGTCTTGTAAATTACCTTTCGGATAAAGAAGTTTATGTGAGGGATGCTGCGGTTTGTGCCGATCCTAAATATAAAATGAACGTACGTACAATCACAGAATATCCTTGGTCCAATTACTTTATCAAAAACATGTTCTTAAGACTTTCGGAAGAAGATTTGAAAGACTTTGAAGAGGAATGGTTGGTATTGTGTGCTCCTGGATATTTAGCGCCAGACCCAAAGGCCGTAGGGATTTTGGATGGTAACTTTTCAATTCTCAACTTTACCAAGAAAATTGCTTTAGTGGGCGGTTCAGCGTATACGGGGGAAATGAAAAAAGGGATTTTCTCTGCGTTAAACTTGATTTTACCAACTGAAAAGAATGTATTGCCCATGCACTGTTCTGCCAATGTTGGTGAAGACGGGGACACTGCTATTTTCTTCGGACTTTCTGGTACAGGAAAAACAACTCTATCTGCAGACCCCAACAGAAAACTTATTGGGGATGATGAACATGGTTGGACAGCCGAAAACACCATCTTTAATTTTGAAGGAGGTTGTTATGCCAAGGTTATTGACCTTACTGAAGAAAAGGAGCCAGATATTTACAGGGCGATAAGACCGGGAGCTTTATTGGAAAATGTTGTTTTTAAGGAAGGAACAAAGGAAGTGGATTACTTTGATAGCACTATTACCCAAAATACACGAGTAAGTTATCCTATAGAGAATATTGATAATATTCAAGTGCCTTCTTATGCCTCAAACCCAAAAAATATCTTTTTCTTAACCTGTGATGCCTTTGGTGTTTTGCCTCCAGTGTCTAAATTAACACCTGGTCAGGCCGCCTATCATTTTATTTCTGGGTATACGGCGAAAGTTGCCGGTACAGAAGCGGGTATTACAGAACCAGTACCATCTTTTTCTGCTTGTTTTGGCGAACCATTTATGCCATTGCATCCAACGGTATATGCTGAAATGCTAAGCAAAAAAATGACAGAAGCAGGGGTTAATGTTTGGTTGATCAATACTGGATGGAGTGGTGGTCCTTATGGAGTCGGTTCTAGAATTAAATTAAAATATACCAGAGCAATGATTTCAGCAATTTTGGAAGGAGAACTGGAAAAGGTTGATTTTGATGCACACCCAATTTTTGGATTGCACATGCCAAAGTATTGTCCTGGAGTTCCAACAGAAATATTGGATCCCATGAATACATGGTTACAAAAAGGGGCATATGTGAGTAAAGCAATACAATTGGCACACTCGTTTCATATTAATTTTGATAAGTTTGCTAGTCAAGCATCAGAAGAAATATTGAATGGAGGCCCTCTAATTGATTCTCATCACAGCTTAAATGAACATTTTTAATTTCAAATTAAGTGAGCAATAAAATCGAATTCCAAATAGAAAATTTAGGAGTTCCTAAATTTAAATCTCCCCTTCAGTTGAGTACTGTTAGGGGAGATAATATCTTCACTTTTATAAGTGAAACGGATAAATTGGTTTTTGATACTTCTTTAGAAGGTTATGTACAATGTATTGCCAATAAAGAAGAGCCTTTGTGCCTTGAAAAGGCAGGTCCAAGACAAAACATACATTTTGAACCAAAAAACTTCAATGCCGGAATAGTTACTTGTGGTGGACTCTGTCCCGGTATTAACAATGTGATTCGAGGAATTGTAATGGCACTACATTATTTTTATGATGTCAAAAAGATTTTGGGAGTCCCATATGGCTTTGAAGGATTAAACCCAGCAATGGGTCATGGTTTTATAGAGCTCACTCCAGACAAAGTAAAGGATACCCATCAGTTTGGTGGGACAATTTTAGGTTCTTCAAGAGGAGCACAAGACGTTTCTCTAATGGTTGATACTTTGGTTGAGAATGACATTCAAATGCTCTTTACTATCGGAGGCGATGGTACCCTAAAAGGGTGTAATGCCATTGGCGAAGAAATAATGAGAAGAGGTTTGGATATTAGCGTTGTTGGAATTCCTAAAACAATAGACAATGATGTCGATATTATTGATAAATCTTTTGGTTTTGAAACAGCGTTTGACATTGCAAGTCCAATTTTAAAGGACGCGCATAATGAAGCCCATGGAGCTTATAATGGTATTTCGATTGTAAAGTTAATGGGTAGGGACAGTGGTTTTATTGCCGCATCTGCGTCGCTGGCAATGCCCGTAGTAAACTTTGTGCTTGTACCTGAGATGGATTTTAGCCTTTATGGTGAAAATGGTTTCCTAGAAGTTTTAAAGAATAGATTAGAGGCCAAACATCATGCAGTTATTGTGGTGGCAGAAGGGGCAGGGCAACATCTTTTTGAGAAGGATGAGGTTGTGACCGATGCTTCAGGAAATGTTCAGCACGATGATATAGGTCTATTCTTAAAGCAAAAAATAACCGAATACTTCTCTGAGGTTTTTCCTGTGACCATCAAGTATATTGATCCAAGTTATATTATTAGAAGTGCCGCAGCAAATTCTGGTGATAGTGTGTTTTGTAGTAGCTTGGCGTACCAAGCGGTGCATGGTGCAATGAGCGGAAAAACAAAATTTGTTGTCGGCAAGGTCAACAACAAATTTGTTTATTTACCTATTTCTGCCGTTGTTTCCAAAAGAAAGAAAATTGATTTGGAAAGTGGGTTTTGGTTTGCTGTTTTACAGAGCACAGGTCAACCGTTTTCAATAAAATAAGAGATTTACGCAACTACATCTTTTAAAGGGTTGACTGTGGAATTTTTACTTCCGGGTATCTAGAACAAGGTTCATCTTGGTAATGGCTTCTTCTACATAGAATTGTATGCTTTCAGATGCTTTGCCACCTGAAATTCCATCTACGTCATCCGTTTGGGATGAGCCACCACTGGAAGTAGCCATAATTACTGTCTTGTTATTGAGCTTTTTGGAAACGCCCATGAACTCAACAATATCTGGCGGAGGATTCCATTTTTCCCAAGTATGAATCAAAAAGATTCCCTCATAATTTTCTGGATTTATTTTATTTAGATCAGAAATATCCACAAGGCTGAGGTTATAATTGTTTTTGTAATGATCTAGTATTCCATGACCAATTTTTTCAGGAAAGTTTCCTTCAGTACAAGCAATAAGAAGCTTGGACTCCAACTCTGGGTTGTTTATCTCAAATGATTCTACTTTAGCCAAGGAAAATTCTTGATTGTACCAGACTGCAAAAAGTAAAGAGAGACCAATTGCAAATAAGATGAAAATCAAAAATTCTTTAAGATTTTTCATTGCTTTTAGTTTAGAAAGACGCCAAATAGATAAGGCTTAAAATTCTGGGTAAAATTATTGTGTCTTTGTCGTTTTATAAATGATATAGGTCATGTTCGGTGTTCTGTATGTGAAGATGAGGAAACCTTGATGGGTTTTTGGTTTGAAGAGAGCTCTGGATCATGAACAATCCATAAATACTGACAAATGTCATTTTATTCCTTTAGTCAGGGATCTAGTTTTGATGTATAATAAAAAGTAAATCTGTTATGGTAGTAAATATTCAGTATCAAAAAATGGAAGTCAGTGAATCTTTGAACAAGATTTTACTAAAGAAACTTGATAAACTTGGGTGGAGATACAGTTGGGTTATTAATGCCAATGTACTTTTTAAGATTGAGAATGATAAAGCTGGGGAAGATAAAGTTTGCGAGATAGAACTTAGTGCTCCCGGACCTAGACTTTTTGCAAAATCCAGAACAAACAATTTTGAGAAAGCAATGGTTGAAACAATTGAAGAACTGAAAAGACAGTTAGAAAAAAGGCAAAGCGTGTTTGTGAGACATTAGCCACGGCCATATAGTTGAATAGCTAGAAGAATTATTAAACTTTTTCCAATGAAAACAAAAATAGTATGTCTTAGTATGTTGCTGTTATTAGGGTGTTCCTCTACAAAGCTTGTTAGTACTTGGAAAAACCCTGATATAGTTTTGTTTGATGCATATAAGGTTCTTGTGGTTGGAATGACCCAGGATGAAAATTTGAGAACAGAATTTGAGTCGAGACTTACCGAGAGGTTAAATGAAAAAGGAGTCGAGGCAGTGCGTAGTATAGATCTTTTTGATGTTGAATTTACATCTTCAGAAAAGTCAGAAGAAGAACTCTCAGAAGTTGAGGGACAGTTATTGGATAAAGGTTTTGATGCCATTCTTTTTACTAAAGTGGTTGGTACGGAAAACAGAAGGACGTTTAGAGAAAGAATGAGTAATCTAAATGAAATGTATACTCGTTTTAGCACAGATTACCTTGAACATCAAGACATTTATTACAATTCAGAATACTATGAGACATTCAATATCTATACCGTGGAAACTTCATTGTATTGCATATGTATTGATAAAGAAAGGGAGCTTATCTGGAGAAGCGATATAGATGTTCTAGAGCCTATGAAAATGGAGAAAACAATTGAATCATATATTAGGCTAATAGCTAATAAGATGGGAGAAGAGGACGTAATTTTTTAAAAACTATTATTTAAAAAGAATCGTTCCTTAGGTTTTGAAACAGCTCCTATTCGTTTATAAAATTTGATGGCACGGGTATTGAAATTAGGTGTTTGCCATTGTATACGTGTACACCCCATTTTTTTACCTTCCTCTTGGATTCTGGCCATTATTTTTTCTCCCAGTCCTAAGCCTCTTGCGTATTCTTTAAGAAAAATACAATCCATATAAATATATTCTTCTGCATCCCAAGTTGAATATTGTTTCATGTATGTTGCGTAGCCAATTATTGCGTGGTCATATACGACCACTATACAATATAGTTTTGGTGTTTCTAGAAATAAATCATTTAACAGGTCTTCTTTTTGAGTTGTAAGTCTATATTCAGTTTTTTCATAGGCAGCATGTGCTTTGCATAAAAGTATGATTTCATCTATATCTCCTGGTTGAACCAATCTAATGTTTGGGTTTATCTTCATGATTATCTTCTAAATCTGTATGTCACCTTTACTAGAAAAATGTTTTCCGGCCTAGTGTTTAAAATATTATTGTCAAGCCCTTCAAAAAGACCTTGATTAAAATCACCAAACTGTGATATGTCTTGGGACCAGACTAAATACAATTCAGATCCTGGAATATACTCCCATCGTAAAACCATATTTGACCGCCATTGCACAAATGAAAAATCTGGTTGAAAAAAACTGTAGTCTACGTTTCCATCGCTGTTTTCATCAATATTATAAGTTCCATTTACAAGTGTAAGTTGAGTGGGATCATAACTTTGAAATCTATTGTTGAATTGACTTGCTGTAGGGTTTGTGATATACTTTAAATTCTTATAAATACCTCTGGAAATAAATGGCTGCCCCCAATATTGCAGACTTAAATTTGGTGTAAGTATGTAATCAATACGTAAAGGGAAGCTCAATGTTTGTTGCTGAATACTTGCGTTGATGTATCTTGAATCATCATTAAAAAAAGAAGTGTTTACATATTGTAGTTCATCCCTATTCAGTGTGTAAGATGGTGCTATTGAAACCTGTAAAGCATTTGTAGGTTGATAGGTTATTTGTCCATTAATATTATAATTGAACAGGGCATTTTCAGCACCCCATGTGGCAGTATGGGTCATGTTCAATCGAAGTTTGTTTCTACTGTCAGATATTAAACCTTGCCTAATACCAAATTGAGAAGGAAATTTCAGTCGAGGACCACCTCGCAATGCAAAATTGGAGAAAATTAATGGCCTATAGGTGATGCCTCCGTTGATGAACCAGTTATTGTTGAGGTTGACAAATCCGTTAACATCAAATCTTGTGTCATTAAGATTACCACCAAAATCAAAAGAAGCTAAATGACGATAATTTAATGTATAAGACCTTACTTTTTCCATAGGTTTTGTGGTTCTATAGCTTAACCATGAATAGTGTCGAAAATCATCTGCTTGAATTTGAAAACCAATATCGTTTAGCTCAAGCTCGGGAGAGTTCCAAGCGCCCCCTGTTTCAAACCTCCAATTACCTGCCGCTTTGCCAATATTAATGTTTCCTCCTGTTCCGGTCAAAGATGTTCTTCCTGCATCCACATTTAGGTATGATGCCCCTTCTCTTTGAAATAATCGAATAAAAGAATTTTGGGTAGCGTTTATGGCTTCAGAAGTGCCGGTAACATGACTAAATATAAAGGTACTGTTTAGATACCAAGCACGATTTTTCCATTGATGTTTAAGGTCGATTCCACCACTATACGCAGCCTCGTGTAAAAAAGAAAGATTTTTAGTTTTGTTCCGGTTCGTGGCTGTAAATATTCCACCCAAAAAGGTATTTCTATTGTTAAAATCCTTTTGTAGCCTGCCCACTAAATAATTGGTGAATGGTTCTACAACTTGCTCCCTGTCGCCATTAGGGCCATTTATTTTTGCAGATTCTTCGGATGTCATACTTTCCAAAAGTCCAATGGACCACCCATTTTTTGTTTTCCCACTAAATTTTGTTGCACCAAGTATTGTGGTTGCATCTGGTTGTTCAGAGAATTCCCCTTGTTCAATATTGGCAAAACCTTGAGGGGAGCGCCCTATCCTTCTTGAATAAAAAATATTGTCAAACCCCAATGTGTATAGTGATTGAGAGGTTGAATAACGATAATCGAATATGTTTTTATTTTCAATAAAAAAGGGACGTTGTTCTGGAAAGAAAATTTGAAATCCATCCAATGCTATAGCGGATGGGTCTGCCTCAACTTGACCAAAATCAGGATTTATGGTAAAATCCAATGTAAGATCATTGGTGACTCCAATTTTTCCATCAAGCCCAGCATTTAATTGCTTGTCATTACCATCTCTAAATGGATTGCCATTTTCAGCTTCATAAGTCGTAAATGAGGAAACAACGTAGGGTTGAATTTCCAATTGTCTTTGTGGTTCTAAATTTTTTAAGCCATGCAGTTCTCCAAAACTACTTACCCAACCTGGGGCATTTATAGGACTTCTTTGCCATACTGAACGTTCTTCTTTTCTAAAATAGCGTCTTGTTGACTGTATTCCCCAGACTTGATTTGCACCTTTTCCAAAACGGAGTTGACTTAATGGAATTCGTATTTCTGCTGTCCACCCTTCTTGGTCAATGTTGGTTTTTGCATACCAAATTGGGTTCCAAGTGTTGTCCCAACTTCCGCCGTCATTGGTTATAAATTCCTCTCCCTTTACACCAGAAACTGAAAGCGTAAAAGAAAATGCTGTTCTTAGATCATGAAAACTGTCAATATTGATTTCTACCCAATCTCCGTCAAAACCGTCTCTTCTTGAAAGCCTTCTAACGATGCCATCGGGGTCTTTGTCATAGCATCTAAAGGCTACGTATAAGTTTTTTTCATCGTACACTATTTTAAGTTTGGTCTGTTCCGTGGGAGGAGTGTTTTCTTGAGGACTCAATTCTACATAATCACCGCTCCATGCTACCAATTCCCAAGAAGTATCATTTAACAAACCATCAATTTTAGGAGACTCCAAACCTTCAACAAAAGATGTGGTATAAATACGTTTTGGTATGGAATCTTGAGACAAAAGGGTTCCTGGCATTAAGCACAATAGTGCTAATGCAGTTAAGCATAAATATTTCATAATCAGTTTTTTATAACATCTTCTAAGTAATTGTTAAACCTTGGATTATCAGCGTTTAGAAGTACTTCCTTAATCCATGTTTTTCTTTCGTGTAAAAAAACCTCCAATTCCCAAACACATAATAGAGAATTAGTTCCGTAGGGCGATTTTCGGATAATATTGGGAGTTTCATAATCCACAAAATAGACTTTGGTTTCGATCATTTCACCGCCCGTCCACCAGTTTAAAAGTACCCAAACTCCTTCCCTGGCTTCATGAACAATTAAGAATGCAATTTTGTGAGAGGGAATATGTGATTCTGCAGCCCTATTGAGCCATATAGGAAGTTTAGCAACTACTTTTTGAAGAATATTAAAAGAAGTGAATTTTTCTTTATTCGTAATCGAATAGATTTTTATTTTCCAATTATCCACTTCTGATAGTTGCAAGAATTCAATTTTTCTCGGTTTATAGGTTTCAAATTGCATACTTATCTTTTTTTGGGAGGTGTGTCTTTTAATTTGGTCATTAGAATCTGTGCTTTTTCTAAATCTTTTGGAGCAAATACTCTTTTATGGCTAACAGGGTGCTTTAGCACCATATTTTTAGGTCTAATGGGCCTTTTCTCAAAATTGCCACCGCAGCTTGGACACACATTTTGAAAAACCTCCAAAGCACATGTAGTGCAATAAGTGCATTCAAAAGAGCATATCATCGCATCTGTTGAGGTGTTGGGTAAATCTTTATCACAATGTTCGCAGTTTGGCCTAATCGTTAGCATTATTTATCGAGGTATTTCTTATTAATAATTTCAGTATGCCATATTTCATGGCCAATAATTGTAAAGGCCGCTGCCCTCGCAGACATTGCACTGCCATTGGCATTACCTATACACTTCAAGTCATTTTCAGATAAACTATTCAACAAAAAAATTGATGATTGCCGAGTTGTTGAATATTCATTCAGTAGGCTTTCCATAGTTTTTTTATCAGCATTGGAAGGGGCCATGTAAATGCCTTGATCAAAACCGGCCAATGGGGTTTTGTCTTTTCTCGCGATTCTAAAACAGCGATACATAAAAATTCTTTCGGTATCTATTAGGTGCTGCAATATTTCCTTTATGCTCCACTTTTGCGGAGCATAACGATAGCCATGTTTTTTAATGGGGATAGTTTTAAAGAAACTGATTACCTGCTTTTGCCCTATTGCAAACCCTTCCTTTAAAGAAATACTAGTGGAAAGCTTGTCAATATAACGCTGATAGTATGAATCAAATTCATCTTGGTTTAAATCTTTAGGAGTCATAATTTGTTGCATTTGTGTGATATCAAAATTAAAACACCAAACTAAGACTTCAAATTATTAAATAATGTAATTATATTAATTTTAGTTATTTTTGAATGTTTTTTAATTAAATATAATAATAAATGAAGGTTGATAAATTGAATTGGGAAATTTTAGAAGCTTTACAAAGTGATGCAAGAGTGTCCTTAAAAGAGATTTCTCAAAAAATTGGACTAGCTTCTCCTACAGTGGCGGAACGAATTCAAAAAATGGAAGATGCGGGAATTATTGAAGGCTACAATACAAAGTTGAATATGCACGCTTTAGGCTATTCCCTGGGTGTTTATATTTCAATCAAAATCAGATTTGGTCAGGTTCAGCAGTTCGAGAATTACATTCCTTCGGTACCAGAAATCTGCGAATGCCACAAACTTACCGGGCATGATTGCATGCTAATGAGAGGTTATGTGCGTGATCCAAAGCACCTAGAGGATTTAAATACGAGACTTGCTGTCTACGGAGAATTGACAACGTCTTTAATATTGACCTCTATTGTAGATGGAAAGGTTTGTTCTGAACCTTTTTAACTTTTAAAAGTTTTTATGATGGCAATAAACCAAGAAAATCCAATAGAATACAAACGGGAATAGCAACCAATATAAGCACTAGCACAAATACCATCAGCCGTAAAAAGCCAACCAGCATTTTATTGCCAAAAGAAATTTCATCAGTCATAATAGTGTAATTTCTAACAATGTAAGGAATTATTCATGTATCAATTATAAATTCCACATTGTTATTCGATTAACGGGTAACTTTTAAGTATGTCCTGTATGGATTAATTGGATTTGGACTTGTTGGAACTTAATTTCTTGCCCAGTTCTTCTAAAGTTACTCCTTTTGTTTCTGGCATTGCAAAAATCACCCATAGCAATTGAAGCACCATCATTAAGGCAAAGAACAAGAAAATGGGCCAAGGGTTCTCTCGAAAAATTCCTTTATCAGCATCCAAGAAAATTGGGGTGACCAAAGTTATGACAGCGGCAAAAATCCAATGTGTGCCAGTGCCCCAAGATTGGCCAGAGGCCCGTACGTTATTTGGGAATATTTCAGAAATAAACACCCATATTACTGCTCCCTGTCCAATGGCATGTGATGCAATGAAAACCAAAATAAAAGCTAGCAACAAGGTCGAACTGGCATCTGCATAAAAACACCAACCCACCATAGCCAAACTCATAATATAACCTAAGGAGCCAATTTTCATTAATTGTTTACGCCCCAGACGATCAATTAAGCGGATGCCTATGAGCGTAAAAACTAGATTTACAATACCAATGGAAATAGAGCTGAACAAAGATTCCTTTGATGCTAGACCTGCACGCTCCAATATTTCTGGTGCATAGTAGAGTACAAAATTTATACCTGAAAGTTGGTTGAAAAATGCTATTAAAAAAGCTAACAACAATTGTTTCTTGTATTTTCCAGAAAAGAGCTTTTCCTTGGAAAAAGTTTTCCCAAGTGCTTCTTTAATTTCTTGTAACCTAAGTTTGGCCACTTCCGCGTTGGTAATAAACTCCAAAGCTTTAAGCGCCTCCTTCTCATCTTGTTTTTTGGTAATAAGCCATCTTGGACTATTGGGAATGTAAAAAACCATTGCTGTATATGCCAAGGCAGGAACAGCTTCAATACCTAGCATCCATCGCCAATCGTTGGCACCGTCAAAACCTTTTAGTAAATAGTTGGATATAAAAGCAATGAAAATACCAAAGACAATATTGAATTGGTACATAGCACCGAGCTTTCCTCTGTTTTCAGGTGTGGAAATTTCTGAAATATAAATAGGTGCTGCTACAGATGAAGCTCCAACTCCAACACCGCCAATAAACCTGAAGAATGAAAAAAGATAAGGGTCTTGAGCTACAGAGGAGCCAAGAGCAGAGATAAAATAAAGTATCCCAATCCATATTAAGGTCTTTTTTCTACCTAATTTATCGCAGGGGATTCCTCCAAATAGTGAACCCAAAACAGTTCCCCATAAAGCCATGCTCATAATAAAAACCCCATGAAAAAGGGGAGAGGTGTCCCAAAGTTCCTTAATGGGTAGATTAGCTCCTGATATGACAACCGTGTCAAAACCAAATAAAAAACCCGCTAAAGCAGCGGTGAGCGAAATCTTAAATATGCGATTGTTCATAGTAAGTTGATTTTCTTAAAACTAGGAAAAAATTAAAGAACAGATTCAATGTAGGTCATAACCTGCTCCGTTGCACCTATATTTTTGCTGATGTATTTTGAATTGATTTTACCAGTGCTTTCTCTGAAGTCACTATCGTTAATGAAGCGTTTCATCAATTCGTTGAACTCCTTGTTATTTGCAATAACCTGTATCCCTTTTTCTTCAACCAAATCCTCTGCCTCCTTAAACCCGTTATATTTTGGGCCAATAACTACAGGTATGCCATAAACTGCTGGTTCCAAAGTGTTGTGCAGGCCAGTTTCAAAAGCGCCGCCCACATAGGCTATATCAGCATAGCTATAAATTTTTGTCAAAAGCCCAATGGTGTCTATAACGATTACATCAAAATTGGAAAGGTCTTCTCCTTTTATTTTTGAAAAGCAAATCGATTTTTTTGAAATACTGCTTTTTAATCTTTCAACATGAATTTCTTTAATGGTATGCGGAGCAATGACATATTTTAATTGTTCACTCGAGATGTTGATCCAGTTGACCAAGATTTCTTCATCTTGAGGCCATGTACTGCCTGCTACCAAACAGTGATTATCTTTTTTAAACTCGCTCATAAAATCTAAGTAATTGTCTCTTTGTAAAATTTCCAAGACGCGATCAAAACGAGTGTCACCACTAACCGTTACATTTTTAAAATCTATGGATGATAATAGGTCTTTTGAGTTTTTATCCTGAACAAAAAAATGAGAAAAAGTTTTCAGGCTATTTCTCATAAAACCACCAAAAGGTTTGAAAAAGATTTGCCTATTGGAGAATATGGCAGAAACCAATACGGTCGGAATATTTCTTTGTCTCAATTCATAAAGGTAATTGGGCCAAATTTCATACTTTATAAAAATTGCAAGTTCTGGCTTGACCATGTCAAGAAATTTTTTCGTGTTGGATATGGTATCCATGGGTAGATAGACAACAATATCGGCAATGGGAGTATTTTTCTTTACCTCGTAACCAGATGGGGAAAAAAAGGTAAGTGCAATTTTATGGGATGGGTAGTCGGATTTTATTTTTTCCAAAATAGGAAGCCCCTGTTCGTATTCCCCCAAAGACGCAACGTGCATCCAGATAAACCGATCATCTTTGGATGTTTTTGTGCTCAACTGTTTAAATACGCCCATTCTCCCAGAGACAAACAATTTCATTTTGGTGCTAAAAATCGCAATGATCCTTAAAACAATCCAAGAGAGCGTAATTAAAAAGTTGTAAACGAAGCGCACAAACATCATATTTCCGCTAAAATACATTCTTTCATCAATAGGTGGTTATGGTGCCTTAATTTCTTAATTTTATGCCATAATATATCTTGGATGAAGAAAATACAAATGGTTGACCTAAAAAGTCAATATGAAGGTATAAAAGATGAAGTGAACAATTCGATTTCAGAAGTTCTAGATTCTTCAGCTTTTATTAATGGGCCTCAAGTTCATGCTTTTCAAAAGGAATTGGAAGCATATCTGAATGTTAAGCATGTAATTCCATGCGCAAATGGAACAGATGCACTTCAAATATGTATGATGGGTCTTGGTCTACAACCCGGAGATGAGGTTATCACGGCGGACTTTACATTTGCTGCCACAGTGGAAGTCATAGCCCTTCTAAATCTTACTCCTGTTTTAGTTGATGTTGAGCCCGATACTTTCAATATTGATATAAAAGCCATTGAGAAAGCAATTACACCAAAAACAAAAGCTATAGTTCCGGTGCACTTGTTTGGACAATGTGCAGATATGGATGCAATAATGCAATTGGCTGAAAAGCATAATTTGTATGTAATCGAGGATAATGCTCAAGCAATTGGTGCAACCTATACTTCTCAAAGTGGAGAAAAACGAAAAGCGGGAACTATTGGGCACGTTGCTTCTACATCCTTTTTTCCGTCAAAAAACCTCGGATGTTATGGAGATGGTGGAGCTATTTTTACGAATGATGATGATTTGGCCCACACCATCCGTGGAATAGTAAATCATGGTATGTATAAAAGATATCATCATGACGTGGTTGGTGTAAATTCCAGACTAGATTCCATCCAAGCGGCTGTCTTAAGAGCAAAACTTCCTAATTTGGACAACTATAATAGAAAACGAAGGGAAGCTGCCAGAAAATATTCAGAGGCCTTTAAAGGGCATAGTAATATAGTGGTTCCTAAGACGGTAAATAGTTGTGATGGAATCTGCGGCCCATGTGATTGTCATGTTTTTCATCAATATACCTTACGAATATTGAACGAAAAAAGAGACGGATTGGTGCAACATTTAAATGATAACAACGTTCCTTGTGGAGTGTATTATCCAATTCCTTTGCACAGCCAAAAAGCATACGTGGATGAACGCTATAATGAAGCTGATTTTCCAGTGACCAATCAATTGATAAAGGAAGTGATTTCACTTCCTATGCATACAGAACTGGATGATGAGCAAATTCAATTTATAACCAATTTGGTCATAGATTTTGTAAACCAATAATTAAGCATGAAAGTACTTGTAACAGGAGGTTTGGGATTTATAGGTTCTCATACCGTAGTTGAACTTCAGAATGAAGGTTTTGAGGTGGTAATCATTGATAACTTATCCAATTCTTCTGAAGATGTTTTGGTAGGTATCGAGGCGATTTCGGGGAAGAAACCCATTTTTGAGAAAATGGATCTTCGCAACAAGACTGATGTTCAACAATTCTTTGCAAAACATAATAATATTGAAGGTGTAATTCATTTTGCAGCTTCCAAAGCAGTTGGAGAAAGTGTTGAAAACCCACTTTTGTATTATGAAAACAACCTTGGGGTTTTGGTGTATATGCTTCAAGAGCTTACAAAACAAGATAAGTCCAATTTTATATTTAGTTCTTCCTGTACTGTGTATGGACAGGCAGATAAACTTCCCATTACTGAAGATGCTCCAGTAAAACCTGCTGAATCACCTTATGGAAATACAAAACAAGTTGGTGAAGAAATTATAAAAGACACTTGCAATGTAAATCCGCAACTAGCGGCAATTGCACTTCGGTATTTTAACCCCATAGGAGCGCATCCGACAGTAGAAATAGGGGAGTTGCCCATAGGTGTTCCCCAAAATTTACTTCCATACATAACACAAACGGGAATAGGTCTTAGAGAGCAATTATCTGTTTTTGGTGATGATTACCCAACGGAGGACGGTACATGTATTCGGGATTATATTCATGTGGTTGATGTAGCAAAAGCCCATGTAGTTGCTTTAAAGCGATTGCTAAATCAAAAAAACGAAGCGAATTACGAAGTATTCAATCTCGGGACAGGGAAAGGTAGTTCTGTGCTAGAGGTAATTCATAGTTTTGAAAAAGTATCAGGGAAAAATTTGAACTATAAAATAGTGGATAGAAGGCCTGGAGATGTAATTCAAGCTTACGCAGACACTAAAAAAGCGAACCAAATTCTTGGCTGGAAAGCTCAGTCTACATTAGATGATTCCATGAAATCTGCATGGGACTGGGAACAAAAGATTAGAAATTAGGAATACAAAACGTAAATGGAAGCCCATCTTTAGATGGGTTTTTTTATTGAATTAATTTCAGGTCGTAGAATTTCTTATTGTAGAGAAGGAATGTATGCTTATTTTTAAGACACAAATTAGCTAATTCAAAAAATATGAAAAACGTCCTCTTAGTATTCGTCTCATTATTTACTTCAATCCTCTTCGCCCAGGAAACCTATCTTCAATGTGGCAAAATAGTTGATGTGCAGTCTGGAAAAGTGCTTTCGGAAAAGACCATTGTTGTTTCGGGGAATAGTATCAAATCCATTCAAAACGGATACAAAACAGGCGGTGCAGAAGACAAAGTCGTTGACTTAAAAAACAAAACGGTACTCCCTGGATTTATCGATTTACACATTCATATAGAAGGACAGTCCAGTCCCAGTGCCTATATTCAAAGATTTACGGATAATGAAGCGGATGTGGCCTTTCAGTCCACAGTGTATGCCAAAAATACTTTAATGGCGGGGTTTACAACGGTACGTGATTTAGGTGGGAGTGGAGTAAACATAGCACTTAGAAAAGCTATCAATAAAGGTAGTGTTGTAGGTCCTAGAATTTTTACTGCTGGAAAGGCCATTGGAACAACTGGTGGACATGCAGACCCAACCAATGGAATGAAAAAGTCTTTAATGGGGGATCCTGGTCCAAAAGAGGGAGTTGTCAATTCTCCTGAAGATGGAAAAAAAGCAGTAAGACAACGTTATAAAGATGGGGCAGATGTTATCAAAATTACTGCTACGGGCGGAGTTTTGAGTGTTGCAAAGAGTGGTCAAAATCCACAATTTACGATTGAGGAAATAAAAGCAATTACTGATACTGCGAAGGATTATAATATGCTTACTGCTGCTCACGCACATGGGGATGAAGGAATGCAACGCGCTGTAAAAGGAGGAATCAAAACTATAGAACATGGAACATTGATGAGTGAAGAAACCATGGATTTAATGATTCAGCATAATTCGTACTTAGTGCCGACCATTACGGCAGGCAAACAAGTGACGGAGAAAGCAAAAATACCTGGATATTTTCCAGAAGTGGTCGCGCAAAAAGCAAGAGATATAGGGCCTAAAATACAGGGAATGTTTCAAAGAGCTTATAAAAAAGGAGTTCCAATTGCTTTTGGAACAGATGCTGGGGTTTTTCCACATGGTGAAAACGCAAGGGAATTTAGTTATATGGTTGAAGCTGGAATGCCTATAATGGCAGCTCTAAAATCTGCTACGGTAACCAATGCGGAACTTTTGGGAATGGGCAGTAATCTAGGCCAATTAAAGGAAAACTTTTTAGCGGATATTGTTGCTGTAGATGAAAACCCCAAGGATAATGTGGAAACATTAAAAAATGTTGTATTTGTGATGAAAGAGGGGGAAATATATAAATCTGAATAAGTCTTTCTCGGGAAGTTGTACGTAAATAAAGTATGCTGATTAACTTCAATAACAGTCAAGAATTATTGGAAACGGCTCAAAAGGAGTCGCTCTACCAAAAACTGCTCACGCAAATAAAAAAGGATTTTGAAATGGCCAATGCTAGGCTAGAGTTCAACATGGATATAAAACCCCAAGAACTTAGAAAAATCTTGCATGAAAAAATATATTTCTTGATTTTAGAAAAGTTTCAAGAATATCTGAACCTTTTGTATGTTGTGGATATTCCAGAAAGCGCGGTAAAGAAAATTCAAGCTGAAGATGCGGTGGATACTTCTGCAGAAGTATGTTTTTTACTTTTAAAAAGGGAGTTGCAGAAAGTTTGGTTTAAGGACAAATATAGCTCCTGAAAGATTTTTTCGATTATGATTAAGTTTGTTGACCTACCTCTGGTAATTGTTGTATTTTTGGTTAAATTTTTCAGATAGGTTTTAGTAGAAACTGTCTATGGATAAATATTCTTTTTTAAACGCTGCGCATACGTCATTCTTTGCGGAGCAATATGATAAATACCTAACAAGCCCAGATAGTCTTGAACCTAGTTGGAGGGCTTTCTTTCAAGGATTTGATTTTGGACTTGAGAGCTCGTTGGACGAGTTGGATGTAGCTTCGGAAAACGGGTCATTGACCTTGGCCAACGGTCAAGAAATAGAGATTCCACAATCCTTGCAAAAGGAATTCCAGGTGATACGTCTGATTGATGGTTACCGCTCTCGTGGGCATTTGTTTACACAGACAAATCCGGTAAGGGAAAGAAGAAGGTATGAACCATCATTGGAGGTATCCAATTTTGGATTGGCAGATGAGGATATGGGTACTGTTTTTGATGCGGGCAAAGTTATTGGTATCGGACCAAGTTCCCTTAAAAATATCATCGCCCATTTAGAACGGATTTATTGTGATGCTATTGGTGTGGAGTACATGTATATTCGTACACCGGAGCGTATTCAATGGATTCAAGATTGGCTTAACATAAATGACAATCGGCCAACTTTTTCTGCTGATGAAAAGAAAAACATTCTCAGAAAGCTTAATGAAGCAGTTTCTTTTGAAAGTTTTTTACATACCAAATATGTTGGACAAAAACGTTTTTCCCTTGAGGGTGGAGAATCGTTGATTCCTGCATTGGATGTTATTATTGAAAAAGCAGCCGGTGCTGGTGTAAAACAGTTTGTCATGGGGATGGCCCATCGAGGGCGTTTAAGTGTTTTGACCAATATTTTTGGCAAATCACCAAAAGATATCTTTAGCGAGTTTGATGGAAAGGATTATGAGGAGGCTATCTTTGATGGAGATGTAAAATATCACTTAGGATGGACGTCCATGCGAGAGACGGATTCAGGGAAAATGGTCAATATGAACATTGCTCCAAATCCATCGCACTTAGAAACGGTTAATGGCATCGTGGAAGGAATTGCCCGCGCAAAACAAGATCGTCACCACCAAGAAAATGTTTCAGAGGTACTTCCAATTTTGGTACATGGAGATGCAGCTTTTGCAGGACAGGGCATTGTATATGAAGTAATACAAATGGCTCGGTTAGATGGTTATCATACAGGGGGTACCATTCATATTGTGGTCAACAACCAAATAGGATTTACAACCAACTATTTAGATGCAAGGTCGTCTACCTACTGTACAGATGTTGGTAAAGTAACCTTATCGCCCGTTCTACATGTAAATGCAGATGACGCAGAGGCCGTAGTGCATGCCGCAACTTTTGCATTGGAGTATAGAATGCGTTTTAAGAGAGATGTTTTCTTAGATTTATTGGGCTACCGAAAATATGGACATAATGAAGGTGATGAGCCTAAATTTACACAACCCTTGTTGTATAAATCCATATCTAAGCACCCTAACCCAAGGGATATTTATGCAGAGAAACTGATTGCCGAAGGTGTCATTGATAAAGAATATGTAAAGAATCTTGAGGTGGAATATAAGAAAAGCCTTGAGGAAGATTTATTGGATTCCCGTAAAGTTGAAAAGACAAGAATTACACCATTTATGAAAGATGAATGGGAAGGATTCAGTCAAATGGCAGAAGATGCTATGTTGGGTTCAATAGATACTTCATATGAGTTGAAGAAGCTTGATGAAATAGCAAAAAGTATTACCGTTCTTCCAGAAGGAAAGAAATTTCTTAGAAAGTTGGAGCGATTGGTTGGAGCAAGGAACAAAATGTACTTTGAGGATAATCAATTGGATTGGGCCATGGGAGAACTTTTGGCTTATGGTTCATTGATTGAAGAAGGCTATGATGTCCGTATGACAGGTCAAGATGTGGAGAGGGGAACTTTCTCACATCGTCATGCCGTTATCAAAACCGAGATGCATGAAGAAGAGGTGACTTTGTTAAATGAGTTGGGTGAAAATCAAAATGGAAAATTCCATATCTATAATTCATTGCTTTCAGAATATGCGGTAATGGGCTTTGATTATGGTTACGCCATGGCAAGTCCCAAAACCTTGACTATTTGGGAGGCTCAATTTGGAGATTTTAGCAATGGAGCTCAAATAGTAATTGATCAATACCTTTCTTCTGCTGAAGATAAATGGAAGCTACAAAATGGATTAGTACTTTTGTTGCCTCACGGATATGAGGGGCAGGGAGCGGAACATTCATCCGCTAGAATGGAAAGATATCTTCAGTTATGCGCTAAGGATAATATGTATGTGGCAGATGTAACCACTCCGGCCAATATGTACCATTTATTGCGAAGACAAATGAAGGCCGGTTTTAGAAAACCATTGATTGTTTTTACGCCTAAGAGTTTATTGAGGCACCCAAAAGTATTGTCCACTAAAGAAGAAATGGCCAATGGAAGTTTCCAGCCACTAATTGATGACGATAAGGCCAGTGCATCCAAAGTAAAAACATTGGTGTTCTGTACAGGTAAGTTCTATTATGATCTATTGAGCAAGAAGGAAGAATTAAAAAGAGATGATGTGGCATTGGTTAGATTGGAACAATTATTTCCATTGCCGGTGAAAGAGATGCGAAGCATTGTCAAAAAATATAAAAATGCGGATGATGTGGTTTGGGCCCAAGAAGAACCAAGAAATATGGGAGCTTGGGGTCACTTATTGATGCATTTAGACGAGGCAAAACAATTTAGGGTGGCATCCAGAAGATTTTATGGAGCTCCGGCCGCAGGTAGTGCGGTGCGTTCCCAAAGAAGGCATGCCCAAGTAATAGAATATGTCTTTGACAAGAGCAAGGACAACATGGTAAGAAGATAATTTACAAAGCATTAAAACTAGAATAAGATGGTTTTAGAAATGAAAGTTCCCTCACCAGGGGAATCCATTACAGAAGTGGAAATTGCAGAATGGTTGGTGCAAGATGGAGACTATGTAGAAAAAGATCAGGCAATAGCTGAAGTGGATTCAGATAAAGCAACTTTAGAACTTCCTGCGGAAGAAAGTGGTACTATTACACTGAAAGCAGAGGAAGGTGATGCTGTTGCAGTGGGCGAGGTAGTGTGTCTTATAGACACCAGTGCAGCTAAACCAGAAGGAGATTCAGCTGCAGCACCAGCAGTTAAAGAAGAAGCCAAGGAAGAATCAGTAAAAGTGGAAGCTTCAAAACCAGCTGAAGTAAAGAAGGAGACGTATGCGTCAGGGACTCCATCACCAGCTGCAAAGAAAATTCTTGATGAAAAAGGAATTGATCCTACTGCGGTTTCGGGTTCTGGAAGAGATGGTCGTATTACTAAGGAAGATGCTGTAAAAGCGGTTCCTTCTATGGGGTCACCGACTGGAGGAAGCAGAGGTGAATCTCGTTCTAAACTTTCCATGCTTAGAAGAAAAGTTGCAGAACGTTTGGTTGCGGCCAAGAACGAAACTGCTATGTTGACCACTTTTAATGAGGTTGATATGTCCCCAATCTTTGAATTGCGCAAGCAATACAAGGAGACTTTTAAAGAAAAACACGGTGTAAGTCTAGGCTTTATGTCTTTCTTTACAAAAGCAGTTGTTCGCGCATTGGAACTATATCCTGCCGTAAATTCTATGATAGATGGCAAGGAAATGCTGTCCTATGATTTTTGTGATATCAGTATAGCGGTTTCAGGCCCAAAAGGACTTATGGTACCAGTTATTAGAAATGCAGAAAACCTAACTTTTAGAGGTGTTGAAGCTGAGGTAAAACGTTTGGCAATAAGAGCTAGAGAAGGGGAGATTACTGTAGATGAGATGACAGGAGGTACATTTACCATCACCAATGGTGGTGTATTTGGTTCCATGTTGTCTACACCCATTATAAACCCACCGCAAAGCGCTATCCTAGGAATGCACAATATTGTGGAGCGTCCAATTGCTAAAGATGGGCAAGTTGTTATTGCGCCGATCATGTATGTGGCACTTTCTTATGACCATAGAATCATTGATGGCAAAGAGTCTGTAGGGTTCTTGGTCGCGGTTAAAGAAGCTTTGGAAAGTCCTGAGGAATTATTGATGGATGGGAATGTGAAAAAGGCTTTAGAGCTTTAAATAGAGACACTTTTTTTCGTAATCAATAACAGCCTTACCTTTTTTAAGGACATCACCACCTATAATGCCATCCACAGGTAATGCATTATGGGAAGTAAGTGCTTCATTGACATGGACCAAATCAAACAAGACAATTTTTTGCTTCTTCTTTTTCCAGTCGCCAATCTGAATCTTGTTTTTGGAAGAGACCAAGGTTTCCATTTCCGTGGCTCCAGCCCCGGCTGCTTTAATATCAGAAACTTCAGAAACCATTTTAAAAAAATCAATTTTATCCATACCAACACATGTGTTGGAAGCTCCAGTATCTAGAATAAATCGACCAGAAACACCATTGATTTTAGCCACTATTTCAAAATGATTGGTTTCTGTCAAGACCAAAGGGATACGAATATAACTTTTTGAGAACAGAAACTTTTTGAGGGATTTCATCAACTATTTTTATTAAAGATAAACCTATTTTTGCTTTATGGTTATAACAGATACGCATACACATTTATACAGCGAAGCTTTTGATGAAGATCGTGATGCAATGATAAAAACAGCTATAGAAGCTGGCGTAAAGCGCTTTTTTATTCCTGCAATAGATTCCGCCTATACCCAAGCTATGCTGGACTTGGAGGCTGCGTATCCAGAAAACGTTCATTTAATGATGGGGCTTCATCCTACTTCTGTAAAAGAAAACTATGAAGAGGAGTTGGTCCATGTGGAGAAGATGCTTTCAGAAAGAAATTTTTGTGCCGTTGGGGAAATTGGGATTGATCTCTATTGGGACAAAAGCTTTTTAAGGCAACAACAAGATGCTTTTGTACGTCAGATTCAACTTGCAAAAAAGTATCAGCTTCCCATTGTAATTCACTGCCGGGAATCTTTTGATGAAATCTTTGAGATTTTGGAACAGGAAAAAGCAGAAGATCTCCATGGAATTTTTCATTGTTTTACGGGTACTTTGGAGCACGCCCATAAAGCTATATCATATAATATGAAATTGGGGATAGGTGGAGTGGTCACTTTTAAAAATGGAAAAATTGATACATTTTTAAATGAAGTGGATTTGCAACACATTGTTTTAGAAACAGATTCGCCTTATTTAGCGCCGGTTCCATACAGGGGAAAGCGGAACGAAAGCTCCTATATAATTAAGGTATTGGAAAAACTTGCTTTGGTGTATGGTATAGATCAAGAGGAGATTGCTTCAGTAACAACGAATAATTCCAAAAAGGTTTTTGGTATTTAGAACTCATATGAAAAACAAAACAAATATTCTGCTCATTTATACCGGAGGTACCATCGGTATGATAAAGGATTATAAAACGGGAGCATTAAAAGCCTTTAATTTTGATGAGTTGGTTGGAAATATTCCAGAACTCAACCAATTGGATTGCAGTATAAAGGGAATATCTTTTGAAGAACCAATAGATTCTTCTAACATGAATCCCGATCATTGGGCAACAATAGCATCAATGATTGAAGATAATTATAAACTTTATGATGGTTTTGTGGTGCTGCACGGAAGTGATACCATGAGCTATTCGGCCTCTGCTTTGAGTTTTATGTTGGAAAATCTTTCAAAACCGGTAATCTTTACGGGATCTCAGCTTCCCATTGGGGATTTACGGACTGATGCGAAAGAGAATTTGATCACATCCATTCAAATAGCTGCACTAAAAGAAAAGGGAAGGCCAGTTGTGCAAGAAGTAGGGCTATATTTTGAATATAAATTGTATCGGGCAAATAGAACAACCAAAATTAATGCAGAACATTTTGAAGCTTTTGCTTCTCTAAACCACCCGCCATTAGTTGAATCAGGGGTGCATTTAAAAGTTCATGATTCATACCTTGCTAAAAGACATCATAAAGGAAAAATCTTACGAGTCCATAAGAGAATGGATGATAATATAGTGGTATTAAAGCTTTTTCCAGGTCTTAATAGGTCTGTGCTAACGGGCATTTTACATATACCTGGGTTAAAAGCGGTAATATTAGAAACCTATGGAGCTGGAAATGCGCCAATGGATGATTGGTTTCTAAATGAACTGAGGGAAGCCATTGCCAGAGGGTTACATATTATTAATGTAACACAATGTTCTGGAGGTGGTGTTTCAATGGGACATTATGAGACCAGCGAAAAGCTAAAGGAGATGCAATTGATTAACGGAAAGGATATTACGACGGAAGCTGCTATAACAAAAGCTATGTATCTTTTGGGCAGTAATATTTCCGGTAAACTCTTTAAGACAATTTTTGAAACATCGCTCCGTGGTGAAATGCACTAAAATTAACGCCTCAAATTTCATTAACTAATTATTTTTTTGTTTATTGCTCGGCCTAACTATAATAATAGAGAGGTGGCCGAGTGGTCGAAGGCGCACGCCTGGAAAGTGTGTATACACCAAAAGTGTATCGAGGGTTCGAATCCCTTCCTCTCTGCTAGGTATTTTAATTTTTCAATTATAAAATTTTTATATCTTTAACATTATTAACTAACTAAATTTAAGTTTGAAAGAGATGAAAAAAATATCCTCTACTCTGGCTGTAGCCGGAATGTTTATTTTGGGAACTACGACTGCATCTGCAGCTATGTTACAAGAAGAAGCTGCGGCTCAGGCTAGCAAAGGTTTCACTCAAGTATTGAAAGAACAGTTTATTCAAGGGGGGCCTGCCTTCATGGGAATTGTACTGTTATGTTTGATTTTGGGATTAGCAGTTGCGATTGAAAGAATTATTTATTTGAATTTGGCCAGTACCAACTCGGCTAAGCTTAAACAACAAGTGGAAGATGCATTGGCTTCTGGCGGCATAGAAGCTGCAAAAGAAATATGCAGAAACACAAAAGGTCCTGTTGCTTCTATCTTCTACCAAGGATTGGATAGAGCTGGAGAAGGATTGGAATCTGCTGAAAAAGCTGTTGTTGCTTATGGTGGAGTTCAAATGGGACAATTAGAGAAAAACGTTTCTTGGTTGTCTTTATTTATTGCTATTGCACCAATGCTTGGATTTATGGGTACGGTAATCGGTATGATTGCTGCCTTCCAGAAAATTGCTGCAGTAGGTAACTTGAGTGCATCTCTAATTGCAGGAGATATTCAAGTAGCGTTATTGACAACGGTATTTGGTTTGATCACTGCGATTATTCTTCAAATTTTCTATAACTATATTATTGCAAAAATCGATAGTATCGTAAACGACATGGAAGACTCCTCTATATCTTTAATAGATATGTTGGCAGCACACAAAAAGTAATTACGAAATTTAAAACTATCGAGAGTCATGAATAAATTAATAAAAATAGCGCTTATTGCCATTGGGTTGATAGCTGCAGCATTGTGGTTCTTTATGCCATCTGCAGATGATCCGGATGCAATAAACAGTGGCGCGATGAACTTTATGTTCATTATCATGTATATTCTGTTGGCCATCGCGGTGATTGCAACAGTGTTTTTTGGACTTCAAAAATTGTTGGCCACACCAGGTAGCCTTAAAAAGGCATTATTTGGTATTGGTGGATTGGCAATTGTTGTTGCCATTTCTTACGGACTTTCTTCTGGAGAAGAAGCTAAAGAAGTTGCAGAATCTATGTCCAATCTTGGAGCTACGGAAGGTACGGTCAAGAATATAGGTATGGGATTAAATGTATTTTTTATCCTTACTGTTATTGCCGTTGCGCTTATGGTTATTCCAGGGTTGAAAAAAATGTTTGTTAAGTAAAAATATATAATTATGCCTAGAAGAAAAGGAGCACCAGAAGTGAATGCCGGTTCTATGGCAGACATAGCTTTCTTATTACTTATCTTTTTCTTGGTTACTACAACCATTGAGACGGATGCAGGATTAGATCGTATGTTGCCTCCAATGGATCCGCCAGATGATATTGATGTGGTTATTAAGCAGAAAAATATTTTTACTGTTAACATCAATAGAAATGGTCAATTATTGGTAGAAGATGATTTAATGGATTTAAAAAATCTTAGAGCTGCTGCTGTTGCTTTTTTGGAAAATGGCGGTGATGGATCATGTAACTATTGCAAAGGTAGAAAGGATTTAGCTTCATCAGATAATCCGGAAAAAGCGATTATTTCCCTAAAGAATGATAGGGAAACTAAGTATGCTACCTATATTACTGTACAGAATGAGTTGGTTGGCGCATATAATGATTTGCGTAACCGTGAGGCTCAACGTTTGTATGGTGATGATTTCACGAGTATGGAGGCAGAATATCTGAATCCAGAAACACCTAAATCCGTACGTGATGATCTTAAGGACAAAGTAAAGCGCATTCAAGAAATGTTTCCTCAGAAACTTTCCGAAGCGGAAACATCAACTAACTAAAGTATAATCATATGTCAAAGTTTGCAAAAAAGAAAGATGGTGATTTGCCAGCGGTTTCAACTGCTTCATTACCAGATATCGTATTTATGCTACTGTTCTTTTTTATGACGGTTACTACGATGAAAGATAGTTCTTTGATGGTTGAAAATACGCTTCCTAATGCAACGGAAATTAAGAAATTGGAGAAGAAGGACAGGGTAATTTATATCTATGTGGGTAAGCCTACAAGAGAATATCAAAAGGTTTTTGGAACTGAGCCAAAAATTCAATTGAACGATAAATATGCCAATGTGGATGAAGTAGGTTCTTATATTCTTGCAGAGCGCGCTAAGAAACCTCAAGAAATACAAAATGTATTAACTACCGCTTTAAAGGTTGATAAAGAAGCCAATATGGGTCTTATCGCTGATATTAAGCAACAATTAAGAGAAGTAAACGCCTTAAAAGTCAACTATACGACTTATGAAGGAAATGCTTTTAATAATTTACAGTAAGCAATAACTTAGATTTAGTGAAAACGTCCCAAATTATAAATTTGGGACGTTTTTTATTTTAAAACGAAAACATGACATGTTAGTTGGGACAACAAAATATTTTAACTGTGTTGCTTTTTTATTGTTTTCAATTTTTGGAAGCGCACAATCTGGTTTCAATAATACATCTAATAAGTCGTCTGAATATTTTGAAGATCAATTTTACATTGGTTTGGGATATAACTTTCTATTGGAAAAACCGTCCGATGTAGTTCAGAGAAGTCTATCATATAACCTGCAAACAGGTTTTATAAAGGACATTCCATTTAATCAACGAAGGAATTTTGGTATTGGAATAGGTTTGGGCTATGCCACAAATTCATACTACAGTAATATAGTGGCTAGTGAAGTTGGCAATAACATAGTTTATAGAGTCTCGGATACTTCAGATTTTGAAAGAAACAAGTTGGAAACCCATGCTATTGAGATTCCGTTAGAATTAAGATGGCGGACATCAACAGCTGATGAATATAAATTTTGGAGAATCTATGCAGGAGCTAAATTAGGGTACGTTTTTTCTGGTAGCTCTAGGATGGTAAGCGATACGAATACAATGCGCTTTTCCAATGATGATATTCAGAGCTTTCAATATGGACTACAATTAAACTTTGGATATAACACCTGGAATGTTCAAGCCTACTATAGTCTAAATCCATTGTTGGAAGATGGAACTGCACTTGAGACCGGGGAGGCTATTGATATTCGTGTACTTAGAATAGGTATAATTTTCTACATCCTATAGCCAGTACTTTAGAATAATAAGTTGAGAACATGTCCCAATAAGGAATCCTATCAACAATTCGTTTTTACTATGTGCATTAAGGTATAATCTAGATGTAGTAACTAATCCCGTCAATAAAGTAAAAATACTAATGGCCAGAGTAATGTTTATTTCAAAGTGAATGCTTAAGCCTATCATAAACATCAAAAGACTACCCATCCCCAAAAGATGGATACTTGCTTTAAATTTAAGGAACAAGAGTATTAGTGCTGCTCCTGTTGCTGTTAAAAGCCCAGTGAAAAAATAAAATAACTCATGAATATAGTTGTTCGGGATGACCTTGTACAAAATCATCAATAATAAGATGCAACTAATGTAAAGAGGGTACTTTCGTTCTTTTACTGTAGGTAAAAAAATGGAGCTGATTATCCCTAAGTTTTTAAGAATAAGAAAAAATATTATTGGGATGATTACGGTAAGAATAAAAATAGGTAGAATATTTCCACTTTGAATCTCTAATGAACTGTATTTTGGTGTCACCAAAAAGTAAAGTAATGTTCCTCCAATTGGGGTGAACAATGGATGGAAAATATAGGAGATAATATTATGGAAATGGCGCATTAAATTTGCTTTCTTAGCCTAGCCACTGGGATTCCCAATTGCTCTCTATATTTAGCAACAGTTCGTCTTGCAATTGGATAGCCTCGTTCTTTCAGAATTTTTGCCAGTTTATCGTCCGTTAAAGGTTTTTTCTTTAGCTCTTCTCCAATAACAGTTTCCAGTATCTTTTTAATTTCTTTTGTTGATACGTCTTCTCCTTGTTCATTCTTCATAGACTCAGAAAAGTACTCCTTAATCAATTTTGTTCCGTAAGGCGTATCAACATATTTACTATTGGCAACTCTTGACACTGTGGAGACATCCATATGTATCTGATCAGCAATGTCCTTTAAGATCATAGGGCGTAGCTTGCGTTCATCACCACTTAAAAAATAATCTTTCTGATAGTTCATGATGGTGCTCATGGTTATGTACAAGGTCTGCTGACGTTGTTTAATAGCATCTATGAACCACTTTGCCGCATCTAATTTTTGTTTTATAAAGAGAACGGTATCTTTTTGGGATTTTGATTTCTCCTTAGAATTTTTATACCCTTCCAACATATTGTTGTAATCTCTAGAAACATGAAGTTCAGGGGCGTTTCTACCGTTTAGGGTTAATTCCAATTCACCTTCAACTATCTTAATGGAGAAATCAGGAACAATATGTTCAATGATTCTTGTGTTACCAGCATAAGACCCCCCGGGTTTAGGGTTCAGTTTTTCAATTTCTGAAATAGCATCTTTAAGTTGATCTTCATTAATATGATGCTTTTGAAGTAATTTGGAATAATGTTTTTTAGTGAATTGCTCGAAAGATTTTTCCAGAATGGAAATGGCAAGTTCAACAGCTGGATTTTTCTCCTTACGCTTCAGCTGAATAATAAGGCATTCCCCCAGTGATCTGGCAGCTACTCCTGGCGGGTCCAATTCCTGAACCATTTTAAGGACACTATTAATCTTATTTTCCTCAACATAAATATTCTGGGTAAAAGCAAGATCATCCATAATATCGGAAAGCGGTCTGCGTATATAACCACTTTCATCTACACTGCCCACCAAAAACTCTGCAATGGCCCACTCTTCATCATCTAGATAAACCGTATTAAGTTGGTTGATCAAGTATTGGTTAAAAGAAGTTCCAGAAGCATACGGAATACTTTTTTCATCATCGTCTGGACTATAGTTGCTTGTCTGTGTTCTATAGTCGGGAATCTCATCGTCACTTAAATAATCATCAATATTGATTTCTTCTGCTGCAATGGTCTCGCTATCAGCACTATCATCGTAAGTATCCTCAAAACCTTCATCCATGGTTTCACTTTCGGCTTTTCCACTCTCCAGAGCAGGATTTTCCTCGAGTTCTTGTTTTAAGCGTTGTTCAAAAGCCTGTGTAGGCAGCTGAATTAGCTTCATAAGTTGTATCTGCTGCGGAGACAACTTTTGGGAAAGCTTAAACTGTAGATGTTGTTTTAGCATAAGGATATTTAATCTTCCTTCTTATAAATTTAAGAATTCAATTTAGAACTCAGCATTCTGGGGGGTTCTTGGGTAAGGGATAACGTCCCTAATGTTCCCCATTCCAGTGGCAAATTGCACCATACGTTCAAAACCAAGGCCAAATCCACTGTGAACAGCGGTGCCAAAACGTCTTAAATCCAAATACCACCAAAGTTCCTTTTCATCGATGTCCAAATCTTTAATTTTTTGTTGAAGTACATCTAAGCGCTCTTCACGTTGTGATCCTCCAACAATTTCTCCAATGCCTGGAAATAGCACATCCATAGCGCGTACGGTTTTTTCGTCCTCATTTAAACGCATATAAAAGGCCTTGATGTTTGCAGGGTAGTCAAAAAGAATTACAGGACACTTAAAGTGTTTTTCTACCAAGAAACGCTCATGCTCACTTTGTAAATCCGCTCCCCATTCATTAATTGGAAATTGGAATTTTTTCTTTTTGTTGGGTTTGCTATTTCTTAAAATATCAATTGCTTCCGTATAGGATACACGCTTGAAATTATTCTCAACAACAAACTTGAGCTTTTCTATAAGAGGCATTTCAGACCTCTCGTTTTGGGGTTTGGATTTTTCTTCATCTAGAAGTCGTTTTTCAAGAAACTCTAGATCATCCTTACAATTGTCCAGAACATATTGCAATATCCATTTGATAAAATCTTCCGAAAGATCCATATTGGCATCCAAATCATAGAAAGCCATTTCAGGTTCAATCATCCAAAACTCAGCTAAATGCCTTGAAGTATTGGAGTTTTCAGCTCTAAATGTTGGTCCAAAAGTATATACCTTACCTAGGCCCATGGCATAAGTCTCGGCTTCCAACTGTCCGGAAACGGTAAGATTGGTTTCCTTGCCAAAAAAATCGGTTGTATGATCTACATCGCCATTTTCATTTAAAGGTGTATTTTTTGGGTCCAAAGTGCTTACTCTAAACATTTCACCAGCACCCTCGGCATCAGAGCCGGTAATGATGGGAGCATGCATATAATAGAAACCATTTTGTTGAAAATAGCTGTGAACGGCAAAAGATAGTGCAGAACGAACGCGCATAACTGCTGAGAATGTGTTTGTGCGCACCCTAAGATGAGCTTTTTCCCTTAAAAACTCTAAAGAATGCTTTTTGGGTTGGATGGGATATGTTTCTGGATCGGCGGTGCCATGAACAAAAACATCAGTTGCTTGAATTTCTATACTTTGCCCTTTTCCTTGACTTTCCACAAGGCTTCCTGAAATTTTTAAAGCCGCACCCGTAGAGATTTGTTTGAGCAAATCTTCATCAAAATTTTCAAAATCTACAACGCATTGCAAATTGTGTATGGTCGAGCCATCGTTCAAGGCAATAAATCGGTTGCTTCTATATGTTTTTACCCATCCGTTTATTTCAACGGTATCTCCAATAGGTTGTTTGTTAAGCAGTTCTTTTATAGAATAAGAATTCATTTCAGGCTATCGTAAATTAAGCGGTAAAGATAGGTTTTTGATCAAAAAAGATAGCATAGGAATCAGCATATTTATGCAGATGCCAGAAGTGCTATTTGTCTTTGAGGTTGACCTCGTCTTTTGGTAAGATATCTATCTGTGGTTTTTTTAATACTTCCTTGTTGGCAATACTTCTTTCCAACGAAAGTAATAGTGACGGAAGTAAAATAAGATTGGCAAGCATTGCAAAGAGTAATGTAGCAGATACTAACCCTCCCAAAGCCTTGGTGCCACCAAAACTGGAAATGATGAATACAGAGAACCCAAAGAACAGTACAATGGACGTGTAGAACATGCTAACACCAGTTTCTCGCAATGCAGCATACACGGATTTCTTTATTTGCCAGCGATTAGCAGCCAATTCTTGCCGGTACTTTGCTAAAAAGTGAATTGTATCATCCACAGAAATTCCAAAGGCAATACTAAATACAAGAATGGTGGACGGTTTTATAGGAACTCCAAGGTACCCCATTAATCCTGCGGTAATAACTAATGGGAGAAGGTTGGGAACCAAAGAAATTATGATCATTCTAAAGGAACGAAATAAATAAGCCATGAATAGGGAAATCAACCCTATGGCCAATGCCAATGAAAGCAAGAGGTTTTTTACTAGATATTTGGTGCCTTTTAAAAACAACAATGCTTTACCGGTCATAAAGACATTGTATCGTTCTTTTGGAAAAAACTTGGCTATGGATTGTAACATGTCCTGCTCAATTTCCTCCATGCGGTCTATTTTTACATCACGCATAAAAGTGGTGACTCGAGCAGTTTGGCCTGTACTGTCTACAAAACTTTCCAGAAGATTGCCATCATTGGATGATTTTCTTGCCACATCCATAATGAATGTGTTTTCTTGAGAGGTGGGTAATTGGTAATATTTTGGAATTCCATTATAAAAGGCTTGTTTGGAATACTTGACCAAATTGACCAATGAAATAGGCTTGGAAAGCTCAGGGGTCTCTTCAATGACTGTTCCCAATTGATCGATCCTTTTTAAGGTAGCGGGTTTAATAGCTCCATTTTTTCGTTTGGTATCTACCACAATTTCCATTGGCATAATTCCATCAAACTCTTCTTCAAAGAATCGTATGTCCTTAAAATAATGAGTGTCTTTAGGTAGATCTTCAATCCTACTTCCTGTAATTTCTATTTGATAAATTCCGATGATACTTAAAATAAGGACAATCACGGAAGTGATATAAACTCCTATTCTGTGGTGCCTAACCATCCTTTCCATCCAATCAACAAAAAAGTCAATCCATTTTTTGTTCAGATGTTTTAGATGCTTGTTTTTAGGAAGTGGCATAAAGCTGTAGAGAATCGGAATAATCAACAAGGATAAAATGAAAATTCCAATGATGTTAATGGATGCCACGATACCAAATTCTTTGAGCAAATCACTATCCAAAATAATAAACGTTGCAAAGCCCGAAGCAGTGGTGATGTTGGTCATGAGTGTGGCATTCCCTATTTTGGAAATTACTCTTTGCAACGACAATGCCTGGTTGCCATGTTTTTTAACTTCTTGCTGATATTTATTGATCAGGAATATACAATTGGGTATTCCTATTACAATGATCAATGGAGGAATTAGAGCGGTTAGGATGGTGATTTCATATTTAAAAAGGCCCAGAATACCAAAGGCCCACATGACTCCAATAATTACAACACACATGGATATTAATGTGGCCCTAAAGCTTCTAAAGAAGAAAAAGAAAATAATAGAGGTGACTAATAATGCGGCTCCTATAAAAATTCCAATTTCGTCTACAATGGACTTTGTGTTCCATGTACGTATATAGGGCATGCCGGATACTCGTACATCGAGATTGGTTTCCTCTTCAAAGTTTTTTACAAGCTCGGCAAGATCATTTAAGATGAATTCATTCCGCACTGCAGTATTCATAATGTCCTTATCCAAGTAAGCGATGGTTTGTATGGTACCGCTTTTTGGGTTGTAAATTAGATTGTCATAAAAAGGCAGCTCTTCAAAGAGGTGATTTTTTAATTGTTCTACTTCAGCTTTGGTTTTTGGTGAATCCTTAATAAAAGGCTCCATGATAAATTCCTGCTTTTCATCATCTTTGACCAAAACCTTAAGATTGTCTGTAGATACAACAAAGTCAATTTCTGGAAATGCTTCTAGTTGTTTGCTGAGTTTGTTCCAGCGATTAAATTTACTTGGTGTAAAGAGAGAGGAATCCCTAATGGCAAGAACTATGGCGTTTCCTTCTTCTCCAAATATATTTTTAAACGCATTGTATTGAACGGTAGCCGGATGATCATCTGGAAGAATATTTGCTTCCGTATTGGAAAACTGCATGTTTTTCCATTGTAATCCTAAAAAAACGGTGAAAGCAGCAACCCCAAGTAGAATAAGGATTCTGTTACGAAGTATAATTCTTGCGACCTTAGGCCAAAATCCTTTAGTGAGCTTAGCTACCATATGGGTTTTATTCGGCGCAAAGGTAGAAAATGATCGGCTGTGTTCCTAAGGAAAGCAAATTGATAATCTGTAGAGATTTATACTTTCATTATTTCTGTTTCCTTAACCGCAAGAATGGCATCAACATTTTCGCTGTAAGTATCCGTAAGTTCCTGTATATCAACTTCGGCATTCTTCTGTAAATCTTCAGAGATATCTAGAGCCTTAATCTCTTTGTTAGCTTCTTGTCTTGCACTTCTAATACTAACTTTTGCATCTTCGGCTTCAGCTTTGGCTTGTTTTACCAATTGCACCCTGCGCTCTTCTGTTAAAGGAGGAACATTTATAATAATCATTTCACCATTGTTCATGGGGTTAAAGCCCAAGTTTGAATTTGTAATGGCTGTCTCTATGTCTTGAAGAATACTTTTTTCCCATGGTTGAACAGAAATGGTTCTTGCATCTGGAGTGTTGATATTTGATACTTGGGAAAGAGGAGTAACAGAACCATAATATTCTATCATTACAGTAGATAGCATTACAGGGCTTGCTTTGCCCGCACGAATCTTTACCAAAGCTTTTTCCAAATGGGAAATACTGCCATCCATACTTTCTTTGGCACTATCAATTACAAAAGTTACTTCTTCGTTCATAATTTTAAATTTTAATGATTGGCATCAAAGCGTATGCCAATTTAAACATTCACTACGGTTCCAATATTTTCTCCAGAAACTATTTTCATAAGGTTGCCTCTTGTGTTCATATCAAAGACCACAATAGGAAGTTCGTTTTCTTGACTTAATGTAAAAGCTGTTGTGTCCATCACTTTTAGACCTTTGGATAGGACATCAGTAAAAGATATGCTATCGAATTTAGTAGCATTTTTATCCTTCTCTGGATCCGATGTGTAGATACCATCTACTCGAGTTCCTTTTAGGATAACATCTGCTTTTATTTCTATTGCTCTTAAAACTGCTGCAGAATCTGTAGTGAAGTATGGGTTGCCAGTTCCACCGCCGAAAATAACAACTCTTCCTTTTTCTAAATGACGTATGGCTCTTCTTCTTATAAAAGGTTCCGCTACTTCATTGATTTTTATGGCTGATTGAAGTCTGGTCTCCACTCCTTGAAGTTCTAAGGCGCTTTGTAAAGCTAGCCCATTTATGACAGTTGCCAGCATACCCATATGATCGCCCTGCACACGATCCATTCCTTGGCTAGCACCAGAAAGTCCTCTAAAAATGTTTCCTCCCCCAATTACTATGGCTACTTCAATTCCCTTTGCGATCACAGCTTTAATATCTTCAGCGTATTCTGATAGCCGCTCTGGATCTATACCGTATTGTTGTTCGCCCATTAAGGCTTCGCCGCTAAGTTTTAAAAGAATTCTCTTGTATTGCATTTAGGATGTGTTGAAGTCCGGACAAAAATAATCAAAATTATTTATGGGGAATTACCTGAAAAAGTAATGATTGAAGAATAAAATGAACAAAAAAGTTATACATTCTGTAACCTTTTCAAAAAACTAAAGTATATCCTTCAACAAGCAACAAAAAAACGACACCAAATTGCAAAACCTAACTGATAACGGCTTAATGCTAAAAGTGAAAAATGGGGACTTGGATAAATTGGGCCTGCTGTATGAGCGACACAAAAAAAGGTTGTTTGGTTTCTTTTACAATTTGGGGAATAACCCTTCGGTGAGCGAGGATTTGGTTCAAAATGTATTCATTAGAATTTTAAAGTATAGGAAATCATATATAGGAGAGGGGTCGTTTACAGCATGGATGTTTAGAATGGCAAGAAATGTAAATTACGATTATCATATAAAAAGTTCGAAAGAGAAGATATCCACTGGTATTTCTCCGGAGGATGTAAGGGCGGAAACCGATGATCATATTAATGAAGAAATTGAAAAGAAGGGAAATAATGTTTTGCTAAAACAGGCTTTGGCCAAGCTGCCAGAGGAAAAACGAGAGTTATTAATTCTGAGTAAATATAGAGAGTTGAAGTTCAGTGAAATAGCCCAGATCGTTGGGTGTACAGAGAACGCGGCCAAAGTACGAGTGCATAGGGCGCTTAAGGATTTAAGGACAATTTTTTCACAATTGGAAATTGCATAGAAATGATGAACAAGGAAAAGTTTGAAACGCAGGCTATAGATTATATGTCTGGAATAATGTCTGAGGATGAGAAAAGGAATTTTGAAAAGTTTCTTGAGGAGAACTCAGAGTATACAGACCAATTTGATGAATTGGCAAGTACATGGAAAATGATGAATAAGTTGGATGCTCCAGAACCTTCCCCAAAAATGGATGAAACTTTCTTTGAGATGCTTTCCAGCGAGGTTGAAAAAACGAATAGCAAAAATGGTTGGGAAACTCTTATGGAAGGGTTGATGATGATTTTTAAGCCACAATTGGCCTATGGCATTTTATTGTTGGGAATAGGGTTGGGAATAGGATATTATATGAACTCTTCGGACAATACAAATTCAGTTAAGAACATAGTATCCAATGAAGAAACCGAAGATGTAAGACAAAAACTGGTTTTGACTCTTCTGGAGCAACCATCTGCAAATCAAAGATTGCAAGGTGTAAGTGAAGCAAATAAATTTGAAGATGTAGATGAAATGGTAATTAAGGCATTATTGCAAACACTGAACAACGATTCTAATGTAAATGTAAGATTGGCGGCCATAGAATCTTTAACAAATTATGTGGATAAACCTTTGGTTAGACAAGGGTTGGTGAAATCCATTCCAAATCAAGAGTCTCCAATTTTACAGGTAACATTGGCAAACTTAATGGTCGCATTACAAGAAAAGGCCTCGGTTGAACCTTTTAAGCAGTTATTAAAGGAAAAACAATTGGACACCACAGTGCAGAAAAAAATAGAGAATTCTATAGAATCAATAATCTAGTTTATTTATCAATCCACCCTATTTTGGGATAAATCAAATCACGAACAGTCAAATTTAAAAACAATGAAGCATTTAATTTTTATGGTGTGCCTATCCTCGGTTGTGGGGATACAGTGCACAAAAGCGCAACAAGAAAAGTTTACAGAACAAATCAAAAAAGAAATTCCATTTTCCAACAGCACCGAAAATACTTTGGTTATTAAAAATGTCTTTGGTTCAATATTGGTTGAAGGATATAATGGAAGTCAAATTGTTTTGGAGGTTGAAAAAACAATAACTGCTGATAATACTTCAGGTTTAGAGTTGGGGAAGCAGGAGCTAGAGCTCAAAGTTATTCAAGAGGCAAATAGGGTGGTGTTTCATCCAGATGCACCATACATACAATTTGACAAGGATAATCTTAGATATAATTGGTGTAATAATTATGAAGAACCCCAATATGGGCATAAATTGAACTTTAAGGTAAAGGTTCCCCATTCAATTAAAATTGATGTTAGTACTGTAAATGATGGAGAGGTTTTAGTGGAAAACACAAAAGGTAATACGGTAATTGCTGAAAACATAAATGGCGGAATCACTTTGACCAATATAACTGGTAAAACTTGGGTGGACTGTATTAATGGAGGAGTAAATATTTCATATTCCAGCAACCCTAAAAGCTCATCTAGATATTATTCTTTAAACGGGGATATCAATATTTCATATCAAAAAGCACTTTCAGCCAATATTTCATTTAAAAGCATGAATGGCGAAATGTTCACTGATTTTGATATTAACAAACAATTTATGCAAGCTGATAAAAAGACAGGTAATGAAAATAGAGCAAAATATAAATACGAAGCCAAACCAATAGTTCAGATTGGAGATGGCAAGGTGGATTTTGATTTTGAAACACTAAACGGAAATGTATTCATCAAAAAAATATAGAGTCATGAAAAATGCAAGATTAATTACTGTGTTGGCAGCATTGTTTGTTATGTGCAGTGTGATTGCCCAAGAAAAAAGCATCGATTTGTTTTCGGTTCCTTTAAGTAACCCAAGTAGTCGAGGAAAGTTGGTCATAGATCAAATATCTGGTTCGATCCATGTTGAAGCTTATGAAGGTAATGAGGTGGTGATAAAAGCTTCCTTTGAAAGCGAAAAGAGGCATTATAAAGAAAAAAACAAGCACAATGGCATGAAGCGTATTGAAGGGTCTTCTATGGCCATAAGTGCTGAAGAAAAGAACAATGTTGTTCAAGTAATTAATGAGCAATGGAACAAAGTCACCAATTTAGAAGTAAAGGTTCCTAAGAACTTCTCCCTTAAGCTTTCTACAGTCAATGATGGAAATATTTCGGTAAAAGGTGTTAATGGAGAAATGGAAATAAGTAATGTCAATGGAGAAATTACGTTAGAATCGGTAAGTGGTTCAGCTTCTACGGATACTGTAAATGGGGATATTACGGTTTACTTCAATAGTATTACAAAAGATGCAAATATGGCCTTTAGTAGTTTAAATGGAGACGTGGATATTACTTTCCCAAGTTCTCTTAAAGCAGATGTAAAGGCGAAATCTGATATGGGGGAAATCTTCACTGATTTTGATATGCAAATAGCAGCCAACAAACCGGAGGTGAATAAAAACAATTCTTCAGGGACTTATAAAGTTAAGATAGAGCAATGGGTGAGGGGAAAGATTAATGGCGGCGGTCCAGAGATGCTGTTTAAGACTTTTAATGGTGATATTTTGATAAAGTCAAAATGATAGAGACATTGTATTGATTTAAACAAAAAGCCCGTTTCCTTTAAGAAACGGGCTTTTTAAAATTAAAATATTGTATGTTATCCTACAGTAGCACGTTTAAAACCTGTTACTGAAACATCTCCGTGAGACTCAACGTATTTTGCTACACTGATTTTCTCATCTTTAATGAAGTTCTGATCTAAAAGACATTGTTCTTGATCCAGAGTAGTGTTGTCAGAAATAAATCTTTCCATTTTACCTGGAAGAATTTTGTCCCAAATCTGTTCTGGTTTTCCTTCGGCCTTTAATTGCGCTTTAGCATCTTCTTCGGCTTTGGCCATAACTTCATCAGTCAATTGAGCCATTGAAATATACTGTGGAACGTTTTTCAGTGTTTTTCCTAAACGTCCAAGTTCGATATTGTCTTTTTCAATTACAGCAATTCTAGCCTCTGTTTCAGCAGTAACAAATTCAGTATCAAAATCTTTATAGGACAAGGTTGTGGCACCCATAGAAGCAACTTGCATAGAAACATCTTTTGCAAGAACATCAGCAGTGTCCACAGCAGCGGATAAGCCAACTAGGGCAGCAATTTTGTTAATGTGTACATAACTGCCAACGTAAGGAGCTTCCAATTTTTCAAAAGCGGTAATACCTAGTTTTTCGCCAATAACACCGGTTTGTTCTATTAACTTATCGGTTACGGTCATTCCTCCAAAATCAGAAGCTAAAAATTCTTCTTTTGTGTTATAGTCTAGAGCTTTTTCTGCCAATTCGTTAGCTAGGGCGATAAAGTTTTCGTTCTTTCCAACAAAATCTGTTTCGCAGCCTAATACTAAAGCGACACCAACAGTTTTATCAGCGTTTACTTTTGCTATTGCAGCACCTTCAGAAGAATCCCTATCTGCTCTTTTGGCAGCTATCTTTTGTCCTTTTTTGCGAAGAATCTCAATTGCTTTATCAAAGTCACCTTCAGCTTCAACTAATGCATTTTTACAATCCATCATTCCGGCTCCAGTAGCTTTTCTTAATTTATTTACTTCAGCGGCGGTAATTTTTGCCATTTTTTCTCTATTTAAAAATTTATGTAAAGTAAAACACTATGCAGGTGTTTTGTTTTAGGTGAATGTTAAACAATCATGGGTTATTCAACACCACCTTTGGTGTTGTCTTGCCATTCTTTTAACTCATCCCATTTGCCATCAGCAGCCATTTGAGCTTGCTTTGGCCAAGATGTTGGGTCTAAATGAGCCATTCTTGAGCTAGCCTCTGTCAAAATTTCTTTTACCTTTTCTGGGTCTGCTTTTGCAAGATCTCCATAGGTGGCGATACCACTGTTGGTCAATGCTTCTGCAGCTTTAGGGCCGATACCTTCAACTTTAGTTAAATCGTCAGCTTTGGACTTCGCGGCTTTCTTTGGTTTTTTCTCCTCAGCTTTAGGCTCCGCCTTAACTTCCTCAACAACTTCTTCCACTTTTTCTGCAACAGGCTCAGCTACTTCTTTGGCTGCAATGGGCTCTTTCGCCTTTTCTTCTTTTTCTGCAACAGGTTTGGCTTCTTCTTTAGCAACAGCAGGTTCTTTCGCTTTTGCTGGAGCTTTATCTGCTACTGGAGCATCTTTAGCCTCTTCTTGTTTGTCATTTTTTCGCTCAGATAGACCTTCTGCTACTGCATTGGTCACCTCTGTCATTATCACCTCAATAGACTTTCCAGCATCATCATTTGCAGGAATTACATAGTCTACTGGTCTTGGATCAGAGTTAGTATCCACTATTGCAAAAATTGGGATATTCAATTTTTGAGCTTCTTTTACAGCAATGTGCTCACGCATGGTATCCACTATAAAAATAGCACCAGGAAGTCTAGTCATATCAGAAATAGAACCTAAGTTCTTCTCTAATTTGGCTCTTAAACGGTCAACTTGCAGTCTTTCTTTTTTTGAAAGTGTTTTGAACGTGCCATCCTTCTTCATTCTATCAATAGCCGCCATTTTCTTAACAGCTTTACGAATGGTAACAAAGTTGGTCAACATACCACCTGGCCATCTTTCAGTAATATAGGGCATGTTTACGTTGGATACTTTTTCTGCAACAATATCCTTAGCTTGTTTCTTTGTAGCTACAAAAAGAATTTTTCTTCCGGATGCAGCAATCTTTTTAAGTGCCTCATTGGCCTCATCAAGTTTTGCTACAGTTTTGTAGAGATTGATAACGTGAATTCCGTTACGCTCCATGTAGATGTAAGGAGACATGTTCGGATTCCATTTTCTTGTTAGGTGTCCAAAATGCACACCTGCTTCTAGTAAGTCTTTAACTTCAATTTTACTTGCCATTTCTTGTAAATTAGTTTACGTTCCGTTGTATTAGCAATGAATTGGTGGTCCCAGAAATCTGTTCGCCCTATTCATTTAGATGCTAAACTAAATTCCAAAAAGTCGATTTTTGCTCTTTGGAACAACGACAACTTGGTTAAAATATTAACCCTGAAACAATTTCAGGGTTTTCAATGAACTTTATATAATAAGATACAAACGTATCTGTAATATTAACGTTTAGAGAACTGGAATTTCTTACGGGCTTTCTTCTGACCGAATTTCTTTCTTTCCACCATTCTTGGGTCTCTTGTCAGCAAACCTTCAGGTTTAAGAGCAGTTCTGTTCTCTTCATCAATCTCGCACATTACTCTTGATAATGCTAAACGAACAGCTTCTGCCTGACCTGTGATTCCGCCTCCATATACATTTACTTTTACATCGTAACTGTCTTCAGTATTGGTCAATGCAAAAGGTTGCTTCACTTTATATTGTAATGTAGCTGTTGTAAAGTAGTCTTTTAAGTCTCTTTTATTAATCGTAATGTTTCCTTTTCCTTCAGAAACATAAACTCTTGCTACTGCTGTTTTTCTTCTACCAATCTTATGAACCACTTCCATTATTTGTAGTCGTTTAAGTTTATTGCTTTTGGTTTTTGTGCTTCTTGTCCGTGCTCTGCACCAACATATACTTTTAGGTTTCTGAACAACTCAGCCCCTAGTTTGTTTTTTGGAAGCATTCCCTTAATAGATTTTTCAATAATTCTCTCCGGATGCTTGTCCAATAATTCTTGAGCAGTAGTAGAACGCTGTCCACCCGGATAACCAGTGTACCTTGAGTACGTTTTATCTTCCCACTTGTTCCCTGTCATGGTGATTTTCTCAGCATTGATAACTATTACATTATCACCACAATCAACATGAGGAGTAAAATTTGGCTTATGTTTCCCTCTAAGTAGCTTGGCTACTTTTGACGCGAACCTTCCTAACGTTTCTCCCTCAGCATCAACTAATAACCATTGCTTGTCAACGGTAGATTTATTGGCAGAAATAGTCTTATAACTTAATGTATCCACTTCTTGAATATTATTGATTTAAATACCTATCCCGATAAACGGGCTGCAAATGTACGATTATTAGATTGAATTCCAAATGGTTGATTGGGAATATTTTCTAGTTTTTCCATTGGCCTTTATTTGCCAAAATAATGAGGCTGGTATCATGGTGGTTTTTTGTTAAAAAAGGTATAAAATTTAACGGTACTGTAACTGTCTCATTTTTCTTCGGTCTTTAAGGTACCTAATCAAATCAAAAAACGAATTAAGTGAAACAATCAACCATATTCTTCACGCTCCTATTTTTTTCTGTTTATCTAAATGCTCAAGACTCAACTGAAGTTGTCCCAAAAAAAATTTATGTAACAAAACCAATTGAAAACGAAACCCCTCCGCTTGTAGATGGTCTATTAAATGATGAAGCGTGGAATCTTGTGGAGTGGGCTGGAGAGTATGTGGAATTTCAGCCAGATGAGAATACCTCGCCTAGTTATCAAACCAAATTTAAAATTGTATATGATAGCAAGAACCTATATATAGGTGTACGTTGCTATGATGCTGAACCTGATAAAATTGTAAAACGGTTATCGCGGAGAGATGGTTTTGAAGGAGATTGGATAGAATTTAATATAGATAGTTATCATGATAAGCGAACTGCATTTTCTTTTACGGCTACCGTTGCTGGGGTTAAAGGGGATGAGTTTGTTTCCAATAACGGGAATGATTGGGATGGTAGTTGGAATCCAATATGGTATACCAAAACAAATGTAGATGAAGAAGGTTGGACAGCTGAACTAAGGATTCCTTTGAGTCAGTTAAAGTTTGGTGGCGAGGAAAATCAAGTTTGGGGGTTACAATCTACACGAAGATTCTTTAGAGCAGAAGAACGTTCACTTTGGCAGCGAAAGCCTATAGATACACCGGGATGGGTAAGTGAATTTGGGGAACTTCATGGACTCAAGAATATAGAGCCTCAAAAACAATTGGAGATTCAGCCTTATACAGTTGCCAGTGGTGAAACCTATGAGGCGGAAGAAGGAAACCCTTTTAGGGATGGTAACGAAAATGATATCACCGTTGGCCTGGATGCTAAAATTGGGGTCACCAATGATTTAACGCTGGATTTAACGGTTAACCCTGATTTTGGACAAGTTGAAGCTGATCCATCAGCAATAGCTTTGGATGGTTTTCAGATTTTCTTTAGGGAACAAAGGCCATTTTTTGTGGAGAACAAAAACATTTTTGATTTCAACGTTTCGGAATCTGAAGCAGGTAATACTTTTGGTTTTGATAATGTGTTCTATTCTAGACGTATAGGTCGCAGTCCTCAAGGTTCACCGGATACAGAAGATAATGAGTTTGTAGATCAGCCAGATAATACCCCAATTATTGGCGCAGCAAAGTTTAGTGGCAAAACAAAAAATGGATGGGCCTTAGGTGTGCTGGAAAGCGTGACTTCAAAAAGATATGCGACTATTAGTGCTGAGAATGGGAATCGCCGACGAGAAATGGTGGAACCTTTAACTAATTATTTTGTTGGGAGAGCTCAGAAAGATTTTAATGACAGAAACTCTTACTTAGGTGTAATTTTTACAGCTGCAAATAGAGATAATTTAACGGAAGAACTTAATTTTTTACATAAATCAGCCTACACGGGAGGTATTGATTTTAAACATCAATGGAATAACAGGGATTGGTATGTAGAAGGCAATGTTATTTTGAGTAGTGTTAACGGGAGTGAAGAGGCCATAAAAAATACGCAAGAGTCCATTACACACCTGTTTCAACGTGTGGGTGCTGATCATGTTGCACTGGATTCTACCAGGACTTCATTGACTGGAAGTGGAGGTAATGTTCAGATTGGTAAGATTGGTAATGGTCATTGGAAGTTTGAAACAGGGGGTACATGGCGGTCTCCGGAATTGGAATTAAACGATTTGGGTTTTCAACGACAAGCTGATGATATTAGACATTATACTTGGATTGGCTACCAAACACTAAAACCCGATAGTACATTTAGAAGAGTAGGTATAAATTACAATCACTGGAGTGCTTGGGATTTTAATGGTAACCATAATAGTTTACGGTTTAATACGAATAGCTGGCAAAACTGGAAAAACAATTGGTTTTCTAACTTTGGATTTAACTATGCACCTATTCAATATTCCAATTTTGCATTAAGAGGAGGTCCAAGATTGAGACAATCACAGGAAATAAGTTTTTGGAACAGCATTAGAACGGATAGTCGCAAAAAGCTTCGCTTTAATATATTTCATAGGGGACAAAAGGCAGTGGATAACTCATATAAGTCTTATTTTGTTGAAGCGGGGGTTACTTATCAGCCCATAAATGCAATACGTATTTCTGCATTTCCTTCCGTTAGAATCAATAATGACAGGTTACAGTTCATTGATAATTTTGATGATGTAAACGGTTCACCAAGATATCTTAATGGAGAAATTAATCAACGAACCTTGAGTATGTCATTTCGGTTAAACTACACTATCAATCCAAATTTGACCATTCAATATTGGGGACAACCCTTTATATCAAGAGGTCGATATTCCAATTTTAAACATGTTACTGATGCATCAGCAAAGCTGTTTGAAAATAGGTTTACAGGGTATAATGTTAATCAGCTTTCTTTGGTAGACGATACTTACTCGGTGGATGAAGATCTAAACGGAGTGGAAGATTTTAGTTTTGATGACCCAGATTTTTCCTTTGTTCAATTTCGTTCCAATTTGGTAATACGGTGGGAGTATATTCCGGGATCGGAAATTTTTCTGGTATGGTCTCAAGATGTATCGCAAGATGGTGACCCCTCCGCAGGATTGCTATCCAGTTTAGGAGATAACATTTTTGGTCAAAAGCCTCAAAATATCTTTTTACTAAAGGCTACGTATAGATTTGTGCTTTAGGGAGCTTTAGCTCTGTTGTTCTACTCAATGGAGTTTATTTTTTCAAGGCATTTATCAGTGCTTCATTCGATTCTTGGTCTCCAATAGTGATCCTAACCTTTCCCGGAGCTCCAAATTGTGTAACGGGTCGCACCATAACACCTTCTTTCATAAGTCTGTCTGTAAAATCAAATTCGGGAATAGGCGGGTCTATGATAAAAAAGTTTCCCTGTGTAGGCCAATACGTAATTCCCAATTTTTCAAACTCATACATTAAGTATTTCCTGCCGGCATGAATCGTTTTTACCGTTTTTTCAACAAACAACTCATCATTTAATGCGCCGATGGCAGCCTCAATAGAAGTGATTGGCAATAAAAACGGCTTGTGTATTTGTCTGATGTAATTTGCAATTTTTGCGGTCGTATAGCAATACCCAATGCGTTGCCCTGCCAATCCATAGGTTTTTGAAAAACTGTTGATGGCAATTACATTATTTCCAGATTTCACATATGGCAATGCGGTCACATAGTCTTTAGCATCTGCAAAATGTCGATACACTTCGTCAAAAACTATGATGATGTTTTTGGGAATTCGATTGAGAAAGTTATCAAGTATTGCCTTTGGGATATAGCTGCCAGTTGGGTTGTTGGGACTGGTTAAAAAGATAACTTTTGTTTTATCCGTGATTACATTTAAAATCCCTTCTACATCTAAATTGTAATTTGGCTTTAATAAGGGAATGTCAATTGGTTTTGCTCCATACCATCTTGAAAACACTGAGTAGGGTAAAAAAGAAGGGTTTGAATAAATTACTTCATCGCCATCATTAATAAATGCTCTGAGCAGCATATCAATAATCTCTGAACCACTATTGCCACAAATAAATTGGTCTACGGTCAATTGACCATCAAAATCTTTTGCAAGGGCTTCTCTTAAACGAATATCTGTTTGATCCGGATAAACATCCACATTTTCAGCAGCTTTTTTTAACGCCGAAATGGCTTTTGGCGAAGCTCCAAGCGGGTTTTCGTTTGAAGAGAGTTTATATATTTTCTTATTGGAGGCAGGTACGTTTTTTCCTCCTTTATATACCTCTTTCGGCTCCAAATAGGGTTTAAAAATAGATTCTATTCCGTTGCTCATTAACCTAATTTTTCAGCATATAGTAGTACAGCCAATGCTTTTTCCGTATCGTTGTCTTTCAGCATTTGTTGAGATACCCAGTGCAATTCTTTTTTTAGTTTTTTTGGATTTCCATCCAATTTTTTGGTAAGCATTTGAATCTCGTCATCCAAACCGATACGCTCTATTTCTTCTTGAGTGGGGATTTTTTCCAAATTTCCCAATCGGCCTAAATTATTTCCGGTAAGAACAGTGCTGTTTTGAATACTTTCTGGAAGCTGATCTACACCAATGCCTTTATTTCGGATAGGTTTCGGAATTTCAAATAAGGAATTTCCACTGGCTCTTGTATACCTGCTTCCTCCCATTCTTCCCACCAAATCCAGTTTTAAGGGATCCAATTTCCCTTGGTCATCCATGTATTGTTCATTGATATGGATGAGCTCAACCTTTGCCAAGACTAAGTTTCCCGCCCCGGGAGTATCTGCAAGTTCAATAACTTGTTGAACAGAACATTCAAAAGAAACCGGAGCTTCAGCAACACGGGGAGGTCTTATTTTTTCGCTGGCAACTTGGGTCAATCCAGACTTAATAAATTCATTCACGCCCTTTTCATAAGCCGTACTGGACAATGACATTTGTTCAACTATAGGGTAGTTTACAATATTGATCACTACCTCGGGAACTTCTTTTATATTTTGATGTGAATGCTTTAAAGAGTTGTCCCTTCCGCTTCTAGAGGGTGAAAAAATCATCACTGGCGGATTGGAACTAAAAACATTAAAAAAACTAAATGGACTCAAATTGATATTTCCTTCAGTGTCAATTGTACTGGCAAAGCAAATAGGTCGTGGTGCAACAGCTGAAAGTAAATATGCATGCAACTCTGGTTGAGATATGGAAGTTGGGTCTATAGTTTTTATGTTGGACATTTCTGTTTCTTTAGTTTGCGCTAAGATAACGATCTATTTTGCTGGAAGTACCTTTGCGGAAACTTCTCCAAAACCAACTCTAATGCCATCCTTTTCAGCTGACCCTCTCATAATTACAGTATCACCATCATTTATAAACTTGCGCTCTGATCCATCTTTCATTTTAATAGGTTTAGTACCCATCCATGCAAGTTCCAACATAGAACCATAAGAGTTTTCATCCTTCCCTGAAATAGTGCCGGAACCATATAGATCGCCTACATTAATATTGCAGCCATTAACTGTATGATGAGCCAATTGCTGGGCCATGTTCCAATACATATATTTAAAATTGGAATGACAAACGGTCTCTTCTTCACTGCCCTTTGGGGATATTCCAACCTCCAGTTTAATATCGTAGTTTTTTACTCCTTCAAATTCTAAATAGGGGAGAACTTTTGGCTCCTGATCCGGCCCTGACACCCTAAAAGGTTCCAAAGCTTCCAAAGTCACAATCCATGGAGATATGTGTGAAGCAAAATTCTTTGCCAAAAAAGGACCTAGTGGTACATATTCCCATTTTTGAATATCACGTGCGGACCAATCGTTTAGCAGTACCATTCCAAAAATATAATCCTCAGCCTCTTTGGTTGAGATAGATTCTCCTATGGCAGTATTTTTTCCAGTGATAAAACCCATTTCCAATTCAAAATCCAAGCGAGCTGAAGGTTGAAATACTGGGATTGTTGCATCTTTCGGTAGCACCTGTCCTTTTGGCCTGTGAATAGATTCTCCACTTACAATTATGGAAGAAGCTCTGCCATGGTAGCCTACGGGAATATGTTTCCAATTGGGCATCAATGCGTTTTTTGGATCACGGAACATAGTACCTATGTTGGTTGCATGTTCTATACTGGAATAAAAATCCGTATAATCGCCGATGGACACGGGCATGTGCATGCTTGCTTCAGATTGCAGAACAAAAAGCTCTGGTTTGTCGGCCAAAATTGAATGTTCGTCCCGTAACCAATGTTGGATGTTGGTTCTTACTCTTTTGGTAATGGATTTTCCTAAGGAGATAAAATCATTGAGCGTATCTTTTTCAAGTACGGCAGTGTTAAAATCAAAAACGTCTAATTCTGCAACAGCAGCCAAATCCAAAATATGTTCTCCAATGGCAATACCGGCTCTTGGGCTTCTATCAGCTGTGGAAAAAATTCCAAATGGAATGTTATGGATTGAAAAATCAGAGTTTTCCGGAATATTTATAATCATGTAAATTAAAATTGAATTGTTGGTTCGAGCGCAGTCGAGAACTATTTATGCCTTATGTGTTCTCGACTGCGCTCGAACTGACATAAGGTGATTTTTTACTCTACCCAAGATTTGTAATACGTACCGTCATCAATCTTCAAGGCATTTTCTGTAACCTGTAACGGTTTAAAAGTATCTATCATTACAGCTAACTCTTCAGTTTTGGTTTTACCAATACTTCCCTCATACGTTCCTGGGTGCGGTCCATGTGGAATTCCTGCGGGATGCAAGGAAATATAGCCTGGGCCAATACCTGTTCTGCTCATAAAATCACCATCCACATAATATAACACTTCATCAGAATCTATGTTGGAGTGATTATATGGTGCTGGAATTGCCTTTGGATGGTAATCGTACAATCTTGGACAAAACGAACAGATTACAAAAGCTCCTGTTTCAAAAGTTTGATGTACTGGCGGTGGTTGGTGCACACGACCGGTAATGGGCTCAAAGTTATGAATGGAAAAACCGTAAGGAAAATTGTACCCATCCCAACCTATAACATCAAAAGGGTGCGTAGCATATACCAACGTATGTAGCATACCCTGCTTCTTTATTTTCATTACAAACTCACCTTTCTCATCATGTGTTTGTAAATCTTGCGGTAATTTGTAATCGCGTTCGCAGAATGGGGAATGCTCCAATAATTGTCCAAACCAATTTCGATAGCGTTTTGGGGTATAGATAGGATGAAAAGATTCCGCATATAATATTCGGTTGTCCTCAGTATCAAATTGAATTTGATATATCATCCCACGAGGAATAATTAGATAATCACCATATTCAAATGGAATATTACCTAAAAATGTTCTTAGCGTGCCCGTTCCTTTGTGGATAAAAAGCATCTCATCAGCATCCGAATTCTTATAAAAGTACTCGGTCATAGATTTTTTTGGAGCCGCTAAACCCACATGTACATCGCTATTGACAAGCATGGGCTCACGGGACTCTAAGAAATCATCTTTGGGAGCAACCTCAAAACCTATGAGTTTACGTGAGGCAATATTCTTTTCAACTGCAATTTTTGGACTTAGATCAATTGCTTTGCCAATTGAAGAGACCTGTGTGGGTCTGTGCATGTGGTAAAGTAGTGAAGACATGCCGTCAAAACCGATTGTGCCAAATAATTGTTCATAGTATAGACTACCATCTGGTTTATTAAATTGGGTGTGTCTTTTCTGCGGAATCTTTCCGAGTTTATGATAGATTGGCATACTAGAATGTTTTAATTAGTGCAAAGTTCCTCTAAGTTCCTGTTCTCTCTCAATGGCTTCGAACAGTGCTTTAAAGTTACCTTTTCCAAATGATTGTGCACCTTTTCTTTGAATGATTTCAAAAAACATTGTGGGTCTTGGCTCCACCGGACGGGTAAAGATTTGCAATAAATACCCTTCATCATCACGGTCAACCAAAATACCCAGTTCTTTTAATGGAGCAATATCCTCATCAATTTCGCCAACACGATCTAGAACAGCATCGTAATACGTGTCAGGCACCTTTAAGAATTCAACCCCTCTACTTCTAAGCTGCCTAACTGTAGCAATTACATCATCTGTGGCCACTGCAATGTGCTGTACACCTTCGCCTTCATAAAAATCAAGGTATTCTTCTACTTGGGATTTTTTCTTTCCAGCTGCAGGTTCGTTTATTGGAAATTTAATACGTCCGTTACCATTGCTCATCACTTTACTCATAAGCGCTGTAAAATCGGTAGAGATATCCTTGTCATCAAAAGAAAGTATTTGGGTAAAACCCATCACGTTTTCATAGAAATCCACCCACTCGTTCATTCTATTCCAGCCTACGTTACCCACCATATGATCTACAAACTTAAGTCCAACAGGAGATGGATTGTAGTCTGGAGTTTCCCATTTTTTAAACCCAGGCATAAAAGTACCGCTGTAGTCTTTTCTTTCCACAAAAACATGAACAGTTTCTCCGTAGGTGTAAATGCCAGAGCGAACAATTTTTCCAGTGTTATCTTCTTCAACTTGTGGCTCCATATAGGATTTAGCGCCACGCGCTATAGCCGTGTTGTAAGCATAAGTAGCATCATCTACCCATAGTGCCACAACTTTAACCCCGTCGCCATGTTGATCAATATGACGGCCAATATCCGTTCCGCTTTTTAATGGAGAGGTCAGTACCAATCTAATTTTGTCTTGAACGACCACATAACTTTCCCTATCTTTTAAGCCTGTTTCCAATCCAGCATAGGCCAAGGATTGAAAACCAAAGGCGGTTTTATAAAAATGCGCTGCCTGTTTGGAATTACTCACATAAAGTTCCAAATAATCGGTGCCATTTATAGGCATAAAATCTTTGGCGGAATCGTGTAATTTGGGTAATGCTGTTGCTTCCATGGACGCTATATTTTAAAGTTTAATAATCAAAATTGTTGTTGATGCAACAAAAATAGTAATTTTGAATTTACTTTAGTATTGTTGAGGTCAAATAATTGTTAAAACTGACTGCTATTTTGATTTAAATGTGAAAAAATTAAGAAGACTGTTTATGCTTCATCAAATAGACGAAATATCAGGTATTGGATTGCATTTGGACTTGGTGCTGCGCAAAGTGCAGGATGCCTACCTTAGAAAATTCAAGGAATTGGGGGTTGAACTCACCATTGAGCAATGGGTAATCCTTTATCGTATTTATCAATTAGGGGAAGATGTTTCCCAATCCGATATTGTGAAATCCAATTTTAGAAATAGAGCAACGACCTCGAGGGTTATTGGAGGGCTGGAACGAAAAGGGTGGATTACCAAGACCCGTTTTAGAGGTGATTTAAAACGGTTTAAGTTGGAGTTGACCCCGAAAGGACATGGGATTATTGCTGAAATAGAACCTCATGCCAATCTTTTGCGTAAACAAGCTATAAAGGGTTTGGATACCGAGGAGTTTGAAACCTTTTTAAAGGTTTTGGACCGAATAGGGGAGAATTATGAAAGTTTCTGATTCTCATAATAGGTTAGATTTTTTAGGTGTTTAGAATGATATTATCTTTTTCAGTTCCTAAGATGCAATGTTTGGGTTAAGATAGCATAGAAATAGGAGAAATATGTGGTTTTAAAAGGATATGGATTGGTTGAATTTTGCTTATTGTTAATTGAAAATCAGTTCAATATGAAAAAGATAAAGCATTATCCAAATGTTTGGCAAGCTTCACCGTTTTCCATGGAAATGTTCGCGCATTTTGAGCAGGACGCACGTCTTAGGAATCATGAAGCAGAAATAGAAAAACAAAAAGTTAAGAAGGAAAGTAAATCAAAATTTACACTGGCTTTTGGCTGGTAAGCAAAAACGAACAACAAGATAAAAAAAAGGCACCCATTCGGTGCCTTTTTAGATTTTAGCAGATCTATCTTGAAACAGTTTTATTTAGGGTAGTTTTCTTTAAAAAAATCATCAAAGAAAACTAACTGATACTTTAAAGCGTTTGCCCAGTATTCATAATTGTGTCCACCGGGTCTTTCAATATAATCATGGGCGATATTCCTTAGAACAAGTTTTTTATGTAATTTTTTGTTCACATCAAAAAAGAAATCCTCATAACCACAATCAATGATAATCTCCAGATTTCCATTTAGTAGATGGACCATATTGATGACGGTGTTGTCCTCCCAATTTTGTTTGTTGTTAGCATATGTGCCCAATCTCTGGGATATGTCCCAACCATTTGGAAATGGTCTAATATCAACTCCTCCGCTCATGCTGCCTGCTGCTCCCCAAACATCTTGGTGTTTAAAGGCAAGATACAATGCACCATGCCCGCCCATGCTCAGTCCCGTTATGGCCCGACCTTTGTTTTCGGGGATAGTGGGGTATTTTTCATCGATTGCTGATACTAATTCCTTGGAAACATAAGTCTCATATTTCATTTTAGAATCAATAGGGCTATCAAAATACCAGCTTGTATCGCCTCCATCTGGGCATACGATAATCATATTAAATTTATCTGCATATGCTTTTACTTCTGGAACGTAGGATGCCCAACCTGCATAATCTCCTCCTGCGCCATGCAATAAATACAAAACGGGGAATTTCTTATTTTGATTTATATAATCCTTTGGAGTAATGACTATGTTAGGAATAGTTTTATTCATGGACTTGCTAAAAACCATTACCGTATCTACTTGCGATACAATGAGGTTTATACTTAAGCAATTAACCAATAAAAATGCTATGAAATAGTTAGATTTAGACATGTCTGTATTCGTGTTTACTATGAAAGTATTAATGTGCCTCTAACCAATTATCGCCAATGCCCACTTCCACATCTAAAGGAACGGAAAGGATGTGAGCATTCTCCATTTCAGTTTTAATAAGGCTTTTTACTTCTTCCAGTTCTGGTTTGTATGCATCAAAAACCAATTCATCATGTACCTGTAACAACATTTTGGTTTTGTAGTTGCCTTCAGTTAGTTTCTTATGGATATTGATCATAGCAATTTTAATAATATCCGCTGCACTTCCTTGAATAGGGGCATTTACGGCATTTCGCTCCGCTGCTCCGCGTACCACTTGGTTTCCAGCATTGATGTCTTTTAAATATCTGCGCCGTCCTAATACAGTCTGTACATAACCATTATCACGAGCAAAATCTACCTGCTCACCCATATAGTTGCGCAATTTGGGATAGGTTTTGTAATAGGTTTCTATTAATTCTTTGGATTCTGCCCTTGTCAAATCTGTTTGGTTACTCAATCCAAAAGCGGAAACTCCATAGATAATTCCAAAGTTGACCGTTTTAGCATTACCTCTTTGTTCACGGGTAACTTCTTCAATAGGAACATTAAAAACCCTAGAAGCTGTGGAGGCATGAATATCCTCCCCATTTTTAAAAGCTTCTATCATGGTATCTTCCTCACTTAAAGCCGCAATAATCCTGAGCTCTATTTGTGAATAATCAGCTGCCAAGAGTGTATAGTTTTCATCCCTTGGAATAAACGCTTTGCGCACTTGTCTACCTCGTTCCGTACGGATGGGAATGTTCTGTAAATTAGGATTGTTACTGCTCAGTCGACCAGTGGCAGCTACGGTTTGCATATAATCTGTATGTACTCTTCCGCTATGTTGTTGTACTTCGTTGGGCAAAGCATCAACATAGGTGCTTTTTAATTTTGCAAGCCCACGGTAATTTAATACATTTTGAATAATCTCATGGTCTTTGGCCAAATAAGAAAGCACATCTTCTGCGGTAGAATATTGACCTGTTTTGGTCTTCTTGGGTTTATCGACCAGTTTTAATTTATCAAACAAAATTTCGCCCAATTGTTTTGGTGACGCAATATTGAACTCCTGTCCAGCCTCTTCATAAATTTTGCTTTCAAGGTTTTTAATATCATTGTCTAATTCTTCAGAAAGAGAATTTAAAAAGTCTTTATTTAGATTGATACCTTCTGTTTCCATATCCGCTAAAACCCTAAGCAGAGGAACTTCAATCTCTTCAAATAACTTTTCAGTTTTGGCCTCCACCAATTCTGGTCTAAAATGACCTGCCAGTTGAAATGTAATATCAGCGTCTTCCGAAGCATACTCAGTTTGCTTTTCCAAAGGAACTTGTCGCATGCTCAATTGGTTTTTGCCTTTTTTACCTATGAGCTCTGTAATGGAAACTGGTGTATAGTTGAGATATGTTTCTGCCAATACATCCATATTGTGACGCATGTCCGGATTGATCAAATAATGCGCCAACATGGTGTCAAACAATTTCCCTTTTACTTCAACACCATAGTTATTCATCACTTTGATGTCATATTTCAGGTTTTGGCCAATTTTTTCTATCGCTTCAGAGTCAAAGAAAGGACGAAGCTGTTCCAAAATTTCTTTGGCAGCCTCTTTATCTTCGGGAATAGGAACATAAAAGCCTTTTTTTGCCTCCCAGCTAAAAGCAATCCCTACCAATTCAGCTTCCAATGGATTGATGGAAGTAGTTTCCGTATCAAAACAAACAGATGTCTGTTTCATTAATTTATCTACAAAAAGCTTCATTCCCAATCCAGGAGCAATACCTTGATAAAAATGTGTAACATTGGTAACAGTATTTCTGCTGTTCTCGTCTTTTATGGTAGCTGGTGCATCTGCCGGACTTCCTCCAAACAGACTAAATTGACCACTTCCCGCTGCTTGCGTTTGCTTAGTTACCTTGGGAGTGTCCAAAGTAGAGTTTGCTTCAACCGTTTCCTCGGAGAAAATTTTGATGAACTGGTCTTTTAATCTTCTAAATTCGAGCTCTTCAAAAATCTGTTGCACCTTGGGACTATCGGGTTCAGACATTTCATAGTCATCTGCGTTGAAGGTGACTTCGCAGTTTGTATTAATTTCTGCCAGTTTTCTGGACAGCCTGCCCAACTCGGCATTTTCTTCTACCTTCTCCTTCATTTTGCCTTTCAGCTTATCGGTATTGGCCAAAAGCCCTTCCATGTCTCCAAAATCAGCTATGAACTTTTTGGCGGTTTTATCTCCAACTCCCGGGAGTCCCGGGATATTGTCACTGGCATCACCCATCATGCCCAGATAATCAATTACCTGTTCTGGACGTTCAACACCAAATCTTTTTTGAACTTCCGGAATTCCCCAAATTTCTATGCCGTTACCCATCCGTGCAGGGCGATACATAAAGATATTTTCAGAGACCAACTGTCCAAAATCCTTATCCGGGGTAACCATAAAGACTTTATAATCTTCCTTTTCCGCTTGTTTGGCCAAGGTGCCAATAATATCATCAGCTTCAAAACCTTCCAATTCTACAACAGGAATTTGCATAGCTTTTAAAATATCTTGGATAAATGGTACTGCAATACGAATGGCATCTGGCGTTTCGTCACGATTGGCTTTGTAATCTTCAAAAAGTTCTGTCCGTTCAACACTACCTCCTTTATCAAAGCATACGGCAAGATGGTCTGGCTTTTCACGTTTTATTACATCAAAAAGGGAGTTCACAAAACCCATAATGGCTGAAGTATCCATCCCTTTAGAATTGATTCTTGGATTTTTGATCAAAGCATAATAGCCTCTAAAAATTAAGGCAAACGCATCAAGAAGAAAGAGTCTTTTTTGTTCGGACATGTTATTTAATTGTCAGTTTATTGTTAAAGGTTGACAGCTTTTAAAAGTAGAAAAAAGAGTCTAGAAATTAGTAAAGAAGGTTACTCATTTTGGTAAAAACTCTCCACAGGCTGATTCTCGTGTCCATCTTGAGTATATTCTCTATAAGTGAAGCCTGGATGAACACAGTAACCCCCGGTTTCACCTTGTTTGTTAATGGCCAAAAAACCAATTTGGAAATCTTCACGACCCTCATTTTTTTTCATGATTCGCTTTACACCTTCTTCGCATGCTTCTTGAGGGCTTTTGCCTTGACGCATCAATTCTACAATTAAAAAACTTCCTACGGTTCTAATAACCTCTTCGCCAACTCCCGTAGCTGTAGCGCCACCAACTTCATTGTCCACATAAAGCCCTGCTCCAATAATGGGTGAGTCCCCTACACGCCCTGCGACCTTATACGCCATACCACTAGTGGTACAAGCACCGGCAATATCACCATTGGAGTCAATGGCAAGCATGCCAATGGTGTCATGATTTTCAATGTTGATGACAGTCTCGTATTTGGATTCCTTTTTCCATTCTTCGTATTGCTTTCTGGTACTTTCTGTAAGCAAGTCGGTTTTTTCAAACCCCTTTTCATAAGCAAACTGTTCTGCTCCCTTTCCTGCAAGAATAATATGAGGAGTCTCTTCCATGACTTTACGCGCTACGGATACCGGGTGTGCAATGTTTTGAAGATACACTACAGACCCACAGTTACCATCTTTATCCATAATACAGGCGTCTAAGGTTACATTTCCTTCTCTATCTGGTCTACCACCTACACCAACGGTTTCGTTGGTGACATCTGCTTCCTCTACCATAACACCTTGCTCAACAGCATCCAACGCATTGCCTCCTTTTTCAAGAACTTCCCAAGCTTTTGCCGTGGCATTCATAAAGTTCCATGTACAAATAGCAACAGGTTTTCTGGCTGCTATTGGAATAGGAATACTTGTGGGTTTATTTTCGGTCTTACATGATGCGAGAATGGGAGCGGACAATAATCCTGCTGTGGTAAGGCTTGATTTTTTGAGAAACTTGCGTCTTTGCATGATTTGGATGTTTATTTTTAGTCCTGATAAATATAGCAATATGCTTATAGAAGTTTGTGCCAATTCTTTGGAATCTGCTCTAAATGCTCAAGAGGCCGGGGCGGATAGAATTGAGCTTTGTGCTGAATTGGGAGTAGGTGGAATTACGCCATCGCATGGATTAATTGAAATGGTAAAAGAACGCTTAAATATTCCCATTCATGTTTTAATTAGGCCAAGAAGTGGTCACTTTACGTATTCAGAGTGGGAGTTTGAAGTAATGAAGAGAGACATTGCTTTTTGTATTGAAATAGGAGTAGATGGGATAGTTTCCGGAATGCTTCATTCTGACTTCACTTTGGATTTTGAACGTACAAAACAATTGGTAGAGGCTTCAAAATCATTAAAATTCACTTTCCACCGTGCTTTTGACTGGATTCCTAATCCTTTGGAAGCTATGGGGCGACTTGAAGATTTGGGGATAGCTAGTGTGTTGTCATCAGGTCAACAGACATCTGCCGAAAAGGGATTGGACTTGCTTATTGAGCTTAACGCCATTTCAAGGAAATGTGCAGTTATTGCTGGAGGAGGAGTAAATATGAAGAACATTGAAAAATTTAAAAAGACGGAACTTAAGGCCATTCATCTTTCTGGCACATCCTTTGGCGATGTAATTAATATGAACAATAAGATTACAATGAACTCTGAACTACATTTGAAGGAGAATCAAGTGGCTGTAACAAACATGGAGACTATTCGTCAAATTGTTCGGAGCGTTAAATAATCGTCAAATAATTATGTTCCTGAACTAAAGAAATATCTTTACAAAAAAACAGCTATGCTTCGTTGGGTCATTTTCGTTATTATCTATTTGGTTTTGGGCTTTTATTCTTTACAGGCCATAAAAACTGCCTCTAGATACCCATGGGTACATTACCTTTTTATTTTACTTTCTCTTTTTGTTATTGGAAATTTCCTATATCAGTTTACAGGTACAGATGGAGGAAGGGTTCTTAGTAGACCAAAAAGTTATGCTTTCGGATTTTTATTGGCGATGCTCTCTTTTCAGATAATCACTATTATTTTTCTATTTGGCGAAGATATTTTTAGGCTGTTTGTTGGGGTTTATCAAAAGGTTTTTAGCACTCAAAAAGAATTTAGTATTCCTTCAAGAAGACGCTTTTTAAGCATCATTGCCCTTGGCGTGGCCGCTCTGCCTTTTGGAGCTTTGCTGATGGGAATGTATAAAGGCAAGTACAATTACAAAGTACTAAAATATCAGTTGGAGTTTGATGATCTTCCTGATGCTTTTGATGGCTATCAAATCACCCAGATTTCGGATGTTCACAGCGGTAGTTTTGACAACAGAAGCAAAGTAGCTTATGGGATTGATTTGGTCAACGAACAACAGAGTGATGTTATATTGTTTACCGGAGATATGGTAAACAACAAAGCTGAAGAGATGTTGCCGTGGAGCGATTTGTTTGGTAAACTGAAAGCAAAGGATGGTGTTTATTCTGTTTTAGGAAATCATGATTATGGAGATTATGTGAGTTGGGATTCCGAAGGTTTGAAGGCGCAAAATTTACAGGATTTAAAAAACCTTCAGAAAGAGATGGGCTTTGACCTATTATTGGATTCTCATCGGTATTTAGAAAGGAATGGTGAGAAGATTGCTCTCCTGGGTGTAGAGAATTGGGGTCGCGGTGGATTTAAAAAAGCGGGAGATTTAGAGAAGGCCAAACAAGGGGTATCAAAAGACGATTTCAAAATTTTGATGAGCCATGATCCTTCCCATTGGGAAGATGTTGTTATCAACGATGATTATCATTTTCATTTAACCTTAAGTGGACATACACATGGAATGCAATTTGGTGTTGAGATTCCTGGATGGGTAAAATGGAGCCCGGTTAAATGGCGTTATAAGTATTGGGCAGGTGTTTATCAAGAGCTTGGACAATTTATCAATGTAAATCGAGGGTTTGGTTTTATTGGTTACCCAGGACGTGTTGGTATTTGGCCCGAGATTTCTGTGATTACCCTTAAAAAGAAAGGTTTAACTTGAATTTAACGCACATCTTTTCCTAGCTGAATACGCTGCTAAGCTAAATTTTAACAAATTTTCTTACTTTTGGTTTGTAAACCCTAGAATCACACATGTCCAAATTTGGTGAACTTATAGATTTAAAAGTACCGGTCTTACTGGACTTTTATGCAGAATGGAACGACCAGTCCACTTCTATGCATCCTGTATTGCGCGATGTTGCAGCAGCACTTGGCGATAAAGGAAAGGTAATTAAGATTGATGTTGACAAAAACAAAGAGCTGTCTCAGGCTTTACGCATTAAAGGATTGCCAACATTGATGATTTACAAAAAGGGAGAGATGGTTTGGCGACAAAGTGGAGAACAAGATGCCAATACACTCATTGGCATTCTGAACGAATATATTTAAAGCGAGGGAATTCCCTCGCTTTTTTATTGTTCCAATATCATTGAATCTGGAACAGATTCAATAGTGTCAAGAGGAATCGAATCTTCTAGATCGGGATTTGGAATAGTCTCTTCAAAAGCGTCTTCGCTATCACCTACAAATTGAGAGAACTTATCTATATACTCATTAAAGATTATAGTTTCAGATTCTGCCAAATCTCTATCTTGGTTTTCAATAAGAATGTCAATATTCCTACGATAGGCCTGCATATCAGCTAAAACATCGTCAATTTTATCATATTGTTCATCAAGCGGTATTCCCGAATAATATTCTAAGCGTTCTTGATATACTTTTTTCAATTTTTCAAACAGCGCTCTAGCTTTCTCGGTTTCTCCCACTTTGTAATAGCCATCCACAAAGGGTTCAACAAATGCGTAAAAGCCGTAGTTTTCAACAGGCATATTGGTTATGCTCATGTCAATAATATCCTTTGCCTTGTCAATCTTGTTTTCTGCAATCAATGTTTCCATCAATCGAGCTAAATTGCTTCTAAAAGAAAGCCCTTGCGAACGTGTTTGGGGATCATGGTAAATTTTATCACTGCCAGAATTTCCCCAGTCCCACTTCTTCACAATATCGTACATTAAATCACTGTCCACACGCCCCATTTCAAAAGAGCTCTGATTTTTCGTTTTGATGGGGACCAATTTATAGACCAAACCATCCAGTTGAAGGTAATCTTTCATCCAAATATATTCTGCCTTATCAAAACTCCCTCCTGAAAAATAGATTGGTCTTTTCCAATCGTTGTTGGCAATCAAATCCAACATTAAGATTCTGTTCTTGGGCAATGCGCTCTGCGGAAGATCAATATCTATAAAATCTTCTATTAAGGCAGAATCCTTGGCTTTTACCAAACCAGTTTCCAATACATTCTTTTTGTTGACAGGGATTCTTATCTTATTAGTTGGGTAGTACACAATATCCAGATTGCTTTCTGGATAATTGTTGAGGTCTGCACCCTGCTTCTCCAATAAATATTTAAACTTGGTCTGCGGTTTATCGCTTCCTATCCAATTGATAAAATCTTTAATGTTCCAACGATTTTCTGTAACTCCTTGATAATAAACAGCGTCTCTAGAACCATAACGATATTTATCATGCGTTAACTGAGAAGGAATAGGGTCACTCTCATACGCCTTACGCTTCATTTGGTCAATATACCAATCTGTGGCAAAAAGACTCGTATTAACAATACGAACATCTGTTCTGTATTCTTCAATTTCTTGGGCATACCACAATGGAAAAGTATCATTATCACCAATGGTGAATAGAATAGCACCTGCATCTTCTTTACAGGAATCCAAATAGGCTTTGGCAGTAGAATTTGCAGTATAACGACCAGAGCGGTCATGATCATCCCAATTTTGAAAAGCCATTAATAGGGGTACGGCCAATAAACATAGGCCTGTAATGACTGGTGCTGCTATTTTTGCGGACAGTAGTTTTCTAAATTCATCAAAAAGCCCATAGACCCCAATCCCAATCCAGATACAAAAGATATAAAATGAACCTACCAGAGAATAATCCCGTTCCCTAGGTTGAAAGATATAGGGGTTGGTGTAGAATTGAATAGCCAATCCTGTAAATATGAAAAAGACAAAGAGCACCCAAAAGTGTTTTGGGTTTTTGGAAACCTGAAAAACGATACCAATAATACCTAGCAGTAACGGTAAAAAGAAATAGGTGTTCCTGCCTTTGTTGTTCTCCCAATCGCTAGGAAGGTTGTTTTGGCTGCCTAATCTAAGACTATCTATAAACCCAATGCCACTGAGCCAATGTCCATTTTCGTCATACCTGCCTTGAATATCGTTTTGTCTTCCTGTAAAATTCCACATGAAGTAACGCATGTACATATATCCAAATTGGAATTCGAAAAGGTAAGTCACGTTTTGCCAAAAGGTAGGTGGCTCTACATCTATATATTCACCAAACTCTCTTAAGAAACGAATATATTGTTCAGAATCCAACTCGCCTTGGCCGTAAGCGGTTTTAAATTGAGCTACTGCTTCTCTTAAGTCATTGTTGGATATGTATTCCGATTTTATTCGAAATTCCAGTTCCCCAAAATAGCGCATGTAGTTTTCTGCATGTTGATCGCTCCACAATCTTGGAAGGATACCAACATGTTTCTCATTGGGACCTTGAATGGCATTCTTGTAATTGTTTACAATAATGTATTTGCCTAATTTTTCATCCTTTTCATATTTGGGGCGGTCATCTATGTCTTCACCGGCTGGAGCAAAAGCATCTGAATAGTAAGCACCATAAAATGGACTCTCTACCCCAGGGTACTGTTCTCTATTATAATACGCCAAAAGAGAACGGGCGTCCGATGGGTCATTTTCATTAACTACGGTTTTTGCGTTGGCACGAATGGGTAACATCAACCAAGAGGAAAAACCAAAAATCAGGAACATTAAACAGAGCACAATGGTGTTTCCAGTATAGAAATTGTTTCTTCTGGTATACTGCAAACCAAAATAGAAAGCCGCAACAAAAATGAGTCCCATGATAATACTTCCCGAGTTAAAAGGAAGTCCAATGCTATTAATGAAGAAAACCTCGCTCCAACCAAATAGTTTTAACACATAGGTCAAGGAGAATTTGTAGACCAACATTAAAAGGGAAATCACTATAATATTGGCTAATAGAAAGTTCTTTACAGTTGTTGTCTTATATTTTTTGAAGTAATACAACAGACCAATGGAAGGAATGGCCAAAAAGCCCATAAACTGAATTCCGAAGGTAAGTCCTATTAAAAAACAAATAAGCAATAACCATCTATTGCCTCTTGGGTCATCTAAATTATCCGTCCATTTTAAACCTAACCAAAGTAGAAGTGCCATAATAAAGCTAGCCATGGCATACACTTCAGTCTCTACTGCATTAAACCAAAAACTATCGGAAAAAGTGAACGCTAAAGCTCCTACCAACCCACTTCCAAAAATGGCTATTGCCTTACTATTGGTAATAGGTTTCTTTTTGGAGGCCAGTTTAAGTGTCATATTGGTTATGGTCCAAAAAGTAAACAGCACGGCAAAGGCACTTGAAACTATGGAAACAGCATTGACCATCAGCGCTATTTTGGAGGTATCCCCAAAAGCAAATATGGAAAAGAAAGCACCGATCATTTGAAGAAGGGGCGCTCCAGGTGGGTGACCAACCTGTAGTTTAGCAGAGGTGGTGATGTATTCCCCGGCATCCCAGAAACTTCCCGTAGGCTCAACAGTTAGGGCATAAACAATAAATGCAATGGCAAAGGAGGCCCATCCTAAGATAGTATCCCATTTCTTGAAGTCTTTTGCAAACATAAAAATTGGTGTTTACCAAGTTGGGGCGAATTTAGTAAATATAGTAGAGAAGATTGTTCAATTTTGGAAAAGCTTTAACAGGGAGATGGCAGGAAAATAGCTTGGAATATTATTAAAATATTTGCCCAAACAAAAGTTTGTCTTAAATTTGCACCCTCAAATGTGGTACTGGCCTATGGTGTAATTGGTAACACAGCTGGTTTTGGTCCAGTCGTTCAAGGTTCGAGTCCTTGTAGGCCAACAAATTAACCTCCTAAATGTAATAGTTTAGGAGGTTTTTGTTTTATTGATATGGGAGGAAAGAGGTTATCTAACCCCGCTACCGCTAGTTTGTAACTAGTGGTTTAGAACATGAGTAAGCAAAACCAAAAAATAAGAAAACCTTGGAATTATTTCCAAGGCTTTCTTATTATGTAGAATGCCACCAGTTGCAAACTGGCGGTAACAAGCTGATTACCTAACCTCCTTAAGCATATCTTTGGCGCTCTTACCAATTGCTCCCTTGGAGTCCATGGCAATAACTTTTTCTAGTAATTCAATAGTTTTATCCTTTACGCCAGCTTTAAAATAAGCATTCGCTAAGTTTTTTATGGCACTAGGGGAATCAGGGAATAGTTGTGCAACAAACGAGTATACGCCAATAGCGGGTTCAATTTGGTTATTGCTTAATAAGTGATATGCTGTATTGCTCAATTCTGTTTCAAAATCAAAGAAACTATAACGCGAATCTTTAATCATTTTTGGCACTTCTATGGCCAGTTCTTCCATTTTTCCCGCCATATATAAATCGGTGATATAACGCATAGGGTCGGGCTGGAAATTTGCTCCTGAAAAATGTAAGGCTGCATCTAACACGGGGTCTTCATTAGACCTGTATTGCTCAAAACTCATATCAACGGCTATATTAGGTACGGTGGCATCAGCATTTTCCCAGACCGGCTTATCTTGCCACCAAGCAAATGATAGATAAACAGGAATCTTACTATTGGGTAAAGCTACTGGACGGGCATCACCGTAAAAATTTATATTTTCTGAGGTTGCCTCTCCAACAAAGGTGGCATTGGTGTAATTGTCCAGTTCGTTTACCAGATTCTGACAGGCAGAAAAGGTGCGTCTACCAGTGATGACGAATAATTTTCCTTTTTGGTTGATTTTCTTGGTTTCAATTATGCCAGTAATAACGGTCTTGTTTTTGTAGTTGTTTCCACCGCCATTTAAACGAACATCAAGAATTAATTTTTCAACCTCATTGTTTTCTATAAAATCAAAAACACGCGAATAAAAAGATGGGGTGTCTTCTTCAGGGTCATCCTGTATTTGGCTGTGTCTTACATAAACTGTTTTTTCTTCGGGCAGATATTCAAAAAAATAGATCTTGTCCAAGTTTTTCAAGTATAAAGGCGTATTGGTTTGGTCTCTTGCTTCGAGCCAATTTTCATCTTGAAAAATATGACTGTACTTTCTAGGTACTCTTTCTCCTTTTGGTAAGGCATTGAACTCCTGTTCAAAGGTTTTACCATCTTTTTTCAAGGTAAGCTTGACCGAATTTTGCAGGGTAGTAGTAATTCCTTGTGCATGCAAGACTTCTAACATGCCCAAATAATTAATTCCAAAAGCTTTGAAATACTGATCGTTTTCAGAATTAACCGCTGGGTATATGAGTTCCAAGGCTTTATCAATGGGTATTTTGTTTATTTCCAAAACTCTTGCCCCAAGTGCTTTGGCGTAGTCTTTATGAACACCTTGCAGGTAAATGCCATCATTGTATTCGTAAAGATTAAAGGGCAGGTAATGAAATTCAAAAGGTTTTTGTCTAAGGCTAATGTCCGTATGTCCATATTTAAACAAAGAAATTATTCTGGACATTCCAACGATAATCTCATGCTCCTGTAAGTTTGGAATATTCTTATAAAGGGTTTCTACTTCGGAATTAAAAACTGCTTTAGTGGTTTTAACGAATAGAAAGGAATAGTCTTCATTTATGGTATTTTGTAAAAATCGAAGATCTTCTTGCCATTGGGTTGCGGTCAAAGTCTCTTGAGCGGATAAGCTCAAAAAGAAGATCAAGTTTAAGGAGAGAAGTAATTTTTTCATCTTTAGTTTTTATGGTTATTAAAAATAGTACACTACAATTTTAAAAGTAGGCAGTGGCAAAAGGAATTTGTTTTAACCGAAATGTAGTATTGGGTGGTTGAATTGTGATATCAACAACAAGACATGTAAAAACCTATATAGTTATATGTCCGTCGGAATGTTTTTATAAATTTATATGCTGTGTTTTCATGCTTGTACAGTTTGCGTTAAGGAGAAAACAAGACCATTGATTTATGAACAGTCGAGCAAAACAAATGTTTAGAAGAATAGTTACTTGCTTTTTCCTTATAGGCTTTGCCATGAATATTGGTTTTGCTCAAAAATCTCAAGCCGAATTACATCTTAAAAACGGTGCAATTTTGAAGGGATATGCAAAAATAGTCGTGGAATCTAAATCATTCGATAGTGCAATTTCAAGTGATGGTGCCGTCAAGTTTAGAAAAAGTATGGAAGCACGTCCAACTTTTTATCGTTTTGAAAAATTGAAGAAAGTCAGGATTATTGAGAAACATCGTGTGGCTACATATGAATTTTTCAAAGTAATAGGAGAAGGTAAGATTAAAGCCTTAAAGCTTTTGGAAAAAGGGGATGTGAGTCTTTATGAATATGAGACTAAAGGAATATCAACAAAGAGTCCATTTGTTACAGACCCATCTACAAGAATGAATCCCACTGCTCCAAGAAACCTTCCTGTTGGTGGTGGCAAGTCTAAGTATCTTTGCGTTAAAAAGGAAAATGAAGAAATGGCTACCAAACTAACTAGAAATCCTACTTTTTCAAATAACTTCAAGGAAGCTGCTATCTATTACTTTAGGGATTGCCCTGCTTTGGTTGAGAAGCTTAAGAAGCGCAAGTATAAAAAAGGAAATATTAAGGAAGCGGTTGTATACTATAATGATACCTGTAAGAAGCCCGAATGATTTTCTAAAGATTTCAATGTGGTAAGGAATTGCTAAAACAAATGAAATATTATATATTTGCACCACTGAACGGATAAAAGGTTATTCATGAGGGGACTTCTAGTCCCCTCTTTTATTACTAATTTTTATGTTTAAGGAAAAAGTAAAATCATTATTGGACAAAGCTTTGGAGGATAATCCATTGCTATTTTTGATTGATTTTTCTATAGGTGGCGATAACACTATCCGAGTGGTTTTGGATGGCGATGAAGGAATCAATCTTCAGGATTGCATGGATGTGAGCAGGGCCATTGAACATAATCTAGATCGTGAAGAAGAAGATTTTTCGCTGGAAGTAACATCGGCAGGAGCTACATCTCCGTTAGAATTACCACGTCAGTTTAAGAAAAATATAGGCAGAAAATTAATGGTGAGGACAGGAGAAGAAGAGTTGGAAGGAAACCTGACCCATGCCACAGAAGATAGTATTACCTTAGAGTGGAAGGCGCGAGAGCCCAAGCCGGTTGGTAAAGGAAAAGTTACGGTTCAGAAAAAGCGGGATATTGCGTTTTCTGATATCCATCAAGCAAAAGTTATTATAAAATTTTAATTGTAATTCAAAAATGGAAAACCTAGCGCTCATCGAATCCTTTTCGGAGTTTAAGGACGATAAGTTTATTGATAGGGTAACCCTTATGGCGATTTTGGAAGATGTATTCCGAAATGCACTTAAAAAGAAGTTTGGTTCTGATGAAAATTTTGACATCATTATCAATCCAGATAAAGGTGATTTGGAAATTTGGAGAAACCGTATTGTGGTTGAAGATGGAGAAGTAGAGGAGCCCAATGAAGAAATCTCCTTGACAGAGGCTAGAAAAATTGAGCCCGATTTTGAGGTTGGAGAAGACGTGTCTGAAGAAGTGAAGTTGATTGACTTGGGAAGAAGAGCCATTTTGGCTTTGCGTCAAAACTTGATTTCCAAAATCCATGAACATGATAACACTACCATATACAAGCAGTTCAAGGATTTAGAAGGGGAAATTTATACTGCGGAAGTACACCATATTCGTCATAAAGCAATTATTTTGTTGGATGATGAGGGCAATGAAATCATCCTTCCAAAGGAAAAACAGATTCCATCAGATTTCTTTCGCAAGGGAGATAACGTTCGTGGTGTAATAGAAAGTGTGGAATTAAAAGGGAACAAGCCTACAATTATCATGTCCAGAACTTCACCAAGTTTCTTGGAACAATTGTTCTTTCAAGAAATCCCAGAAGTTTTTGATGGCTTGATCTCTATTAAAAAAGCGGTTAGAATTCCTGGTGAAAAAGCAAAGGTTGCAGTGGATTCTTATGATGATAGAATTGATCCAGTTGGAGCATGTGTGGGAATGAAAGGATCGCGTATTCACGGTATTGTACGTGAATTAGGAAACGAAAATATTGATGTCATTAATTGGACAAATAATTCTCAATTAATGGTAACACGGGCATTAAGTCCGGCTAGAGTGTCATCTGTTAAATTAAATGACGAGAAAAAAACGGCCCAAGTATACCTGAAACCAGAGGAAGTTTCCAAGGCAATTGGTAGAGGAGGGCATAACATTCGTCTGGCAGGTCAACTAACTGGTTATGAGATTGATGTATTTAGAGAGGGTGTAGAGGAAGATGTAGAATTGACCGAGTTCTCTGATGAAATTGAAGCATGGGTTATTGACGAGTTTAAGAAGATTGGATTGGACACGGCAAGAAGTGTTCTGGAGCAAGATGTCAATGACTTGATAAAACGAACCGATTTAGAAGATGAAACTGTTCTTGATGTGGTCCGCATTCTCAAGGAAGAGTTTGAAGATTAAACTATATATTAGCAGCAAATTTTAGGGCTAGGAAATACAATTTATGGCAGGAAACCCAACAATAAGACTTAATAAAGTTCTCAGGGAATTGAACATTTCGCTGGATAGGGCTGTAGACCACCTTTCTTCTATGGGTCATGAGGTGGAGGCAAGGCCTACAACAAAGATTACAGATGAGGTGTATCAAGTGCTGTTGGATGAATTCCAAACGGATAAGAGTAAAAAGGTAGCTTCCAAGGAAGTTGGTGAGGAAAAAAGAAAGGAAAAGGAAGCTTTAAGAATTCAGATTGAGCAAGAGCAAGAAGAAAGAAGACTTGCTAGAGAAAAGCGCAATGCCGAGCAAGTAATAAAAGCGAAAGCAGAACTTACCGGTCCCAAAACAGTCGGTAAGATTGACTTGGATAAAAAGCCTAAGACGCCAAAGGTGGCCGAAAAGGTAGAAGAACCTGAACAACCCAAAGTTGAAGAGCCTAAGACAGAAGAGCAAGCTAAAGTCAAAGCTGAGCCTACTCCTGAAATTGTTTCGGGGGAAGTAAAAGAGAAACCTGAGGTAAAAGAAAAAGAAGCTGTTAAGTCTGTAGAGAAAGTTGTTGAGACCCCAGCAGAAGAGACAGATGAAGCTAAGGAGCCTGAAGCTATTCAGACTCAATACAAAAAACTCAGTGGGCCTAAAATTACTGGAGATAAGATAGACCTTACCCAGTTTAATAAGCCGAAGAAAAAGAAGGAAGAGCCCAAAAAACCAAAACCTGCAGCATCCACTTCGGATAGCAATGCAGATAGGAGAAAGCGTAGAAAGCGTATTATCAGTAATAACCCTTCACAGTCTGGTGGTAATCGCTCTCCAAGAGCAGGTGGTAATAGCGGCCCAGGAAGAAGAGGGAATCAACGTTCTGCTGCTCCAAAGGTTGAGCCAACAGAGGAAGAAGTACAAAAACAAGTACGTGAAACCCTTGAAAAACTTCAGGGTAAATCCAACAAGGGTAAAGGGGCCAAATATAGAAGAGAGAAAAGAGATCAACACCGTCAGCAGACAGAAAAAGATCTTGAACTTCAAGAATTGGAAAGCAAAATCCTTAAAGTCACTGAGTTTGTAACAGTGAATGAGGTTGCTACACTTATGGAGGTTTCCACGACCCAAATCATATCTGCATGTATGTCATTGGGTATTATGGTTACCATGAACCAACGTTTGGATGCGGAAACACTTTCCATTGTTGCTGAAGAATTTGGATATGAGGTTGAGTTTATAACTGCAGAAATTGAAGAATCTGTTGAAGAAGAGGTAGATGCTCCAGAAGATTTAGAGCCAAGAGCTCCTATTGTTACTGTAATGGGGCATGTGGATCACGGTAAAACATCTCTACTGGATCATATAAGGGAAGAGAATGTAATTGCTGGAGAAAGTGGGGGTATTACCCAGCACATTGGTGCATATGGCGTTACATTACAAGATGGACAAAAAATAGCATTTTTAGATACACCAGGTCACGAAGCTTTTACGGCCATGCGTGCTCGTGGTGCACAGGTAACAGATATAGCAATAATTGTTGTAGCGGCGGATGATGATATAATGCCTCAGACAAAAGAGGCGATCAGTCATGCACAAGCAGCAGGTGTTCCTATTGTTTTTGCTATTAATAAAATTGATAGGCCTGCCGCTAATCCCGAAAAGATTAAAGAAGGTCTTGCAGCTATGAACCTATTGGTGGAAGATTGGGGAGGTAAAATCCAATCTCATGATATCTCTGCAAAAACAGGTGAAGGAGTAAAAGAATTGCTTGAAAAAGTGTTGTTGGAAGCTGAATTGTTGGAATTGAAAGCAAATCCAAACAGATTGGCCTCAGGTACCGTTGTGGAGGCGTTCTTGGATAAAGGTAGAGGATATGTGTCTACTGTTTTGGTTCAGACAGGGACTATGGAAATTGGGGATTACGTCCTTGCTGGAACTTGCAGTGGTAAGATTAAGGCAATGCAGGATGAGCGTGGAAATAATATTAAGAAAGCAGGACCTGCCACACCAATTTCTATTTTAGGATTGGATGGTGCGCCGCAAGCCGGTGACAAGTTCAGTGTGTTGGATGATGAGCGTGAAGCAAAACAAATTGCAACGAAGCGTTCACAGTTACAGCGAGAGCAATCTGTTCGAACGCAAAGACATATCACCTTGGATGAAATAGGTAGACGAATCGCCTTAGGAGATTTCCAAGAATTAAATATTATACTTAAAGGTGATGTGGATGGTTCTGTGGAGGCATTAACAGATTCGTTCCAAAAGTTATCTACGGACGAAATACAAGTCAATATCATTCATAAAGGTGTAGGTGCCATAACAGAATCTGATGTGTTATTGGCAAGTGCATCGGACGCCATTATCATTGGGTTTAATGTTAGGCCAATGGGGAATGCACGCATGGTAGCTGATAAAGAAGAAATAGATATCAGAATGTATTCTATTATCTATGATGCTATCAATGATCTGAAAGATGCCATGGAAGGTATGCTGTCTCCAGTAATGAAAGAGGAGATTACAGGTAATGCGGAAATTAGAGAAACCTTTAAGATTTCCAAGATTGGAACCATTGCTGGTTGTATGATAACAAGTGGCAAAGTCTTTAGAAATTCTCAAATTAGATTGATTCGTGATGGTGTTGTAATCTACACAGGGGAATTGTCATCACTCAAACGATTCAAGGATGATGTTAAAGAAGTTTCCAAAGGATATGATTGTGGTCTACAAATCAAAAACTACAATGATATCAAGGAAGGAGATATTGTAGAAGCTTTCCAAGAAGTAGCTGTTAAGAAAAAACTATAGAATATATCGAATTAAAAAATCCCGCTCAAGCGGGATTTTTTAATTTATCTAGACGTGTTTTCAGGTTTTAATAGCATAGCATCCGGATATTTTTTACGCACTTCCAAATACTTTCGCTCTGCTTCCAATTTTGTTTTAAACTTACCTAAACGTACTCTATAAGTTGGGGATTCGAATTCAATTTTTGAATACCACCCTGGAAAATCAATATCTATCTTAGACTTCAGATTTTGAGCTTTTTGGTAGCTGCCAAAGCCTACTTGAATCTGATAAAAATCTGCCTTGGAATTGACCTGTGTATAGAGTTTTGTTAATTCTTCAATGCGGGGATCTTGTTCAATAGTAATACTACCTTCTTGCGCAGAAAGTTGAATGGTAAAACCTATTAAAAATGCTATGAATACTGGGGTTTTCATGATATATGGGCGCTTTTCTTTTATGTCTTTTTACAAATGTAAATTTTTATGTTTTATACTACAGGTTTTCATTTTATTTAGAATCTTTATAAATTAGATATTATAAATCCCTTAACATTTTAAAAAATAAGTCTATGTCGTATTTTTGTGACCGATTTTAGCACAGTGAAATGTTATCATACTCAATATCAGTAGTAATAACCGTGCCAAAGATTTCGACAGAAATTTCTTTAATATGAAAAAGGTTTTATACCGCCATCTATTTTCTAAAGTTTTAGGTTTCTCTCTCCTACTTTTTTCCACTTCATTTTATGCGCAGGAAGAAGCTGCTTCGACTGAAGTTGTCGCTGAAGACGCTGGCACTGCTGGAGGTGATGCTGCCAAAGGTAAACAGCTATTCAATCAAAACTGTGCTGCATGTCATGCCTTAGATCGTAAGATGACGGGTCCTGCATTGGCAAATGTTGAGGCTAGGTTGGCCGAGGATGAAGGTTTGGATAAGGAATGGCTTTACACTTGGATTAAGAATAGTCCTGGAATGATTAAGGCAGGAGATGCTTATGCTGTTAAAATATACGCAGAGTACAATCAGGCCGCTATGACTGCTTTTCCAACATTGTCCGATGCGGATATAGATGATATTCTAGCGTATACCGCTGCGCCACCGCCAGCACCTGTGGCTACCGCGGTTGCTGATTCCGCAGGAGAACAAGGAGGCGCTTCGGGTGGTGTGTCAAATGAAATTATTTTAGGTGCACTTGCACTTGTTTTTGCTTTACTGGTAATCATGTTGATTTTGGTGAACAATACGTTAAGACGTATTGCTGAAGCCAATGGAGTTGTGCTAGAGAAAGAAAAAGCTGAATCACGAATGCCAATCTGGAAAGCCTTTGCTCAAAATCAATTTTTGGTTTTAGTGAGTGTTATCTTTTTGTTGTTGGCAAGTGCTTACTTTGCTTATGGTTGGATGATGCAGGTTGGGGTTGATCAAGGATATGCTCCGGTTCAACCAATCCATTATTCGCACAAAATACACGCTGGAGACAATAAAATTGAATGTAAGTATTGTCACTCTTCAGCTAGAGTTTCCAAACATTCTGGAATACCATCTTTGAATGTTTGTATGAATTGTCACAAATCCATTTATGAGTACAAAGGTAATCCTGAAGGTCCAAGTGCGGATGATATAGCGAATGGTTATACCAACGAATTCTATACGGGCGAAATCAAGAAACTTTATAAAGCAGTGGGTTGGGATGAAGAAAACCAAAAGTATACTGGTGAAAGTCAGCCGGTAGAATGGGTTAGAATTCATAACCTGCCAGATTTTGCTTATTTCAATCACTCACAGCACGTTTCTGTGGCAGGAGTAGAATGTCAGACTTGTCATGGTCCTGTGGAGGAAATGGAAGTGATGTACCAATTTGCTCCATTAACCATGGGGTGGTGTATCAATTGCCACAGAGAGACCAATGTTAAGGTAGAGGGTAATGAATACTACGAAGCTATTCATGCTGAGCTTTCTAAAAAGTACGGGGTTGATAAGCTGACCGCTGCTATGATGGGTGGTTTGGAATGTGGTAAGTGTCACTATTAAGAATTAAAAAGAAGATAATCTCAGATATATCGTATGGCATCAAACAAAAAATATTGGAAAAGTGAAGCGGAGTTAAATCCGAACGATTCCATTGTTGAGGCGCTAAGACAAAACGAATTTACAGAACAGATTCCCGTTGATGAGTTTTTGGGGGACAAGGAAAACCTGTCAGCTTCCACGACCAACAGAAGGGACTTCTTAAAATATGTGGGTTTCAGTACGGCAGCAGCAACCGTTGCAGCTTGTGAGGGGCCTGTTCATAAGTCTATTCCTTACGTGGTTCAGCCAGACAGAATTGTACCCGGAGTTGCAAACTACTATGCAACCACAATTGCTGATGGACATGATTTTGCAAGTATTCTGGTTAAAACCAGAGAAGGGAGACCTATTAAAATTGAAAATAATACAGAGGCTAAAGTAAGTGGTAGTGCCAATGCTAGAGTTCAGGCATCTGTACTTTCATTATATGATAGCACTAGGGTGCAAGGGCCTTCCGCCAATGGAGAACCCATTGAATGGAAAGTGTTGGATGCGACGGTTAGAGCAAAACTGGGGAGTTTAAAAGATTCCAATAAGCAAATTGTATTGCTTACTCAAACGTATGCAAGCCCATCTACTGATAAATTGATTGCTGAATTTAAAGCTAACTACGGCGAAAACGTAAACCATATATCGTACGATGCTATTTCTGAAGATGCTGCGTTAAATGCGTTTGATACTGCTTATGGAGAGCGCGCTTTACCAGATTATGATTTCGAGAAAGCAGAGCTAATAGTTTCTTTTGGTGCAGATTTCTTGGGAGATTGGCAAGGAGGAGGATATGATGATGGTTATGCAAGAGGGCGTGTTCCTAAAGATGGAAAAATGTCCAAGCATGTTCAGCTAGAATCCAATATGTCTTTGACCGGGGCTAATGCTGACAAGCGTTACCCGATGACTCCAACACAGCAAAAAATTGCTTTGGCAAAGTTGTATGGAAAGTTAAATGGCAGCAATGTTGGTGGAGGAACTTCTGATGTTGATGAAGCGGTAGAGGCAGTGGCTGCTCAAATTAGAAAAGCTGGTAGCAAAGCTGTTGTTGTCACGGGACTAAATGATATCAATGCACAAACTGTTGTGCTAGCGATTAATAAATTGTTGGCTAGTGAAGCTTTTGATGCGGAGAACCCTAGATATGTTCGCCAGGGAGATAGCGCTAAAGTGACAAAGTTAGTTGCAGATATGAATGCTGGTCGCGTAGGAGTTTTAATCATGGATGGTGTAAATCCAGTTTATTCACTCCCAAATTCAGCGGATTTTGTATCTGGACTTGATAAGGTAGATGTTTCTGTAAGTTTTTCATTTAATAATGATGAAACTGCACAGGCGTCCAAATATGTTGCAGCTGCTTCCCATTACTTAGAATCTTGGGGCGATGCGCAATTCAAAAAAGGACATTACAGTCTAGCGCAACCTGCTATCCGTGAGCTTTTTGATACAAGACAGTTACAGTCTGCTTTGCTTACATGGATGGGCAGTGATAAAACGTATTACGAATACATCAAAGAGACTTGGAATGCTGAAGTGCTCCAAGAATCTGATTGGAACAAAGCATTACAAGATGGAGTGTTTACTGCTCCAGTTGCACCAGAAACGACTGAGGAGCCTTTAGCAATTGCTAATGATGAGGAAGAAGTGCAAGAAAGTATTGTTCCTATTGCTTCGGCAATACGTTCCTTAGTGAACACTACAAGTTCTGGAACAGAATTGATTCTTTATTCTAAAGTGGGAATGGGAGATGGTCGTCAGGCCAATAACCCATGGTTGCAAGAATTTCCTGATCCGATTACCAGAGTCTCATGGGGCAACTATGTAACAGTTTCCAAAGCTGATGCTGAGGCAATGGGCATGGAAAACTATAATGTGGCCGATGGTGGTTTAAACGGAAGCTATGCAAAACTAACTGTTGATGGTACTGTTTTGGATAATGTTGCGGTGATTATCCAGCCAGGTCAAGCTCCTGGAACAGTTGGTCTTTCATTTGGTTATGGTAAACAAGCCGGAATGAAAGCTGAAATGGCAACTGGGGTAAATGCATTTTCACTGTACAGTAATTTCAATAACGTGCAATCGGTTAGTATAGAAAAAACTGAAGGAACACATGAATTTGCTTGTGTTCAGTTGCATAAAACATTAATGGGTAGAGGGGATATTATCAAGGAAACGACCTTGGAAATCTTCAATACCAAAGACCATCACGAGTGGAATGCAGTTCCACAGGTATCCAAAGATCACCAAGAAATACCTGTTACCTCGCCAGATGCAGATTTGTGGCAAGAATTTGACCGTTCTATCGGACATCACTTCAACTTATCCATCGATTTAAATTCTTGTACCGGTTGTGGAGCTTGTGTTATTGCCTGCCACGCAGAAAATAATGTTCCTGTTGTAGGTAAAGAAGAAATCAGAAAATCAAGAGATATGCACTGGTTGCGTATTGATAGATACTATTCCTCTGAAGAATCTTTTGAGCAGGATAACGAGAAAAAGGATAACATGGACGGCCTTTGGGGCGATAATGGTTCCTTAGGTGGGTTTAGGGAGATGGAAGATGCATCCGCAAACCCTCAAGTGGCATTCCAGCCTGTTATGTGTCAACATTGTAACCATGCACCTTGTGAAACGGTTTGTCCAGTAGCGGCAACATCTCACGGTAGACAAGGGCAAAACCAAATGGCATACAATCGTTGTGTAGGTACAAGATATTGTGCCAACAACTGTCCTTATAAAGTACGTAGATTTAACTGGTTCTTGTATTATGACAATGACGAGTTTGACTACAATATGAATAATGACCTAGGAAAAATGGTCATCAATCCAGATGTTAATGTACGTTCAAGAGGGGTAATGGAAAAATGTTCCATGTGTATTCAAATGACACAGAAGACCATTTTAGATGCTAAGAGAGATGGACGTGTAATTAAGGATGGAGAATTCCAAACGGCTTGCTCATCTGCTTGTAGTAGTGGAGCTATGGTCTTTGGGGACATCAACGATAAAGAAAGTAAGATTGCCGAATTGAAGGAAGATGATAGAATGTATCACCTATTGGAGCATGTGGGCACAAAACCCAATGTTTTCTACCATGTTAAGGTGAGAAATACCAACGAGGCTTAATCAATAAATAAGAAAGTAACTAGAAGATAAATTATGGCGTCGCATTACGAAGCACCTATTCGAAAGCCCTTAGTACTTGGAGATAAAGGATACCATGACGTTACCGTGGATATCGCAGCTCCTGTGGAGGGGAAGGCCAACAAACATTGGTGGATTGTATTTACCATTGCTTTAGTTGCATTCCTTTGGGGTCTAGGATGTATCATTTATACCATTTCCACAGGTATTGGGGTTTGGGGTCTTAATAAGACCGTAAACTGGGCCTGGGATATTACAAACTTTGTTTGGTGGGTAGGTATTGGTCACGCAGGAACACTGATTTCTGCTGTATTGCTTTTATTTAGACAGAAATGGAGAATGGCAATTAACCGTTCTGCGGAGGCAATGACCATTTTCTCGGTTATTCAGGCAGGTTTGTTTCCAATCATTCACATGGGTCGTCCTTGGTTGGCGTATTGGGTACTTCCAATTCCAAACCAATTTGGTTCGTTGTGGGTAAACTTTAACTCACCACTACTTTGGGATGTATTTGCGATTTCAACATACTTATCCGTTTCCTTGGTATTCTGGTGGACAGGTTTGTTACCGGATTTCGCCATGATTCGCGATAGAGCTGTTAAACCATTTCAAAAGAAAATATATAGTTTATTAAGTTTTGGTTGGACCGGTAGGGCCAAAGATTGGCAACGTTTTGAAGAAGTTTCATTGGTTTTGGCAGGTTTGGCAACACCACTTGTACTTTCTGTACACACCATTGTATCCTTTGACTTTGCTACATCGGTGATACCAGGATGGCATACCACTATATTCCCACCCTACTTTGTTGCGGGTGCAATTTTCTCTGGATTTGCTATGGTAAACACTTTGCTTATCATCATGAGAAAGGTGTGTAGCCTTGAAGCCTATATAACCGTTCAACATATAGAATTGATGAACATTGTAATTATGATTACGGGTTCTATAGTTGGATGTGCCTATATTACGGAACTGTTCATTGCTTGGTATTCTGGGGTTGAATACGAACAGTATGCGTTCCTAAATAGGGCAACAGGACCTTACTGGTGGGCATATTGGTCTATGATGACTTGTAACGTGTTTTCCCCACAGTTTATGTGGTTCAAAAAATTACGTACCAGTATCATGTTCTCGTTCTTCATTTCCATTGTGGTGAACATAGGAATGTGGTTTGAACGATTTGTGATTATTGTTACTTCCTTACATAGAGATTACTTGCCGTCTTCATGGACCATGTTCTCTCCAACATTTGTGGATATAGGAATTTTTATCGGTACCATAGGTTTCTTCTTTGTATTGTTCCTTTTATATTCCAGAACGTTCCCTGTAATTGCGCAGGCAGAGGTTAAATCAATTTTGAAGGCGTCTGGAGAGAAGTATAAGAAACTTAGGGATGCAGGGAAACCTCTATATGAAATGCCAGCTGTAAAAGGTGAGGTAAAGAAAGAAAAGGCTCCAAAAGCAGAAAAGGACAAACCTGATGAAAAGAAAGTTTCCTCCTTGTTAGATACCATTGGTGTATTTAATGCGGAAACTGAAACTGCAGACGATTTGAAAAAAGTAAAAGGTATTGGACCTCAAATGGAACAAACCTTGAACCAGATAGGAATTTTTACGTTCGCTCAGGTGAGTAAAATGACAGAAAAAGAATATGACTTGCTGGATTCTATCACTGGTTCCTTCCCGGGAAGGGCGCAACGTGATGATTGGGCAGGACAAGCAAAAAAATTAAACGCTAAAAAATAGTTATGGCATCAAAAGTTATACATGCACTTTATACTGATGATGATGTGTTGATGCATGCCGTAAAGAAGGTAAGAGCAGAACACCATCATATTGATGAAGTGTATACACCTTTTCCAGTACATGGTTTAGATAAAGCACTTGGTCTTGAAGATACCCGTATAGCAATTACTTCTTTTATGTATGGTTGTTTGGGACTTACTGTGGCCATTGTAATGATGAATTACATCATGATTGATGATTGGCCTCAGGATATTGGGGGTAAACCAAGTTTTACTTACTTGGAAAACATGCCTGCTTTTGTACCAATTATGTTTGAATTAACGGTGTTCTTCGCGGCCCACTTAATGGTGATCACATTTTATTTAAGAAGTAAAATGTGGCCGTTTAAAAAAGCGGAAAATCCAGATGTAAGAACTACAGATGACCATTTTTTGATGGAAATAGGAGTTCATGATAATGAAAAAGAGCTTACTGCTTTGTTGTGGGATACAGGAGCTGTGGAAATAAATGTTACAGAAAAGGAGTCATAAAACTATGAAGCATTTAGGTAAAATAGGTATTGTCTTAGTTTTGGTCCTGTCTATGGCGGCTTGCGCTGACAAGAATAGTCCAAACTACCAGTATATGCCCAATATGTATGAACCTGTGGGATACGAAACTTATCAGGGAGTTGATAATGGATTGTTTCCAAATGGGACAGAAGCTATGCTCCCAGCAGAAAACACGATCCCTAGAGGATACATGCCGTACAAATTTGAGAATACTCCTGAAGGAAAAGCTTTGGCAAGATTGAATTTGAGTCCATTGGATTCTTTACAAAGCGAAGCTAATTTGGCAACAGGAAAAGAGCTTTACGATATTTATTGTTCAATTTGTCATGGACCAAAAGGAAAAGGGCAGGGCACATTGGTGAAAAGAGAAAAAATATTGGGTGTTCCTAGCTATGATGATGTAGCACGTAACATTACAGTAGGTACTACCTACCACACCATCTATTACGGATTAAACTCAATGGGTTCTTACGCAGCTCAATTTGCTAATGAAGAAGAGATGTGGCAGGTATCCGAGTATGTGATGAAATTAAAGGAAGATCTAACAAAATAATTGGATAAGAGTATACTATGTACACGTTTTCAAACAGACTAAAAATAGGATCTTTCATTGCAATGGCAGTTGGATTGATTTGTTTAGCAACAGGTTTTTTATCCGCTCCCAGTACTGTGGAAGAAGCTAAGGCAATGGTAGCCTCAGCACATGGTGATGGTCATGGAGGAGGTCATGCTGAAGAAGCTTCACATCAAACTACGACTGACAGCCACGCAGAAAAAGATGCCCATGGAGCGGAAGCTTCGCATGATGCATCACATGATGAGCATTTGTTGCACCAATTACAAAATAGACCTTGGTCTGCATTATATGTAGCTGCCTTTTTCTTTTTTATGATATCATTGGGTGTATTGGCCTTTTATGCTATTCAACGAGCAGCACAAGCTGGTTGGTCACCACTGCTATTCCGTGTTATGGAAGGTATTACCGCATATTTGGTGCCTGGTGGAATAATTGTATTTGTTATTTTATTACTTTCTGTATTGCACATGAACCATATGTTTGTTTGGATGGATGCAGATGTGGTTGCACATGATAAATTGTTACAAGGAAAAGCAGGATATTTAAACCCTACTTTCTTTTTAATTCGTGCTGCTATCTTTTTGGGCGGTTGGATTTTTTACCGCGAATATTCTAGAAAACTTTCCTTGGCACAAGATGAGTCTGATGATAATTCAAACTTTAAATTGAATTTCAGAATTTCCGCAGCCTTCTTGGTGTTCTATTTAATTACGGAATCCATGATGTCTTGGGATTGGATAATGAGCGTTGATCCACACTGGTTCAGTACGCTGTTTGGATGGTATGTATTTGCAAGTATGTTTGTTTCTGGAATAACGGTAATTGCAATGGTTACTATTTATCTGAAATCAAAAGGGCATTTAGAGAATGTTAATGATAGCCATATTCATGATTTGGCGAAATTCATGTTCGGTATCAGTATTTTCTGGACATATCTGTGGTTTTCTCAATTTATGTTGATATGGTATGCTAACATCCCAGAAGAGGTAACTTATTTTATTACAAGGATTGAGGATTATAAATTGCCATTCTTTGGAATGTTGGCAATGAACTTTATATTTCCACTATTGGTATTGATGAACAGTGATTACAAAAGAGTAAATTGGTTTGTTATCATGGCTGGTATTGTAGTGCTCTTTGGACACTACATGGATGTTTTCAATATGATTATGCCCGCTACAGTTGGTGACCAATGGTATATAGGATTACCTGAAATTGGAGGAATATTGTTCTTTGGAGGACTGTTTGTGTACTGGGTGTTCAACACGCTTACAAAACAACCATTACAACCAAAGCGCAATCCATTTATTGAGGAAAGTAGACAATTTCATTATTAATACGATTAAGGCTTAGAAAGATATACAATGACTGCATTATTAACATTGACTGTTTTAGTACTGGTAGCAATCGCAATCTGGCAAATGACCAAGATTTTTGAATTGTCCCAACTGAAATCAGAAAGCACGGAGATAGCCACAGATTCAGATAACAAGTACAATGGTTATTTGTTATTCGGATTCCTGATTTTTATCTACGGAATTACCATATTTAGTTTTGCAAAATACAATAAGATGTTGCTTCCAGAAGCTTCTTCTGCACATGGTGGGGAATATGACCAACTCATGTGGGTGTCATTTGCCATTATCTTTTTTGTACAGACCATTACACAAGCCTTATTGCACTATTTTGGATATAAGTATAGAGGAGAGAAAGGTAAAAAAGCACTTTTCTTTGCAGATAATGACCGCTTAGAGTTTATATGGACCATTATTCCGGTTATTGTGCTTGCAGGTTTAATTCTATGGGGGTTGTATACCTGGACAAACATCATGGATATAAATGATGAAGATGACCCTTTAATAGTGGAGTTGTATGCCCAACAATTTAACTGGACAGCTCGCTATGGTGGGGATGATAATGTTCTTGGAGATGCAAGTGTTCGTTTAATAGATATTGATAGAGCAAACGTTCTTGGTTTAGATGAGTCGGACCCAAACGCAGCAGATGATGTCATCACAAAAGAATTGCACTTACCAGTTGGCCGAAAGGTAAATTTTATGATGCGCTCCCAAGATGTGTTGCATTCGGCATACATGCCTCACTTTAGGGCTCAAATGAACTGTGTTCCAGGTATGATTACCCAATTTTCATTTACACCTACGGTAACTACGGAGGAAATGCGATTGAACCCAGATGTGGTGGATAAAGTCAAAAGAACAAATGCCATACGCGCAAAGCGAGCGGCAGAAGGAAAACCGAATTCAGAGCCATGGGAGTTTGATTATATCCTATTATGTAACAAAATCTGTGGAAAATCCCATTATAACATGCAAATGAAGATTATAGTGGAAACAGAGGAAGAATACAATAAATGGATTGCTGAGCAGACAACATTTACGCAAACTGTTGCACCTGTTGAATAAAGGCTAGGAAAAGAACTATAATAAAAATTTAGAAAGATTATGTCAGCTACTGAACACGGACATGAAGATCATGGACATCATCATAAAGAAACGTTTGTAACCAAATATATCTTTAGTCAAGACCATAAGATGATTGCCAAGCAATATCTTATTACAGGTGTTTTGGTCATGGGCTTTATAGGAATTGCAATGTCATTGTTGTTTAGAATGCAATTGGCATGGCCTGGAGAATCATTTTCAGTTTTTGAGGCATTTTTAGGCAAATGGGCACCTGAAGGTGTTATGGATGCTGATGTTTACTTAGCTTTGATTACTATGCATGGTACCATTATGGTATTCTTTGTATTGACTGCAGGGTTGAGTGGTACGTTTAGTAACTTATTGATTCCTTTACAGATAGGTGCTCGTGATATGGCATCTGGCTTCTTGAACATGCTTTCTTTTTGGATGTTTTTTGTGTCAGCGGTTATCATGATTATTTCATTATTTGTTGAAGCAGGACCAGCAGCAGCGGGTTGGACTATTTACCCACCATTGAGTTCATTGCCAATGGCACAACCAGGTTCTGGTATGGGCATGACCTTATGGCTGGTATCCATGGCAATATTTATTGCTTCGTCCTTATTGGGTTCACTAAATTATATTGTAACAGTAATCAATTTAAGAACCAAAGGAATGTCAATGACACGTTTGCCATTGACCATTTGGGCATTTTTTGTTACGGCAATTATCGGTGTAATATCTTTCCCAGTATTACTTTCAGCGGCTTTACTGTTGATAATGGATAGAAGTTTTGGTACATCCTTTTTCCTTTCGGATATATTTATTCAAGGAGAGGTGCTGCATTACCAAGGAGGGTCACCCGTATTGTTCGAGCACTTGTTTTGGTTCTTGGGCCACCCAGAAGTATATATTGTTTTACTTCCTGCTTTGGGAATTACTTCAGAAGTAATGTCGACCAACGCGAGGAAACCTATATTTGGTTATAGAGCGATGGTAGCTTCCATTTTAGCTATTGCTTTCTTATCTACTATTGTATGGGGTCACCATATGTTCATCTCTGGTATGAATCCATTCTTGGGCTCTGTATTTACATTTACAACATTATTGATTGCAATACCGTCCGCAGTAAAGGCCTTCAACTATATAACCACCTTATGGAAAGGAAACCTGCAGCTTAACCCAGGCATGTTGTTTTCCATAGGTCTTGTCTCTACCTTTATATCTGGTGGTCTTACAGGTATTATCCTTGGGGATAGTACATTGGATATCAATGTTCATGATACTTACTTTGTAGTAGCTCACTTCCACTTGGTAATGGGTATTTCTGCACTGTATGGACTTTTTGCTGGGGTATACCATTGGTTCCCTAAAATGTTCCAGGGTAGAATGATGAATAAAAACTTGGGTTATGTGCATTTCTGGATTACGGCAATTTGTGCCTATGGTATATTCTTTCCAATGCACTTTGTTGGTATGGCCGGAGTGCCAAGACGTTATTATGAAAACACGGCATTCCCAATGTTTGATGAGTTAACAAACGTTCAAGTATTGATGACGGTGTTTGCACTTATTGCAGGAGCAGCACAATTGGTATTCGTTTACAACTTTGTGAGAAGTATATTTTACGGAAAGAAAGGACCTCAAAACCCATGGAGTTCCAATACATTGGAATGGACAGCTCCACAAGAGCATATGCATGGAAATTGGCCAGGTGCAATTCCTCACGTACACCGTTGGGCTTACGATTATAGTAAAACGTATGAAAATGGTGAATATATTATCCCAGGGCAGGATTTTGTTCCACAGAACATTCCGCTTCAGGAAAACGAAGAAGAACTCAACCACTAAGCTTCAAAATAAAACAAAGCCCATCCCATTCGGATGGGTTTTTTGTTTACAGACTTTGGTACGGCAATTGTTACCCGTAATTGTAATATCTTTAATAACCTTAAATCGAATACTTGTGAAAAATCTTGTAATACTACTTTTATTATTGTGTCATGTCACGTTAATGGCGCAACGCAAACCTAAAGTAAAGGGAAGTCGTATTGTTACCGAAGTTAACGAGGAACTACCTGCCTTTAATGCAATTCAACTTAATGATAATCTAGACATCGTACTAAAAAAATCATTTGGCCCGGGATACCAAATTGTGGCTGATGATAATCTGATAGATATTTTAAAATTTAAAGTTGAGGACAGTACATTGGTAATAACTTCTTTTTATGCTGTTACTGCCAAAAAGCAATTTGATATCACCATAAATTATACAGAGCTAAAAGCAATTACGGTTAAAGAAGGCAGTGTTGTTTCAAACGATATTATCAGCAGCGATGAGTTATTTATAGATGCGTTTGCTGATGCAAGATTGGACATTAAGGCAAATGCAGCAGTGATGGACATTAATTTAGAAGATACTAGCAAAGGAGATTTTAATGTTGATGTAGATTCACTGAATATAGGTCTACATAATAGAGCTGAAGCCTATATATATTCTGTAAATGAAGTAAGCTTGGTGGATTTGGATGGAAATGGATCCTTGACCTATGAAGGTACTTCCGATAGAACAGAAATCGACTTAACAGGGAATGCAAAATTTAAGGGTGAGAAAATGGAAGTGGGTATCATTAAGGCCAGGTTGGAAAATGCTGCAAATGCCCGCATATATGCCTATAGAGATTTGGAGCTTAGTGCCAAAGGAAACTCCAGAATATACCTCTATGGCAACCCCAAAATTACGGTTCTCGAATTTTTGGATACTGTCCAATTGATCAAGAAAGTAGAATGACCTTATTTACTTGGCAATAGGAGCAGTAATACAATGCTCTGGAATTCCAAAACCATCTACCAATACCTCAATGTGCGGTCGTAGTTCGGTAGATAAACGTTCCACCCTTTGTCTAATAGCCTTGGATTTTGTTCCACCAAAATATCCTTGTTCCAGATACCATCCAGTATCATTGTAAAGCTGGTCCAGGGCATAAAGTGTTCCTAACTTTTCCAATAATACCCTATGTTTTTTATCTGCAACAGAAGTGCAGAATTCATTGAACGTATGATACGCCAGTTCTACACTATAGGCTTTCCCTAAGACTAATAAGTGAGTCTGAACTTTTAAAAAAGCTTGATAAGAAGGAATTCCCTTTTTTATATAACTCCTTATTCGCATGGCCAGCGTATAAGTTAGTCTACGGGTTCTATAATTAAACGCATGTTTGTGAAATTTAGGATTATATAGATGTTCCTTGTCCACTTTGTTGGAATAAATGGGATTAATAGTGCTTAACTTATCGGCGAGTTGGCTTCGTAACAATTTTAAAACTGAAGTAAATCCGGCACTATTAAACTCTGCTTTAAAGTCTGATAAAACTCCCTTTGCTGCCAATTGTAATAAAACGTTGTTGTCTCCTTCAAAAGTGGTGAATATGTCCACATCCCCTTTTAGGTCGGCAATTCTATTTTCCAACAAATATCCTTTTCCGCCGCAAGCTTCCCTGCACTCTTGAATGGTGTCATTTGCAAACCAGGTTATGATGGATTTAAGACCAGCCACTTGAGTTTCAACTTTTCTTTTATCAGGTTGAGAATCATCACTATATCGTTTCATCATCTCCTCTAAAGTCACATGATACACATATGCGCTTGCAATTGCGGGGGTCAGTCGTAATTGATGTGTAGGGTAATCCATAATAAGATCTTCTTGAATCTTAACACTGTCATTAAACTGTCTTCTGTTCAATGCGTGCTTAACTGCAATGGTCAATGCCATTTTTGCGCCACCGACGCCCCCTTTTGCCACGCAGATACGACCACCGACCAAAGTGCCGAGCATGGTGAAAAATCGTTTGTTCGGATTCTTGATTGCTGAAGAATAGGTGCCATCATCCCTGATTTCACCAAATTCATTCAGTAAATTTTCACGAGGAACTTTGACTTGGTCAAACCAAATCTTTCCATTATCCACACCATTTAAACCAAGTTTGTATCCATTGTCCTCAATGATAATTCCTTCCAATACGGTATTGTTTTTATCGCGTACTGGAACCAAAACAGCATGTACCCCTTCATTTTTTCCATCAACGATCAATTGTGCAAAAACGGAAGCCATGGATGAATGCAAAGCATTGCCTATATATTCTTTATTGTCGTTTGGTCCTGGTGTATGAATAATAATAGAGTCAGTTTTTTGGTCATAAGTGGCAGTGGTCTTTATGCCTCTGACATTAGAGCCATGTCCTGTTTCAGTCATGGCAAAACAGCCCAATAGTTTTGCTTTCCCTGTATCGGTCAAGTATTGGTCGTGATGTTTTTTAGTGCCCAACTTCTGAATACTACCACCAAAAAGTCCAAATTGAACCCCAAATTTCACAGCAAGGCTCCCATCAATAAACATGAGGTGCTCAAAAATTGCTCCGTATGCCGGCATGTTGCCAGTCCCCCCATATTCGGGACCATAAGCCATGGCACCATAACCGTTCGTACCTAGAAGCTGAACTTGTTCTAGTACTTTTCCCCTAAAATCTTCTTTGTTTCTTTTAACATCCCAATGAAAACTGGGTTGATTCAGGAAACTCCTAAAATTATCAACCGCTTTAGCGTGCGAACCTTTTAAAATACCATCAAGCACTTTGGAATCATAAAAATCTGAGGTTTTATGATGAATAACTTCGACATCAAACAAATGATTGTAATGATTGGGTTGTATCCCTAGGTTTATTTCTATGTGCTTTAAATGGTCGTTGAAATCGCAACGCTCGCAATGTAAATTCCCCAAACGCTGACTTAATGATGCTAGCGGATAAGTATCACTTTCGATCAACTTGACATTGGAATTCGTAATAGTATGTTTCCATTGTTTAAACTCTTCATCTATAGGTGGGTTTTCTCTATCCAACCATTGTGAGAGCAGATTTTTCTCATCAGAATTAAGAACTGAATCTTGTTCAATGGTTTTTTTAACAACAGCTATTTCGGAAGCCGAAAGCAAATCATCTGACCAGATGACGTAAAAAAAAGGGATGTACTGTAAAATGCCTATTGAGTAATCAGATTTCACCATAAAACGCTTAGTTGAAGAAATTGTGTTATTTCTTAGAAGTATCTAATTTAAGATTTAGTTTTTAAGATTGACATTTGAATCTTAAGCAGTAAGCATTTTAGAGGAAATGGTTTCTAGCACATTTGGTTTTCACCTATATTTGTTAGGATATGAATGAAAATCTAGACCCTACACCTGAGAGCTTTTCTCAAGAAGAGCTTGACATTGAAAGAGCGTTGCGACCTATTACTTTTGATGACTTTACTGGTCAGGAGCAAGTGTTGGAGAATTTGAAGATTTTTGTACAGGCAGCTAACCTTCGTGGTGAAGCTCTGGATCATACTTTGTTCCATGGCCCACCAGGATTGGGGAAAACTACCTTGGCTCATATTCTGGCAAATGAACTGGGAGTAGGAATTAAGATTACCTCTGGTCCGGTTTTGGATAAACCGGGAGATTTGGCAGGCCTTTTGACCAATCTTGAAGAACGGGATGTATTGTTTATAGATGAGATTCATCGTTTAAGTCCCATTGTGGAAGAATACTTGTATTCCGCTATGGAGGATTATAAGATTGATATCATGATTGAAACAGGACCGAACGCCAGAACAGTTCAAATCAATCTAAGTCCATTTACATTGATCGGAGCTACCACGCGTTCAGGATTGTTAACGGCACCAATGAGAGCTCGATTTGGTATACAAAGTAGATTACAATATTACAATACAGAGTTATTGTCGACCATTGTAGAACGAAGTGCTGAGATTTTGAAAGTGCCCATTACCAATGAAGCAGCTATTGAGATTGCTGGTAGAAGTAGGGGAACTCCAAGAATTTGCAATGCTCTTTTAAGAAGAGTACGAGATTTTGCCCAAATAAAGGGTAATGGAAATATAGATATGGATATTTCAAAGTTTAGTTTGAAGGCCTTAAATGTAGATGCCCATGGACTGGATGAAATGGACAATAAAATCTTAATTACCATTATTGATAAATTTAAGGGAGGTCCAGTTGGCATTACAACTTTGGCTACCGCAGTTTCAGAAAGTGCAGAAACCATTGAAGAAGTGTACGAGCCTTTTTTAATTCAACAAGGCTTTATTATGCGCACCCCAAGAGGTCGTGAGGTCACCGAGCTTGCATACAAGCATTTGGGTAGGTTGAAAGATGGAACCCAAGGAGGGTTATTTTAATTTGATAACAAAAACTAATTATACTGAACTAATTAAAACCGAAGCCAAACGCCTCGGTTTTTTGTCTTGTGGGGTTTCCAAAGCTGAATTTTTAGAAGAAGAAGCACCAAGATTGGAAAAATGGCTTAACCAAAATATGCATGGTGAGATGCAGTATATGGAAAACCATTTTGACAAGCGGTTAGATCCCACTAAATTGGTTGAGGGTTCAAAATCGGTAATTTCATTGTTGCTCAATTATTTTCCAGAGCAGAATCAAATAAAGAACACCTATAAGGTGTCTAAGTATGCCTATGGCACAGATTATCATTTTGTGATAAAAGATAAACTCAAATCCCTTTTGCATTTTATTCAAGACGAAATCGGGGAAGTTCACGGAAGAGCATTTGTAGATTCTGCTCCAGTTTTAGATAAAGCGTGGGCGGCAAAAAGCGGCTTAGGTTGGATAGGTAAACACAGTAATTTGCTAACACAACAAGTAGGGTCGTTTTACTTCATTGCTGAGTTGATTGTGGATTTGGAACTGGATTATGATACTCCAGTCACGGATCATTGCGGCACTTGTACCGCCTGTATTGATGCCTGCCCAACAGAAGCAATTGTTGCCCCTTATGTTGTGGATGGAAGTAAATGTATTTCCTATTTTACCATAGAATTAAAAAATGAAATTCCTAATGAGTTCCAGGGGAAATTGGAGGATTGGATGTTTGGTTGTGATGTTTGTCAGGATGTTTGTCCCTGGAATAAATTTTCAAAACCACATGCTGAGCCATTATTCAATCCAAATCCAGAACTACTGTCCATGTCCAAAAAAGATTGGGAGGAAATTACCGAAGATGTGTTCAAAAAAATCTTCAAAAAATCTGCGGTAAAGCGAACCAAATTCTCAGGTTTGCAACGGAATATTAAATTCCTTAAATAGATTTTTGTTTAGCGAAATCGTTTGCGTTGTCATTTTCACTGTTTTAAGCCCTGGTTTTTGTCATAAAAACAAAGAAATCGGTATATTGATAAGATGTAGAAGACATTATGGAGCTAATTTTTAACTACTGACCTAACTATGAAAATTAAAAAACCTGAACTGAGTTTTTGGCAGATTTGGAATATGAATGTTGGATTTCTAGGCATTCAATATAGCTTTGGATTGCAGCAGAGCGCTATCAACCCTATTTTTCTTTTCTTGGGGGCAGAAGAAGAATTACTGCCCATTTTAAATATAGCGGGCCCCATAACGGGTTTAATCGTTCAACCATTGATTGGCGCTATTTCCGATAAAACCTGGTCGGCAAGATGGGGTAGAAGAAAACCATTTTTTCTTATTGGCGCTATTTTAGGAAGTCTATGTCTATTTGCTTTCCCGCTTAGCCCAGCTTTATGGTTCGCGGTAGGTTTGTTATGGATTCTTGATGTAGGGAACAATATGGCTATGGAACCTTACCGTGCTTTTGTAGGAGATAAATTACCGGACAAACAATTGAGCATGGGATACCAAATGCAGAGCTTGTTTGTAGGTGCTGGTATTCTCTTGGCCAATGCATCCATCTTTTTGTTTCAAGATTGGTTTGGAGGAGGGCAAGAAGTTGAAGGAACCATTCCCAAATGGTTATATTATTCTTTTTTTATTGGTTCATTTTTATCCATTACAACAATACTCTGGTCTGTATTGAAAACCCCAGAGATTCCACCTGGTGATGAAGAATTAAAAGAAATAAACAGACATAAGGCACTCCCATTTGCAGAACGTTTTAAAACACCTTTTGTTGAAATTGCAGATGCTGTAAAAGAAATGCCAAAATTTATGTGGAAGCTCTCGGCGGTTTATCTATTTCAGTGGTATGCGTTGTTTGTTTATTGGCAATTTATAACCCCATTATTTAGAGCTACAATGGGGTATAATACTTCTGAAGCAGCGGCGCAGGCAGCAAAAATGAGTACTACCTATAACGTTGTTACAGCAGTGGTAGCTTTAATATTGGTTCCATTGACCCTGAAGTTTGGTGGAAAGAAGATATATGCTCTCAGTCTTTTTGGTACTGCATTGGCATTGTTCGCAATACCAAACATTGCAGATCCAGTGTATGTGTTAATTCCTATGGTATTGTTTGGGATTGGATGGGCAGCTATGATGGGAATTCCGTATAGCATGGTTTCAAAGATTGTTCCCCAAGAAAGAAGAGGGGTATATATGGGAATCTTAAACATGATGATTGTAATCCCAATGGGAATTCAAACATTGACATTTGGCCCTATTTTTAAAAACTTTCTAGGCGGAAATTCCATAAATGCAATTTTATTTGCTGGAGCCTGCTTTGTAATTGCATCAATTTTAGCAATGCGATTAAATGTATCCAAAGAAGATAATCTTGCAGACATTGTAGAAGAATAAACTGTATTTTTTCAAATTACTTTTACCATAACTTAAGAATGGATTTGGTATTTCATCATTACAAGGGAATACCATTATCTTTACAGCTTCAATTGTAACAAATGAACAAAGAACAACAACGTCGGGAAGCATTATTATACCACGCTAAACCCCAACCAGGTAAAATAAAAATTGTTCCTACCAAGCCGTATGCAACGCAGCGGGATTTGGCACTTGCCTATTCGCCAGGGGTTGCTGAGCCTTGTTTGGAGATTGAAAAGAATAAGGATGACGTTTATAAATACACGGCCAAAGGAAATATTGTTGCGGTAATTTCTAACGGTACGGCAGTTTTGGGACTCGGAAATATAGGACCTGAAGCCTCAAAACCGGTAATGGAAGGAAAAAGCCTTCTGTTTAAGATTTTTGCGGATATCGACGGAATGGATATAGAATTGGATACCACCGATGTAGATAAGTTTGTGGAGACCGTAAAAACCATTGCCCCAACGTTTGGAGGAATCAATTTAGAAGATATTAAGGCCCCGGAAGCATTTGAAATAGAACGAAGGCTTAAAGAAGAACTGGATATTCCGGTAATGCATGATGATCAGCATGGAACGGCAATTATTTCTGCCGCTGCGCTTTTAAATGCTTTGGAGATTACCCATAAAAAAATAGAAGAAGTTAAGATTGTGGTGAGTGGGGCAGGTGCTGCAGCTGTTTCCTGTACACGATTGTATAAGGCATTTGGCGCTAGAAGCGAAAATATTGTAATGCTGGATAGCAAAGGAGTTATCCGAAGCGATCGGAAAAATCTTTCCAAAGAAAAGCTAGAATTTGCTTCAGACAGAAAGATAGATACACTGGACGAGGCTTTAAAAGATGCAGATGTTTTTATAGGACTGTCCATCGCAAATATCATGACCCCGGAAATGCTTAAATCAATGGCGAAGGATCCTATTGTTTTTGCCATGGCAAACCCTGACCCGGAAATAGAATACAACATAGCTTGTAAGACAAGGGATGATGTTATTATGGCCACAGGTAGATCTGATCATCCAAATCAGGTAAACAATGTTTTAGGATTTCCATTCATTTTTAGAGGTGCGTTAGATGTGCGGGCAACAAAAATTAATGAAGAAATGAAGATGGCCGCTGTTCGAGCTTTGGCAGATTTAACGAGGGAGCCTGTGCCGGAACAGGTTAACATTGCATATGACACAACAAGATTGGCTTTTGGCAAAGATTACATAATTCCAAAACCTTTTGATCCAAGGTTAATTACAAAAATTCCACCGGCAGTTGCCAAAGCGGCAATGGACAGTGGAGTGGCCAAAGCACCTATACAAGACTGGAAAAGATACGAGGAAGAACTCTACCAGAGATCAGGTAATGATAACAAGGCAGTGCGCTTGATGCACAATCGAGCCCGATTGAATCCAAAACGAATTGTTTTTGCAGAGGCCGAATTACTAGATGTGATGAAAGCAGCACAAATTGTACATGATGAAGGTATTGCAATTCCAATATTGTTAGGAAGCAAGGAGACTATAGAAGGCCTTAAAAAAGAACTGGATTTTGATGCAGAAGTTCCAATTATAGATCCCCGTTCAGATGAGTCCAAGGATATGCGGAATAGATATGCTTTAAAATTATGGGAATCTAGAAAGCGAAAAGGAGAAACCAAATATAGCGCCAATGTTAACATGGGTAAGCGTAATTATTTTGGTGCTATGATGCTTCAGGAAGGTGATGCAGATGGAATGATTTCTGGATATTCCAGGTCATATCCGAAGGTGCTAAAACCTGTTTTTGAAGTGTTGGGTCGATCTAAAGGGGTGAAAAATGCTTCCACAGTAAACATTATGATTACAGAAAGAGGCCCACTGTTTTTAGCGGATACTTCTATCAACGTAGATCCAAGCGCGGAAGATTTGGCAGAAATAGCCCAAATGACAGCAAATGTTGCGAATACCTTTGGCTTTAATCCAGTAATGGCCATGTTGTCATATGCCAACTACGGTTCATCAAGCCATCCAAATGCACAGAAAGTGAGAGAAGCAGTTAAGATTTTACATGAGCGCAATCCAGAGTTGGTGGTTGATGGCGAAATTCAGACGGATTTTGCTTTGAGCCAAGAATTATGTCATAACAATTTTCCGTTTTCAAAGCTTGCGGGGAAAAAGGTAAACACTTTGATATTCCCTAATTTGGATTCGGCAAATATCACGTACAAACTTCTAAAAGGATTAAACAATGCAGAGTCTATTGGTCCAATTATGGTAGGCTTGCGTAGATCAGCACATATTTTGCAGCTTGGTGCCAGTGTTGATGAAATGGTTAATATGGCTGCTGTAGCGGTTATTGATGCCCAAGAGCGAGAGAAACGGAAGAAAGCAAAAATGGGAGAGTAACTACAAGGCTAAAACTTTACCCTAAACTTAACTGCTATATCATGATTACCCACTTACAAGGAAAATTGGTCGAAAAAAATCCAACTTACGTTATAATTGAATGTGCTGGAGTAGGATACTTTTTGAATATTTCACTACATACTTTTTCACAATTAAAGAATGAGGAAAACATCCGACTTTTTACACATTTACAAGTAAAGGAAGATTCACATACCTTATTTGGTTTTGTAGAAAAATCGGAACGTGAAATTTTTAGACTGTTGATTTCAGTTTCTGGGATTGGATCAAGCACCGCCAGGACTATGTTGTCTTCATTATCTCCTGTCCAGGTACGTGACGCTATTGCCAATGGAGACGTCCCTTCCATACAGGCAATCAAGGGTATAGGAGCAAAGACTGCCCAACGTGTAATCCTTGACCTAAAGGATAAGATTTTAAAAGTCTATGATATGGGCGAAGTTTCCCTACAATCAAACAATACAAGCAAAGAAGAAGCGTTATCTGCTTTAGAGGTTCTTGGTTTTGTCCGAAGACAATCAGAAAAGGTTGTGGACAAGGTATTATCCCAGGATCCTACACTAAGCGTTGAGGACATTATAAAATTGGCGCTGAAAAATTTGTAACTAGTTTGAAAAGAGGGGCAAAACCAATACTTAAATCATTAAGATTTAAGCACTTTTTCTTTTTTATATGTTTTCTGATAGCCACTAACCTAATGGGCCAGGAGACCAATGAGCAAGTTCAGGATTCGGTGAAAACCGGTTTTGCAATTGGTCAATTGATATTGGAGAACCCAGATAGCATTATTGCTAAATATTCTTACGACCCTAAACTAGACCGATATATCTACACAGAGAGTGTTGGGGACTTTGATATAAGTTACCCTATTATTCTTACTCCAGATCAATATTTTGAACTCGTTCGAAAAGAACGAATGAAAACATACTTCAAAGAAAAAATTGATGCTTTCACAGGCAAAAAGGAAGGAAGTCAAGAAGCTAGAAAAAACTTGTTGCCCAATTTTTATGTGAACAGTAGTTTCTTTGAATCAATTTTTGGCGGAAATACGATTGAAGTAATTCCACAAGGTTCCGTTGCCATGGACTTAGGAGTATTATGGCAAAAAAATGATAATCCTGCACTTTCCCCTAGAAACCGAACCAATCTTTCTTTTGATTTTGATCAAAGAATAAGTTTAAGTCTTTTGGGAAAAGTGGGAGAGCGTCTTCAGGTGACTGCTAACTACGATACAGAAGCTACTTTTGATTTTCAGAATTTGGTAAAAATAGATTACACGCCAACCGAGGACGATATCCTTCGTAAAATAGAGATTGGTAATGTAAACATGCCTTTAAATAGTTCTCTGATTACAGGTGCACAAAGTCTGTTTGGAGTAAAAACTCAATTGCAATTTGGTAGAACTACGGTGACTGCAGTTTTCTCGGAACAACGTTCGCAAAACAACACTGTGGTAGCTCAAGGAGGAGGTACTGTAAATGAATTTGCTTTGACTGCCTTAGATTATGATGAGGATAAACACTTTTTCTTAGCTCAATATTTTAGGGATAATTACGATCGTGCATTAACAAATTACCCTTTTATTCAAAGTCAAGTTCAAATTACAAGATTGGAAGTTTGGGTGACCAACCGTAACCAACAGACATTAAATGTGAGGAACGTGGTTGCCATTCAGGATTTAGGTGAAGTTGAGTTGGGAGCTGACGGAAGAGAAATTACGAGAATTGGTAAAGAGGGTAATGCACCTGGAGGATTTTTTAACGTGCTACAACCGGGAGCGTTGCCACGAAATGAAGCAAATGATTTTGACCCGGCATTAATTGGAAACGGGGGGCAATTAACAACTGCAATTAGAGATATAGCCACGGTGGAGGCCGGATTTAATGTTGAAGCAAATCAAGGTTTTGACTATGCAATTTTGGAAAACGCCAGGAAACTGGAGCAGGGAAGGGATTATCAGTTTGATGCACAATTAGGATATGTTTCTTTAAACCAACGTCTTAGTAATGATGAAGTGTTAGGGGTGGCGTTTCAATATACCATCAATGGCGAAGTGTTCCAAGTAGGTGAGTTTGCAAACGGAGGGGTTGATGCTACAACGGTCTCCGGAGGAGTGAATCCAATTATAGAAAACAATACCCTTATTCTAAAACTGCTGAAAAGTAATATTACCAATGTGGATGATCCTATTTGGGATTTGATGATGAAGAACATCTATGCCACCGGGGCATTTCAATTAAGTGAAGAAGATTTTAAACTAAACATTCTATATTCTGATCCCACCCCAAGAAACTACATAACACCAGTTGATCCAAATGCAGGATGGCCAGTAGGTTATGAAGACCGTATCCTAATCGATGTTTTCAACCTGGATAGATTAAATGTGTATAATGATGTGCAGCCTGGTGGAGACGGTTTCTTTGACTATGTGCCAGGAATTACGGTAGATACACAGTCGGGACGCATTATTTTTACAAAAGTAGAGCCATTTGGGGAGTTTCTTTTTGAAGAATTGGGCGGTGGAACCTATGATGTGGATAATGACCAAGGTTATAACGTTAACCAGCAGCGTTATGTATTCCGTAACATGTATGCTAAGACCAAAGCAGCTTCTTTGCAAGATGCTGAGAAGAATCGCTTCCAACTTAAAGGGCGTTATAAATCACAAGGAAATAATGGTATTCCAATAGGAGCGTTTAACGTGCCTAGAGGTTCAGTTAGGGTTACGGCTGGCGGTCGTCAACTACAAGAAGGAATAGATTATACTGTAAATTATCAAGCAGGTACTGTTCAGATTTTAGATCCTAGTTTGGCTGCCTCCAATACTCCCATCAATATTTCGGTTGAAAACAATGCTGTTTTTGGCCAACAAACAAGGCGATTTACGGGAATAAATGTAGAACATAAATTCAATGAGAACTTTGTATTGGGAGGTACTCTTTTGAATTTGAACGAAAGACCACTGACTCAAAAATCAAATTTTGGAGTTGAACCGGTTAACAATACTATTTTTGGATTAAACGGAAACTTCAGCACCGAGATACCATTCTTAACAAGGCTGGCAAATAAACTTCCTAATATAGATACGGATGTTCCTTCTAATCTATCGGTAAGGGGAGAAGTTGCTTTCTTAAAACCCAATTCTCCAAAGAATGCGGATTTTCAAGGAGAAACCACAACGTACTTAGATGATTTTGAAGGTGCGCAAGCTTTAATTGATATTCGTTCATCCTTGGGATGGACCTTGGCAAGTCCACCTGTAGAATTTTTGCAGGATAGAACAGATATTGATGTCGGTTTTGAAAGGGCGAAAATGGCCTGGTATACAATTGATCCAATTTTTTATACCAATCAAAGACCTTCTGGAATGTCTGATAATGACATTTCACTGAACTCTACTCGAAGGGTTTTTATTGATGAGGTTTTTGCTGAAACAGATATCGCGCAGGGCCAGACTCAAGTTCAGGGAACTTTGGATTTGGTGTATTACCCTAATGACAAAGGGCCTTACAATGCGAACCCAAGCTTTGAGACAGAAACGCCAGATGAAAAGTGGGCGGGTATTATGCGTCCATTGAGTAGTACTAACTTTGAACAGTCCAATGTAGAATTTGTTCAGTTTTGGGTTTTAGATCCTTATGTGGACGGAGAAACCAATAATGCAAATGCAGGAGAGTTGGTGTTGAACTTAGGAAACATCTCAGAAGATATTTTGAGAGACGGAAGAAAACAATATGAGAATGGGCTACCGGCAAGTACCAACACAGAAATTCCCAGGACTACCATTTGGGGAGAAGTTCCCTCTACGCAATCTTTGGTATATGCTTTTGATGCAGATGAGGCGAATAGAGTATTACAAGATATTGGGTTAGATGGATTGGATGATGCGGAAGAACAAGCAATTTATAATGGACCAAGTGAAGATCCAGCATTGGATAACTATCAGTACTATTTAAATAGAGAAGGTGGTATTTTGGAACGTTATTTAGATTTCAACAATACTGATGGTAACTCTCCGGTAGCAGTAAGCAATACAAACAGAGGGTCAACAACACTGCCAGATGTAGAAGATATTGATAGGGATTTAACAATGAATACGGTTAACAGCTATTATGAATATCGTATTCAAATAAGGCCAAATACAACTATTGATGATCAATACGTAACGGACATAAGAGAAGGGCTTACCCCAGACCTTCCTAATGGAACCCAGTTGAACAGAAGATGGATACAATATAAGATTCCGTTAAGTGATTTTACAGATGCGGTCGGTGGAATAACAGATTTTCGTTCCATCAGTTTTATGCGGATGTACCTTACCGGGTTTAATGACGATGTGGCATTGCGTTTTGCTACTTTGGACCTTGTTCGTGGAGATTGGAGAACATATACCAATTCTTTACAGCCAGATATTGATAATGATCCTTCTGATGACGGTACGGTAACAGATGTTAACACGGTTAATATTGAAGAGAATTTTGGTAGACAACCTATACCATATGTTTTGCCTCCTGGAGTAGTAAGAGAACAATTGAACAACAATAACACCATTATAAGACAAAATGAGCAGTCTTTGTCCTTTGTAGTGGAAAACCTGGAATCTGAGGATTCACGGGGCGTTTTCAAAAACGTAAATATTGATGTGAGACAGTATGAGCGCATTAAGATGTTCATGCATGCCGAAAAAATATTAAATGGAGATTATTCAGATGATGACACACCTTTGGTTGGTTTTCTTCGGATAGGAACAGATTTCTCGGAGAACTTTTATCAAATAGAATTACCACTTCAGTTTACATCCTTTAATGTAACATCTCCAGATGAAATATGGCCAGATGTAAATGAGATAGATATTGACCTAAGTGATTTGAACAAAGTTAAATCCAGAGGAATTGCCGAGCAGACACTAAATGATATTAACTATTACGAGATTATAGACGGTGATGCTGTTTTGGTGGATGAATTTGCGCCCAGAACTTTAGGAAGATTACGAATAGGAATCCGTGGTAATCCATCATTGGGAAGTATTCGCGGAATGATGGTGGGTGTTAAAAACATTGATGATTTGCCTGCAAGAGGCGAAGTTTGGTTTAACGAACTTCGCTTGGCCGGCTTGGATAATAATGGTGGATGGGCAGCAATTGCCGCTTTGGATGCGAACATGGCAGATTTTGCAAATGTTACTGCAACGGGAAGCAGAAGTACTTCAGGTTTTGGTTCCATTGACCAGATGCCCAATGAGCGTTCACGTGAAGATGCCATTTCTTATGATGTGGTCACCAATGTAAATGTGGGCCAATTATTTCCTAAAAAATGGGGACTTCAACTTCCATTTAATTACGGTATTTCGGAAAGTCTCATTACTCCTGAGTTTGATCCCGTTTATGACGATTTAAAGTTGGATGACCGTATTGCCGCCGCAACAACACCAGAAGATGCTGAAACCATTCAAAAACAGGCAGAGGATTACACCAAAAGGACGAGCATCAATCTTATTGGAGTTCGCAAAAATAGAAGTGATGAAGCTGAAGAAAACTTTTTTGATGTAGAAAATTTCACCTTCAATTATTCTTATAATGAAACCAATCATAGAGATTTTGAAGTGGCGGATTTACGCGACCAAAACGTAACAACTGGTTTTGTTTACAATCATAATTTCAAACCCGCTCCAATTGCGCCATTTGTTAAGAAGGATTCATTATTTATGAGTAAATACTGGCAATGGCTTAAAGAACTCAATTTTAATTTATTGCCTACGAGCTTATCGGTAAATGCAAACTACAATCGTTCATTTAACCAACAACGGTTTAGAGATGTGTTGGAGCCAGGTGTAGATGCTTTGGAGTTGCCATTGCTACAACAACGTAATTACCTATTTAACTGGCAGTATGCATTAAATTATAGTATTTCCAAATCGCTGCGATTAAACCTAACGGCATCTAACAATAATATAGTACGTAATTATTTTAATGTTGATGATGATTCGGATTCAGGAATTAATCAAGCACTGGACTTATGGGATGGATTTTTTGACATTGGTGAACCCAATAGACATTCCCAACAAATGCAACTAAATTATGAACTGCCGTTTAGTAAGTTTCCGTTTTTGAATTTTATCAATGCGCAATACACCTACACCAGTAATTTTGACTGGCAACGTGGAGGTGATGCTTTAAATGAGGTTGCTGGAGAAAACATTAATACGGTTCAAAATGCCAATACACATAATATAACGGCCAACTTAACCATGCAACGCTTTTACGACTTTTTAGGTCTTAAAAAGAAAAGTGGAAAAGTGACGGCAACTCAGGCACGTGTAAGACGTGACAAGGCTGGTAACCCTGCATCAGAAGATGAAAAACCACCCAAAAAGACAAGTAAGGCCTTTAATACTTTGGTTGATATTGTAACCATGGTAAAACGAGTTAACGTAAACTATAGTGAGAACAGTGGTAAAGTATTGCCAGGGTATACACAATCCATTGGTTTTATTGGGACTGCCAGACCTACTCTAGGGTTTGTTTTTGGAAGTCAATCAGATGTGCGCTTTGAAGCAGCTAGAAATGGTTGGTTAACTACTTTTCCAGAATTTAACTCCCAATATCTTGAAAATTCAAACAAACAATTAAACATTACAGCTACAGCACAACCCACTCAAGACTTGACCATAGATTTTACCGCGGATAGACAATTGTCCAATAGTTACCAAGAAAATTTCCAGGTAAATGATTTGGGTAGTGGTGAGTTTGAGTATGAAAATTTGTTGGGCAATACCTTTGGAAATTTTAGTATATCTACCATAATGATCGGGACTGTGTTCAGCAAAAGTGATGAATTCGATTCTGAAACCTTTGAAAAATTCAAAGAGAACAGAATAACTATCGCTAACAGATTGGTTTCTGATCGAGGACAGAATCCTGGCACCCTAGATGCTGATGGATTTCCGCAACGTTATGGGAAAACACAACAGGAAGTATTGCTTCCAGCATTTTTTGCCGCCTATACAGGACAAGATGTAAATCGTGTGAATCTAGATGCCTTCCGTGAAATACCCATTCCAAATTGGAACATCAAGTATACTGGATTAATGAAAAACAGATGGTTTAAAAAGAAATTCAAGCGTTTTTCACTAAGTCATGGCTATCGCGCAGCATACAGTATCAACTCTTTTCAAACCAATCTAGAGCGAGAAAATACAGCAACGGACCCTGAAACCGAAGACTTTCTTCCAGAGAACATTATAAATAATGTAGTGCTTACCGATCAGTTCAACCCTTTAATGCGGGTAGATTTTGAAATGAAGAACTCGTTTAGTTTTTTAGCTGAGGTAAGAACGGATAGAACCTTATCCTTAAGTTTTGATAACAACCTGCTTACGGAAATTAATGGAAAGGAATATACCTTAGGATTGGGTTATCGTTTTAAAGATGTAAAATTTGTCACCAATATTGGCGGCGAGAAAACGAGATTGAAGGGTGACTTAAACCTTAAGGCCGATTTATCCCTTAGAGACAATATCACCATAATTCGAAATCTGGATATTGACAATAACCAAATTACATCAGGACAGCAATTAATGTCCATCAAATTCACGGCAGACTATGCCTTGAGCAAGAGTTTGAATGCGTTGTTCTTCTACGATCATTCATTTTCCCAATTTGCGGTATCCACTGCATTTCCGCAAACCACTATCAATACAGGGTTTACGCTTAGATATAACTTTGGGAACTAATATTTCCTTGCCTAAGACCATTTTTAAGTGCACAGATTTTGTTTTCAAGTTTACTTGAAAAGCAGTTTCTGATCCTTTACATTTGTGACCTGACTAATACAAATTAAACAATGAACATACCAGCAGAATTAAAGTACACTAAGGATCATGAATGGATCAAAATTGATGGGGATATCGCAACTGTAGGCATCACAGACTTTGCCCAAGGAGAGTTGGGTGATATTGTTTATGTAGAAGTTGAAACTTTGGACGAGACTTTAGAAAAGGAAGAAGTTTTTGGTACTGTAGAAGCAGTAAAAACCGTTTCTGACTTGTTTTTGCCACTAAGTGGTGAGATTGTGGCATTTAATGAAGCCTTGGAAGATGAGCCTGAAAAGGTAAATACCGATCCATATGGAGAAGGTTGGATGATCAAAATAAAAATGAGCAATACTTCTGAAGTAGATACTTTAATGACTGATGAAGACTATAAAGCGCTAATTGGTGCTTAAGAAGTATATTTTCACCTTATTATTTATAAGCTGGGTATTGTTTATTACAATGCTCAGCTTATTTTCTTTTTCTGGATTGGATACTGGTACAGTGAACGTTCCTTATGCGGACAAAATCGCACACTTTTCATTTTATTTAATTTTTGCTGTTTTGGGCTGTATGTTTGTAAGAGAAAGAACACAAGGTGAAATGGGTCTGAGCAAAACCCTTATAATAATGTTGCTTATAGCCATTGCGTATGGCATATTTATTGAAGTATTACAATACACAGCTACTGCAAATCGTATGGCTGAATATGGTGATGTTTTGGCCAATTCATTAGGAGCATTTGTAGGAGTTAGCTTAATTAAATGGTATTTTTCTAAAGAAAGGCCGTTAAAATGGAAAATTTAATTGCTTATTTAACCAATTAATAATTAAATTAGCAAACACTAAAATTAAAACGATGGAACTAAAAAAGAATCCAAAAGCAGATGTAGGTAAAAACAGTTCGCTCTATTTTGTCATAGGGTTGGCCGCTGTTTTAGGGTTGGTTTATGGAGCCATGGAGTGGAAAAAATATGATAAATCCAATGAGTATGATATTTCAATGAACATTGAAGATCAATTGGATGAAGAGGTGCCAATGACGGAGCAGATAAAAACTCCACCACCACCACCACCACCAGCTGCACCAGAAATTATCGAGGTTGTTGAAGATGAAGAAGAAGTTGAAGAAACCGTAATCGAATCAACAGAGACCAGTCAAGAAGAGGAAGTAATGGAAGTTGAAGAGGTTGAGGTTGAGGAAATTGATGAAGATATTTCAGTTCCTTTTGCCGTAATTGAAGATGTACCTGTTTTTCCAGGTTGTGAAGGAGCAAGCAATAAAAAGAAATGTTTTCAGGATATGATGCAAAAGCATATCCGTAAAAACTTCCGTTATCCAGAGATTGCTCAAGAAATGGGCGTTCAAGGAAGGGTTAACGTTATTTTCGTTATCCAAAAAGATGGTAGTATCGGGAACATTAGAATGCGTGGACCGGACAAAAATTTGGAGAAAGAAGCATTGCGTATTATCAATAAGCTTCCTAAAATGACACCTGGAAAACAAAGAGGTAGAGCTGTAAAAGTTCCTTTTAGTATTCCAATTACATTTAAGCTTCAGTAAAATATTATTTTCTGTTGAGGCAGGAAAGAAAAAGCCCTAACGGAAACGTTAGGGCTTTTTTTGTGTCTTAAATTATGGGGTAATCAATGTCATGTAACTAGAAATCTAAAAAAAGAAACAACGACGCCCCTTTTTCATTCAAATCAAGCTTAGAGTAATATGTTATTTTTTAGATAAACTGGTATAAACTGCCTCTCGCATTTTTTCACCATTAATATATCCATTGCCATGCGTGGCATCATATTTTGCCAATAAAGTGGTATTGGTTTTTACCGCTTCCAGGGATTTTCCGGCAACTAGCTCTTTTTGGATGATGGTTCTTATATCTTCAAGCATGGTAACATATACTTCTAACTCAGCTTTATTGGATGGTCTTCCATGACCGGGAATAATTTTGGTGTTTTCATCAATAACCAACAACGCCTTTCTATGTGCAGCAATATAACCGTCAATACTTCCTCCGCTCTTTAAATCGATATATGGATAACGACCTGAAAAGTAAGTATCACCCATGTGCAGCACATTTTCGTTAACAAAATAAATCATGGCGTCCCCATCCGTATGGGCATTGTGAACATGGAATGCCATAATGGTTTCATCGCCATCGTAAAAAGTAAGGTCATCGGAGAAAGTTATCTCAGGAAGATTTTTCTCGTAGTCTTCTTGGCTTATCTTGTTGGCTGCTAAATTCTTCTTCCCTTTATTTTCCAGACGCTTGCGAACATTATCTTGGGCTACCAACGTAGTGGCTTCCGAGTTAAAATTTACATTACCTCCAGTATGGTCACCATGCATATGGGTATTTACCAAATAGGTAATGGATTTGTCTGTAAGAGTGGCAATGGTAGCTTTAATTTTATTGCTTAATGGGGCAAATTGATCATCTACCATAAACACTTTGTCATTTCCAACGTAGATGCCAATATTACCACCTCGCCCAGTAAGCATATATACTTTTTGGGTTAAAGTGTCAACAGTGATGGTAACTTCTTGATCTTGGGATTGCACTAAAAGGGTAAAAAGAAAAAGGAATGGTAAAAATAATCTTCGGTTCATGGCTATTATTTTGAATTAGCTTTAAATAAGACGTAATGGTGGTTCAAAAATAACATAAAGACAGTCAATAGGTTGGAAAAGATGTATGCTGACGTTATCTTTGCCAGCCAATACAAAATGTGGATGAAGTCTGCCGTAGGTTCCGTAAAAAATACGTCTTGGTCCTTGATTTTTACTGATTTTAAGGAAATCACTAAAGCCAAACTGGCTGTTAGCGTGGTTTTTTCATCTATAGCCGGTTATTTTTTAGGGGCTTATCAGATAGATTTAATCTCCTTGCTTTTGCTCGCATTTGGCGGTTACTGTATGGTTGGGGCTTCCAATGCTTATAATCAAGTTATAGAAAAAGATTTGGATGCGTTGATGAATCGCACCAAAAATCGTCCTATTCCCTCTGGCCGTATGTCGGTTAATACAGCAATGGTTGTTGCTATCTCATTAACAATCCTTGGTGTTATTGCCCTGTACTTACTAAGTCCCAAAACAGCAATGTTTGGGGCCATATCAATATTCCTCTATACAAGTGTATATACACCATTAAAGACAAAAACACCACTTTCTGTTTTTGTTGGCGCTTTTCCTGGGGCAATTCCCTTTATGTTGGGTTGGGTGGCGGCAACAGATGATTTTGGAATTGAACCCGGAACTTTGTTCATGATTCAGTTTTTTTGGCAATTTCCTCATTTTTGGGCTTTGGGTTGGATGTTGGATGAAGATTACAAAAGAGGAGGCTTTAAAATGTTGCCAACCGGAAAGAAAGATGCAGGAACGGCATTACAGATTATATTGTACACCATTTGGATGATTGTAATTTCTATAATGCCCGCTTTTGGTTTTACAGGAAGGTTGCATTTGTCTATTGCAGCTGCGGTTATTGTATTGTTGTCAGGTTTGGTAATGTTGGTTTTTGCCTTTAGACTCTATGAGAAAAGAGATAATGTTTCGGCAAGAAGATTAATGCTGGCCAGTGTTACTTATATTTCACTGATTCAGATAATTTATGTTATTGATAAGTTTATTAGTTAGAAAAATATGGATTTAACCCAAGGGAGTATAGAGGAGAAAAATAGGCGCTCAAAGAAGATGATGCTTTGGTTTGGTATTGTGAGCCTAATCATGGGTTTTGCAGGTTGGACAAGTGCCTATATTGTAAGTAGTAAAAGAGATGATTGGATTAGTGACCTAGAACTACCGCAAGCGTTTTTCATAAGCACGGCCATAATTATCCTTAGTAGTTTGACCTATTTGTTGGCCAAGCTGGCAGTAGGAAAAAATAATCAAAAACAAGGAACAATATTTTTATTGATAACCTTGGTCTTGGGAATCTCTTTTATTGTGCTTCAATTTGTAGGATTTTCTCAAATGCTTGAAAACGGATATTATTTTACGGGACCTACCAGTAGCATTAAAATGTCTTATGTTTTTTTAATTGCGGCAGTGCATATAGTTCACGTATTTGCGGGATTAATCTCCCTACTTGTGGTATTTGTGCAACAACTAAGAAGAAAATATGTTCCCAATAATATGTTGGGGATGGAATTAGGTGCCACGTTTTGGCATTTTTTAGATTTTCTTTGGGTGTATTTAATACTATTCATGTATTTCGTGAAATAATTTTTAAGAGAAAGAGTTTTCATTCAACTTTATCTTTTTGAATACGCCAAAAGATGTAAATTTGTGAAAGTTTTATTAAAACGACCTTTTTTATGGATACAACGGTAACAACCGGTTCAGAAGACAGTGTTTGGGGAGGCGGAAATCGTCCTCTAAATGCTAGTTATGGAAAAATGATGATGTGGTTTTTTATAGTCTCAGATGCCTTGACCTTTTCTGGTTTCTTGGTTTCTTATGGCTTTTCCAGGTTTAAGTTTATAGAAACTTGGCCAATTGCCGATGAGGTTTTTACCCACGTACCTTTTTTCCATGGGAATTACCCCATGATTTATGTTGCTTTTATGACATTTATTCTGATTATGTCTTCTGTGACGATGGTACTTGCTGTGGATGCTGGTCATAAAATGAAAAAGAATGCTGTCATTTGGTATATGTTTGCGACCATCATTGGAGGTGCAATTTTCGTGGGTTCGCAGGCTTGGGAATGGGCAACTTTTATTAAGGGCGATTATGGTGCTATTGAAACTAAAGGAGGTAGAATACTTCAGTTTGTAAATGCTGACACAGGTGAGCGGGCCGCTTTAAGGGATTTCTCCACAGCGTTACCCGAAGATAGGATAAAACATGAGAGCAATGCCGGTATCTGGTACCAGAAAGATGGCTTTACAACGTCTTTTTCACTTAACGAAGTAGTTGAAGGTTTTAAAGCGAATCCAAATATTTTAATTCGTACAGAAACAATCAATGAGGAAGGGGAGAAAACGTTATTGACCCGTCAAGAATCTCTGGCAAAGCTTAAGGATGCAAGCCTGGTGGTAGAAGGGGCAAATCTTGTTCGTAATGAATACGGAAGTAGGCTGTTTGCGGATTTTTTCTTTTTTATTACTGGTTTCCACGGCTTCCACGTATTCTCTGGGGTGGTCATTAATATTATTATATTTTTTAATATCATTCTGGGTACCTATGAACGAAGAGGTCATTATGAAATGGTAGAGAAAGTTGGTCTCTACTGGCACTTTGTGGATTTAGTATGGGTATTTGTATTTACATTCTTTTATTTGGTATAAAATTTTAATTTTCACTTCCATAGGAATGGAAGTCAAGACATAAACTTTTTAGATGGCACACGAACACAAACTGGAAATTTTTAGAGGACTTGTAAAATTCAAGTCAAACGTCCAAAAGATATGGGGGGTGTTGGCCTTTTTGTCCTTGATTACCATAGTTGAGGTAGTTTTAGGAATATATAAGCCAGAAATACTCACCAAAAATTACTTTTTGGGAATGAAACTTCTTAACTGGATTTTCATCATCCTTACTTTGGTTAAAGCATATTACATTGCATGGGATTTTATGCACTTAAGAGATGAAAAAAGCGCTTTGCGTAGAGCAATTGTATGGACTCCAATTTTCTTGGTTTGTTATTTGATATTCATTTTGCTTTTTGAGGCAGATTATATTTATAACGTATTTAAAGATGGATTCCTAGCTTGGAACTTCTAAGAAAGTATTAATTATTAAGAGTAATAAAGGCGGTTTTTTAAACCGTCTTTTTTATTTTTGCACAAGTAAGAATATCATGAAAAAGGCCTTTGTTCTCGTTGTTTTGTTCATCTTTCCATTGGTGGCCTATTTGTTTTTTGCTTCAGGTATCAACAACTTTGGAAGGTTGCCTATTCTTACTGAGAAAATCCCTAATGTATCGGAACTGGATAGTAAGGTGAATTTAGATGACAAGATTACCATTTTGGGTTTTTTGGGGAGTGATATAGAGAGGAAGAAAGGAAATGCATTCAATCTAAATCAGAAGATTTACAAACGCTTCAGTGATTTTAATGATTTTCAAATTGTAATGGTTGTTCCTGAAGGAACTGAGGAGAAAGTCAAATCTTTAAAGGATGAATTGGGGACGCTCTCAGATGTTGAAAAATGGAATTTTGCGTACGGTAGTAAAGAGGAAATAAAAACTTTCTTCCAAGGTTTGAAAACCAATGTAAGCCTAGATGAAAATTTAGGAACAACGTATGTTTTTATAATTGACAAAGACAGGAATCTAAGAGGACGTAATGATGACGAAGATGAGGGGGTTATGTATGGCTTTAATACAACCTCCGTCGCGGAACTAAACAATAAAATGGAAGATGATGTTAAGATAATCCTTGCAGAATATCGTCTCGCTTTAAAGAAAAACAATGCCAACAGGAGCAAATAATAAAAAGAAATACACTTATGTCTGGGTATCCCTTATCATTCTGGTATTTGGAATAATTTTTATTCCAAAAATCGTAAACAGACTTAAGAGTGATTCGGTGGTTCAAAAAGACCGCATGAGTGTTCGCTCTCTTCAAAAAGGAGTTGGTTTTATTATTAACAATGGCCAAAAAAGAAAAGTTCCCGCTTTTTCATTTTTAAATCAGGACAGTTTACTTATTTCGGACAAGGATTACCTGGGAAAGGTCTATGTGGTAGAATTTTTCTTTACGACCTGCCCTACTATTTGTCCTATAATGACCAAAAACTTGGTAGAACTCCAGGATACGTTTAAAGAGTACGAAGACTTTGGAGTAGCTTCTTTTACTATTAATCCTAGATATGATACCCCAACGGTGTTAAAAAAATATTCGGAACGTTACGGAATTACTGATGCGGATTGGCATTTAATGACAGGTGATAGGGATGAAATATACCAATTGGCTCAGGAAGGTTTCTACATTGTTGCTAATGAAGTAGAGGATGCTCCAGGTGGTTTTGAACATTCGGGAATGTTTGCGTTGGTTGATAAGCAAGGATACATTCGTTCCAGAGATGATGAACACGGAAATCCATTAATATATTACCGTGGTACCATTACAGAAAAGCAAAGCGTAAATAAGGAAGGGGAACCACAGCAGATTACAATGTTAAAAGAAGATATTAAAAAATTATTGCTGGAAGAATGACCAAAGAAATTTCGGTTAGGGAAAAACGATTTAATAGATGGATTACTATAATATCCATCGTAATACCATTGGTAGTGGCCCTTTTGTTTGGATATAAAATCCCAAATGCAGAGCCGCTATCTTTTTTACCTCCTATCTATGCGTCCATTAATGGCGTAACAGCAATTCTATTGATTTTTGCTGTTTGGGCCATTAAAAATGGGAAGAGAAACCTTCATCAAAAAGCGATGACCACATGCATTGGGCTTTCCTTATTATTTTTAATAATGTATGTGGCCTACCATATGACTTCAGAAAGCACAAAATATGGAGGGGAAGGATTAATACAATACGTATACTACTTTATTCTAATAACACATATTGTGCTATCAATTGCGGTAATCCCTTTGGTTTTGAGAACATATGCAAAGGCCTATCTAAATGATTTTGAAGCTCATAGAAAATGGGCTAAATATACTTTTCCAATTTGGTTGTATGTTGCTATTACAGGTGTAATAGTATATGCAATGATTTCGCCCTATTACCAACATTGAAAATCTGTATGAAGTTTAGAATTGCCATATTGCTGATTGTCTTATTAGCGCTTCCACAGACATTGGATGCGCAATGTGCTATGTGCAGAGCCGTTGTGGAAAGCGAGGCGGATGGAAAAACTGCGGAAGGAATTAATAACGGTATTGTTTACCTAATGGCAATTCCCTACATCTTAGTAGCGGGACTGTTCTATTTTATCTATAAAAAGATGCGGAACTAAGGCATTTTTCAAATTTTAACAATTTTTTTAACGGTGAAGTGTAACAATATGATGTAGATTATGTCTTATTGAAGTACGCTTGCGTATTTCATCAATCATCAAACACCAACCACTATGTTCGACATTGAAAGGTGGCAAGAAATATTTGACACCATCCGAAAGAACAAATTGCGGACTTTCCTTACTGGGTTATCCGTGGCCTCTGGTATTTTTATCCTTGTTATTTTATTGGGTTTTGGCCAGGGAATGCAAAACGGTATTGAAAAGGAGTTCAAGCAAGATGCCACTACAAGTATATGGGCATGGCCAGAAACTACATCAAAAGCGTACAAGGGCCTAAATCCAGGAAGACGTATTCGATTTAAGAACAACGACTATGAAATGGCTGGTCGTTTATTCAAAGAAGAAATAGAGTACGAATCTCCAAGAGTTTTTGTTAGAAATGTAAACATCATCTATGGAAATGAAGCTTTGGTCTATGGCATTCAGGGAGTGTCCTCAGAATTTCAATTTATTGAAGGGTTTAGCACAGTAGAAGGCCGTTTTATAAATTATAAAGATGAGGTTTCGCTTGGAAAAGTGGCAATTATTGGTAGAAAAATCAAGGAAGATGTTTTTAGCAAAGTTGATACCCCTGTAGGTGAACAAATCGATATTTCTGGCATTAGATTTACCATTATTGGGGTTTTCAATGAACAAAATGAAAGAGAAGAAGAAAGAATCTACATTCCTATAACCACGGCCCAACGAGTTTTTAATGGTGATGACACACTTAATACATTGTCATATACACTTCCTCCAGTAGAAAATTTTGAAGAAGCAGTTGCTCAAGCAATAAGCTTTAAAGACAATTTAAGAAACTACCTTAAAGAAGAGCATACAATTGCTCCACAAGATGATTCGGGTGTAAGGGTTTGGAGTGCAATGGAAGAGGCCAAGCGGTACTATGGCATTACGGGTAATATGAAACTCTTCTTTTGGTTTGTTGGTGTTTGTACCATTATAGCAGGTGTGGTTGGGGTAAGTAATATTATGCTTATTGTGGTAAAGGAACGCACAAGGGAAATAGGTATTAGAAAAGCTCTTGGCGCTAAACCATGGTCCATTGTTGGAATGATTTTACATGAATCCATTTTTGTGACTGCTATTTCTGGATTTGCCGGACTTATTTTTAGCATGACATTGTTAGAAGTCGTTGGTCCACATGTGGAAATAGATTACATCGTCAACCCTTCAGTCAATTTCAATGTTGCATTTTCAACAGTTATGGTGCTCATTTTTGCAGGAACCCTTGCAGGATTTGTTCCGGCGTGGAGGGCAGCCAAGGTGCAGGTAATAGAATCGTTAAGAGATGAATAAAATATTCTTTCGAAATAAATAAGAGCAATGTTCAATAGAGACAGATGGAGAGAAATTTTGGAGGTTCTTACCAGTAATGTTGGTAGAACAATACTGACCGCTTTTGGCGTTTGTTGGGGAATTTTCATCTTAATAGTATTGTTGGCTGCTGGAAAAGGTTTTGAAAACGGAATACGAAAAGATTTTGGAGACATTGCAACAAATACCATGTTCATGTGGACCAGAAGTACTACAAAAGCATATGAAGGGCTGCCAAAAGGAAGAAGTTTTGAGTTTAAAGTGGGTGATGTCCAAGCGATTGAAGATAATGTACCCAATCTAAAATTTATCTCGCCCAGGAACCAATTGGGAGGCTTTAGAGGTGGTGGGAATGTAATTAGGGGAATACGGGTTGGTGCTTATAATGTTTATGGAGATTATCCAGAAATTATTAACCAAGACCCTATGACAGTTACTTCAGGGCGTTTTTTAAACCATAATGATATCCAACAAAAAAGAAAAGTAGCAATTATTGGGCAAGGAGTTAAGTCGGAGCTTTATGAAAAAGGAGAAGAGGTTCTAGGGACTTACATAAAGATTCAAGGAGTAAATTTTATGGTCATTGGAACGTATAAAAAGAATAGTAATGATGGTGATGGAGAAGAAGCTCAAAAAGAAATTTTTGTCCCGTTCACTTCTTTTTCACAAGCTTTTAATAGAGGTGAAGATGTAGGTTGGATGGCTATAACTGCCCATGATGGGAGCTCAATTTCTCAACTCAAGGAAAGCATTGTTAATGTAATGCGCGAAAGGCATAAAGTGCACCCTGAAGATAACCGGGCAATAGGATACTTTGACTTGTACGAAGAGTTTAATCGGGTAGAAAGCTTGTTTTTTGGCCTAAAGGCCATAGCATATCTTGTTGGTATAATGGTGCTGCTTTCCGGTATTATTGGGGTGAGCAACATTATGCTGATAGTAGTAAAAGAAAGAACAAAGGAAATAGGGATACGCAGAGCTTTAGGTGAGGCGCCGGTATCCATTAAAAAGCAAATATTAATGGAGTCCATTTTCTTAACTATTATTTCTGGAATGATCGGAATTATTTTTGGCGCTCTGGTCATATATGGAATTAACTCCTTGTTGGATAGTGTAGGTCCTGTGGACATGTTTGTTAATCCAAGCGTAAGTGTGGGAGTTGTAAGTGGTGCCCTTATGATATTAATGATTTCAGGATTATTGGCAGGATTCATACCTGCCCAAAGTGCAATTCGCGTGCGGCCCATTGAGGCGTTAAGAACAGAATAAAAAATAAAATCAATCAAAATAACTATATCAAGTAAAATGAAAAAGTCAGTAACCATTATCATCCTGTTGCTCATCGTGATAGTTTTCGGTGGCTCAATGTATTATTTGTATCAAAAGAACGCTGAAAATCCAGTGGTATACGAGATAGAAAAGCTTTCTAAACAGAACATTGTTAAAAAGGCAATTGCAACCGGAAGCATACTTCCTTTGGAAGAAGTGTTGATTAAGCCGAACATTTCTGGAGTTATAGAAGAAATATATGTGGAAGGTGGAGACTATGTAAAATCTGGTGATTTATTGGCCAAGATAAAGGTTGTGCCCAATCTAAATGCACTGAATGATGCAAGAAACAACATTGACGAGGCTAAAATTAATTTAGATGATCAAAAAAGGAACTATGAGCGCCAGTTAACGCTTTTCAACAAAGGGGTAATTTCTAAAGCCGATTTGGAACGTGCCCAGGTTACGTATGATCAGGCAAAACAGTCTTACGGAGCGGCGAACAAACGTTTTGATATTGTAAATACTGGAACCACAAGAGGTTTTGGAAATGCTGCCAACACATTGATCAAAGCTACCGTAAGCGGTATGGTTCTGGAAGTTCCTGTTGAGGTGGGCAATCAGGTGATTGAAAGCAATAACTTTAATGAAGGAACTACCATTGCTGCCATTGCAGATGTAGAAAAAATGATTTTTGAGGGCAAAGTTGATGAGTCCGAAGTAGGGAAGATCAAAGAGGATTTGCCATTGGAAATTACGGTTGGAGCTATTGAGGACCAGGTTTTTAACGCGGTATTGGATTATATAGCGCCAAAAGGAAAAGAAGAAAATGGCGCCATACAATTTGAAATCAAAGGAACATTGAAGAAACAGGATACTGTGTTCATACGGGCAGGCCTAAGTGCCAATGCTTCCATTATTTTGGCTCGTGCCGACAGCGTTTTGGCTCTAAAAGAGGCCCTAGTACAATTTGATGGTGAAACCAAGGAACCCTTTGTTGAAATTGAAACTTCAGAACAAAAATTTGAGCGTAAGGATATAGAGTTGGGGATAAGCGATGGTATTTTTGTTGAAGTAAAATCCGGACTCAATGCAGATGATAGGATTAAAGTCTGGAATGCAATCGAAGAGGAAGAAAACGCCAATTAATCATTTAACATAAAATTTCAAATAATCTTGTAACATTTTAACAACTTGTAAGTCTTATTACAGGAGTTAATATGCCGGATAGCTAACATCACCAATCATGATAGAAATCAAAGATCTTCACAAGTCCTATAAAATGGGAAGCAATTCCCTTCATGTTTTAAAGGGAATAAATTTTACAGCAGAAGCAGGAGAGCTAATAGCCATTATGGGGTCTTCAGGGTCGGGAAAGTCCACCTTACTTAACATTTTGGGTATGTTGGATGGTGCGGATAGTGGTGAGTACATTTTAGATGGGGTGCCCATCAAAGACTTGACCGAGACAAAGGCTGCTCAGTACCGAAACAAATTTTTGGGTTTTGTCTTTCAATCGTTCAACCTGATTAACTATAAATCTGCTGTTGAGAATGTAGCGCTACCCTTATATTATCAAAAAGTGGCAAGAAAAGAGCGCCAAGAGAAAGCATTGAATTATTTGGACAGGGTTGGGTTAAAAGAGTGGGCAACACATTTACCAAGCGAGCTGTCCGGTGGTCAAAAACAACGTGTAGCAATTGCACGTGCTATGGCCGCAGAACCTAAAGTACTTTTAGCAGATGAGCCAACAGGTGCTTTGGATAGTAAAACCTCATATGAAGTTATGGATTTGATTCAGAAAATCAATGATGACGGAAACACTATTCTGGTAGTTACCCACGAAGAAGATATAGCTCATATGTGCAAAAGGATTGTACACCTTAAAGATGGCGTTATAGTAGAAGATAAAAAGATAGAACAAGTTAGGGCAGAACAATATGTTTGATAGGGATATTTGGCAAGAGATATTTCATACACTTAAGAATAATAAACTTAGGACTTTCTTGACGGGCTTTTCCGTGGGTTGGGCAATCTTTATTCTTGTTATGCTGTTGGCATCTGTTAATGGTATGCAAAACGGTTTCACCAATCAGTTTAATGACGATGCGACCAATTCAATTTTTATTAGACCTGGAACTACAGCTAAGGCATATGCAGGATTTGAAGCTGGTCGTCGTATCCAGTTTAAGAATGACGATGTTGAATACATTAGACGAAGTTTTCCTGATGATATTGAATACTTAAGCGCTAGATACTATAGCAATACATCTGCCAGATATAAAAGTGAAACAGGGTCATATCCAATACAGGCAGTGCACCCGGAGTTTCAGATGATTGAAAAAACCATAGTAACTAGTGGGAGATATTTTAATGAAGCAGATCTTACAAACAAGTCGAAGGTAGCTGTTATTGGTAGAAAGGTGGTAGAAGATTTATTTAAAAAAGAAGATCCGGTCGGAAAGTTTGTCGAATTTAATGGATCGCTCTTTAGGATTATTGGGGTTTTTATAGACGAAGGGGATGATAATGCTGAAAGAAGAATATATGCTCCTATCGGCACTTTTCAGAGAATTTACGGAAACACTAATAATATTAGTGCTATAGCCCTCACCTATAACCCTTCATATGATTTGACCAAGGCACTAGAGTTTTCTGGACGCTTGGAGGATATCATGAAGAGAAGGCACAAGATTTCTCCAGAGGATCAAGCCGGGATTAATGTTTGGAATTATGCAGAAGCCTTTGATAACATTAGCAGTTTTTCGACAGTGTTGAGCACCATTAGTATTGGCGTTGGCTTTTTAATATTGATAGCGGGAATAGTGGGAATTGGTAATATCATGGTTTTTACCATAAAAGAAAGAACAAAGGAAATAGGGGTTAGAAAAGCTTTGGGAGCCATGCCAAAACAGATAATCAATTTAGTGCTTTTGGAATCAACATTTATTACTGCACTATCTGGCTTTATAGGTTTAATTTTTGCATGGATAATACTGTCTCTTATTGGGCCAAATATAAATACTCCGGCATTTAGTAATCCTTCGGTTAGTTTGTCTACGGTTATTACAGCGACAATTATTTTAATTGTGGCAGGAGTTTTAGCAGGTTTAATACCGGCAATTAAGGCAGCGAATGTTAAACCAATTGTAGCATTAAGCGATAAGTAATTATGTGGTTGTTTGATAAAGATTTATGGATAGAAATTTTCCACACGTTGGGAAAGAATATGTTTCGCACATTTTTGACCATGTTGGGGGTCATCTTCGCTATGATTATTTTGATACTACTACTGGGCTCCGCTAATGGAATGAGCAACGGTTTTGATAAGGTTTTTGCAGGTACTGCTTCAAATAGCTTATTTGTTTGGGGACAATCTACTTCTGAACCCTATAAAGGTTTTGAAAGGGGTAGAAGAATACGCTATAAGATTGAAGATGCCGAAATTCTGAAAAAACAAATACCAGAGATTGAAGTATTGGCCCCCAGAATAGAGCTGGGAAGTCATAGAGCAACGGTAACTGTTTATAGGGAAGGCAGAACGAGTGGCTCATCGGTCTATGGAGATTATCCTGAAATAGATAACATTACCAAAAAGAAATTGGTTGAGGGCAGGTTTTTGAACAAAACCGATATCGCTGATTCCAAAAAAATATGCGTAATAGGAGAGGAAACCTATAAATTACTGTTTGATAAAGGTGAAAATGCCGTAGGTGCTGATATCCGAATCAATGGCGTATTCTTTTCTGTGGTAGGAGTTTACAAGCCAAACAACAACATAAATATTGATGGCGAAAATGCGGTTTTCATTCCTTTTACCACTTTTCAAAAAGCATTTAATACAGGAGACCGCATGGGCTGGATGGCCATTTCAGTGGAACCAAATACAAAAGTTCCTGTGGTGGAAAATAAAATAAAGAAAATACTAAAGACAAAATACGATATACACCCAGATGATGAAAGGGCTATAGGCAGTTTTGATATGTCTGAAATCTTTAACAACATCTCAGCATTTACCGGAGTACTCAAAGGATTTTCCTTCTTTGTGGGCATATTCACCTTATTGGCTGGTGTTATTGCCATTAGCAATATTCTATTGATTACAGTGAAGGAACGCACCAAGGAAATTGGGGTGCGAAGAGCATTGGGGGCTACTCCAAGGACCGTAAAGCGTCAAATTGTAGTAGAAGCTATTGTTTTAACAGCTTTTGCAGGACTAATAGGATTTGCTATTTCAGTAGGCATACTGGCAATTTTAAACTCTTTATGGGGCAGTGGTGAAGATTTTCCATTTGTTAACCCTATGGTAAGCATACCACAATTTGGAATCTCATTCCTGTTGATGGTGAGTCTTAGCGTATTAATAGGATTGATTCCGGCAAATAAAGCGGTAAAAGTTAGACCCATAGAAGCATTACGAGAAGAATAACCAAAATAATTAGATAACAATCAAATAAGCTATAATGAACAAGTATGTAAAGTACGGTATAATAGGAGTCCTGACTCTTGGAATTTTATATGCAGTAGTATATTTCCTAAAACAAAACAGTACTCCAGCCCAATTGTATAAAACAGAGTCTTTAGAAAAAAAGGACATTGTAAACAAAGTAATAGTAACGGGTAAAGTAATTCCAGAAGATGAAATCAATATTAAGCCACAAATTTCTGGAATTATAGATAACATATATCTGGAAGAAGGTGTTGAGGTCAAAGCTGGAGATTTGATTGCATCCATCAAAGTTGTACCCAATGAACAATCATTAAACCAAGCAGCGGGTCGTGTTCGTAACGCGGAGTTGGCATTGAACAACGCAAAGATTGAGTATAACAGAAATAAGGCATTGTTTGATAAAGGTGTTATAGCCAGCCAAGATTTTAATACCCAGCAGTTGACTTTTGATCAGGCCCAACAAGAACTAAAGAATGCCCGTGCGGATTATCAAATCATCCGTAAAGGTTCAGCGGGCGGCTCCTCAAGTGCCAATACCAATATTAGAGCAACGGTTTCCGGTACAATTTTGGAAATTCCGGTTAAAGAAGGAGATCAGGTAATTCAAAGTAACAACTTCAATGATGGTACTACAATTGCCACTATAGCCGATATGTCCAAAATGATTTTTGAAGGTGAAGTTGATGAAGCAGAAGTTGGCAAGTTGAATATTGGAATGCCTTTGGAGATTAGTCTGGGAGCGTTGGAAAAAAACAAGTTTAATGCCAAACTCAAATTCATTGCTCCAAAAGGAGTAGAGACAGAAGGTGCTGTACAGTTTAAAATTGAAGGTGATTTAGTAGTTAACGATAGCATATATGTCAGAGCCGGATATAGTGCCAATGCATCAATTGTATTAGAGGAAAAAAAGGATGTTCTAACGCTTAAAGAAGCTCTGTTGCAATTTGATAAAGAAACTGAAAAGCCGTTTGTTGAAATTGAAACAGGTGAAAATGAATTTGAGCGCAAAGAATTGGAATTGGGTGTCAGTGATGGTATAGATGTAGAAGTGGTTTCAGGACTTGAAGAAAGTGCTAAAGTTAAAGTATGGAACAAACTGGAGAAGAAGGATGACACTGATGATTAATGAACCAACCAATTATATCAATCAAAAAATCAAAAGACGAATGAAATTTAAAATCACATTATTCATGATAATTTGTGCTATGTTCATCACCAATGCACAAATGAAAAAATGGACACTGCAGGAGTGTGTCACTTTTGCTATTGACAACAATTTAAGTGTTGAACAGTTTCAGCTTGATCTAGAAACAGTTAAAATTGAGGAAAGGGACGCTTTAGGTAACTTAATACCTAACCTTAATGGAGATGCTCGCCTTACCGAGAATTTAGGTCTGTCTTTTAACCCAACTTCTCAAGAACCAGTAAACACCCAACTTAATTTTACTGGTAACCTGACTTCTTCATTAACTTTATTTGATGGCCTTAGAAATTTCAAAAATTTAACTCGGGCTAAAATGAATGCAATTGCAAGTCAATACCGTTTAGATGATTTAAAAGATGATATTCGTCTTAATGTGGCAAACGCTTACTTACAGGTTTTATCAAACAAGGAGGCCCTCAAAGTTTCTGAAGCTCAGTATGCCGTTACCGAGCAGGATTTAAAAAGAACCAAAGAATTGGTGGAATCTGGAGTTTCCCCAAGAGGCGATCTTTTAGAAATTGAGGCCACAGCAGCTTCTCAAGAACAGCAAATTGTTAACGGAGAAGGCTTGGTGCTGATTTCAAGAATCAACCTTGCCCAATTGTTGCAAATAACGGATTATGAAAATTTTGATATTGCCGATGAGTCTTTTGAAATTCCTCCTTCGGATATTTTGAACAATTCAGCTAAAGTAATTTTTGACAAGGCATTGAGCTTTAGAAACGATATTAAGTTTTCCAAATCCAATGTGGAACTTGCTGAAAAGGATATTGAAATCGCAAAAGGGGCTTACTATCCAACGTTGAATGCTTTTATAAACTATAACACCAGATATAGTGATCAAAACTTGGTTTCCGCCCAAGATTTAACAGTTATACCATTTACGGAACAGTTATACAGATTTGATGGTCTTTCCTATGGATTTCAACTTAATGTACCCTTCTTTAATGGATGGAATGCACGTAATGGTGTAAAACGTGCAAAAATCGATTTAGAAAGAGCTAAACTTCAATTGGAACAGGATAAATTGGATTTGGAAACAAACATCCAACAGGCATATGTAGATGTGACTACTTTTAGCAAGGCACATGAGGCTGCTGTTAAAACATTGGAAGCTAGAAGATTGGCTTATGATTATGCCAAAGAACGATTTAACGTTGGATTGATGAACGCTTTCGATTTTAGTCAAGCACAGTCAAGAGTGGACGATGCCGAAGCAACTGTAATTCGAACCAAATACGATTATATTTTTAGATTGAAGATTTTGGAGTTCTACTTTGGCATTCCAATTTCCTTAAACTAGTATCTTTGTGGCCGCTATGGCCAGAATACTCAATTTAGAAACAGCAACGACCAATTGTTCGGTCAGTATTTCAGAGGGAAACAACATTATTTGTTTAAAAGAAAATAATGCTGAAAACTACTCACATTCAGAACAATTACACCTTTTTATAAAAGAAGCCTTGGAAGAGGTTTCTTTGTCTTTTTCAGATTTAGATGCTATTGCAGTCAGTAAAGGTCCGGGTTCTTACACAGGACTTCGTATAGGAGTTTCTGCGGCCAAAGGACTATGTTTTTCTTTGGATTTACCTTTGATTTCGATTCCTACTCTAGAGAGTATGGCCAATCAGATCAAAGTATCAGAAGGAGAAGTAATTATTCCTGTACTGGATGCAAGACGGATGGAAGTGTATTCCTCAGTGTACAATTCGGTTTATCAAGAAGTTCGTGATACTAGAGCAGAGGTTATTGATGAGGATTCATTTAAAGAGTTTGGTTCCCATTCTAAGATTTACATTGTTGGCAGCGGGGCGGAAAAGTGTAGAGAAATCGTGAAACACTCCAACTTTACCTTTAATACTTCCGTGGTACCATCAGCAAGGGAAATGGGAAAGATTGCCTCCCGAAAATTTCAAGAAGGCTCTTTTGAAGATGTAGCATATTTTGAGCCCTATTATCTTAAAGACTTTGTTCTTCAGGTAAAGAAGAAGTCTTAATCTACATCATGTACCACTCTCTGTGGGAAAGGAATCTCAATTCCGGCCTGGTCAAAACGAAGTTTAGTTTCTTCAATTACATGAAAGTGCGCAGACCAAAAAACGTCATTTTTTGCCCAAAACCTAAGAGTAAGGTTTACCGAGCTATCTCCCAGTTCACCAACATATACCTCAGGTACAGGTTCTTTTAATATGTCTATGTGTTCTACGCAAATTTGTAATAAAATTTCTTTGGCCTGCTTTATATTGGAGCCATAACCTATTCCTACATCGAACTTATCTCGGCGGGTATCTTCCATGTTGTAGTTTATAATACTTCCATTGGAAAGTTGTCCATTTGGTATAATCGCGACTTGATTGCCAAAAGTGTTCAGTTTAGTGCTAAAAATGGTGATTTGCTTTACGCTGCCGTCTATTCCTTGAGCAGAAATAAAATCCCCCACTTTAAAAGGTTTAAAAAGAAGTATCAATACGCCTCCCGCAAAATTGGCCAAAGAACCCTGCAGCGCCAAACCAATTGCCAAACCTGCTGCTCCGACCATGGCAACAAGAGAAGATGATTTTACTCCTAGTTGGGTCACAACTACCGTAAAAAGAAGAACTTTAAGGGCAATACTTATAAAGCTTTGTAAAAAGCTCTCTAGAGTAAGGTCGTAATCTTTACGTTCAAAAAATTTGCGAACCAAACGATTAATGAAACGTATGATCCATAACCCGCCTAAAAGAATAACAATTGCCAAGATGAGATTGGGCATAAAATCCCAAAACCATTCAATGGCCCTTTCTATATGTTGTTCAAAATTCCGAAGCTCTTCCATATTAGAAGTGAATAATTTTAATTTCCCTTATTTTTTTAATTGATTCAACACTGCTTTGGTAGAGGTTACTGGGAGTTTACAAGCTCCTTCTATACAAACATAGACCAAAGTCTCTCCTTCATTATATCTACTTTTTAATAGGTCAATACCACCTTCTTTTTCTGAACCCACCAGAATACTATTGGGTAGGTATTCGCTACTCAATTCCTTTCCTATAGCTTTATAATTTTCTCCCACTACAGCTATCTCATGAAAGTTTTGATTTTCGTAAAGTACCAAATGCATCCAGTTACTAAAACCTTGTGCACTTTCTTCAAAATTCTCCTGCACATTTTTTACCATTTGTTTGGCAAGCACTCCATAATCTTCCTCCGTGTACAGCTTGTGGAATTTCAACAGGTTTTTGGCCATGATGGAATTAGAGGATGAAATTTCCTTGTCATAGGTTTCGATGCTCCTTCTAATGAGCGCTTCATCCTTGTCAGATGTAAAAAAGAACATTCCTGATTCCTTATCAAAAAAGTGAATTTTGGTATAATCCAAAAGTTTCTTGGAATGATTTAACCATTTTTCGTCAAAAGTAACTTCATAAAGTGCTAAGAAGGCATCAATTACACTTGCGTAGTCCTCTAAAAAGCCATTTATGTTGTTTTTACCTTTGTTATGATTTCTACTAAGGGAATAATCCTTTTGGATCATTTCCTTTTCAAGGAACTCAGCATTTTTAAGCGCCAATTCAAGATAATCTGAATTGCCCAAATAACGATAGGAATCTACAAGTCCTTTGAGCATTAACCCATTCAACGAAGCAAGAATTTTATCGTCCAACCTAGGTTTGGAACGTTCAGTTCTTTTCTCTTTTAATATTTTGAGAGAATTGTTCAGTTTTTCTTTTAAAACAGCTATGGAAACATCGTGTTTTTTTGCAATCTCTTCATCTGTTTTATCCCTGATTAAAACATAGTTTCCTTTTTCCCAAAGGCCGTAAGAGTTAATATTATAGTAATCTTTGAAGATGTCAAAATCATCCTCTAAGAGTTGGGACAATTCATCCTTGGTCCAAACATAGTAGGCTCCTTCTTCCAATTCACCATGCTCATCTAGACTATCGGCATCCAAAGAAGAATAAAAACCTCCATTTTCATCAAGTAGTTCCTCTTCAACAAAACTTATGGTCTGTTCTACAACGGTCTTGTACAGTTCATTTTTTGTTACGGCATAGGCCTTGGCATATAAACTCGCTAGTTGGCCGTTGTCATATAACATTTTCTCAAAATGCGGCACATGCCATTTGGTATCCACGGCATATCTAGAGAACCCGCCACCAACATGATCATAAATGCCGCCGTAGGCCATACGGGTCAAAGTTGCATTGACATGTTCCATGATTTCCGGTTTGGAATTTGCAGTTGCATAATGCAAAAGAAAATCCCAATTGTTTGGCATCATAAATTTGGGAGCACGCTTGTATCCACCTAAATAACTGTCAAAATATGCTGACCATTTTTCCACGGAAGTGTCAAGTTGTTCCATAGTAAAGGCATCGGAATCTCCCTTATTTTCTACAAGGTTTATGGCGTTGATTCCGTTTGATAAATCACTGGCGTATTGTACAATTTTAGATTTATCGTTTTTATATAAATCTGTAAGTTGTTTCAAGGATTTGATCCAATTGTCTTTTGGAACATAGGTGGCACCCCAGAATGGCCTTCCATCTGGCAGGGCTACTATATTAAGAGGCCATCCACCATTTCCAGATATCATCTGAATGGCGTCCATATAGATTTGGTCCACATCAGGTCTTTCCTCTCTATCAATTTTTATATTGATGAAATTCTCATTCATCATTTGTGCTACTTCCTCATCTTCAAAACATTCTTTCTCCATTACATGGCACCAATGGCATGCGGCATAACCAATACTTATAAGTAAGGGCTTACCTTCTTTTTTTGCACGTTCTAAAACTTCAGGTTTCCAAGCTTCCCAGTTTACAGGGTTGTGTGCATGCTGTAATAGGTATGGACTGGTCTCATGGATTAGGGCATTAGTATGTTTATGGGTCACTTTATTAGATTTTTGGGTGCAACCTTGGGTTAAAGACAATAAAACCGATAAAATGGTAATTCTTTTAAGCATGTAAACAATTTTGAACATAAAAAAAGCGCCCGAGGTGGGCGCATTTTTTGTTATTCACCCTTTGGTTATTTAACCTCAAAAGTGATTTTAACGTTGACCCTGTATTCGTCTATTTTACCATCCTTAACGGAAGCACTTTGCTCGTTGAGGTAAACCGAACGGATATTCTTAACTGATTTGGAAGCGTGGGCTACTGCATTTTTCGTTGCTTGTTCCCAACTTTCATCAGAGTTTGCCAATACTTCAATAACTTTTAAAACTGCCATGGTTAATGTTTTTTAAATTAATTCAAGTTATGAAAATTTGACGATACTATTTCTAAGAAAAACCGAAAATTAGCCATTGAGTGCAACCACCTCATTTACTTTATCTCCCATCATATTTTTTAACATGGTTTCAATACCATTTTTTAGGGTAAAAGTAGAGGACGGGCAGCCACTGCAAGCCCCTTGCAAAATTACGTTCACTGTTTTGCTGTCTTCTTGGTAGGATTGAAAAAGAATATTACCACCATCGCTGGCAACTGCCGGTTTTACGTATTCTTCCAAAATATCTATAATCTGTTGAGAAGTATCATCGTATTGCGTTGGTGATAGGCTTTGCTCTGCAGTTTCTTTGGATTTCTGAATTGCTTCACTGGAAACTACTTCCTTTCCATCTGCTAAAAAGTCTCTAATAAATTCTCGTAACTGCATGGTAATTTCCTCCCAATCAGCAACCTCATATTTTGAAACGGATACGTAGTTTTCATCAAAGAACACCTCTTTTACAAATGGAAAGTGGAAAAGCTCTTTAGCCAACTGGGAATCCTTTGCGTCATCAATATTTTTGAATTCGTATGTGGTGGGAACTATTTTTTTGTTGGAAACAAACTTCATCACCGCAGGGTTGGGAGTAACTTCTGCGTAAACGGTAATGGGCTGTTTTTTCTGAGTTTCTGCTTCATTTACCACAGGTTCTCCAGCATTTAAATATTCAACCAATTGCTGAGCAACTTCATCTTTTACATCATCCCATTCAACAATATCAAATCGTTCAAGAGCTATAAAGTTTCCGGAGATATATACAGTTTTAACGAAGGGGAGATAAAATAACTGCTGAGCTAATGGGGAATCCTTTGCTTCATCTATGTTTTTAAGCTCATAATTGCCCTTTGCCAAGAACTGGTTGGCCTCAAATTTTAGTATTTTGGGGTTGTTGGTATCAACAACTGTGATATTAAATTCTTTCATAGCGGATATTTAATGCAAAAATACAAAGTAAACATGAGAGGTAAAATATATAATAATGTACCGCTTCAATCGTTATCTAAATGTTTGATTACCTTTAAATATCAACTTTAGCCCCATAATCAATACATGAGACGCTATTTAACCCTACTAATCATTACCCTAGTTTTTGGGCTAACTACTAAGGCTCAAGAAGGAATACCTGTATATTTTGATTACTTAGCAGATAACTACTATTTGGTGTATCCATCTATGGCAGGTATTAGCGAAGGAGCAAAAATAAGGCTTACAGCAAGGAAACAATGGTTCAATGTTGACGAAGCACCTAGTTTACAGACTTTGAATGCTAATTTTAGGGTGGGTGAACGAAGCGGTGTTGGCGGGATCTTATTTAATGATTCTAACGGATACCACTCCCAAACAGGTTTTAAAGCAACCTACGCTCATCATTTGCAGCTGGCGGGAGACTTTAGAACACTAAACCAAATATCCTTTGGTCTTAGTGCCGGGGTTATTTTAAGCAGTTTAGATGAAACAGAGTTTAGATCTATAATACCGGATCCTGTGGTTTCAGGAACAAAAAACACTACAAGCTACTTTAATGTAGATTTAGGAGTATCGTATAATATTTTTGAATTTTATGCACACGCCGCTGTTTTGAATATCTTGGGAAGTGGTCGTGATTTGTACACTGCAGCAGAATTTGATAATTTGAGAAGATATTTGCTTTCAGCAGGATATGTTTTTGGAAAGAAAACTAGAATTGAGCCTTCTGTTTTATTTCAGATGACCGATTTTACCAAGGAAAAAACCATTGACCTTAACGCAAAAGTTTATAAGGATGTTGCTTTTGGTACTATATGGGCTGGCTTGTCTTACCGTAGAAGTTTTGATGGGGCACAGTTCCAGACCAATGGTGGTTTTGGTGAACAGCGTTTGCAATTGTTTACGCCAATAATTGGAGTTAACGTAAACCAGTTCTTGTTCTCCTATAATTATTCTTACCAATCTGGTGATATTCGTTTTGATAATGGAGGCTTTCATCAAATTACCTTAGGATATGATTTTGGTCAGAGTGATCAAGGCAAACGTTACGATTGCTACTGTCCTGCCGCCAATAACTAAAAATGGCCCATCAAAAATGATGGACCACTTTTTTCTCACACTTCAACAATCTAATCCCATTTGTAATTTTTCTTAGCAGCTTGATTTTTTATGGCTGATAACAATGCATTTTCCAATTCTCCAGTTTCTTCTTTTTGGTTTTTGGCAATGTATGCCTCACGTTTTGTGTTTAAATCCTGGATCTGCTTTTGAATTTTTTCACGCTCCATTTTTTTGTCTTGGACGTATTGTTTGATTTCTTTATCAGTTTTTCCCTTTAGTTCGGTAGGTAGATCTTCATCATCCAATTCTTCAAGAACCGTTTCTGAATCTTCAACGGCATCTACTAGGTCCCATTTAGAATTTTTGTATAGTCTAGAGCTTTTGCTGATTGACCTTTTTACCGCAACTGCAGGTTCCATTTCAACGGCATTACTGTCCTGTATTTCCTGCATCATTTTCTTTTCCCTTCCCAAGGCTCCATAAGAAATATATGTATTGTTTAATTTGGAATTGAGTTTAATAATAACATCATCATAAGGAGTGTCAATATGAACTACTTGTCTGTTGTGATCTATGGCCATATACTCACCTCCGGTCAAAGTGGCTCCGTTTTTCCATTTGGTTGAGATGCCCTGCTCATAATTTCCACAAAAAATTGTGTTTACAACAATGTCTTTTTCTTTGGCGTTGATTGAAGCATCCCTGTAGTTTAATTTACCTTGGGTGAATGGCTCGTTTCCTGCAATAAAAATCATTTTAAGGTCATCTGCATTCTTGCCCCAGTCTAACTGTTTTAATGAAGTTTGAATAACTTGACCACAATATTCTTCGCCTCCATTGGTAGTCAAGGAAAACAGCTTTTCAGAGATTTCATCCAAATCACTGCTAAAACCTATTACTTGCCTAATGTAGCCTTCATTAGAGGCTAAATTATCATTGCCATATTCATAAAGTGCTATTTGTAATGAAGGTCTGGCCTCATTCCCACACTTGGCATAGGTAAATTCATTGACAATATCCCAAAGTTGTGCTTTTGCCTGATTAATAAGACCATCCATGCTGTTGCTAGTGTCCAATAACAATGCAACCTTTACATATTGCTTGGCTGGTTTGTCTGCAATAGATTTTGTTATCAAGGCAGTGTTTTGATATTCCCTTGGTTTTAAATTGCATCCGTATACTGTTCCGGCTGCTATTGTAAAAAGTGCTATTCCCAATAAATGTTTTAAATGTTTCATAGTTCAATGTTTTAAAGTATGGGGTAAAAATATTGCCATCTTTTTTTAATAAAAACCAAGAATGAGGGAACGGGAACTTAGAATGAGTGAGTGAGACAAATGGTTTTGTAAAGAGGTAAAATGGCACTGTTTTTGGCAACTTTTGAAGAAGAAGCCATTTTTTAATACGCTTTATATGAATTAAGTTTACCTAAGTATTTAGGAATAAATGGTAAAAGGAAAACACATATTCTTCTTCTTTCTAATCGTGTTTTACTCTGGGTTTTCCCAAGTAAACAATGAACGCTTGTCCATGGAGATTACCGGATCGGTTAAAGGAAAGGAAAACTTTGCTCCAATTTCAGGGGTTGAAGTTTCTACGGATAAGGGTTCCTATACAACAACCAATGGACTGGGTGAGTTCAAAATTAAAGCTTCAATTGGTGATATACTCATTTTTGAAAGCTTGGAATTTGAACCTGTTAGGCATAGAATAACTTCAGATGAAGAGGTAGATGTGTTGGTAGAAGGTTATATTTCCAAAAGAAGTTCAAAGAAAGAAAAAAGTATAAGCTCCAGAAACATTTCTAATCATCAGAGGTTTCTAGATTCTGCCAATGTTTACAAAAGAACAGATTTGGAGAAGAGCATAGACTTTATAGCTCAATCTATATCTCAATTGGGCAAACGTGGAAATAGAAACGAGCTTTCTTCTTCTTTGACCATTTTGGGCGAGATTTATTTATATCATAAACAATATGACCTGGCTATTACAAACTTCAGGGATGCTCTTGAACATAGGGAGTCATCCAAAACGAAGTTGTTATTGGGCAAAGCTTATGTGATGAATGGCGATTTTCAAAATGCAGAATCCATTCTTACTCCATTATTGGAAGTAAAGAATATGATTCCTTTTCAACGTGTAGAATTGTATGAAAATTTAGGAGATGCCGTCAAGGGTTTGTCCAAATTGAATGAGGCGGTGGATTTTTATAAGGAGGGGCTTCAAATTGCCCAAAAAAACCAAATCTCTCCCAAGGTCATTGATTTAAACTCAAAAATTGCAGATGCCTATGCAAGCGAAAATCGTTTAGTAGAGGCAGAAGGGTTTTATAACAATTCACTGAACCTTTCTAAAAAAGTAGCTCCAGAACGATTAATAGAGGAGAATGAAAAAGTGGCGGATTTTTACAATCAAGAGAATAGATATGAAGATGAAATTCAACTAAGGAAAAAGAGTTTGAGTGGATTGTCGCAATTACCTAGACAATCAGTTGGTAGAGAAAATAAGGCCTTGCCAAGTCCAGATTCCATAACTGCTCAACGCATCAATTACAAAATAGCCAATGCATACATAGCACAGGATAAGTTGGATGAGGCTATTCCTTATTTGGAGCGAAGTATTGTTGAGGCAGATAGTGAAGATGATTTGGTTGTACAAAAAGATGCAACCAGAAAATTATCAGAAGTATACAAATACAAAGGAGATTTTTCCAAATCGTTGGAATCCTATCAAGATTATGTTGCTGTTGTAGATAGCTTATACGTAAAAAAGGAACAAGAAATTTCTAGAGCGGCCAGATTTAATCGTGAGATAGCTACCAAGCAAAATCGTATATCAAGTCTGGAACAAGAACGACAGTTATCCCAAAGCAAGTATAGCCTTGCCGTTACAGAACAGCAGTTGTTTGAAGAGACAAGCAAAAGACAAAAATGGATTATTTATTCCTTGATTTTTGGACTGGTACTAATGGCATTAACAACCTTCTTGTTTTATCGAAGTGGTAAACAACAGAAATTGGCAAATAATCTACTGGCATTAAAGTCGTTGCGTACTCAAATGAATCCGCATTTTATTTTTAATGCACTCAATTCCGTCAACAATTATATTGCGAAAAGTGATGAACGTAGTGCCAATCGGTTTCTAAGTGATTTTTCAGTTTTGATGAGAAGCGTGCTGGAAAATTCTGAAGAGGACTTTATCTCTCTTTCCAGAGAATTGGAGCTTTTAGAGTTATACGTGAAATTGGAGCATTCCCGTTTTTCGGATAAGTTTGACTATGAAATCAACATAGATAAAAAGATAGATATTGATGCGTTTGAAATTCCTCCGATGCTTCTTCAGCCCTATATAGAAAATGCTATTTGGCACGGACTGCGCTACAAAGAAGAAAAGGGTTTTTTAAAGATTGAGGTAAATCAAATCAACAAAGAGCTCCTGGAAATAACAATTGTAGATAACGGAATCGGGAGAAAAAAATCGGCCGCATTAAAGACGGATAATCAAAAGAAACAAAAATCAAAAGGGATGGGAAATATTAAAAAGCGTATCCAAATTCTTAATGAGATGTATAAGAACAAGGTAGATGTTTCAATATCCAATTTGAATGAGGATCAAACAGGAACAAAAGTGTCCCTTAAGCTTAAAAAAGATTGATGGAATTACGGACTATTATCGTGGAAGATGAGGCAAATAGTAGAGAGATTTTAAGAAATTATATAGCCAAATATTGTGATGGAGTGAAACTGTTGGGAGAAGCTTCCAATATTGATGAAGGACTAGCGCTAATCCAACAGCATCAGCCAGATTTGGTGTTTTTAGATGTTGAAATGCCTTTTGGTAATGCCTTTGATCTTCTGGACAAAATCCCTGATAGAACTTTTGAAACAGTTTTTGTTACAGCCTATAACCAGTACGCCATGGACGCGTTGAACAATCATGCTGCATATTATTTAATGAAACCAATAAACATTGACGAGTTGATAAAAGCGGTGGATTATGTCAAGGAAATAAAAGAGAAAGAAAATGCCTTGGACGGACAAGTATTAAAAGCAAGAACAATTAAAGCAGAAGGAAAGATTACCCTGCCACAACTTGATGGTTTTCAAGTTTTGGAAGTAGGGGACATCTTCTTTTGTAAAGCCGATGACAATTACACAGAAATATATTTAGAACACAAAAAAATAGTGGTGAGCAAAACACTCAAATATTTTGAAGAAGCGCTTACGGATTATTCATTTGCCAGAATTCATAAATCATACTTGGTGAATGTAGGCGAAGTGGTAAAATATAAAAGAGGAAAGGGAGGCAGTGTTGTATTATCAAATGGGAAAGAGCTATCCGTTTCTGCATCCAAAAAAGCAGCATTATTATCTTATTTTCAATAAAATCAATTAAAGAATATGATACTTAAATCCGTAAGAGGAAAAACTCCAGAAATTGGAGATGATTGTTTTATCGCTGAGAATGCTACAATTGTTGGTGAAGTGTCTATGGGAGACCAATGCAGCATTTGGTACAATGCTGTGATTAGGGGAGATGTACATTTTATAAAAATTGGAAACAAGGTCAATGTGCAGGATGGTGCTGTCATTCATTGTACCTATCAAAAATCACCAACAACGATTGGGAACAATGTTTCCATTGGCCATAATGCGTTGGTGCATGGCTGTACCGTAAAAGATAATGTGCTGATTGGTATGGGCAGTATTATAATGGATGATTGTATTGTGGAAAGTAATTCAATCATTGCTGCCGGAGCTGTTTTAACCCAAGGGACCCATGTGGAGGAAGGAAGTATTTATGCAGGAATGCCCGCAAAGAAAATAAAGGACGTAAGTCCAGAATTGAGCTCAGGAGAAATAGATCGTATCGCTAATGCCTATGTGACCTATTCAAGTTGGTTTAAGTAGTATTGGCAATTTAAATTATCCCTATTTTAGCACCGCTATAAAACTAAACTGATGAACGCATATATTTTCCCAGGACAAGGAGCTCAATTTGTGGGAATGGGCCTAGACCTTTATGAAAACCACAACCAAGCACAAGAACTATTCGAACAAGCCAATGATATTTTAGGGTTTTCCATTACGGATATCATGTTTGAAGGAACTCCTGAAGATTTAAAGCAGACCAAGGTAACCCAGCCTGCTATTTTTTTGCATTCCGTTATTTTGAGTAAGGTTCTTGGAGAAAATTTTAACCCAGACATGGTTGCGGGGCATTCGCTTGGAGAGTTTTCAGCATTGGTGGCCAATGGTACTTTAAACTTTGAAGATGGCCTAAAATTGGTTTCACAAAGAGCTTTGGCAATGCAAAAGGCATGTGAAGTTCAACCAAGCACTATGGCTGCAGTTTTAGGGTTGGATGATGAGGTGGTCGAAAAAACATGCCAAGAAACAGGAGGAATTGTAGTCCCAGCAAATTATAATTGTCCAGGTCAATTGGTGATTTCAGGAGAGATTGAAGCTGTAAACGCAGCATGTGAAAAATTAAAAGAAGCAGGAGCCCGTAGAGCTTTATTACTTCCTGTTGGTGGAGCGTTTCACTCACCTTTAATGGAACCGGCCAGAGAAGAATTGGCAGCGGCGATAGAAGCAACAAATTTTAGTGTACCTATCTGTCCAATATATCAAAATGTACCAACTACTGCTGTTACAAATGCAGATGAAATTAAAACCAATTTGATTTCCCAGTTGACCGCTCCCGTAAAATGGACTCAGAGCGTGCAACAAATGATTAAAGATGGTGGAAATTCTTTTGTTGAAGTTGGTCCCGGTAAAGTATTGCAAGGCTTGGTTAGAAAGATAGATTCTAGTGTAGAAACATCTTCTGGCACCATATAAATAAGGATTTTTCTGACTTAAATGTATTTCATCCGAGAAAGATAGATTTAGTCTGTAAAGTTGTGGTGTTCCTTCATTTTTTAGTAATATTGGTTCTTCCCAAATCACCGACCAAAACCAAAATGAGAACTATACTGAAAATCATTAAATAGGTGATGTTATCCTTCTTAAAAAAAGCTTTTTTTTTACTTTTCTCTAACTATGGTAAAGAGAAAATACTCTTAATAGCATTTATAGTATTTGGTGCTAGTTTTGGATTTGGGCAGACTATCAGCATAACCAACACTACGGACGGTACTGAGAACGGTGCGGGTGTTGTGACCAATGGAGTTTTGACAATTAACCAGACCTTGGCCACAATATCAAATACGGATATAAGTTATTCAGTTACCGGTACTGCCGCTTCGGGCACGGATTACACAGCACTTGGCGGTACGGCTACAATTATCGCTGGTCAGTTCAGTACTACAATTACGGTTCCAGTTCTTGAGGACGCGATAGTTGAGGCTGGAGGCGAGACGGTGATCATCACCCTCACGGGAGTGACCAGTGGTGCCGCAACGCTAGACCCTACACCGGCCAATCTTACGGCAACCAACACGATACTTGACGATGACAGCGCTACTGTAAGCATAACCAACACTACGGACGGTACTGAGAACGGTGCAGGTGTTGTGACCAATGGAGTTTTGACCGTTTCCCAGAGCGGTGTTTCTAATAGCGATACGGTCATTTCCTATACTGTTGGTGGGGGCAGCACCGCCACTTCTGGCACGGATTACACAGCGCTTAGCGGTACGGTCACGATATTGGCGACACAGACCTTGGCAACGATAACGGTTCCGGTCCTTGAGGACGCGATAGTTGAGGCTGGAGGCGAGACGGTGATCATCACCCTCACGGGAGTGACCAGTGGTGCCGCAACGCTAGACCCTACACCGGCCAATCTTACGGCAACCAACACGATACTTGACGATGACAGCGCTACTGTAAGCATAACCAACACTACGGACGGTACTGAGAACGGTGCAGGTGTTGTGACCAATGGAGTTTTGACCGTTTCCCAGAGCGGTGTTTCTAATAGCGATACGGTCATTTCCTATACTGTTGGTGGGGGCAGCACCGCCACTTCTGGCACGGATTACACAGCGCTTAGCGGTACGGTCACGATATTGGCGACACAGACCTTGGCAACGATAACGGTTCCGGTCCTTGAGGACGCGATAGTTGAGGCTGGAGGCGAGACGGTGATCATCACCCTCACGGGAGTGACCAGTGGTGCCGCAACGCTAGACCCTACACCGGCCAATCTTACGGCAACCAACACGATACTTGACGATGACAGCGCTACTGTAAGCATAACCAACACTACGGACGGTACTGAGAACGGTGCAGGTGTTGTGACCAATGGAGTTTTGACCGTTTCCCAGAGCGGTGTTTCTAATAGCGATACGGTCATTTCCTATACTGTTGGTGGGGGCAGCACCGCCACTTCTGGCACGGATTACACAGCGCTTAGCGGTACGGTCACGATATTGGCGACACAGACCTTGGCAACGATAACGGTTCCGGTCCTTGAGGATGCGATAGTTGAGGCTGGAGGCGAGACGGTGATCATCACCCTCACGGGAGTGACCAGTGGTGCCGCAACGCTAGACCCTACACCGGTCAATCTTACGGCAACCAACACGATACTTGACGACGACAGCATAACTATCAGCATAACCAACACTACGGACGGTACTGAGAACGGTGCAGGTGTTGTGACCAATGGAGTTTTGACAATTAACCAGACCTTGGCCACAATATCAAATACGGATATAAGCTATTCAGTTACCGGTACTGCCGCTTCGGGCACGGATTACACAGCACTTGGCGGTACGGCTACAATTATCGCTGGTCAGTTCAGTACTACAATTACGGTTCCAGTTCTTGAGGATGCGATAGTTGAGGCTGGAGGCGAGACGGTGATCATCACCCTCACGGGAGTGACCAGTGGTGCCGCAACGCTAGACCCTACACCGGCCAACCTTACGGCAACCAACACGATACTTGACGATGACAGCGCTACTGTAAGCATAACCAACACTACGGACGGTACTGAGAACGGTGCAGGTGTTGTGACCAATGGAGTTTTGACCGTTTCCCAGAGCGGTGTTTCTAATAGCGACACGGTCATTTCCTATACTGTTGGTGGGGGCAGCACCGCCACTTCTGGCACGGATTACACAGTGCTTAGCGGTACGGTCACGATATTGGCGACACAGACCTCGGCAACGATAACGGTTCCGGTCCTTGAGGACGCGATAGTTGAGGCTGGAGGCGAGACGGTGATCATCACCCTCACGGGAGTGACCAGTGGTGCCGCAACGCTTGATCCATTACCCGTCAACCTTACGGCAACCAACACGATACTTGACGATGACAGCGCTACTGTAAGCATAACCAACACTACGGACGGTACTGAGAACGGTGCAGGTGTTGTGACCAATGGAGTTTTGACCGTTTCCCAGAGCGGTGTTTCTAATAGCGACACGGTCATTTCCTATACTGTTGGTGGGGGCAGCACCGCCACTTCTGGCACGGATTACACAGTGCTTAGCGGTACGGTCACGATATTGGCGACACAGACCTCGGCAACGATAACGGTTCCGGTCCTTGAGGATGTGATAGTTGAGGCTGGAGGCGAGACGGTGATCATCACCCTCACGGGAGTGACCAGTGGTGCCGCAACACTTGATCCATTACCCGCCAATCGTAGAGCAATTAATACTATAGGGGATGATGACACCTGCGCAGCTGGAAACGCGGCACCAACCTTTATTGGTGGTTCAATAATTACTTTTTGCGATGCATTTTCACAAGATCTTGATGCGTATACGATGAGTATTCCACCTGTAGGATCAGACTTAAGATGGAGCACTAATTCAGATACGAGTGTAACAGGAGATTATCTGCCAACAAGCACGGTAAGCTCAGCTGATACTTATTTTGGATTTTTCTATGATGCAATAAATGACTGTGCTAGCCCTACTTTTAGTGTTACCCTAACGCAAAATACAACACCTTCCCCGGGTACAACTACAAACATTGCTACTTGTGATAATTCAGGAGAAGGAGATAGTGTGGTGGATTTAGATGATCAATTAGCAGGAGCAGATACAGGTAACTGGTCTTTAACTGGCAGTCCGGGAGGAGCATCAATAACTATAAATGCTAGCAATATTGTAAACTTTAATGGGCAACCTTTGGGGGACTATACATTTACATATACAACATCCGGGGCAACAGCACCTTGTGTTGACCAAACAGTGGATTTAACAATAAGTGTAACGGATTGTTCCATTCCATGTAATGCGGGAAATAGCGCGCCTGTTCTTGATACCTCTGAACCTACGGAGTTCTGCGATGTGGTTGAGGCTAATTTAAATGACTATGTTACCAATTCGGCACCTGCGGGAAGTGTACTTACTTGGAGTACCAATCCTGATCCTTTACAAGTTGTTGCGCACCGAAGTAACATCGTCTCTGCACCTGGGTCTTATTTTGGTTTCTTTTTTGATGCAGGAAATAATTGCGCTAGTCCTGTATTGACAGTATCCTTAGAACGTTTTTTTACACCTAATATTGACAGTACCTCTGGTGATAGCATTTGCGGAGAAGGAACGTTGACATTGACTGCTACAGTAACTGACGATAGTACCCTGAACTGGTATGCAACTGCAATCGGCGGAACTATACTAAGCAGTGGGCCTTCATTTGAGACACCAACCATTTCAACAACTACCTCGTTTTTTGTTGAGGCTACGTCCAATAATTGTAGCACTGAAAGGGTAGAAGTAATAGCTACTGTAAATGACACTCCTTCTGCAGGAACACCAACCAATATTATTGCTTGTAATGCAGTAGGTAATGGAGGTCCATCGGTTATTGATTTGGATGATACCCTGGCAGGTGAAGATTTAGGAGTATGGACTATAATCACTGACCTATCTGGAGGAACCCTATCAATTGGCACCGATAATAATGTAGATTTTGAAGGTTTGCCTTCTGGTAGTTACGTATTTGAATACACCACGAATGGCGCTGTGGCACCTTGCGTGAATAGTTCGGTACAAGTAACAGTTTCTGTAAGCAATTGTGTTGTAGATTCCGATAATGATGGTTTAACAGATGGAGAAGAGAATGATTTAGGTACAAATCCTAACAATCCTGATACGGATGGGGATGGTTTAACGGATGGTGAAGAAGTATTGGTGGTTGATGACCCAAGTACAACAGCAGTTCCAGAGAATGCAACGAATCCCTTAGATAGTTGCGATCCTTTTTTGATCCCCGCCTGTAATCCTGAAGCTATTGATTTGGCAATTACAAAGGAGGTTGATGAAAACGAACCGTTAGTAGGTGAGGAGGTTATCTTTACCATAACCCTTGAAAATACAACTATGGATAGGGTGTTGGATGTTCTTGTCAATGATTTAATCGGTGATGGATTTGAATATGTTTCACATACGGCATCAAAAGGGTTATATGATCAAACCAGTGGGGTTTGGTCCATTGCTGAATTGACACCCGAAGAAAGTATCACCTTGGAAATTACAGTTACCGTTACCACTTCTGGGCAACTTCAGAATACAGTAACTATAGCTTCCTCGTTTCCGGTAGATGCGGTGAGTTCAAATGACACAGCAACAGTTTCTGTCCAGGTGAACCAAAGCCCATGTCAAGACCCAGGAACCTTGTGCAATATTTTTTCTCCAAATGGGGACACGAAAAATGACACTCTTAAGCTTGTACAACATGAGCTTTTTCCAGACAACACATTAGAGGTGTTTGATCGCTATGGAAATAGTGTTTTTGAAATGCAAGGCTACGATAGTACATGGGATGGAACGGGTAGTAGTGGTGATGTGCCAAAAGGCACCTACTTTTATATATTGGATCTTGCAGGTGATGGAACCGAAATAGTAAAAGGGTGGATTCAAATAATAAGATAAATGAAACATGCCAAATAAAATTGGTTTAAGAACATACGGAATACTTGCTCTAACTCTCATTGGAATTATGAGTGTTGGTATGGCTCAAAAAGAACCTCAGTATACACAGTACATGTATAATATTGGGAGTTTTAATCCAGCTTATGTAGGAACGGTTGAGTCGCCTGAGCTAGCAGGTCTATACAGGGCACAATGGGTAGATATTCCTGGGGCGCCCACTACCATGCGGTTCGGGGTAAATGTTCCATTTGCTAATGAAAAAACTGGACTAGGTCTTAATGTGGTACATGATGAGTTGGGACCTTCAAGACAGACGTTTATCAATCTGGCGTATTCGTATCAAATCAACGTTTCGGATATCACCAAATTGTCCTTTGGGTTGTCTGCGGGAGGATCTCTTTTAAGTTTGGATTATGCTGAAGGTACTTTTGTGGATCCATCTGATCCAACAATAATAGGTGAAAATTTAAGTAACTTTTATCCAACTGTTGGTGCAGGACTCTTTCTTTATGAGGAAGATTGGTATTTGGGGGCTTCTATTCCCAATTTTTTGACCAATGGATTGTATAATGATGAAGTGGCAACGATAGTTGAAGATAATATGCAGTTTAACGTAATTGGAGGATATGTTTTTCAATTATCTGATAACACCAAGTTTAAACCGGCATTTTTGGTGAACTATCTTCAAGGATCTCCTGTTAACGTAAATCTATCGGCTAATTTTCAATTTATAGATGCACTTACCATAGGCGCATCATATAGATTTGATAATGCAGTCAGTGGTTTGGCAGGTATTCAGGTTTCCAATGGATTGTTTTTAGGATATTCGTATGATTATAATACAAATGGGCTGGGAGAGTTTAGCGGAGGCTCACATGAGGCAATACTAAAATTCTATATTGGACGTGGTGGTTTTGGAAGTGGAAACTCCAAAACAAAAAGCAAGGACAAAAAATTAAAAGGCAAACCGAAACAGATAGATTCCCCAAGATTTTTCTAATATGGCAAAGGTGAAAAAAATAAGCACTACACTACTAGTTTACTTTTTAGGTATGGTCATCTGCTTTGCCCAAAACAAAAAATCCAAGGGGGACAATTACTTCTTTCAGTATGACTATAAAAATGCTATAAGTGCATATGAGCTGGATTTAACAAAAGGTACTCTAACTGAGCAGCAGTTTTTGAATTTAGCAGATGCTTACTTTAAGACAAATAATTTTGAAAAAGCTTCTGATGCTTATGTTTCATTGTATAAGAAAGATACTTTGATAAGTAGTCACCATTTCAATAAAATGATGCTAAGCCTATCAAAAACTGCTAAAAAAGAGAAGAAAGAAGCATTTTTGGCAACGATGTCTTCAAGCTTCCAAAAGGAGTTTTTGGAGAATTTGGAATTTAACACTCAACTATTGAAGGATAACAATATTGGAGATGAGATGGATTTTCAAATTTTCAACTTGAATGGTAATAGTCCACAATCAGATTTCTCCCCTTCGTTTTATGGAGAACAATTATTGTTTTCAAGCGGCAGATTGCAAGATACTAAGAGAAGGTATGTTCCAGCTGGCGAAGGTTATTTAAACATTTATGAAGCCGGATTGCAAAGCAATGGTCAAATATTAGCTGCACAGCCCTTTTCTGAAATTGCGAGTTCTAACTATCACAAAGCAACACCGTATTATTCAGAAGGCTTGAAAAGTATCTTTTATGTATTGTCGAATACAGAGGATGGAGAACTTTCTTTTAATGAGAATGGGAAAAATGCATTGGCAATAGGGATGCAGGTAAAAGAGGGTAGGTTTCAATTATTGCTTAAAGACCTAAGCACTTCTTTTTACTATCCTTTTTATGATGAAAAGACAGAAAGACTCTATTTCGCGGCTAATTTCGGTGATGGCTATGGAGGTACGGATATTTACTTTGTACATACTAATAGGGGACAGATAATGTCAGCACCTATAAATTTAGGCCCTAGAATAAACTCGGCCGGAAATGAAATAGCTCCATACATTTTTGAAGACAGTTTTTATTTTTCCTCTGATGTTTTTTACGGACTTGGCGGAATGGATGTTTACAGGTCAAATATTGATGGAAATGCATTTAGCATTCCTATTAACCTTGGGAAAGGGATAAATTCTTCAGAGGATGATTTTGGTTTAATCATGAGAAATGAAGGAGATGGTCTTTTGGGATATTTTTCATCAAACAGACCCGGAGGAAAGGGTAAGGATGATTTATATGGTTTTAAGGTCGATAAGAAACCAGGGCTTAAAACAATTACGTTGAAAGGAAAAGTTGTAAAACGTAACAAGAAATCGGAATCTGTGGATAAGGTAGCGGTTCACTTACAAGATGTAAATGGTTCTATATTGGCCGAGACCTATTCAGATGAAGAAGGAAATTATAGATTGGAGATCCCTTGGCAGAAGGAATTGGTTTTAGAGTCGTCCAAAGAGCGTTATTCCAGTTTTACAAAACGTTTTACCGAAGCTGAACTAGAGGATGCAGAAAACATAAATTATAATGTGGAAGTCTCTGAATATGATGATTTAGTGGAAGAAAAAGAAGGGCAAACGGTGGTTAAGCTTAAAAAGTTCTTCTTTGGAAGAAGTCTCTCCCAACTTACACCAGAAATAGAAGCAGAACTTGATAAGGTTGTGGCATTTGTTGGGGATTTTCCATCTGTACAGCTTCGGATAGAAACCTACACAGATAGTAGGGGAGGTAGTAGTACAAATTTTAGATTAACGCAAAGCCGCTCAGATGCTATTAAAAAATATTTGGTTGGGAATGGAGTGCCATCTTCCAATATCCTTTATTCCATTGGTTATGGCGAGGATAAAATTTTAAACAATTGCACCAATGGCGTTTTTTGTTTGGAAGTATTGCATCAGAAAAATCAAAGATCATTGATTGTAGTTCTTAATGACAATGTTCTTTTTGAATAAGTTAATTTAATACTACCCAACAATAGTACAATGCAAAGAGGGATAAGAAGAATATTCCTAGGTACGTTAATATCTGCAATCCCATTTTAGGCCTGTTTTCCATTGGAAAGTCTTTACCCATAACTGTTTTAAGATTCATCCATCCAATAAGGGGAGCCATAACAAAAGAGACAAATGTGGCAAGGGCAACGAGATTGGCCATATTGGCACCAAAGACAGAAATAACCACCCAATTGATTAAGGCCATTATGATTACGGCAATAGCAAAAGCATTTTTACTTTTAAGCTCTTTTTTATGGGGGAAAAGCTTCTCCAGAACATCTATACTTACTCTGGATACAGCGTCATGAGCAGTCATACAAGTACTGAACATCGTAGCAAAAGCGGCAACGGCAATTAGAATATATGCCCAATTACCAATATGAATAGTAAACAGGCTTACAACTTGATCAGCAAAAACTACAGCACTTCCGCTAAGCTCGGTTCCTGTACCATATAAGGTCATCCATCCAATGATCAAAAAGAAAACAGCTAACAGGGCCGTTAATATGTATCCCACATTAAATTCTTGAAGAGCTAACTTTAGGGATGGCTTCTCTTTCATTGTTTTTAAATTCTCCATGCTCCAGAGACTTACCCATCCGGAAGCTTCAACAGCTGTGGGCATCCAGCCCATGAGTCCAATTAAAAAAAGTATGCCTACTTCATTGAAAATTCCAGGTCTTTGGTATTCTTCAATATTAGGTACGGGACCTTTTTGTAGCACAAGAATCGTAGTTATGATCAAAGCCACAAATAGAATTGAAATAACTGCTTTTAAAGAGTTCTCGAGAAATCGATACCTTCCTATAATAAGAACTGCACTTATGAAAGTAAAAAGGCATAAAGCTATTATACTCACACTTACCCCAGAAATATTAAATAAATTCATGAAAAGTCCTGCGGTTACAACATATAAAGCGGCTAAAATTGTGAATGTTGAAACAATGGTTGCCAAAGCATAGATCCAAAGATATTTCCTTCCTAAATTTAAGTAGCCTTGCACTAAACTTTTTTCGGTAACGGATGTATAGCGGATCCCAAATTCAAAAAAGGGATATTTTAAAATGTTGGCCAATAGTATGGGGATGACCATAACCCAACCATATTGTGCGCCTGCTTTTGTTGATAATACTAAATGAGAAGTTCCTATGGCCATACTGGCAAACAATAACCCGGGCCCTAGGTTTTTAAGAAGAATCCTTAGTTTAGACATGAAAGTAAATGTACATCTGTCTAAAATAGTATATTTATGTTACTCCTTAAAAAATCAATCCTTTAGGGCAGTATTGATATAAAACGTTCAAATGAAAATACTTTTTAAAACGCTCAAAGGACTTGTCCTTGCCATTGCTATTATTGCCGTTATTTATTTTTTGGGCCCCAGAGTGGAAAAACCAAATTTGGATAAAACACTTCCGGTAGTGAGTTCAGATTTGGTTCAGTTGGAAAAATGGATCAATATAAAAGAAAAAGCAATTACCAATATAAAACCTGAAAACGAAGCACAAATTATTTGGTTTGATAGCATCCCATCAAAAACCGAATATAGCATAGTTTACCTTCATGGATGGTCTGCAAGCAAAATGGAAGGAAACCCATTGCATATTGAAACTGCAAGGCGTTATGGGTGTAATTTGTATTTACCTCGTTTGGCTGGGCATGGGTTAAATGAGGAAGAAGCAATGCTCAAGTTAACAGCAGATAAAGTGTTGGGGTCGGCAAAAGAAGCTATTGCTGTGGCAAAAAAATTGGGAAACAAGGTGATTATAATGGCAACATCAACAGGTGGTACACTTGCATTACATCTTGCGGGAGGTGATGAAGATATCGCTGGAATCCTTTTGTATTCGCCTAATATTGAGATTTATGACAAAAATGCAAAGTTGCTGGCTGGACCATGGGGAGTAAATTTGGCAAAAGCGGTTAAAAAGAGTGATTATCATGAATTTGAAGCCAGTGAAGAGAAGAAAAAATACTGGACAAGCAAATACAGGGTAGAGGCACTGACACACTTGCAAGCATTGGTTGACAATACAATGATACCCGAAACCTTTCAAAAGGTAACGCAACCTGTCTTTCTTGGCTACTTTTATAAAAACGATTCTGTACAGGACAATGTGGTATCAGTACCTGCCATGCTTAATATGTATGAGGAACTTGGAACAGAAGCCAGTTTGAAAAGAAAGGTGGCTTTTTCAAATGTTGAAGATCATGTAATGACCTCTTCCATTACCTCTAAAGATTTGGCTTCAGTTAAAAGAGAGACGGAAAAGTTTTTTGAAGAAGTACTGCAAATCCAATAAAATTGTTAAAATTTGGACTGAGTTTTGTCAAACTAGACGACTGGTCATATATTTGGTCCTTCAATGGAAATTAAAACAATAAAAGGCGAACAAAAAAGTGATGCACTTCTTGAGAAAGGAATGGAAATCCTTTGGTCAAAAGGGTACAATGCTACCAGTGTAAACGATATTGTTCAGGCAGCTGGGGTTCCTAAAGGTTCATTTTACTTTTATTTTAAAAGCAAAGAGGATTTTACGGTTAAGGCCATTGGCAGGTATTTTGACACTATGTTTCCTCCTGCTTTGGAGTTTCTTAAGAATAAGGCAGTCTCTCCTAAGCAACGGATTTTAAATTTCTATGAGCATCGGGCTAAAGTCTTGAAAGAGGAGTTTGACTGTAAGATGGGATGCATGGGGTGCAATTTGGTAAGTGAAATGGCAGAGCATAATGAAGAAATTCGTTTGGCCGTGCAAATGAAGACTGAAATTGTGAATTCCCATATAACATCAGTGGTCATTGAAGGTCAGGAAAATGGTGAAATCAACCCCGATATAGAGGCGACTAATTTAGTTGCATTTATGGAAGATGCCGGTAGGGGAGCTATGATTTCCATGAAAGAACAGGATAGTTCTTATCCTATTGATAATTTCATGAAAATGATACGATCACTTATACTTAGCTAATTTTTTTTGAAACCATTTATAAGTGACCGGTCATCTATTAATGGTTTGTATTTCAATATGATTATGATTTCAATTACTATTTTTAAAGTTGACCGACCAACTATTATTTAAAATACCAAAAATAATTGTCCAATTAAAAACAATGTAAATCGTCTAAAACAAAACACCTTAATAAACCTTAAATAAATGAACGCAATCCAAAAAACTAAAAATGCAACCAATGCATTTGCTAAGAACTGGGCCAATTTTGTAATTAAATTCAAATGGCCTGTTCTATTATTGACCATATTATTGGCCGTAGGACTTGGCTCTCAAGGGAAAATGGAATTTGATGGAGACTATCACGTTTTTTTTAGTGAGTCTAATCCAGAACTGGAGGCATTTGACGCACTTCAAGAAAAATATACAAAGGATGACAATATTATTGTTGTCTTGGCACCAAAAAATGGCAATGTTTTTACAAGAGATAACCTTACTGCTATAGAAGAGTTGACCGCAGAAGCTTGGAACACTCCTTACTCATCCAGAGTGGATGCGGTAACTAATTTTCAGCATACAAGCGCAAATGGAGACGATCTATATGTTGATGACCTTTCCTATGACTCAGCAAATAAAACAGATGCAGAAATTCTAGAGATTAGGGAAAAGGCATTGAAGGAACCTTTGTTGGTCCATAGGATTATCAATAAAGAAGGGAGTGTTACGGCTATTAATGTTACCGTGCGTCTTCCAGGAGAAAATAGTGCTGCGGAAATTCCAGAGGTGACAATTGCTACCCGGGAGATGATTTCCAAGTTTCAAGAAAAACATGCCGAATTTGATGTATATACCACTGGATTGGTTCCATTGAATACTGCTTTTTTTGAATCCTCGCAGAAAGATTTAATGCTTACCATGCTCATGTTGTTGATCGTTGTTGTGGTCACACTGGTGCTTACCAGAAATATTTTTGCGACTATAGCAACTTTGCTTGTTGTGCTGTTCTCTATTATGAGTGCTGTCGGTTTTATTGGTTTAAATGGAATTAAGTTAACTCCCCCTTCAGCTGTTTTCCCTACCATGATATTAACCTTGGCAGTTGCGGACAGTATTCATATTCTTATCACATACCTTCAAAAAGTCCGTAAGGAAGGATTGGAAAAGAAAGAGGCTTTGGTTGAGTCCATGCGATTAAATTTCATGCCGGTATTCATCACCAGCTTAACCACGGTAATAGGGTTTCTAACTTTAAACTATGGTGATGTACCTCCATTTTGGGATCTAGGAAACATAGTTGCCTTTGGTATGTGTATGGCCTTTTTGTTTTCAACAACCACATTGCCTGCGTTGATGGCGATCTTTCCAATTTGGAAATCCAAAAAGGTAAAGGAACAAAAGGAAGCTAAAATAGGTTGGTACACCAATTTGGGAATGTTTGTGGTTAGACAGCCGGTTAAGCTAACTGTAATTTCCATAGTGGTTATTGGACTGCTTACTTTTTTAGCAAGGAAAAATGTGTTTAATGATGAGTTTGTAGAATATTTTGATACTACAGTTCAATTTAGGCAAGACAGCGATTTTATTAATGAAAACCTGACTGGGTTTTACAATGTGGAATTCTCAATTGGCAGCGGAGAAAGTGGAGGAATCAATAGCCCTAAATACCTGCGAAAACTAAATGAATTTGAAGATTGGCTGGAAGAGCAACCAGAGGTGGTTCATGTAAATGCGTTTAGTGAGGTCGCCCGTAGGGTAAATCGTTCTATGCACGGGGATAATGAATCTTTCTACAAAGTCCCAGAGAATAGGGAAGAAGCTGCTCAGTATCTTTTGCTATATGAACTTTCTCTTCCTTTTGGATTGGATTTAAACAATCAAATCAATGTAGATAAATCCGAATCCAGGGTTACGGTTACCCTGGAGAACAATTCAAGCGCAGAAATGATTGCCTTTGCCGAAAGATCGGAAAAATGGTTGAGGGATAATGCACCTGAGCCCATGCATGCTCTTGCGGTAAGTCCAACGCTCATGTTTTCCAAATTAGGTTTCCGACAAGCAGATAGCATGTTTAAAGGTAATATTATAGCGCTTATTCTTATTTCCTTGGTGCTGATGTTAGCCTTAAGGAATTTTAAGCTTGGGTTGTTAAGTATTATACCCAATGTTGCTCCCGTATTGGTAGGTTTTGGTCTTTGGTATCTGCTCAAAGGAACCATTAATACAGGAATGGTAATCGTTTTTGGGATGACCTTAGGAATTATCGTGGATGACACGGTTCATTTTATGAGCAAGTTTTTACGAGCTCGAAGAGAACTGGGATATGATGCAAAAGCAGCTATTATTTACGCTTTTGAAACTGTTGGTAAAGCCTTGGTAACCACTACCGTTGTTCTATTGGCAGGTTTCATAGTGCTTTCCACATCCTCTTTTGCGCTTAATAGTTATATGGCCAGAATTACGGTAATCATCATTATAGCCGCATTGATCATAGATTTTATTCTCCTGCCTTCTTTATTGATTTTGGTCAGTAAGGAAAAAGAGAAAACCATTAAGACATCCAAAGTGCAAGTGCAACTGGATAAATAAAAATTATAAACACAAACAATTTTACATCATGAAAAGAATAAAGTTTTTTACACCAATAACAGCTTTAGTACTAACAATTACAGGTATTAATGCACAATCAAATGAAGAACGCGGATTACAGATTGCAAAAGCAGCTGAAAAGGCGGATGAAGGATTTGGAAGTTCGATCGTAGACTTGAAAATGACCCTTAAAAACAAAAACGGACAAACAAGTGAACGTTTTTTAACTACCCGTACTTTGGAATTGACTACGGATGGCGATAAATCTTTAATTGTCTTCGAAAGTCCAAAAGATGTTAAGGGAACGGCGACATTGACATTTACCCATAAAATAGGAACGGACGATCAATGGTTGTATTTGCCATCTATAAAAAGAGTGAAAAGAATTTCTTCCAACAACAAGTCTGGACCTTTTGTGGGCAGTGAGTTCGCCTATGAAGATTTGTCTTCTCAAGAAATAGAAAAGTACGCCTATAAGTTTGTAAAAGAAGAAGGTGATCTTTTGGTAGTGGAACAAGATCCCGTGGATCCAAAGTCTGGTTATACAAGAAGAATTGTAACCTACAACAAAAGCAAAGGGTATCGTTTGGAAAAAATAGAGTTCTACGACCGAAAAAATGCATTGCTAAAGACATTGACCTATACCGATTATAAAATTTATAAGAATAAATTCTGGAGAGCAGCAACATTTACAATGGTAAATCATCAAAGTAACAAAGAAACGGTATTGAAATTTGGAGAGTACAATTTTGGGGCAGAGCTGGCAGAAGAAGATTTTACAGAGGTGGCGCTAAAAAGAGCAGGGAGCTAAAATGCTTCAAAACGCATTGTAAAGTATCAAAGCCGGGGTATTCTCTTTAATGAGCTTTTGGGGTGATAGTGTAAAGCTTGTAAATACCTTGGCCTTGTTTTTTTTAATCGTTTTCAATAGATATAAGAATGAATGGACAACTGTATATTTTCACAGTTATACTTTGTATGGGTGTATTTTCAACAAGTGCCCAACAAGAAAAAAAGGATAGGCCAGAGCAAGAATTTGAATTGGAACTGGAAGCAGAGTATCGTTATTTTTTTAATGATGCCCAATTTGCCGGACAATTGGACCATTACCCATCTATTGCCATACGGCCAGATTATGCAATAGAATGGAACAAAGGCTATGAAAGCGTCAATTTCACTGGCTTTTTTAGGTTGGATAGGGATGATGAACGTACCCACTGGGATATACGTGAACTGTATTATCAAAAAGCAAAAAGCAATTGGGAGCTTAGTATAGGGCTCAAAAAAGTGTATTGGGGTGTTGCGGAGAGTAACCATTTGGTAGATATTATAAATCAAACTGACGCTGTAGAAACCTTTGATGGTGAGGAAAAATTGGGCCAGCCCATGGTTCAGTACAGTTACATTACCAATAAAATAGGAGCGTTTGATTTCTTTTATTTACCCTTTAACAGAAAACGGACTTTTACTGGAGAAAAAGGAAGGTTGCGTTTTGGGACAGTCATAAACCAAGATGATATAGGTTATGAAAGTGGGGCTAAAGAATGGAGACAAGATTTTGCCGTGCGTTGGAAGCATTATTTTGGGATTTTTGATGTAGGGCTTTCCCATTTTTATGGAACTGGGCGTGAACCGCTCTTTATTTTTGATTCGTTTGGTAACATTGAGTCTTTTTATCCAGTAATAAATCAAACAGGGATAGATGTGCAGATTACCCATGATGCTTTTCTATGGAAACTGGAATCCATTTATAGGAATGCAGATGCCCAGGACTTTGTGGCACTGGTAGCTGGATTGGAATATACGTTCAGTAATATTGATGGAAATGGATTGGATATTGGTTTGCTGGGGGAATACCTTTATGACGAAAGGGATGAATTGTCTTTAAATGCATTACAAAATGATATTTTCTTTGGAGGTAGATTGGCCTTTAATGATATTCAAGATACATCCATATTAATTGGTGGTGTTACCGATTTAGAATCTAGTAGCAAGATTTTTAGCTTGGAGGCCTCTAGACGCTTTGGTTCTAATTGGCGTGCAGAAATAGAAACTAGAATCTTCAGTTCTGTTGCGGATGACGAATTTATCTTAGGAAACTTTAGAGAAGATAGCTTTTTACGCTTGACCATTTCCCGTTTCTTTTAATGTTACTTTGTTTGGTAGTCAACCATATAAAAGCCAAGCTAAGGTTTTGGCTTGGCTTGGTTTTTATTTTTTCACTGATTACCAAGATTATTTAATAGTCTTGGTATGGATGTGTTTTATGGAGCAGTTATTTGTTCCAGAAGAGTCACATTTACCGTTCCAGATATGGTTAAGTCATTACCACTACTATTATTAAGTGCAACAACTGAAACCGAATATGATAGGGTAAGGATTTGGGTAGTGGAGTCATAGGCAATATTGGAAAATTCAAAATCGGCCACTTCAGCATTTAGAAATGGTGCACTCGAAAATCCGTCATTGATTACAAAATACATATTGTCGTCTCCTATTACAGAGTAATTGACAACATTCATATAGGCAAACTCTATACTCTGCGTGGATTGCCCTAAATTCTTAACATTTAGAAATAACCCTAGGCCGGTATTTTGATAAAAATCGTCTGGAGCGCTAAGAAAGCGAGCTATGCCAAATTCATGAAAGGTATCTGGTCCCTGTTGAGAAAAAAGAACTGAGTTTGTTGGAAAATCAGGAGGAACAACTTGAAGAAAATTTGCGCCAACTGGGAAAAATTTGAATGAAGTAGAATCTGTAAATGCAAGATTATCTGGTCTTGTGCCTTCCATCTTCATGGTAGCATATCCATATTTGGTCAGTTCGTCAAAACCCACCCCGTTTTCACCATCTATTCCATTGGTGCCATCAATTCCATCAACTCCATTAGTTCCATCTTCTCCAGAACAGGAACTCATACAAATTGTTAAGGAAAGTATTGTCAAGGTTATTAATCCAAGTGATTTCATAAGTATTGTTTTAATAAGGGTTGTACTGTTATTTGTGACAAAAATAATTTGACCTTATATAGAAACTTGGAAAGAATTGATGTGCGACTAGTTTGAGTTGATAGATGCTCATTCTCAGGAAAAATCAACCTTAATTTATCAGTTCCAAAACAAATACGTCTACATTGCCGGATATGTTGAGTTCGTTATTAGAGTCGTTGTTTGCAGCATCGACGGTAAACGAGTAGGAAAATTGGAGATTGTTCGTAACAGTATCAAAAGATATATCTGAAAGCACAAAATCAGTGACCCCGGGACCATTATTGTCAAACTGATCATCCAAAACAAAGTATTTATTGTCATTTCCTATAACTGCGTAGTTGTTTATTTGTATGGAAGCTTGATTAAAGACAAATGGAAGTTGCTCTGGTTTGGTTATGGATAATGAAATATCAGCGAAGGCAATCTGGTACACTTCATCAGGTGTACTTAAAAAACGGCGTAATTCAAATTGGTATACAATATCATTTCCTTGATTATTAGACACTACACTGTTGTATGTGTCTATATCATCTCCATCGACAGGGGTATATCTGAAAGACTCATTATTAGCAAAGGCTACATTATCCGGTCTGATTCCTTGTAATTCTACCTCAATAGATCCGAATCTGAGCATATCTTCAAGACCAACCCCGTCAACTCCGTTTTCCCCGTTGCTTCCGTTTGTTCCATTTTCCCCGTCAACTCCGTCAACTCCGTTCGCTCCATCAGCACCATCCATTCCCCTACAATCAAGGGCATTGAACTCACCATCTTGATTCGTATCCTCTTCCTCATCGTTTGTGCCATTACTATTAGTATCCCAACAATTAATACCGGTTGCACCGTCCCCTATGGTACCAGGGTCGCCTTTAACTCCATCCAACCCATCTTCTGTGGTGCAAGAAGTTAAACAGACTGTTATTATAACTATTGCTGCAGGAAATAGTCGATTTAATTTCATATCCTTTAAAAATTTTATTAGAATCAAAAAAGTAGTGTATATGTCCCTTTTAACTTGGAAGAAATTGACGCATGCACGATTTTGATTGATGAATGTATGCTTCGCGTAAATTTTTTTTGACGAGATGAAAGAGAGTTTGAGGAAAAACCACTAATAATCAAATAATTAAAAGAGTCTACCTACTTAAGACAGAAGTGCTTTTATGTAATTTACATAAGAATTTTGCTTCATTCCATCTTAAGGACGTTTCACTCACAATCTTAGACACTTCATTTGAATAACTCGCTTTTACTATTGAAACTAACCTAGTTTAGGCTCATAATTAAAGGAAATCCCATAAACAACACCAGACGAGTGGAAAGGGTGCTTAAACTCATAAAGTTCTTCTCAGAGTTCAGAACCATCAGGGAGATAAACGAGCAACTCAGCATCCACGGAAAGAGCGTATAACGCTATTTGTACTTAATGGTCCAGTTGGGATTTGATGTTGAGGTAAGGATGGGCAAGTATCATTCCTATCGTATTACCAACACAAAGAAGTATTTTGAGGTAGCGTAATGGAAGACTTTTTGATGGTCACTACGCGCGCGTAGTGGTTAGATTTTCAATTCCTTGCCATCTGTTCACATTATGAACTTAGCAAAACTCAACATTGAACTTAATATAACTTAGTATCAATTGTAATAAATTCCAACATCACTGCCGAGCATGACGGATTTTTTTTATAACGCTAAAAAAAGGAATTTATACTTACTGTTTTTGATTCTTGAGACCTTGTCTATAAACCGTTGTCGGAGATTTGGGTTAATACTCCCAAAACATTTGGTAATGGAACATCGTGTTTGTATTATTATACTATATTCAAAATCCCACCATGAAACTTAACGTAATTACCGGCTTATTGGTTACAATTCTCATTGTTTGCGCGTGTAGTTCTTCAAGTGAAGAACCTATAATTACCAATGATCCCCAAGGTGATGAAACTCCACAAGAAAATCCAAACGAAGACATTGTTCTCCCTTCCCTTGGCGCATCGGAGATAATGAATATCGGCGCTATCAACATCGAAGCCTCGAGCAGTGTTATAGCAAGTGGATCAAGTCTAATTTCTGAAAAGGGTTTTGTTTGGAATACGTTACCTAATCCGACTATTAGCAACAATAGATTGTCCCTTGGACAGGGAATTGATTCCTTTTCGGCGACAATAGAATCACTTGAAACGGATACAACATATTATGTTAGGGCATACGCCACTAACGATGGCGGCACTTCCTACGGAGAGGAATTAACATTTCAAACTTTGAATGGTGCCCTAGTCCTTTCTACCCAATTACTCAATGTCAATATTTTTCATAATTCCAAGGATGATTTATTATACTTCATGTCATATGACAGAGATAGTCAGGGGTTTGCTATCAACCCTTTGAAGATTACAGTTTTTAACTACAAGGAAAATCAAGTTATTGTTGAGAAGGAATTTGATAATATAACTTGGACAGATTTTAGGGCTAAGCTTGCTATATCCGATGGTGTTCACAATGGCAGGTTCGAACTTTATATCGTTGATGATTTCGGGAAAATCCTAGTTGTTGATGGTACAACTTTGGATATAATAAATACAATTGAGTTGCCTGGCCAATTCGACCTTTACACTGGTCAAGTTCTTAAGGTTAACAACCTCCTTTTTGTCGGTGGTACAGATCGGTTGTATACTTACGATCGTTCTAGTCTTACACTACTGAATTCGGTTGATTTTTCTAGTAACGGGTTAGAGTTCATTGGATATAACAAATCGAGTGCTAATCAAATTGAACTTGCTGTTTTCAGCGGGAGTGGCATTTCAACCTTTCAATACGACTTAATGGGAAATAGGCTTTCAGCTGAATTATTTGATAGGGTTTTTGGAGCGGGTGCCGATTTGCTCAAGACCAATGATGAGGTTGATTTCGTATTGACCGGTAGTGAAACAATTTTGTTGTGGAAGTCAGGGTTTGATAACCAAGAAGGAGAACAAGTTGCTCCAACTGCCAGAGACGTTTTCATTTCTGAAGATGGAAGTTCAGTATACATATTGGGAGTTGACTCAACTTTGAGAATATTTGATTCTGATGACCTTTTTGGAACCCCCAGTGAACTCCCGGTTGTTTCAGCAGCTGACAATGTATTTGTTGATGATGGTGAGGTAATAATTATTGATTACCCGTTTTGGAGGAATCAAAGCGAGGAAATAGTGGATGTTTGGATTTACAAGTATTAAATTTTAGCGATACTCTCTATGCTCACCTAATCATAAATGTAAATGCCTTTTTGACCATAAAAAACCATATTCACTTTTTACATCATCCCACCAATACCCGAATAGATAGCCACTATGAGAGAAACTCACCTCATCGGATTCAAGTACAGAAGCAACATATTTAGAATTGACGGAAAGACAACAACGTTCGATGAGGTCATCGTTCCATTCTTTTCCAATAAAATTGGATATGTGTTTAACATAAGCTATAATAGTATATGTTTAACTGGTTATGAAATTGGTAATCATTTAAGCAAGTTTGCACAACTTTTAAATCCCGCTAGAAATATACAGGAATTGTATGGAGCAAACTTACCGAGTACAGTGTATTTTTTAGATTACATCCATAGGGCGCTAATGGGAATATTGCTTTATCAACTAATTAAGGCTTTTAGGAAAATCTCTTTTAGTTAGTATAAATTATGTTAGCAATAATAAAATAGTCTATTTGTCGGCAAGATTAATGCTTACTAAGCTAAATCTGCCTCCCTTCTTGAAGATAATTTTAGTCAAAGAAAACCAATAATTTTGGGACATTGCAAGGAAAATGCAAGGAAGAAAAAAAGATAAACCCCATAAACATTATGTTTACAGGGCTTAAAGTACTCGAGGCGGGACTTGAACCCGCACGGGCTAATGCCCACAGGATTTTAAGTCCGGCGTGTCTACCAATTCCACCACTCGAGCAGGACTTAAACAAAAAAACGCTGTTTACCAGCGTTTTGAGCGAAAAACGGGATTCGAACCCGCGACCTCCACCTTGGCAAGGTGATGCTCTACCAACTGAGCTATTTTCGCATTTTAAGGAACATTTGCAAACAACATATTTTGCCGTTGCGGATGCAAATTTAATACATTTCTATAAAATAGAAAGAACTTTTTTAAGAGGATGCTGTTTTCTTCTTGCTCAACAAGCGTTTAATTTCATTAAGCTTCATAAGTGCCTCAACAGGAGTGAGTGTATCAATGTCCAGGTGTAAAATTTCTTCTTTAATTTCTTCTAAAAGGGGGTCGTCCAAATTAAAAAAGCTCAGTTGCATTTCGTTTTGTGAGGCCTGTAGTTTATCCGTCATTTCTGCACTAGAATGCGATTTTTCCAGCTTTTGAAGAATTTTATTGGCTTTTTGAATCACTTGCTGCGGCATTCCTGCCATTTTTGCTACATGAATACCAAAACTATGCTCACTACCACCCGGAATCAATTTCCGAAGGAAAAGCACATTGTTCTTCAGTTCTTTAACAGAGACATTGTAATTTTTAATTCGACCAAAAGTGGTGGTCATCTCATTAAGTTCATGGTAATGCGTAGCAAATAGGGTCTTGGCACGAGCAGGATGTTCATGAAGATATTCAGAAATGGCCCAGGCAATGGAAATGCCATCATAAGTACTCGTTCCACGACCAATTTCATCTAACAGTACCAAACTACGCTCAGAAAGGTTGTTTAGGATAGAAGCCGTTTCGTTCATCTCTACCATAAAAGTAGATTCTCCCATAGAAATATTGTCACTGGCACCAACGCGGGTAAATATTTTGTCCACAACGCCAATATTGGCCGAAGAGGCAGGGACAAAACTTCCCATCTGAGCCAAAAGGACTACTAGGGCCGTTTGCCTCAATATGGCAGATTTACCACTCATATTGGGTCCTGTAATCATAATAATCTGTTGTTCATCTCTATTTAGAACAACATCATTGGTAACATAACTCTCGCCCAAGGGCAATTGTTTTTCAATTACGGGATGACGTCCATCTTTTATTTCAAGTTTTGTGGAATTGTCTATCTCTGGAATAATATAATTATTCTCTTTGGCCAATTGGGCAAATCCGCAGAGACAATCCAATTGTGCAATTAAAAAAGCATTCTTTTGAACTGGGGCAATATATTCTTGCATCCAGACCAAAAGTTGCTCAAACAACTGTTGCTCCAATTGATAGATACGCTCTTCAGCACCTAAAATTTTAGCCTCGTATTCTTTGAGTTCCTCGGTAATGTAGCGCTCAGCATTGACCAAGGTTTGTTTTCTGATCCAAGTTTCCGGGACCTTGTCCTTATGGGTGTTACGGACCTCAATGTAGTAACCAAAAACATTGTTGGATGCAATTTTGAGAGAAGTAATACCGGTGGACTCTGTTTCTCGTTGTAACATTTTGTCCAGATAATCTTTACCGGAAAAAGCTAAATCTCTTAGTTCATCCAATTCTGTAGAATATCCTATGGCTACGGTATTTCCCTTTTGAAGGTTAATGGGAGCTTCCTCATTAAGAACTTCTTTGATTTTTGAGCGTAAAGCTTCACAGGCATCTAATTGCTCCCCAATTGTTTTTAGAGAGTCGTTAGTGCTTTCCAGGGCCAATTGCTTTACAGGAACAATGGCTTCCAAAGAATTCTTTAATTGAACGACTTCTTTGGGGTTTATTTTTCCAGTGGCCAGTTTTGAAATCAATCGTTCCAAATCGCCCATCTGTTTTATCCAGTGCTGTACCTTTTCAAGTTCTTCTTCCTCAGCGGTTAAATATGAAACAACCTGATGGCGTTGCTGAATCTTTTCAATATTTTTTAAAGGCAATGCCAACCAACGTTTTAGAAGTCTTCCACCCATTGGGGAAATGGTCTTGTCAATAATGTCCAAAAGCGTAATGGCATTAAGATTGTTGGAGTGATACAGTTCTAGATTCCTAATCGTGAATCTATCCATCCAAACGTATTCCTCCTCGGCAATCCTTTGTATTTTGTTGATATGCTGTAGCTGCCTGTGTTGGGTTTCGGATAAATAATGGAGTACCGCTCCTGAAGAAACAATGCCGTGGTTTAAATGATCAATTCCAAAACCTTGCAAAGTTGTGGTCTTAAAGTGAGAGGTTAGGCTTTCATTGGCATAATCTTCTTGAAAAATCCAATCTTCCAAAAAGAAACTATGAAATTGCGTTCCAAAAATCTCTAAAAACTCCTTTTTATGGGTTTTGGAGACCAAAACCTCATTTGGGGCAAAGTTTTGCAGTAGTTTGTCCATTTGCTCTGCAGACCCCTCGGAGGTTAAAAACTCTCCTGTAGAAATATCTAAAAAAGAAATTCCAAACTTGTTGCGCCCAAAGTGTATAGCACACAAAAAGTTATTGCTTTTAGCGGATAGAATGTCGTCGTTAAGAGCTACTCCTGGCGTAACCAACTCTGTAACACCACGTTTTACAATGCTTTTGGTTTGTTTGGGGTCTTCTAGCTGATCACAAATGGCGACACGTTGGCCTGCTTTTACCAGCTTGGGCAAATAGGTATTTAAAGAATGGTGAGGAAAACCGGCCAATTCCGTTTTGTCACCACCATTGTTCCGGTGGGTTAGAATAATGCCTAAAATCTTGGAAGCCTTTATGGCATCTTCTCCAAAAGTTTCATAGAAATCTCCAACCCTAAAAAGCAACAGCGCATCAGGATGTTTGGTCTTGATAGCATTGTATTGCTGCATTAACGGTGTTACTTTCTTTGTTTTTGTTGTAGCTGCCAAAGCGATATTATTCCTTTATTTTTGTCGATAATCAGGTTAGAACGAATGTAGGGCTTTCCAGATGTTTCAAAAATTTTTGTTGATATTTTGAGGGTGATAGTTAAAAAGTATGATGCGTAAACTAGAAAATAGCGAATTGGACCGGCTGGATATAGCCACTTTCAAGAAAGCCGAAAAATCTCCTATAATCATTATCCTAGATAATATCCGCAGTCTTAATAATATAGGTTCGGTATTCAGAACGGCCGATGCTTTTTTGGTACAAAAGATTTATTTGTGTGGTATAACGGCAACACCTCCGCATAAAGACATTAGGAAAACGGCTTTGGGAGCAACAGATAGTATAGACTGGGAGTACCGCGAAAACACGTTGGAACTTATTGAAGAGCTGAAAAGTAGTGGGGTAAAGACAATTGCAGTGGAACAAGCTGAAAATGCTGTTATGCTGAATAAGTTTGGAACCAAAGAAAACGAAACGCTGGCACTTGTTTTTGGAAATGAAGTAAAAGGGGTATCTCAAGAGGTGGTTTCGGCAAGCGATGTGGTTTTGGAAATTCCACAATTTGGAACAAAACATTCTTTAAATATCTCTGTAAGTACGGGAGTTGTAGTGTGGGATATTTGGTCAAAAATAAACTCCTAAAAACAAAAAAGCCCTGAAAATTCAGGGCTAAACATATAGTTTGAGTTAGTTAGTTTCTCGATTAGAGAGGTCTAATAAAATAAAACCATTCGTTATATCCAAACATTTTCCTAAAATTCTCCCAAAATTATAGCAAAAGAATTCGTTCATCAAGCTGTTCTAAAATGGATTCATAATCAGATTTATTGTTTACAAAGTCTAAGTCGCTCAGGTCCAAAATCATACTATTTTGGTTTGGATGCCCTTTAATAAAATCCATATATCCCTGATTTATTTTTTCTAAATAGGCTGCATCAATATTTTGCTCATAATCTCTTCCGCGTTTTTTAATATTTGCTAAAAGGCGTTCGGTATTCTGGTAGAGATAAAGATAAATCTGTGGCTTTCTCACTTCCTTGTACATAAAGTTGAAAACTTTTCTATACAGGTTGAACTCTTCTTTTTGCAAGGTAATTTTTGCAAAAATCAATGATTTGAAAATATCATAGTCACTGACCATAAAACTCTTAAAAAGGTCAAATTGGGAGGTGTCATCAGAAAATTGTTGGTAACGGTCTGCCAAAAAAGACATTTCCAAAGGAAAAGCATATCTAGCCTGATCTTCATAAAACTTGGGAAGAAAGGGATTGTCTGCAAAACGCTCCAAAACCAGTTTAGCATTAAAATCTTCTGCAATCATCTTGCACAAAGTGGATTTTCCTGCCCCAATATTACCTTCAATAGAAATAAACTGAAGCTTGGAAAACAATTCCAAACGATTCTTGAACAGTTGATGTTTGGTTTTGCTGAGCTTGCTCCTATCCTTGCATTCCTGTAATAAATTACGAATGTCCTTGTTAAGAACAGGATGATAATACTGAGGCGCTATATCTGCCAAGGGTTTTAGGACAAAATTCCTGCGGTCCATCCTAGGGTGTGGAATCTCCAGTTCACTGGTATGGATTATTTCATTCCCATAAAGAATAATGTCAATATCCAATGTTCTAGATTGGTAGGTATCCCCAGAGCTTCGTTCTCGACCAAAATCCCGCTCAATTTGAAGCAAGGTTGTGAGCAGTTCTGTTGGAGATAAATCCGTGATAATCGCTACACAAGCGTTTAAGAAATCCTCACCTTCAAAACCAACAGCGGGATTCTCATAAACTGACGAGAGTGCCAGAACTTTCCCTACTTTTTTTTGAATGCTAAATATAGCTTTTTGAAGGGTCAGATAACGATTGCCCAAGTTACTGCCCAAAGAAAGATATGCCTGTTGTTTTTGACCCATAATCAGAGAAACAAAGTAAACAAAACAATACAACAATGGTTATATTTGACCAAGAATAAAATTTTTTTGAATGAATTTTTTGAGAAATCTATTAGCTGCGATTTTAGGATGTTTGGTGGCGTTTGGAATATTGTTGGGGATGTTCTTCATATTTGTGGCTTTGGTTGGCAGTGCGGAGGACGGGGTAGTGGTAAAAGATAGCTCCGTTTTGGAGTTGAGTTTTACCGAACCAATCAAAGATTATGTTGGTAAGGACGAAACAGATCCTTTTGCTGGATTATGGGATGAAGAGGTTGGACTTGATGATATCTTACACGCGATAAAAGTGGCCAAGGCTGATGATAAAATCAAAGGAATCAGCTTAACTACTGGCTTCATACAAGCAGGGCTTGCCCAAGTGCAGGAGATAAGAAAGGCACTTTTGGATTTTAAATCCAGTGAAAAATTCATTTATGCCCATTCAGATTTTTACACCCAAAAAGACTATTATTTAGCTACAGTGGCAGATGAATTGTATTTAAACCCTGTTGGAGCTATGGATTTTAAAGGTTTGGCTACTGAAGTGCTTTACTATAAAGATTTGCAAGAGAAGACTGGTGTTAAAATGGAAGTCATTCGTCATGGAAAATACAAAAGCGCGGTGGAACCCTTCTTGGCCAACAAAATGAGCCCTGAAAATCGTACTCAAATCAAAGAGTTGATAACTTCTATTTGGGATGCAATGTTAGGTGAAATAGGAACTTCTCGTGGCATGAGCGGTCAAAGGTTAAACATGATTGCAGATACTTTGGGGGGAAGAACACCAGAATATGCCGTAAAATCTGGTCTTATTGATGGGAAAGTATATTTTGATGAATATGAAGTGCTGCTTAAGAACAGAATGGGAATGGATGAGAATGGGGAGCTTAATTATGTGGATTTTCAAGATTATATCAAAGTAGCTAGTAAAAAAAGATTGCTAAAGGGCAAGGATAAAATTGCGGTGGTATATGCTCAAGGAGAAATCTATTATGGTGAAGGTGGTAAAGAATTTATAGGGCAGGGCCTGCTAACAAGAGCATTACAAAAAGCTGTTGAAAATGAAAATGTAAAGGCCATTGTGATGCGTGTAAATTCACCAGGTGGAAGTGCTTTGGTATCCGATATAATTTGGAGAGAAGTGGAATTGGCAAAAAAGGTGAAACCTGTGGTGGTTTCCTTTGGAAATGTAGCTGCTTCAGGAGGATACTATATTGGTGTTGCCGGGGATAAAATCTTTGCTGAACCAACAACTATTACAGGGTCTATTGGGGTATTTGGAACGATTCCCAATGTTAACGAATTGGCAGGTAACATCGGAATAAATGCAGAACAGGTAGGTACAAATAAAAACTCTATTGATTATTCACTGTTTGAACCCATGAGCGATTCGTTCAGAAGTGTAGTTCAGGAAGGAATAGAAGATACCTATGAAACTTTTTTAGAACGCGTAGCAGCGGGAAGAAACATGACCATTGCAGCGGTGGATTCCTTGGCTCAAGGTAGAGTGTGGAGTGGTGTTGATGCTAAAGAAAATGGTTTAATAGATGAATTGGGCAGTTTGGATGATGCTATTGCTGCAGCTGCAGAAATGGTGGAATTAGATTCTTACGGAGTTCGAAAATACCCAAAATACAAATCTGATTTTGAGCGCTTAATGGAAGATTTGGGTGGAGCAAAATCAAAAATAGGAGAAGCTCTGATTCAAGAAGAAATTGGCGCAGAAGCTTATCAATTCTTAAAAGAATTTAAGCAGATTACAAAACAAAAGGGAATTCAGGCCAAAATGCCCTTTAGCTTAAACATTAAATAACCGGATGACGCAAAAGGACAAAGGAACCGCGTTTTCCATTTATCTCTATTTAGGGGCATTGTTCATTACCTCTCTGGTGGTGTCAAACCTTATTTTTCAAAAATTTTTCTATTGGGAACCCTTTGGGGACGTTACCATTTTTGGAGCTCCCTTATTTGAATTGTCCGTAGGTATTCTTCCTTACCCCATAACCTTTTTAATTACTGATTTAATTTCTGAGATATATGGGAAGAAAAAAGCCAACCAGGTAGTAACGGCCGGTATTTTTGCTTCAATATTTTCAATGCTCATTATTTTTGTTGCCAATGAAGTTCCGGCAATAGGAGGCTCACCTATTGATGATAAAACTTTCACCAAAGTATTTGGGTTGTCACCGTTGGGAGTATTAGCGTCCATGCTGGCATATCTTTTTGCACAATACATAGATATTTCAATCTATCATTTTTGGAAAAAGCTCACAAAAGGGAAAATGTTATGGCTCAGAAACAATTTTTCTACCTTCTCATCCCAACTTGTAGATACAGTAACAGTGGTAGGTTTACTGTGTGCTTTTGGAGTGCTGCCGTGGGATAAATTCTATGGTCTGGTCATCAGTGGATTCGTCTTTAAGATTTTTATTGCACTGTTAGACACCCCTTTGCTCTATCTTTTCGTATATCTATTAAGGAAAAGATTTAACTTAAAAATAGGGGAGGAGATACGTTTGGATTAAAAGCTTCTTCTTTATTTTGTTTCAAATATTCAAGTATGAAGAAAAAAGTCCTAAAGATTACTGGAATAACCCTATTTATTTTTGTTGCCTTAATAGTTGCTCTTCCATTACTCCTGGAAGGTAAAATTGCAGATATTATAAAAAACAAGGTCAACAATAGCATTAATGCAACACTGGATTTTGAAGAAGCCAGTCTTAGTTTGCTCAAGAGCTTTCCCAATGCAAATGTTGAATTAACCAATACATCATTGGTCAACAAAGCCCCTTTTGAAGGGGATACGTTGTTTGCTTCAGGGCAGATTGAATTGAAAATGTCCATCAAAGAACTTTTTAAAACTGCGGAAGAGCCAATAGCCATTAAAAGTTTAAAATTGGATAAAGCAAAGCTTCATATTAAAGTGGATGACACTGAAAATGCTAACTATGACATAGCCCAAGAGGATGAGGGTGAGATGGATTCTTCTGCAGAAGAACCATCAAATAACTTCACTTTGGCATTGGATTCTTATGAAATCACCAATACAGAGATTATTTACGATGATTTTTCCACAGGAATACATTTGTTGATTTCTGAAATGAACCATTCTGGTACAGGAGACCTTTCTTTAGCAAACTCTCAGTTAAAAACGCTTACTGATGCCTTGGTTTCTTTTGAAATGGACGGTACAAAGTACTTGAACAACAACAAGCTGTCTTTGGACGCTCTTATTGATATCGATTTAAAAAACAGCAAATATTCCTTCTTGGAAAATAAGGCCTTGGTTAACCAATTGCCTTTGGTTTTTAACGGATTTGTGCAAGTGAATGAAGAGAACCAAGAGGTGGATGTAAGCTTTGAGACACCATCATCCGATTTCAGGAATTTTTTGGCGGTGATTCCCGAAGCATATTCAAAGAATATTGAAGATGTTCAAACCACAGGAAACTTTGAGATTAAAGGTCAGTTTAAAGGAATTGTGGATGACACACACATTCCAACTTTCAATATCAAAATAAATTCTGAAGACGCTTCGTTCAAATATCCAGATTTGCCAAAAACTGTCCGTAATGTTTTTATTGATACTGAAATCAATAACACTACGGGAATAACGGAAGACACTTATGTAGATATCAAGAAATTGTCATTTACCATTGACCAAGACAAATTCAACCTAAATTCCAGAATTAAGGATTTATTGGGGAACACCAAGGTGAATGCCCATATGGATGGAAAGATAAACTTGGCAAACATTTCCCAAGCCTATCCAGTGCCAGCGGATTATGACCTTAAAGGAGTTTTAAATGCTGATGTCACTACAGCTTTTGATATGGCTTCTTTAGAAAAAAAACAGTATCAAAACACCAAAACTAGCGGTACAATGGAACTTGCTGGTTTTGAATATGCTTCTGAGGAATTAAAGAACCCTGTGGTTGTAAACACTGCTGCAATTACCTTTAATCCGCAAACGGTAAACTTAAACTCATTTGAAGGAAAAACTGGAGCCACGGATTTTAATACTACTGGTACACTGACCAATTTACTAGGATTTATGTTCAACGATGAAAACGTGGAAGGAAATTTTAAACTTACCTCAAATACGTTTGCATTGAATGATTTTATGGTTGAGGAGAATAATGAAGAAGGAACTAGTGACATTTCTCCTTCAGATGTGGAAGAGCGAATCAAGATTCCATCATTCTTAGACTGTACCATAGATGCTACGGCAAATACTGTACTGTATGACAATTTAACTTTAAAGAACGTGACTGGAACTCTTACTATTAAGGATGAAACAGCTACCGTTGAAAATTTAAAGTCAGACTTATTTGGTGGAACTTTAGGAGTCACTGGCTCAGTATCCACAAAGGAAGAAACGTCCACATTTAATATGGACTTGGGAATGAGCAACTTTAATATAGGTGAATCGTTTTCCTCTTTAGAATTGTTTAAAGTGTTAGCTCCGTTGGCAAATGCGCTTCAAGGAAAGCTAAATTCTGAAGTAAAAATTTCTGGAAATTTGAAAGAGGATTTTACTCCAAACTTGACAACCGTATCCGGGGATTTGCTTGCAGAATTACTTTCCACACAAGTAGATGCAAAGAATGCTCCGTTGTTATCCGCTTTAGATAATAAACTAAGTTTTTTAAATACCAAAGATTTAGATTTAAGCGATTTAAAAACAGCATTAAGTTTTGATAATGGCTCGGTAAAAGTGAAGCCATTTACCATAAACTATAAGGACATAGCGGTAAATGTAGACGGAAGCCATACGTTCGATAAACAATTGGAATACAAAGCTACTTTAGATGTGCCCGCTAAATATTTAGGTAGTGAGGTTAACAATCTTATAGCCCAAATGGATGATTCCAGTTTAGAAGACTTGACCATTCCTGTAGTGGCAAATATTGGCGGCAATTATACCAACCCAACGGTAAGCACGGACTTAAGTTCTGGAGTTTCCAAATTGACGAAACAGTTGGTGGATATTCAAAAACAAAAGCTACTGAACCAAGGAAAGGATAAAGCAAAAGATTTAATAGCCGATGTGTTCAAAAATGATGATAAGGACTCAACAAAGACTCAATCGTCCGGGGTAAAAGAAGCTTTAGGTTCTTTGCTGGGAGGTTCAAAGAAAGATAGTGCTAAAGTTGATTCTTCAGCTACAAAGGAAGACCCTACCAAAAAAGCCGTAAACTCTGTTTTGGGGGGACTTTTTGGTAAAAAGAAAAAGGATACAGTGGACTAGTAATTAGTAAGTGCTAATTCGCAAATTTCATAGTTTCCGTTTCTATATGCGGTAACCAATATTTTATTTTCTTTAGGGTGCCAAACAGGGAGAGTTTCTCCATCATTATTATTTGTGACCTGTAGTTGATTGCTGCCATCTACGTCCATGATGTAAATTTCTGGTCTAGTATTTTCCATGGAAGTAACATAGACTATTTTTTTGTTATCGTTTGACCAGGACGGACAAAAATTGTGCTTGTGCCAACTTGTCAACCTTGTATCTAAACCAGTTTCCAAAGTATATCTATAAATCTCATCATCTCCATTGTTCGTGTCTTTTCTTGAGAAATAGACGATTTCCTTACCGTCTATGGACCATTTTGGATAGTAGTTCCTTTTTTGGTTATTGGTAAGTTTTTTTATCATTCTCCCCTTTTTATTTAGAAGAACGATATGACTATTGTCTTCTGATATTTTTAAACTAACCGCAATTGTATTCCCTCTTGGCGAAAAGGATGCAAAGATGAATTCTCCATCAATGGTTTTATCGCTAAGTCTTTTTATTTTTCCACTCCTAAGATCGTAAGTAAATAGTGCTTGCTTTCCATTTCTATTTGATTCAAAAAGCACTTTCTTTCCATTGGGGTGCCAACTGGGCCTTCTATTGTCTGGAATAGTGTTTGTGAGCTGTTGCATATTTTGACCATTTTTGTCCATTGTATAGATTTCCCATGAACCATCCCGGTCAGATTCAAACAGGATATTTTCTCCATCCGGTGAGTACGATGCATATCTATCTTCAAAAGTATTGTTGGTAAGACATTTTTCCCTTATAGATGAAACTTTGGCTGTTTCTTGATACTTCTTTAGAATAGTATCAAATGCTACCTTATAGATGTTGGTATCTCCACTGCTGAGACTGTCACTGCTGGTAAAGTAGAGTTGTCTCGTGTGCTTGTCCAAAAATGGATATAAGTCGCTTCCAGAAGTATTTAATTCTGTAATGTTTTGGGGAATGGTCCAGAAACCATTCTTTTTAAAACTGATATAAAGATCACCATAGGCGGATACATTCTGTTTTCTTTCTGATGCTTCAAAAATTAGGGTGTTACCGTCAGCACTCACTCCCAAATTCCATTCTCCCGTATCAGAATTTAGAATGCTACCTAGATTGATGGGTGTCTTTAATCTATTTCCTTCATTTACAACCATGTACAAATCCCCCTGTCCATACCCGCCAGGCCTATTTGAAGCAAAGTATAAATTACCTTCACTATCTGTACAAGGACTATACTCGCTTTTTTCTGAATTTATAGGATTGGGTATGCGCTCTGGTTCTGTCCAACTATTATTAGGTGTTCTTTTTACCATCCAAATGTCTGGTGAAATTGTATTTTCTGAAGAAGGCCTTTTTGAAATAAAATAGATGGTTTTACCATCAGAGGTAACGTGAGGGTCACTATCATCATATGTTCCAGAAAATGACACTATTTGGGGTTTGGACCACTTTTCTCCATCAAAAAAAGAGTGATAGATACTACTTTTCATATCATTTTTGCCCCATTCTTGTTTACTGCGAGCAAAGTACATTTCGGCACCATCATCGGTAAAGGTGGCACCGTATTCAACATGTTTAGTTGATATGTTACCAGGTTCAAAAAGAACCTTATTCGGTTTTGTTTTTTCTTGTGCAGATGTTAAGAAACTTATGAAAAGCAAAATATAAAGAGTGGCATTTGTTTTCACGGTTTCCATTTAGTTTTTCACATTACTTTCAACTAATTCCTATTCCAACATAATATCCCTCATTTCCACGGATATTAAAAACGGTGTTGTCTTCAAAAATTAGATATTGTCCTTTAATACCTTTTAATACTCCTTTGTAGTTTGGAGTTTTACTCAAATTCAGGCTTTTTACCTTTTCTGGATATTGTAGCACAGGAAAATCCAGATGAGTTTCTGTGTTTTCTTCTAGAAAGTACTCAGAAGCTTCCTCAGGAATGCTCGGTTGTAACTTGTTTCGCCACTCTACCAAATCCACATCTTCAATACGGTTGGTAAGCATCTTTTGCCAGCTGGTTTTATCGCTTACATAATCCTTTAAGGCAACTTCGGTAATTCCTGCTAAATACCTATTGGGAACTTCTACTATTTCTATGGCCTCATGCGCACCTTGGTCAATCCAACGGGTGGGCACTTGGGTTTTACGAGTAACGCCCACTTTAACATTACTGGAATTGGCCAGATAAACAATATGTGGTTGCAGCTGCACCTTTTTTTCATATTCCAAATCGCGATCTTCTTTGTCCAAATGTGCTGTGCTCAATTCTGGTTTCATGATCCAATCTCCTGCCAATGGCGTTTCATAAAAGCAGGATTTACAGAATCCCATACGATAAATGGGTCTTTCCTTGCCACAGTTAAGACATTGAAATTTTATAAAATCAATTTGTATTTCCTTATTCAACAATTGGTTCATGTTTAGAAAATCGTTTTCAAAAACCAAAAAGTATTGAATTGGATTTCCTATCTCGGTTTGCATTTTGCGCAGAACTCCTTCGTAAAGCATGGTGGAACAGATATGTTTTTAAGCTGATTTGAAAATGAAAGTTAGATAGCCTATTTTAGCTAATACACCTAACAATATTCTAGGTTAAAGATACCTAAAAATGCCAATACCTTTGTTTAATTCCATCGCTTCTTGGCTACTTAAGAAGCGTTACCACCAAATAGAACTTTTTCTAAAGTACCCCTTGGACGTGCAAGATGAGGTGCTTAGGCATTTAGTGGACTATTCCAAAGATACCATGCTGGGTAAACAATATGGTTTTACGGATATAGATAAGTATGAAGACTTTGCAGATAGAGTTCCTATTGTAAGTTATGAAGAAGTGGCAGGAATGATTGAAAGAACACGTAAGGGCGAGCAAAATCTGTTTTGGCCCACGGCTATAAAGTGGTTTGCTAAAAGCAGTGGTACCACTAATGCAAAAAGTAAGTTTATTCCAGTAAGTGCAGAAGCTTTAGAGGACTGTCATTATAAATCCGGTAAAGATTTACTTTGTTTGTACCTAAACAATAATGAGAATTCCCAATTGTTTAATGGTAAAAGCCTTAGGTTGGGAGGCAGTAAGGAGCTTTACGAGGACAATGGAACTTTTTTTGGAGACCTTTCGGCCATTTTAATTGATAACATGCCTTTATGGGCAGAATACAGCAGCACACCAAGTAGCAAGGTTTCTTTAATGAGCGAATGGGAATCCAAATTAGAAGCCATTATTGAAGAAAGTATACATGAGAACGTCACCAGCTTGGTAGGGGTCCCCTCTTGGATGTTGGTATTATTGAATGAGGTCCTGGAAAAGACAGGAAAGAACCACTTGTTTGAAATCTGGGAAAATCTAGAAGTTTATTTTCATGGTGGCGTAAGTTTTGCCCCATATAAAGATCAATACAAGAAACTATTACCGCGGAAGAATTTTAACTATTATGAAACTTATAATGCTTCTGAAGGTTTTTTTGGCATTCAGGATAGGAACAACTCTGAGGATTTACTGTTGATGTTGGACTATGGTATTTTTTATGAGTTCATTCCAATGGATTCCTATGGAAATAAAGAGAAAGCTATTCCGCTTTGGGATGTTAAGGAAGGTGTAAACTATGCGGTGGTTATCACTACCAATGGCGGGTTATGGAGATACAAGATCGGGGATACGGTCCGGTTTACTTCCATAAGTCCCTATAGAATTAGAATTACAGGAAGAACCAAGCACCATATCAATGCTTTTGGCGAAGAACTTATTATAGAAAACGCAGAAGAGGCTCTAAGGCAAATATGTCAAAAGACGGATTCAGAAATTATGGATTATACTGCAGCCCCAATTTTTATGACGGGAAATGAAAAGGGTGCGCACGAGTGGATTATCGAATTTAGAAAACCACCCAAAGACGTTAATTACTTCACAGAGTTTTTAGACAATGCCCTTAAATCATTGAACTCGGATTATGAAGCAAAACGTTACAATAACATTACCTTAAAAATGCCCAAAGTGCATGTGGCCAGACAGAATTTGTTTCATGATTGGCTTAAATCCAAAAATAAACTGGGAGGGCAGCATAAGATTCCAAGACTCTCTAATGAGAGAGCATACATCGAAGAATTGCTTCAGATGAACCTGTAAACCAAATAGATAGATTCTTTTGATTTACGAAAACGTTTTCGTAAACGCTCACCGTTCGTCGAACAAATTTTTCTTTTGGACAAATAAATATGGATTTTACCCGTTAATGATTGAAGTTTGATTCAGAAATTTTGAGTTCCCCAGATCTTAATGTAAACTGATTACCAAACAAAATATACGTTATGGCAGAAAAATTAGTTGTCTTATCAGACATGTGGGGCGTGAAAAAAGGCCTTTGGATTACCTCTTATTTTGGGTACTTACAACAATACTATGACATTGTTTTTTACGATTGTCAGCAGTTAGGGAATATAGATGTTCCAGTTACTACGGAAGAAAATATTCATAAAGCATTTGTTGGCGGTGGTATTGATACGGCAGTTGCCCATCTACTTAAAAAAGAAACGGAAGCTAGTCATTATCTTGCATTTAGCACAGGTGGGACTATAGCCTGGAAAGCTGCTTTAAAAGGCTTGCCTATTAAATCATTAACAGCAATATCCCCTACTAGAATTAGATTGGAGAATGAAAAGCCAGATGCTCCTTTAAATTTAATATTTGGAGAACGCGACGAGTTTAAACCAGATTCTTCATGGGAAAAGGAAATTGGGGTGGATTTGGATGTGATACCAAGTTTTGGTCACCAGTTATATTCTGATGAAAAAATAATCTCTCAAGTTTGTCTGGAGCTTTTAGAAAAAGTAACTAAAAAAGCAGTCTAAGAGACTGCTTTTAATTTTTTAATGGTTTCGTGAGAAAGTTTTTCTTCAGCGTATGCCTTAGTCACCTTAAATTCTTTTTCTTCACTACTTGGCAGTGTAAACATAGCATCAGTAAATACAGCTTCGCACAAAGATCTTAATCCTCTTGCACCTAATTTGTACTCTACAGCTTTTTCTACAATATACGTTAAAGCCTGTTCTGTAATGCTGAAGGAAATATTATCCATGCCAAATAACTTTTCATATTGTTTTATGATAGCATTTTTTGGTTCAGTAAGAATAGCTCTTAATGTTTTTGTATCCAAAGGATTCATGTGGGTGAGAACAGGAAGTCTTCCAATAATTTCGGGAATAAGTCCAAAATCTTTTAGATCTTTTGGGATGATGTATTGAAGGATATTCTCATTGTCCAACCTGTCTTCTGCTTTTGAAGCGCTATAACCAACAGCTTGCATATTCAATCTTTTGGTGATGATACGTTCAATACCATCAAAGGCACCTCCAGCTACAAAAAGAATATTTTCTGTATTTACCTCTATAAATTTTTGGTCAGGGTGCTTACGCCCTCCCTTTGGTGGAACGTTAACAACGGTACCTTCAAGAAGTTTTAAAAGCCCTTGTTGAACACCTTCACCAGAAACATCTCTGGTAATGGATGGATTATCGCTCTTACGGGCAATTTTATCAATTTCATCAATAAAGACAATACCTCTTTCTGCTTTTTCCAAATTGTAATCGGCAGCTTGTAGCAGTCGTGTCAAGATGCTTTCTACATCCTCACCAACATATCCTGCTTCTGTAAGAACGGTGGCATCCACTATTGCTAAGGGGACGTTGAGCATTCTTGCTATGGTTTTGGCAATTAGGGTTTTACCTGTCCCTGTTTGCCCAACCATAACGATGTTGCTCTTTTGTATTTCTACATCATCCTCTTTGCTCTTTGCTTGCAATAGTCTTTTGTAGTGGTTGTAAACCGCAACGGACATTACCTTTTTGGTACGTTCCTGTCCAATTACAAAAGTGTTCAGGAAATCCCTGATTTCCATTGGTTTCTTTAAAACCAACTCAGATGAAAGATCCTGATTTTTAGATTGTTTAGACTCCTCAGCAACTATACTATGGGCCTGTTCTATACATCTATCGCATATGTGAGCATCAAGACCAGCTATTAAAAGATTGGTCTCTGGCTTCTTTCTTCCACAAAATGAACATTCCAAGTTTTCCTTTGCCATATATAATCAACACATAAAGTTGAACCACTAATAACGTAAAAAAACACGATTTGGTTTGCGCCAAACGATTGTTTTTTAACTTCTTTGTTTGGTTTTAAGACTTTTCCCTTACCAAAATTTCATCAATCATACCGTATTTCTTGGCTTCTTCTGCCTTCATCCAGTAATCTCTGTCACTGTCTTCATAGACTTTATCAAAGGTTTGGCCAGAATGACTAGAGATAATCTGATACAATTCATCTTTTATCTTAAGTACCTCTTTCGCTGCTATTTCTATATCGCTAGCTTGACCTTGGGCTCCAGATAAAGGTTGATGGATCATAACCCTAGAATGGGTTAATCCACTTCTTTTACCAGATTGTCCAGCACAGAGAAGTACAGCTGCCATAGATGCAGCAATACCTGTGCAAATGGTGGCAACATCTGGTTTGATGAACTGCATGGTGTCATAAATTCCCAATCCAGCATAAACACTTCCGCCCGGAGAATTAATATAAATCTGGATGTCCTTGACAGCATCAGCACTTTCTAGAAAAAGTAATTGCGCTTGGACTATATTGGCCACTTGATCATTGATGCCAGTACCTAAAAATATAATACGATCCATCATCAATCTAGAAAAAACATCCATTGCAATAGCATTAAGTTGTCTTTCCTCAATAATATTGGGTGTCATGTTCATGGGGTACATACTGCTCATGATTTGATCGTAGTACATACTGTTTACTCCATGGTGCTGGGTAGCGTATTTTTTGAATTCTGTTCCGTAATCCATAGGATTTTCTTCGATTTTGCTTAAAAAAAAGGTGCCGAAAATTAAGCTTTTCGGCACCGTAAAGATACTTAAATTTCTTTTAGCCCAAGATTAGCTATAGGCCTCTTTAACAAAGTCGTCATAGGTAACCTCTTTTACTTTTAGGTTTGCCTTTTCTTTATAGAAATCCAATAACTTCTGGCTCATCAACTGTTCTGAAAGTCTTTTAACCTCGTCTTGATTGCTCATAACACGCATGGCAATGTTTTCCAATTCCTCTTCTTGAGGGTCCAAATGACCATACTGCGCCATTTGAGATTTGATGAAACCTTTTGAAAATTCCTTCAACTCATCCATTTGAACTTGAAGGTTGTTTTCTTGAATTATCTTACCTTCAATAAGTTGATAACGAAGCCCTTTTTCTGATTTGTCAAACTCCTCTTTGGCCTCATCATCAGATAGTGGGTTTTCACCACTTACTTGAATCCACTTTCGTAGAAATTCAGCTGGCAAGTCAAATTTGGTATTATCTATCAGCTTTTCAGTAATATCATTCAACAACTTTTGGTCAGATTGTTGTTCAAACTGTTTTTCAGAATCTTCTTTGATTTTCTCTTTTAATTCTTTTTCCGTCTTTACGTTGTCTTTTCCAAACAACTTATCAAACAATTCTTGATTAAGTACGGCTGGCTCACGTTCATTAATTTCCTCAATGTTTAAGGAAACCTCAATATTCAGCTTGGCAGCTTTTTCCTTGTCGATTCCAAGAGCACTTGAAAGTAAATAATCTTCTTTGAACAGCCCTTTTGTCTTAAGTGAAACAACCTCTCCAACTTTTTTGCCTACAAGAGCATCAATAGCTTTTTTACTTTTAATTTTATCCAGTTCAACAGTGGCCTTGTGTTCTATTTCTTCTGCTTCATTTGTGAAAGTGCCGGTTACTTCATCAGATTTTCCAACTTCAGTTTTAGAAACTAGTTTTCCGTATTGTTTTTGAATACGATCAACTTGTTCTTCAATCATTTTTTTATCGGCAACAATCTTGTACTGGGTAACTGCTTTTTTGGTTTTTACCTGTACATCAAAACTAGGAGCTAAGCCTAGTTCAAATTCAAAATCAAGGTTATCGTTTTCCCAATCAAAATTGTCTTGCTGTTTTGGCAAAGGATTACCTAAAACATCCAATTTTTCCTCAGTTAGATATTTATTCAGATTGTCTTGAAGTAATTTGTTTACTTCATCGACCAAAACGGCTTTACCGTACTGCTTTTTTATAAGTCCCATGGGAACTTGACCTTTTCGAAAACCAGGAATATTGGCCTGCTTTCTATAATCCCTAAGGATTTTCTCTACATTATCTTGATAATCATCTTTACTTATGGCAACTTTTACAACAGCATTAAGCTCGTCAATCTGCTCTTTTGTGATATTCATCTGCTACTTAATTTTCCTATTCAAAAATGGGTGGCAAAAGTAACGCATTTTCTGCATGACAACAACTTTTTTAAAGTGTTGATTGCCAAACACAATCATTTCTTTTTATCCTCTTTAATGATTGAATGTAAAATAGACTGTAAAAATGAAAGTAACAGACTGAAGATGATGGCCCACCAAATGCTGGAAACTTGAAACCCAGAAATAAAATCGGCAGCAATGAGAATGATAATAGCATTGATGACAAGTAGGAATAAACCTAGGGTGACTATGGTAATGGGTAAGGTTAAAATAACTAGTATAGGCTTTACAATAAAATTAAGGATACTGAGTGCCAAAGCAACTATAACGGCAGTGGTTAAAGAGTCTACACCTATACCAGGCAGTACATAAGATAGTATAACAACAGCCAGTGCATTTAGAAGAAGTTTTAAAAGTAATTTCATACAGGGTAATTTATTTTTTAATAAAAAAAGGCACCGTTATTTAACGGTGCCTTTAATATAATGAAATTAAGCGTTATTTAATCAATATATAATCCGGTATAATCCAATGGATTTACACCTGGTAAATTGGAACCGTATTTCTCGTTAATGGCTGCAACAAAAGCATTGGCCAGTATGGCATACCCTCTTGGTGCAGGATGAACCCCATCTAAGGAGAAACCGCCACCAGTACCAAAAGTGGAAGTAACTACACTGCCATCTGCCTGCGGGAAACCGTTGGCTTTTAACTCCGCTAAAAGCGCGTTTGCATCAACAAAGGCCAAGTCATATGTTGTGGCCAAACCAGAGATGGTCTGGTTGTATGCAGTTAAAGCATCTTCAATACCTGATTGTTCTTCAGGTGTTAAAACCCATTTGTCTTCTAATGGATAGGTAACTCCGTTTATAGCTAATTGACCAGCTGTTTCGGGAGGTAAGCCAAAATCATTTTGTAACATAGCAAAAACTTCCTCATTCAAAGTGGCAATTGCTGTTCTGCTGGTAAGTACCAAAAGGTCATCTTCATTTGCCTGACGTGCTTGGCCGTAAATTATGCCGGTTAAGGTTGCCGTACCCGCATCTACTCCAAAATTAATTAATGCATCTCTTATTGGAATGGATAAATTTGGTAAATCTTCATCATTAATAATTACCGCACTAGCTTCAGATTCGGAAAAAACAAATTGTCTTTCTGGTACCATCAAAGCTTGAAAAACCAAGTTTAAGCCAGCAAATTGTTCGTTTAGAGCCGGAATTTGAGGGCCAAATGCTGGATTTGTTGGGTCTAATGGAGCAAAGGGCACTGTAGTGAAAAATGGAATATCTGTAACATTGGGTAAATTGGCAATAACACCTTTTGCACCGCCAGCGGTTAGTGCTTGTAACATGCCATCCAATGCACCAGCTAAAACCAAGGGATTAGTTATATCGTTTCTTGCATAGGTAGCTGGACTTACCATAGGGTCTAACTGATTAGTTCCGGAACCACCACTGGTTGCATATAGCAGAATATCATTTGACCCTGCCCAGAGTGAAAAGAAAGATGGAGCTTGTGCAGCTGCGTCTCCTATTACCGAGGCATCTTCAGCAGAAGAAATACGAACAAAATAAGGATTGGCCGCTCCTACAGCCAAACCTGCCAAACTACCATAGCCAGGAGCTAAAAGCTCGTAGCTCTTGGCGCCTGGAATTCCCATATTATTAAAAGGTCCAGATAATTTACTGGTGATTTCAGTAGTGCCCGTTCCTTCTTTTGGAGTTGGGACAGGTCCATCTGCAGTAAATTGCAAAATTAATCTATTGCCTATATCTGGTGAACCATCCATGTTGGCATCTGTTTGTCCGTTTATGGTAGCGCCACCTAGATTATCAGCCATAAGAGGAATTTCAAAGGCTCCACCTCCTGCTAAAGCAAAATTTGATGCTAGCATATTTGGAAAAGAAGCTTCTTGACCTGCCGTAAAAAGGGCATTGTCTGAGAATCCTGCGGTAAGTGAGTTTCCTACAGATACATATTTTGTAAAATCTGCAGATCCAGAAGTATAAACTACTGGGTCTGGTGTTGGCGTCATTGTAAGAGGGGCATCATCATCTGAGCATGCTATCAAGAATAAGCCTAAGAAGGGGAGCAGGGCATAAAACTTTTTCATCTTTAAAATCTGTTAGAGTTAGTTTAGGTTAAATTTTAGTTAAACCTGTATTACCAAAACTATGTCAAATTTGTTATACAGACAATTAAATGGCTAAAAAAATTATGCATGCATAATAAAAAGGGCTAAATTTTATGAATTTAAGAAGCGGAACGTCTTTTCAAAAAACTGTTTTTGGTTCTCCGCATGGAGCCAATGACCAGCGTTATCAACAGTTTCAATGTCAGCATTTGGGAAATGTTTTTTTATTTCAGGAAAGTCATTGGGCATAATGTATTCTGAACGATCTCCTCTTAAAAATAGGGTAGGCCCTTCATAATTTGCCGTAGCGCTTATATTTTCTCCAATTTCATCCATTTTGTTTTTGAGAATTTCGTAGTTGAAACGTAAACCCAATTTTCCTGGTTCTACCCAATGGAGGTTCTTTAAAAGGAATTGACGTATTCCAAAATCGGCCAAATAATTAGAAAGCTCCTGATCAGCTTCTTTTCTACTCGAAATTTTAGCAAAATCCAGTTTTCCTAGAGCATCGATAATTGGTTGATGATGTGGAGGATAGTATTTTGGGGAAATATCCGCAACAATCAATTTAGTGACAAGTTTTGGATGTGAGGTGGCTAGTTGCATTACCGTTTTGCCTCCCATGGAATGCCCAATAAAATCGCCATTATCAATTTTGTGTGAGTCCATATAGAATAAAACATCCTCACTCATCAATTCATAATCAAAATCAGTTGAGTGAAAACTCTTTCCATGATTACGTTGATCCACTAAATGCACTTGATAGCCATTTTGGGCAAATTGATTTCCTAGCGTTTTCCAGTTGTCGGACATGCCTAAAAAACCGTGAAGAATTAATAACGGTTTCCCTTCTCCCAAAATTTTTGAATGTAATAGTTTCATTATTTTAATCTATGTAGGTACATATTGATTACGTTTTCCAGGCCCAAATAAAGGGATTCGCAAATAAGCGCGTGACCAATGGAAACTTCCAATAGGTTGGGAATATGTTCTTTGAAAAACTTGATGTTATCTAAACTTAAATCATGACCGGCATTGATCCCCAAATCCATTTCACTGGCCATTTTGGCAGCATCCACAAAAGACTGAATACTTTCTAAGTTTTTTCCTTTAGAAAATCCTTTGGCAAAACTTTCTGTGTATAATTCAATTCTATCTGTACCTGTTTGGGCGGCCCCTTTGACCATCTCTACATTTGCATCAACAAAGATGGAAGTGCGAATTCCATTGGTTTTAAAGGTTTTGATTACATCTGCTAAAAAATCTTTATGCTTAATGGTGTCCCAACCGGCATTGGAGGTAATTGCATCCTCCGCATCTGGAACCAAGGTAACTTGGGTTGGTTTTATGTTAAGAACCATATCCATAAATTTCGGAATTGGATTACCTTCTATATTGTATTCCGTAGTAACCACATTTTTTAGGTCATAAGCGTCTTTGTAGCGAATATGTCGCTCATCTGGCCTTGGGTGAATAGTTATGCCTTCTGCCCCGAAAGATTCAATGTCCTTGGCAGATTTAATCAAATTAGGCATGTTGCCGCCTCGTGAGTTTCTTAATGTTGCCAGTTTATTGATGTTGACACTTAATTTTGTCATAAGATTACATTTTTTGAATGTCAAAAATAAGAATTAGGCACGCCTTTTGCGATTTAAAAGTAGTATTTTGCGCCTAATAGAATTGTAATGCAAATCCAAAATCAAATAATTACTACTGTACCCGTTTTTGAGGTCTCCGAGACTTTAAAAGAGGTTATTCAATTTTTTGAAGAAACCACTTTTTCTCACGTTGCAGTTACTGAAAATGGAACTTATATTGGGTTATTGTCTGAAAATGACCTCGCATGTTTTGAACCAGGCAAAAAAATAGAGGACTTTAGGTTTGAACTGGAAACCTTTTCGGTAACAAAGGATACGGCCTGGTTAGATGTATTGGAAATGTTTTCTAGAAACGAAGCAAATGTTCTTCCTGTATTGGATGAAAATCAGATTATAATTGGTTATTACGATTTGGAAGATATTGTGGCCTTTTTTATAAACACTCCTTTTTTTAAAGAACCAGGAGGAATACTTGTTGTTGCTAAGGGCATAAAAGACTATTCTTTTAGTGAAATAGCTCAAATAGTGGAAAGTAACAATGCTCGTTTATTGGGTGCATTTATTACAGATTCCCAAAATGATGTAGTACAGATCACATTAAAGGTAGGTACACTTAACCTTAATGAAGTGGCGCAAACTTTTAGAAGGTACAACTACACAATTGTATATGGGAATAGTGATGACCAGTTTTTAGAGGATTTAAAACAACGGTCAGATTATTTAGAAAAATATCTTAACGTTTAAGATGAAAGTCGCTGTTTACGGTCAAGCTTTTCAAGAGCATGATAAAGCCTATGTCATGGAGCTTTTGGAAGAACTTCAAAAGATAAAGGCTTCTGTTTATGTAGTAGAAGAGTTTGTTGAGCTTTTTTCTGGATATAATTTAGACTTTGATTGTGGCGTATTTTCCCAGACCTCTGGCTTAGATAGCTCTTTTGATATGTTTATAAGCTTTGGTGGTGACGGTACTATGCTGAGAGCTGTAACGTATGTCAAGGATCTTGGGATTCCTATAGTAGGTGTCAATACCGGTAGATTGGGTTTTTTATCCACATTTAAAAAAGAGGATGTCCGGAAAATAGTAACTGAATTTGTTGCAGGACATTACAAGATAGAAGAAAGAAGTTTGGTAGAGGTAGGTTTAAATTCTGATTTGGATGAATTTGGAAATATCAATTTTGCTTTAAACGAAATTACGGTCAGCAGAAAGGATACCACTTCTATGATAACGGTGGAAACCTATTTGAACAATGAGTATTTGACATCTTATTGGGCAGATGGATTAATTATCTCAACACCAACTGGTTCCACAGGGTATTCGTTAAGTTGTGGAGGCCCGGTAATAGCCCCAACGGCAAAATCATTGGTGTTAACACCAATTGCTCCCCATAACCTTAATGCACGACCCTTGGTAATTTCAGATGATACCTATATACGGTTAAAAGTATCTGGACGAGAAGAAAACCATCTAGTTTCCTTGGATTCTAGAATTGCAAGTATCCCCAATGGAAAGGAAATCATTATTAAAAAGTCTGATTTTACCATTAAAATGATAGAATATAACTCAGAAAGTTTTTTTAAAACGCTTCGCAATAAATTACTTTGGGGACAAGATAAACGTAATTGAACCTATCAAAAACAATAAAAGAAGCTAAAAACTGTTTAACAAAAGAGAACATTTATAACAGTATATCCTATAGACCTTCCTTTACCCCTAACATGTATAACGTTTAGATAGTATGCGAATAGTTTTGGCTATTTTTTTGTGCTTTGTAGTTAAGGTGAATGCCCAAACCTATGAGATCGGTGTTTTTGCCGGTGGAGCCAATGTAATTGGTGATGTGGGCAGAACAAATTACATACTACCCTCTGGGCCTGCTTTTGGAGGTATTTTTAAGTGGAATAAAAGTAAAAGATATGCATGGCGTGCAAGTGTAATGTACGGAAGCTTTACCGCTGACGACTCCAAATCCAGCAAATCTTCAAGAGAACAACGCGGATATGTAATAGATAATTCTGTTCTGGAGGCCTCTGCAGGCATCGAATTTAACTTTGTTGAGTATAATCTTCACAAACTTGGACCGGCCTTTACCCCTTATCTTTACAGGGGTCTTACCTTCTTTAGGTACGATTTTAATTATTTTGATGCCCTTCAGGTGCAGGATATTAACCAAAAAGAAGGTAGTTTTGCAATTCCTATGACGGTAGGGGCAAAGTATCGATTAAATCAATTCTTGATTCTTGGTGCTGAAATTGGGGCTAGGTACACGTTTACAGACAATTTGGATGGAAGCAATCCCGAAGGTTCCAATTTTGAGCAATTTAGGTTTGGAAATATTTTAAGCGATGACTGGTATGTCTTTTCAGGTTTTACGTTAACGTATACCTTTGGACGTAAGCCCTGCCAGGATTGTTTTGAATAAAAATGCACACATTAGAGGACGTAAACACTGATAAGCTTCCAAAACATGTTGCCATTATCATGGATGGTAATGGTAGGTGGGCCAAACAACGCGGTAAACTCAGAGTTTTTGGTCACGAGAATGGAGTGGAAGCGGTAAGAAAAACCGTTGAGAACTGCGCAAAACTTCAAATACAATTTTTAACGCTTTATGCTTTTTCCACTGAAAACTGGAACCGCCCCAAACTGGAAGTGGAAACCTTAATGAAACTTTTAGTGGCTTCTTTACGCAAAGAACTAAAGACGTTAAATAAAAATAACATTAGGTTAAATGCAATTGGCAATATAGATTCTTTGCCTTCTAAAGCCCAAAAACAACTTGCGGAAGTTATTTCAAAAACATCTGGCAATACTGGTATGATGCTTACTTTGGCCCTTAGCTATGGTTCTAGGGAAGAAATAAAAACAGCCATAAAAGAGATTAGCATCAAAGTTAAAAATAATATAATTTCACCTGAAAATATTGACGAAACCGTTATAAATACTCATCTTTACTCGCATTTTTTACCTGATGTAGACTTACTTATACGTACCAGTGGGGAACGTAGAATAAGTAATTTTTTACTTTGGCAAATTGCATACGCTGAATTATATTTTATTGATGTATTTTGGCCTGATTTTAGTGAGCATCATTTGGTAGAAGCAATATTAAGTTACCAAAATAGAGAACGACGATTTGGAAAAACTAGCGAACAACTCAATTAAGGATATAAAAAATTCCACCCAACTATACTTAAAACTCCTCCTCCTATTACTTTTTACCAATCAAAGCTTTTCTCAGGAAACTTCCTTTGAAGATGGAAAGAGTTATATTTTAGGTGGGTTGGCAGTTACTGGCCTACAAAGCTACAATGAGCAAACGGTTAAAACCTATACCGGACTTCGGGTTGGACAGGTAATTACAATCCCTGGAGATGAGATCAGTGCCGTTATCAAAAAGTTATGGGGCTTAGAATTGTTCAGCAATGTTGAAATCTACTACACCAAAATAGAAGGCGATAAAATCTTTTTGGAATTAAACATTTTAGAACGACCAACACTTTCAAATGTTACGGTATATGGTGTTAAAAAACGAAAGGTAGAAGATATTATTAATGATACAGACCTTAAAAAAGGGAAAAAAATCACCGAGAGTTTAATTGCCAACACTAAAAATTACCTTCAAAACAAATACAAAAAGCAAGGCTTTTTAAATGCTAAAGTAAATATAGCCACGGCCGCGGATACATCTGGAACCAATACAAAAAGTATGGTCATCAATGTAAAAAAGGGTGATAAGGTTAAAATCCGAAAAATAGTATTTGAAGGCAATGAAAAGCTTACAGACAAAAGACTTGCAAAATCATTAAAAAAGACAAAGAAGAAAAAGTTTTACCGCTTTTGGAAGAAATCCAAATATATAGAGGCTGATTACAAAGAAGACCTTTCTAGTCTGGTAGATGCATACGCAGAGAGAGGATATAGAGATGCTCGAGTTTTATCGGACACTTTTGTGAAAGTTGATGAAAACAACATCGATTTAAAAATAAGTGTTGAAGAAGGAGATAAATACTATTTTGGAGATATCAATTTTGTTGGTAATTCAGTCTATACGGACAGGCAATTGGCTCAGGTATTGGGTATTCGTAAAGGTGCTACATACAATGGGGTATTGCTTAAAAAACGAATAGCTGATGATTCAAAACCTGATGGTGAGGACCTAACCAACCTCTATCAAAATAATGGGTATTTATTTTCAAGCATTAATCCAGTTGAGGTATCAGCCATAAATGACACCATCAATTTTGAGATACGTATTATAGAGGGTAAAGAAACTTTCTTAGATCATGTTACTGTTTCTGGAAATGATAAAACCAATGACCATGTAATTTTTAGAGAATTGCGCACTAGACCGGGTCAGAAATACAGCAAGGATAACATTGTACGTAGTATTAGGGAATTAGGGCAATTAGGATTTTTTGATGCGGAGCAAATAGTGCCGGACATTCAAAACCCAGACCCAAATGCCGGTACGGTAGACATAAAATATAGTTTGGTGGAATCCGGTTCTAGCCAAATAGAATTGCAAGGTGGTTTCGGCGGTGGCGGATTTATTGGAACCTTAGGTCTGTCTTTTAGTAATTTCTCATTAAGAAATATTTTTAACGGCGAAGCTTACAAACCGGTTCCTATGGGAGATGGTCAGACATTTGCACTTCGTTTACAAGCGAGTAGAACATTCCGTGTATATAGTTTGAATTTTGCAGAGCCATGGTTAGGTGGCAGAAAACCCGTGAGGTTTAACTTTTCATTGTCAAGAACTCAGCAATTCGCCACTAATTTTAATAATCAGGGTAGATTGGATGTTGACAGGGATAGAGGATTTTCAATAACAGGGATTTCGGCGGGGCTCGCTAAAAGAGTACAATGGCCAGATGATTTCTTTACAATTTCCCATTCTTTGAGCTATCAGTTATATGACTTCAACGACTTTAATAATGGACTTTTCAATTTTGGTAATGGTAGTTCCAACTCTTTGAGCTATACTTTTGGAATATCAAGAAGCTCACAAGGACCAAGTAGAATATTTCCGTTAAGTGGATCAAATTTTGAACTTACAGCAAAATTTACCCCGCCATATTCACTTTTAAGTGGCAAGAACTTTAAAGAAATTAGGACCGATATAGAAGAAACCACTGAAAGACTTTTTGAGATTGGAGCTACTCCGGCAAACATTGAAGAACAATTGGAATTTGAAGAGCTAAGCGATGAATTGGAAAGACTGGAGGAGGAACGCTTTAAGCTATTGGAATTCTACAAAGTAAAATTTAAAGGTGACTGGTACACAAGATTGGTTGATAAATTGGTATTGCGTTCCAATGCAGAATTCGGCTTTTTGGGGAGCTATAATAATGATATAGGTAATGTGCCATTTGAGCGTTTCTTTGTTGGTGGAGATGGTTTAGGGAACTTTACTTTAGATGGAAGGGATGTAGTTCAATTAAGAGGATATGAAAACAGTTCTTTGACTCCTTTTATTACAAATCCAATAACCGGAAGACAGGAGCAAGATGGAGGTACTATTTATAACAAATTCTCTTTGGAATTGCGTTACCCTCTCACATTGAAACCTTCAGCGTCCATTTATGCGCTTTCTTTTTTAGAAGCTGGGAACGCATTTAACAATTTTAATGAGTATAATCCGTTTGAATTAAAAAGATCTGCCGGAGTGGGGCTACGTATTTTTATGCCGGCATTTGGTCTCTTGGGTATTGATTTTGGGTATGGGTTTGACACCGATGCCAGACCAGGATCAGTTGGGCCAAGCGGCTGGCAAACGCACTTCATCATCGGGCAACAGTTTTAATCAGAAAAGAAATACTGTTTTATAATTTCTAAGTAGCTCATTTTAAATTATTTAGTTATTTTGGCACGATATTTTCTTAGTAAAAAGCGGAATCAAAAATGAATACCAAAGTTCTTTTGTCATTAGTTGTTTTGATGTCTTCCTTTTATGGCTTCTCGCAAAGAGGAGTGCGAATTGGATACGTGGATATGGAGTATATCCTGGAAAATGTTGAAGAATATAGGGACGCAACAGAGCAATTAAATGCCAAAGCCCAAAAGTGGAAACAAGAAATTGAGCTTAAACAAAGCGTTGTTGAGCAGATAAAGAAGGATTTAATGGCGGAGAAAGTGCTTTTAACAGATGAGTTAATTGCCGAGCGTGAAGAAGAAATCCAGATTTTGGAAAAAGAAATGTTGGATTATCAACAGGATCGTTTTGGTCCGCAAGGAGATTTGGTGTTGCAAAAACAACTTTTGATTCAACCTATACAGGACCAAGTTTTTAATGAAGTCCAAAAAATTGGTGGAAATAAAAGATACGATTTTATTTTTGATAAATCGGCAGATGTTGTAATGTTGTATTCCGAAAAAAGACATGACATAAGTGACTTGGTTCTAAGGGAGATAGCTCGGACAAGAAAGGTAAGCAAATCCAATAAAAAACAGCAGCAAAAGAGCCGCTTAGACAAGTTTAAAGAAGAAGAGGTTGAAGCTGATAAAGAAATAAGTGAGGCGTTAAAAGAGCGGCAAGCAAAAGCTGAGAATGCTAGAGATGCCAAGACCAAGGAAGTTGAAGATAGAAGAGCGGAGCAGTTAAGACTTAGAGAAGAACGGAAGAAGGCATACGAAGAAAGAAGAAAAAAATTATTGGAAGAGCGCGAGGCCAAACGAAAAGGAAAATTGGAAGAAAGGAAAAAAGCGCAAGAACAACAAAAGGATTCAATACAACAATAAATATTGAAACACTAAAATTAACATTCAAATAGTAACTTAGAATCATGAAAAATGTAAAGAAAATCGCTGTAGCCTTAGTATTATTTGTGGCGGCTACTAGTTTTGTAAACGCGCAGAGCAAGGTTGCCCACATCAATGTGCAGCAATTATTGTCTGAAATGCCGGAGATGAAAGCCGCGCAAGCAGAACTTAAAAAATTACAGGAAACCTATAGAGCCGACATAGAGAGTTCCATGACCGAACTTAAAAATAAATACACTCAATACTCTAATGAGGCTACCTCTAAATCAGAAGAAGAAAACCAAAAAAGAGCTGTTGAACTTCAAGGTTTTGAAAAAAACATCCAAGAAGCTGAACAAGCTGCAGTTCAGGAGATGCAAAAGAAACAACAAGAATTGTTTGCCCCTATCTCTGACAAAGCAAAAACAGCTATTGAAAAGGTTGCTGCTGCCCAAGGTTTTGATTACGTAGTGGATGCCAGTCCAGGACTTAGTCTTATTGTAGCCAAAGGAAAAGACTTATTGCCTTCAGTAAAACAAGAACTAGGATTCTAACACTTTTACTTTTATAAGATTACAACCGCTTTCTCTAATTGATAAAGCGGTTTTTTATTTTCTATTATTAGTGTCTATTTTTGAGTATGCAACAGCCCATTGGGATTTTTGATTCAGGTATTGGAGGAACATCTATTTGGAAGGAAATACAGAAGTTACTTCCTAATGAAAACACCATTTACCTTGCCGATAGTAAGAATGCCCCATATGGTGCCAAATCTAAAGAGGAAATTTTAGAGCTTAGTATAAAAAATACGGAGCTTTTACTTCAAAAAAATTGTAAGTTGATTGTAGTTGCCTGTAACACTGCTACCACAAATGCCATTGATTATTTACGTGCTAATTATAAAGTTCCGTTCATAGGAATAGAACCCGCCATAAAACCAGCTGCACTGCACACAAAAACAAGAAAAATAGGGATTTTGGCAACCAAAGGGACCTTGTCCAGTAGTCTGTTTCATAGTACCTCAAAAATGTTTGCCGAAGGTATTACGGTACTGGAACAAGAAGGTACTGGTTTGGTTGAATTGATTGAAGCGGGGGAAGTCAACTCAAAAGCAACAAAAGAGCTTTTAAAGAGGTACATAGACCCAATGTTGGCAGAAGATATTGATTGCCTTGTTTTAGGTTGTACCCATTACCCTTATCTAATACCTGTACTTAGGAAACTTCTTTCGCAAAGGATAACTATAATAGATTCTGGAGAGGCCGTGGCACGACAAACAAACGCAATATTGATTAAAAACCAGTTATTGGCTCAAGAAGGAAGCCGCGCCAATCATATGTTCTTCTCCAATTCAAATGTAGACGTACTTAAAAGTTTGGTAGATGATACAGATGTTGAAGTGGACTATCTAGATTTCTAGTACTTACATTCTACGATAGGTGAGGTAAGTAAAATCATGTTGATGTTTCTCGTCTTTTGGATGGTGAACTTCATTGACCAGTTCCCACTCGTTTGTATCAATTGGTGGAAAAAAAGTATCAGCTTCAAAAGAATCATGAATTCTTGTTAACTCAATATCTGTTGCAAATTCCATAGCTTGTCTATAGATTTCGCCACCCCCGATAATAAATGCAGACTCTTTATCTATTACTAATTCTATAGCATTCTCTATTGAATGTGCCATTGTACAGGGAAATTTAGGGTTGTAATTTTTATCTCTTGTAACTACAATATGTTCCCTATTTGGTAGTGCCTTTGGAAAACTTTCTAAGGTTTTACGACCCATAATAATTTTATGGCCAGTGGTCAAAGCTTTGAAACGCTTAAAATCATCCGGTAGATGCCAAGGAAGATCGTTGTTTATGCCTAGGGCGTTGTTCTCTCCAGCTGCTGCAATAATAATCAATCGCCTCACAAATCTTTTTTTTTATTGATTTTAGAAAGTGGGAAATCGGTATCAATTTCCTTTTGAATTTCTGCAATACGGCTCTTTTGTTTGCTCACCAATTTTTCTCGCTGTTGTCTCTCCCAATTTTGTCCCATGAACTTATGGGTAACAAAAACATTGAATGCATGTATTATGAACAAAAATGCCCATAAAAGAATGGCCCAAATAAACCAATCGTAGGCTTCACCGTACTTTAGGATTTTATTGATTAAGACAAGAAAAACACTACCTATTAGAAAAAGTACAAAATGGGAAAACAGTCTTTTTTTTTGACGAATTCGCTTTTGGGCATTTTCCAAAAGTTCATGCTGTTCAATATCAACAGGGTTTTGTTCTTTCTTTCTTGATAACATTGAATGGCTATCTTTATAAGCAAATATAATTGAATTACATACAAAACATTATCAATGCAAAACTTAAGAAAGAAATTCCCTGTTTTAAAGCAATGCATATACGCGAATACTGCAGCAACCGGTCTATTATATGAAGATCTCTTGGAATGGAGGCAAGAACATGATTTAGATTATCTGATCGGAGGGAGTGAGATGAAAATGAAGAGTTTTGAGGATATGTCGAATGTAAGGGATGCAGTAGGTGATTTTTTTAGTTGTAAAACAGAAAATGTTGCATTGGTGCCCAATTTTACTTTAGGTCTTAATATGCTCCTAGAGGGATTGCCAAAGAAACAAAACATACTTCTTTTAAAGGATGATTATCCATCTTTAAATTGGCCTTTTGAGACTAGGGATTTTAATAGAGAATATGTTGAAATTGGTGAAAAACTGGAGGAGAGAATCTACGAGAAGATACAGACGGGAAAAATTGATGTCTTGGCACTGAGTATTGTACAATGGGTGAACGGTATCAAGATAGATCTAGATTTTCTGAAGAAACTTAAAAACGATTTTAAAAACCTATTGATTATTGCTGACGGCACTCAATTCTGTGGTACACAAGAATTCAATTTTCAAGATTCTGGTATAGATGTTTTGGGAGCAAGCTCATATAAATGGTTGTTGTCTGGTTATGGTAATGGGTTTGTTTTGGTTAAGGAAGGAGCTAAAGAACGTTTTGATCTTAAATTTATAGGAAATGGTTCTGTGGATAGAGAGATTGATAAAAGAGACGATATCCCTTTCTGTAAATATTTAGAGCCAGGGCATTTGGACTCATTCAACTTTGGAAGCCTACAATTTTCATTGAATTTTTTGAAGAACATTGGTATGAATCATATTTCAACCCAAATGGAAAAATTGTCATCCAAAGCCAAAGCAGAATTTTCCACATTGAATCTTTTGGAAAAAAGTGTTGTGCACAGAAACCAACATAGTACCATCTTTAACATTAAGGGAGATAACCAACTTTTTAAAAAGCTTGAGGAACAAAATGTTGTTTGTGCGTTACGGGGTAACGGTATTCGCTTAAGTTTTCACTTCTATAACACGGAAAATGAGATTGATGCAATTGTGGATATGCTAAAACCCTAAGTGATAAATATCATTTTTTTTGAAAAATCAAACACTAATTTTGTAGATGTAACCCTATTGTTAGTCGCATTTTATTAATATGATAAATCGAACTTAACTTATTGTAAGTAAGCCGTTTTATGTATTGTTTTGCGTCTGATTTTAAAAAGAAAAATACCATGGCGATAAAAAAACAATACCTTAAAAGCAAGCCTGTTTGTAAAGTTACATTCACTGTGCCTGCAGAAGAAGCAAAGAAAGTAGCAGTAGTTGGCGATTTCAACAATTGGAACCCAAAAGGAAGTACTTTGAAAAAGTTGAAAAACGGAACATTCAAAGGAACGTTTGAACTGCCTAAAGAAAATACATATGAGTTTAGATACTTGGTAGATGGATCATATATTAATGATACAGACGCTGACCGTTTTCAATGGAACGATTATGCTGGAACAGAAAATGCCGTTCTAGAGATATAAATCTTTTAAAGTCGCCATTGAAGGTTATGCTTCAATGGTGACTCCTTTCCAAAAGGCAACCTTTCCCTTAATGGATTTTGCAAGTTCACTTGTTTCTGGGTAATACCAAGCTGCATCTGCATTTTGTTTTCCATCAACTTCCAATGAATAGTAAGAAGCAACACCTTTCCACGGACAGGTCGTGTGTGTGTCACTGGGCTTAAAAAATTCCTTTTTAATGCTTTCTTCGGGGAAATAGTGATTGTTTTCTATAACTACTGTATCATTACTTTCTGCTATTACCGTGTTGTTCCAAATTGCTTTCATAAACTATTTTTTAAAAACATAATTTTTATACTGTTGTTCAGTATCGGTGAATTCTGTGACTATTTTTAGGTCGGCTTTTTCTGCCAACCATTCCACAATAACATCATCGTATTTTTGGGAAATTTCAGTATGAATGGTTTCCCATGCTTTAAGACGTATTTCTAGCTCCAAACTTTCAATCCAAACGCTTTGCTCTTCTTTTGACACCAAATAACTCTTGGCGGTTCCTGTTTCTGGATCATATACTTCCCAATGTAAAAACTTGTCCAAATTAAAGTTTCCGCCCATTTCTTTATTGATGCGGGCTAGAATATTTTTGTTGAAAGCTTCGGTAATGCCCGTTTTGTCGTTATAAGCGTCCAATATGGTCTGTGGATTTTTTTTCTGATCAAATCCCATAAAGATCAAATCTTCTTCATTTATAGAATCCCTCATATTTCTTAAGAACTCTATAGCTTGAGGATGTAAGAGATTGCCGATGTTAGAGCCAAGAAATAGAATTACCTTTTTTCTTCCGTTGGCATTGTCAATATCTCTCAAAGTGTCAAAATAAGTGCCTTGCAGGGTATTTATTTCAACTTCTGGGATTTCCTTACTTAAGGATTCTTCCAATTGATCAAGTGCGTTTTGACTGATATCAATAGGTCTATAATCAAAAGAGATATTATTTTCTGTAAAATAGCGCAGTAAAATCTTTGTCTTTTTTCCATCTCCCGCCCCTAATTCAAAAAGACTAAAAGGTTCGCCACTTTTTCCAAAAAGTTTTGCAATTTCAGCTTTGTTTTCTTCAAGAATGTTAAACTCACAATCCGTGAGATAGTATTCGGGCATGGCCATAATATCTTGAAACAATTTGTCGCCTATTTCATCATAAAAATATTTGGAAGACAAATGCTTGGGATATGCGGTTAACCCTTCATAGACCTCTTGCTCAAAAGTTGAGGCAAAGGTTGTTACTTCATTGTTTTGCATAGTAGATATGTCGTAGTTATTTGGCTAACCTTAAACCGGTAAATTGCCATCTTAATTGGGGGTGGAAAAAATTTCTATAGGTATGTCTTGTATGCTTTATGGGTGTTGCTACAGAGCCTCCTCTCAGTACTTTTTGGCTAACCATGAACTTACCATTGTATTCACCTAGAGCACCATCTGCTTTTTGATAATTGGGGTAGGGAAGATAGGCGCTTTCAGTCCATTCCCAACGTTTGCCCCATGGAAAAAATGTTTGGGCGGCTTCCCATTCAAATTCTGTTGGCAGCCTTAACCCTTTCCATTGTGCAAAGGCAAAAGCCTCAAAATAAGAAATATGGGTTAATGGGGCTTCTTCTTTTACTTTTTGAAGACCTTGGGCAGTGTAGTTGTGCCACTCTCCATCAATGTTATGCCAGTAGAAAGGTGCAACAATTTGATTTTGGGTCACCCAATCCCATCCTTCGGCATGCCAAATGTCAAAACGTTGGTAGCCTCCTGCTTTAATAAACTCAATAAACTCTCTATTGGTAACCAATTTGTTGGAAATTTCATAGGGGTGCAGATATACTTTGTGTCTTCCCAATTCATTGTCAAAACAGAAATCATTGGAATTATGCCCTATCTCATAAATTCCTTCTTCCACAGCAATCCAATCTTGCCGGTGGCTTTCAATAGGATAATCTTCAAATGTTTTTGAATATACAGGCAGTAATGGGTTGTTTCCCAGGATGTATTTAATATCCGTCAATAACAGTTCTTGGTGTTGCTTTTCATGGTGGATACCTATTTCTAGAATAGAATTGACCTCTTCGTTTTGGCTTGTTTCCAAAAACTTTTTAATACCCTCGGTAACATATTTCCTATACTCATAAACCTTTTTTACGGATGGCCTGGATAAGTTCCCTCTGTCTGAACGGACCACTCTTTTTCCAACGGTTTCATAATAACTATTGAAGACAAAAGAAAAATCTTCATCAAACAAGGTGTAATTCTTGGCATAGGGTTTTAGAACAAATTCCTCAAAAAACCAGGTGGTGTGCCCCAAGTGCCATTTAGGTGGACTTACATCTATCACAGGTTGAACTACATAGTCTTCAATTTCTAAAGGTTGACAGATATCTTCGGAATGTTTTCTGGTTTCCAAAAAGGAATCCAAGAGGGAATCGGTAAGAATCATAGAAACGTTTTACACCTTAAAGATAAAGAATAAGGCCTAGTTTACCGCATAAACGGGAAGACTAAAACTAAAGGAAGTGCCTTCATTTGGTTTACTGAACACCTTGATTCTACTATCATGTATCTCCATAATTTTCTTTACAATGGCAAGCCCTAGACCAGCACCCTCCTTTTCTTGCCCCACTTTGGTTTGTCTGTACCGCTCAAAAATCAATGCTTGATTGTCTTTTTTAATTCCTGGACCGGAATCTTGAATGATCACCTCGACATGATCGTTTTCCGTTTCAATTTTTACGGTAACCTCACCACCTTTCGGAGTGAATTTTAAAGCGTTATCCATCAAATTTTGGATAGCTCTTTCAACTAGGGAGATATCAGCAAAAACCAATGGAACACCTTCCGCCATGGATAACTTTAAATCAATGTTCTTTTGTTCGGCCAATAAGGAATAGTTCCTGTGAATATCATTGGCCAACTCGCTAATTAAAAAAGGTTCTTTTTCGGGCTGAATTTGGTTGGCCTCCAGCTTTGAGTATTCAAAAAGCTGGGAGACCAATTTGGAAAGACGTTCACTACTGCGGGTAACGGTTTTTAGATATTTGGCCCGTTCCTCAGCAGAAAGCTCATCGTTTTTCATGTGAAGTGTTTCAATATAGCCCTGTATAATGGATAGTGGTGTGCGTAAATCGTGGGAAATATTTGCAATCAATTCCTGTCGTAACTGTTCAACAGATTTTATTTTTTCAATATCAGATAATATGGTGTCTGCCATGCTATTATAAGTACTGGCCACATTGGCCAAATCTGTTCTTTCTGCATTTTCAATTCGATATTCTAAATCACCTTGTTGAAACCGTTTGGCGGCATAAATAATTTTCCTCAAACTTCTGGTGAGGTACCAAATGGCCAATATGCCCAAAAGGGTTGCAAATACCAATGTTAACAATGACCCGCCAAGTCCTAAACGCATAAAATAACTGTTGAATAAATCACTACGTGTAGCTAAAAAATCTTCTCCGGCCAGGATAATGTAAACATAACCTTCATGTCCATCTTTATTAAAATGGGCCGCCGAAAAAATGGTTTGTTTAGATAAATCTTTAGGGTCATCACCTAAAGTATAACTACTGCCTTTTTCATTGATGAACTTTTTTATGGGAGCTAGATTGACCTTTTTCTGCTTGGTTTCTGGGGCATCATGGTCAAGGACAACTGAATACTGTACGTTTCCAGAATTATCCAATAAATACACTTCTATGGCTCGGTTCACGGCCATCATATCGTGCATAATGTCTCCAAAAAGAGCTTTGTTCACCGTTCCAGTAGAATCAAAAGGATGAGTGTCCTTAAATTTTTCTTCAATTAAATCTTGTGCAAGATTGGCATGTAAACGTTGTGTGGTCTCGTAGAAATACTTATTAGATAAATAGATGGAGGTAATCGTATATCCAATACCCGCCAACAAAAGAATGGCTAAGAAAGAAAGGGTGAGTTTTAGGATAAATCTAACAGATAGTATATTGTTTTTCATGTGTAGCGGTTTGGTTAGGCTTCCATAAGCTCTTCATTGAATTTATATCCTACTCCCCATGTGGTCAAAATAAATTTTGGATTGCTCATGTCTGGTTCAATTTTAGAACGTAGACGATTAATATGGGAATTTACTGTATGCTCATATCCTTTAAAATCATACCCCCAAATCATGTTCAATAATTTTGTGCGATCATAGCTCTTACCGGGGTTGGAGGACAAAAGCACCAGGAGTTCAAATTCTTTGGGAGAAAGTTCTATTTTCTTGCCATCTAAAAGCACCTTGCGCATATCTATATCTATGGAAAGTATATCAAATTCCATCAATTTGGCGTTTTTCTCCGAAGATGGTTCCATAATATCCATCTTCTGTCTTCTGAAAATAGCTTTCACTCGGGCAATAAACTCACGAACGCTAAATGGCTTCGTTAAATAATCATCAGCACCCACTTCCAATCCCAATACCTTATCTATCTCTTCAGAACGAGCAGTAAGCATCATAATAGGTGATTTAATATTGTTCGCTCTAATCTTCTGGCAGATTTCAATTCCGTCCATTTCTGGAAGCATTACATCTAGAATAACCAAGTCTGGATTTTCATTGATTGCCTTTCTCAACCCAACATCACCTCTATTGGCTGTTATAACCTGACAGCCCAAATCTTTAAGGTGTATTTCTAAAAGTCGGATGATTTCAATATCATCCTCAACAATCAATACTTTTTTCATGACGCAACGAATTAAATGCTAAAGTATCACGGAAAGTTCACCGTTTTCTACAAATTTTTAATAGGATACTCCTTAAGAAGTCAGTTTTTGGGCCAAATCTTTACAAAAAGTCATTGTTTTTATATTAATAATCTGATAATCAAACTGTAATGAATTTTGATTTTTATGTGATACTTCTGCAACAACTTCCTCTTTCATTTGTGGAACAATTTAAAAACACACGAAAATGAGCAACTTAAAATCAGTATTGATGCTAATGAGTATCGGAATACTGCTGGTCTCTTGTAAAGGAGATACAGATGATGACAATCCCATTGTGCTAGATGCGGGAATCTTATCTGGCGGGCCTTTTACTTTTACCGTTGATGGAACTCCTGATATGGTAAGTGGAATTACCTTAGATGCCAATGATATAGTTGGTAGTAATAGAGGGTATGTAATTACAGATGATGCCGGGAATATTTTAGGACTTCCACCTACATTGGAAGCTGTAGAAGGGGTGGATTTTGATGAGGCAGGAGCAGGAATATGTCTTATATGGCATATTGTTTATGAAGATGGACTCCAAGGATTGGAAGCTGGTTTAAATACTAGCGGCTTAGCAGGTGATTATGACCTTTCCAATTCATTGACCGTTACTAGAAATGGTTTAAATGCGGGAATGCTATCTGGCGGCCCATACAATTTTGTTGTAGATGGTGTACCGGATATGGTGAGCACTGTTACTTTAGACGATACAATGCTTTCTGGTGACGCACAGACTTACGTAATCACGGACGATTCTAAAAACATTTTGGGAATACCTCCTACTTTAGAAGCTGTAATGGGGGTTGATTTTGATGGAGCAGGAGTAGGCTCTTGCTATATCTTTCATCTAACCTATTCTGGTGAGTTAACTGGATTGGAAGGTGGACAGAACTTGAATGACCTGTCGGGTAATTTTGCTCTTTCCAACTTTGTAGTGGTTAATAGAAACCCATTAAATGCAGGAACATTATCTGGAGGTCCATATAACTTTATTGTAGATGGCACACCAGATATGGTGAGTGCTATTGCGTTGGATGATTCTGAGGTTTCAGGTGATGCCCAGACTTATGTAATTACGGATGATTCTAAAAATATCTTGGGAATACCTCCTACTTTGGAAGCTGTAAAAGGTGTTGACTTTGATGGAGCAGGTGTAGGTTCTTGCTATATATTCCATTTGACCTATTCTGGTGATTTGTCCGGACTCGAAGGTGGACAGAACTTGAATGACCTGTCGGGCAATTTTGCTCTTTCCAACTTTGTAGTGGTTAATAGAAATGCATTGAACGCTGGAACCCTTGCAGGGGGACCATATAACTTTGTTGTGGATGGTACACCAGATATGGTAAGTGCTATTGCCTTAGATGACTCAGAACTTAATGGCGCTGCACAGACATATGTGATCACGGACGATTCCAAAAACATTTTGGGAGTACCTCCTACTTTAGATGCTGTAAAAGGAGTTGATTTTGATGGCGCGGGTGTAGGTTCTTGTTACATATTCCATTTAACCTATTCCGGGGAACTGTCCGGATTGGAGGGTGGACAGAATTTAAACGACCTGTCTGGTAATTTTCACCTTTCCAATTTTGTGGTGGTCAACAGAAATCCATTGAATGCAGGGTACATTAGTGGAGGTCCATTTTTATTTAAGGTAGATGGCACCCCAGATATGGTAAGTGGAATCTATTTGGATGATGCCAATTTGAATGGATCAAAACAAGGCTGGGTGATCACAGACGAGAATAATAACATTCTAGGCTTGCCACCAACAATAGACGCTGTTGAAGGGGTGGATTTTGATGCTGCCGGTGTTGGAGTATGCTTTATCTGGCATATTACCTATGAGGAAAGTCTATCTGGATTGGAAGCTGGAATGAACGTGGCTGACTTGAATGGCTTTTATGACCTTTCCAATTCCATAAAAGTGAAAAGAGAACTGCCCCATTAAGAAAGGTAAGCATGAAAAAGAAAAGAAGTGACTTTGTTTAATTGTTTGTTAAGCACCCAAGTGAAGACTTGGGTGTTTTTTTATAGTTGAAATATCACGGGTATGGAATACGTGAACTCATCTGGTTTTCCATTGCGCTTACCAGGTTGCATTTTGGGCAAAAGTTTTATTATCCTAAAAGCTTCTTTTCGCAATGATCCATGCGGTCTTCCCAGAACGCGTAGGTTTTCAGTTATCCCCTCTTCAGTAATGTCCATAACCACATTTACTGTCCCAGATATCCTGTTTTCATAGGCATCACTTGGATAAATGAAATTTTTGGCAATATGCTGTTCCATCATACTTTGAAGACACTGGGCCGTTTCTTCCTGTGAAAGATTTTCACAGCCTGGGAAAATGGGAATTTCTTGAATAACTCCTCCTAAATACTCATCTGCACTAGGAATATATTTTAAAACTGGACTTTTTTTGCCCTGTAACGCAAACCGATAGTATAGAAAGTGATGGGAGATTACGGGTTCAGGCTTTCTATTGATTATTTCAAATTTTGGAAGCGATGCCAATATTTCTTTCATGTCATCATCAAACTTTTGCAATAGTTTTGACTTGCTACAATTAAAATCACTTTTTTCTAGAATTAGCCTGCCTTGGGCATCTACTATAAAACCCAGAACAAAGTTGATAGTATCATTTCTATATTTCTTAAAAGCTGATAAATTCTTTTTTTGTGATAGAACAGAGAACATTTTGTTTTTTACGTCATTGAACAAATAGGTGTTATGATTTTGCTCCGTTGAATTATTTGGATGAATCAGCTGTTCTTGCGGAAAATACTCAATCTGTGATTGAGCATTACTAAAGGAAAAGCAAAACAGACAACAAATTAGCGAGAGTTCCTTTTTCATAGTTTTGATCATCAGCGGTTAGATGTTCGTCCAACCGCAAGTAAATTGAAATCAGTTTTAAAATAAGAATCTATAGGTAGTTGTTCTTTGTTTTTTGCAGGCTCTAGTATTACTTCTTTTGAGGTAAGATAATTTTCGACAGCTTTTTTGGCTTCCGGAAAGGTGGTTACTGCAATAGCGTTTGAAATAATTCCGTCTTTGTTGATTTCAAAATAGACGCTGACTTTACCGCTAAATTTTTCACCATCCCCTAAATAGAGTTTTTTGGACTTGGTAATAAGCTCAAAAAGCCTTTCCTCAAAGCATTTTTTTCCATTTTTGGATTTTCTACACCCAATAAAAACTGGAGGAACAGCAGCGTCTTCACAGGCTATTGGCGGAATTCTCTCCAATACAGGCTCTTTTTCCATTTTCAGGTTGAACACTATGGGAAAACTATGAGAAAATGCAACAGGTTTTCCATTTTTTTTAGCAGGAACTATTTGAGGTAGAGTCTTCATGATTCGAATACTCTCCTCTTCAAAAGATTTTTCCATGGATCTGACTTGAATTTTGGAAATCATTCCCAACGAGTCAACTAAAAACTGCACATACGCTTTTCCGGTTATTTCCTTTTCTAGGGCTTCTGCAGGATACTGAAAGTTGGTCGCGATATGGGCATTTAACTGTAGGGTGAAACATTCTAGCGAAGCAGGAATTTGGCATTCGATTTTGTTAATAATAGGAAGTTCATCCACTTCATTAACTTTGTACCTATACTGTTGTTGTGCAATAGCAGTATGAAAGCAAAAAATAAAACCCAAAAAAAGTAGCTTTTTCATAAGAAGCGGTGGTAATGATTCGTCAAGATAAATGGTTAAGAAACAAAATCAAAGGGATTTCCTAGTATGCTTTATTGCTCAAAAAGAACAGGGTTCAGATGTGAATCGATGATCGAACCAATTTTCACGCCTGGACACCATGTTTTCCAGTCATTTATTTGACCATCGTTTTCCGGTTCTTTTAAAACCATGTCCTTGTCCATGTAAATGGCTGTCATCACCTTTCTGGTTTGATCGGTGGTGTTTGCACCCGCTCTGTGGAAAATCCATCCAGAATGAAAACTAATTTCCCCAATATCAAAAGGTTCAGATATTTTGGTACAATCTGTTAAACGTAATTTTTCTCCAATTAAGGCCTCACTTTCATCGCTAATGGATAAGTCCCTGCCTGTTAAAATGTTTTGACTGCCAGCGGCAAATTCAAGTGGTCCCATTTCCATGGGTACTCCTTGTAAGGGAATCCAGGCGGTAATGACCTTTTCGGTGGACAATGGCCAATAATACTGATCGGCATGCCAAGGGGTTATGCCTCCACCACCTTCTTTAAAGAGAGCTTGGTCATGGTACATACGCACACCATCTACTTCCATGAGATCAGAAGCTAATTGTGCCAACCGTTTACTGAACATAATTTCCTTGATCTGTTCATCTTGGGTCCATAGATTAAAAATCTGTAAAAAAGCCTTGCCATAGGTATCACGCTCATCAAGGGCAGTGGTTTGGGTATTTAGCTCGTTTACTTTGGTTGATATCACTGCATTGATATGGGCAAGCACGTTTGGAGGCAGTACTTCTTTGATTTTTATAAAAGCATTTTGTTGATAAAAATCGATTTGTGCCTTGCTTAAAGGAAAAGGTTGTTGAAGGATGTCGAGATTCATAACAATGTTCTAAAAACATAAAGTTAAGGAAAAGTCATAACCTGTTGACTCTTAAAGCAAAAGCGTTTCGTATATCATTTTTTTTGATTTTCCACTTATCATTACATTCTTTAGCTTGAATCATTGCAACTCTTTTAATATGATGTGGTTAGGCAATTCAAAATCTTCAAAAGAACAACCAACTTGACACTTTGTTGATTACACATGCTCCTTATAATGCTACTTTCAACCCAATTATCTATAGTTATTTTTACAGGCCAGGTCTTAATCTATCTTTTGCATTTCAACCCAAAATGGGAATATATTTTTTGAGTCGATGGCATAGAAGGGTATCAAATCGCAATCCATTTTAGGAAAGAAGACGTTTTTCATCTCAATAATGTCAGTATCCTCTTTTTTGTTTACCATTTGTTTCACCAAGGTATTGGCTTCTATATACATTTTGCCATTGGCTTTAACGGGCTTAATAAACTTAATTTTTATGTTATAGTGCCCTTTTTCCATACTGACCCTCCATTTACCATATATTTCCTCCTGATCCCAAATTCCACGTTGTCCTCCAGCATCATTTCTGTTTAAAATGATAGGATTCTCCTGTTCACTTCCAACAATAATACGGGGTTGGTCAATGAGATTCTCAGAAGCTATCAATTCATTGTAGATACCATCAAGCTCTGCTTTTAAGTCTTTTGCTAGATTTTTATTTTCCAATACGATGTTATTTTGTTCGTATGGATCTTTTACAAGGTCGAACAACTCAAAGTCCTTGATAGGGGCATTGTAATTTGTCTTTCCAACCAGTTTATAACCTCCTTTTTGTAATGCCATATTAAAATAAGGTTCTGGATAACGTCTTGTCCAATAAAAAAACATGGGGCGGTTGCCCCAATCAACCTCTTTGTCCATGATTAGGGGTAACAGACTTTTACCATCAATTGTTCTTTCTTTCGGTAAATCAACATTGCACACTTGCGCTATTGTTGGCAAGACATCAATATGTGAGGCCATGGTTTCAATATCAATATTTTTCTCAAAAGATGAAGGATGTCTAACATAAAATGGCACTCGGACCCCGCCTTGATAAACAGTTCCTTTACGACCTCGCATACCACCCACATATCTGGTTTGTTGCGGACCATTGTCGGTCATAAAAATTACGAGCGTATTATCTGAAATATTTAGATCATCCAGTTTTTTAAAGAGTTTGCCTAAATTGTCATCAATATTTGATACCATAGCATACACTTTTCGGGCATCCTCTTTATCTTTTTCTGTCATTTTTGAAAAGGGTCTGCTATCATCCTCAAAACCAGATGCCGGGTCAATGTCCTTATATTTTTGATAATACTTTTCCGGCACTTGTAAAGGTGTGTGCGGAGCATTAAAAGAGAGATAACAGAAGAAGGGCGAATCTTTATTTTTTTCAACAAACACTATAGCTTCTTCTGTAAAAATATCCGAGCAATAACCGTTATAGGCTTCTTTCTTATTATTGTGCCACAGTACGGGATCAAAATAACTTCTGTCACCTTTAAAATATGTGGTGATATCACCGACTTGTCCCATTCCACCGGAAAGATGTATCAAGGATTCATCAAAACCTTGGTCATTTGGTCTACTTGGGTAATTATCACCCAAATGCCATTTGCCAAAAACTCCTGTTTTGTAACCTCCTTGTTTTAGGATTTCGGCTATGGTAACCTCGCTTGATGCCATTATTGCACCGCCATTGTACGTATCCCTTATGCCTGTGCGCAACGAATATCGCCCTGTCAAAAGACTTGAACGGGTTGGAGCACATACCGGGGAGACATAAAAGTTGTTAAAACGAACACTTTCGGCAGCGAATTCATCTATCACTGGGGTTTGTACATGTGGATTTCCTGTAATGCCAAGGTCACCATAGCCCTGATCATCGGTCATGATCAATATAACGTTTGGATGTGGTTTTTCCTGAGCAAAACCTTTAACAGAACATAATAACAAACAAGAGCATGCCAGCACAAAGATGTTTCCAATTTTTAGTCTCATAGGTAGGTTTGCTTTAACTTATTTAATTAGCTATAATATACACCTTTATATTACCCAATAAAACCAAAACTGCAGGATGCCGAAATGCCTACACCGCCACAATCCCTTTTATATGCGGGTGTGGATTATAGTCTACTAACTCAAAATCATCAAAAGTAAATTGGAAAATGTCTTTTACTGAAGGATTGAGGTTCATCTTGGGCAATGGTCTTTGGTCACGACTTAATTGCAGTTCCACTTGCTCCATATGGTTATTGTAAATATGGGCATCACCAAAGGTGTGGATAAAATCCCCAGGTTCGTACCCACATACCTGAGCCATCATCATGGTAAATAATGCATAAGAAGCAATATTGAATGGTACGCCCAAAAAGATATCTGCACTTCGTTGGTATAGTTGACAGGAAAGTTTTCCATCCGCCACATAAAACTGGAAAAATGCATGACAAGGAGGTAAAGCCGCTTTACCTTGCGCCACATTATCAGAAAAAGAAACCGATGTGTCTGGCAATACGCTTGGGTTCCAAGCGGATACCAACATACGTCTACTATTGGGATTGCTTTTTAGGGTTGCAATCACTTCTTTTATTTGGTCAATCTCTTCGCTGTTCCAATTGCGCCATTGGTGGCCATAAACGGGTCCTAAATCCCCATTTTCATCTGCCCATTCATTCCATATACGGACTCCATTCTCTTGCAAATAACCCACATTGGTATCACCTTTTAAAAACCATAATAACTCGTGCACAATAGATTTTAAGTGCAATTTTTTAGTGGTCACCATAGGAAAACCTTCGTATAGGTCAAACCGCATTTGATAACCAAAAACACTTAGGGTTCCTGTTCCTGTGCGGTCACCTTTCTGGTTTCCGTGTTCCAATACATGTTTTAGTAAGTCGTGGTATTGCTTCATTCTTTCATCAAATTACCGTTTGTCATTTCGAACGCTTATAATGAGGGGTAATCTTTAAAAGACATCTCCACTGCGCTCGATGTGACATAAAAATTAAATCTGTCTAAAATACTTCAAGAATGAAGTTATGGAAAAGGAATGTGGACTGACTTATAAAGATTTTATCAACGGATTAAGATACTTAGCCCAAAATCATTCCGGCTATTGTAGCAGATAGGAGTGATGCCAAAGAACCTCCTAAAACAGCCTTCATTCCAAATTCTGATAAAGTCTTGCGCTGACCAGGTGCCAAGGGGCCTATACCGCCAATTTGAATGCCAATAGATGCGAAATTTGCAAAACCGCAGAGCATGTAAGTTGCCATAATAACGGATTTATTATAGGTGAAATGTAAACTATTGGTCATGGTCTTTAATTCTGCCAACTGGATATATCCAACAAATTCACTGGCCGCAAGTTTAATGCCCAGTAGTTGTCCCATGAGCATGATATCCTCATTGGCGACCCCAATCAGCCACATAAGCGGAGCAAAAATAGTTCCCAAAACAGCTTCGAGTGAGAAACTGTCATAGGGTGAATTGGCTGCGATCCAAGTGTTGAGTGAAGTGAAATCTCCTACCCAACCTAAAATTCCATTGATCATGGCTATAAAAGCAACAAAAACCAAGAGCATGGCACCTACATTCATGGCTAGTTTTAAGCCTTCTGTAGTTCCATTGGCAATGGCATCTAAAATATTGGCGCCGATTTTTTCTGTGGAAACTGTTAAATCCATATTCACCTTTTCGGTCTGGGGATATAAGATTTTGGAAACTACAATGGCACCAGGTGCAGCCATTACCGATGCAGCCAATAGGTGTTTGGCAAAAACCAGGCGTAAAGCAGGGTCATCTCCGCCTAAAAATCCGATGTACGCAGCTAACACAGCACCTGCAACGGTGGCCATACCACCAATCATGACCAAAAGGATTTCGGACTTGTTCATTTTTTCCAAATAGGCCTTAATCAATAGAGGTGCTTCTGTTTGGCCCAAAAATATATTTCCTGCTATGGAAAGGCTTTCTACTCCAGAAATACCAAGGGATTTGGACAACAACCAAGCCAAGGCCTTAACCACTTTTTGGATAACACCCAAATAGAACAACACGGATGTCAATGCCGAAAAGAAGATGATAGTCGGCAATACCTGAAAAGCAAAAATAAATCCAAAGGTATCCATATCCACCACAAGGCCCTCGAACAAAAATTTACTTCCCGTTCGTGTAAAATCGAGAATATTGACGAATACTTCTCCAATTTTCTCAAAAATCAACTTTACCAAAGGCACTTTTAGAACACCTATAGCTATCAATAATTGTAATCCAAGACCAATCCCCACTGTTTTCCAATTGATGGCCCTTCGGTTGGAGCTGAAAAGAAATGATATAAAAATCAATACGGCCATTCCCAAAACTCCTCTCCATAACGTATTGAATGTAAACCCTTGATTAGGGATTAATTGAGGTGGTTCCTGTGTAGAGATGTCATCAATAATAGTTGTGTCTATAACGTTGTTCAAAGAATCTGCTGGTACAACGGTTTGCCCATAAGATGTGACACAGATAAATAATAAAAGTATTAGGAAACTTTTGGTTTTCTTACCCATGTAAATGGTTTATTTGCGCTTGGAAATTTCGTCTCGTAGTTTGGCAGCCTTTTCGTAGTCTTCATTGGCAACTGCTTTATCCAATTCTTTATGTAATTCTTCTAGGGTAAGTTCTCTATATCCTTGCGATGATGCTCCAGACTCAATTTCAACCGTTTCCCCCTCCTGAAGGATTTCGTCCACCACTATACTGTCATCATCATCGTTTTCCTCATTTTCCTTGGAGGAGAATTTAAGGAAGATTCCTGCCTTGTCCAAAATGGTTTTATAGGTGAAAATTGGAGCATCAAAGCGAAGCGCTAGGGCAATGGCATCACTTGTGCGGGCATCTACAATTTCTTCAACCTTGTCCCTTTCACAGATAATACTTGAATAAAAAACGCCGTCCACAAGTTTGTGGATGATAACCTGCTTGACCACAATAGCAAATCTGTCCGCAAAGTTTTTAAACAAATCATGGGTTAAAGGTCTAGGAGGCTTTATTTCTTTTTCAAGGGCAATTGCAATGGATTGTGCTTCAAAGGCACCAATAACAATTGGAAGTTTTCTATCTCCTTCAACTTCATTTAAAATAAGGGCATACGCACCATTTTGTGTCTGGCTGTAAGATATCCCCTTTATTTTTAATCGTACTAAGCTCATATTATCTTCCTAAAACCAAAAAAGGCTGTTCAAATAAGTGGCAATACCAGTCATCTGAACAGCCCCTTGCAATGGGCAAATTAACAAAAATTAAGCGTTCTGGGCTTTAAATTCCTTTAATTTTTCGATGAGTTTAGGCACGACTTCAAAGGCATCCCCAACAATTCCGTAATCTGCGGCCTTAAAGAACGGAGCCTCAGGGTCATTGTTGATGACTACTTTGGTTTTAGAAGCGCTTACTCCAGCTAAATGCTGAATAGCTCCAGAAATACCAATGGCTATGTATAGATTACTGGCAACTGGTTTACCTGTTTGTCCTACATGTTCACCATGAGAGCGCCATCCTAAATCTGAAACAGGTTTGGAGCAAGCCGTGGCAGCACCAAGTACCTCTGCCAATTCTTCAATCATGCCCCAGTTTTCTGGACCTTTAAGTCCTCGACCTCCTGAAACAACCACATCTGCATCAGCAATAGTGGCCTTTCCAACAACTTTGTCTATTTCAATTGATTTAGTAGTGAAATCAGAATCACCAAGGGTGGGACTAAAACTTTCTACTGATGCAGAAACAGTATTTTCATGAACGCCATATGCGTTATTAGAAACTCCAACAATTTTGGTTTCCGAAGAGATTTCGGTATGGGCAAAACCTTTATTACTAAATGCTGTTCTTTTTACAACAAAAGGAGAAGTGCTATCAGGAGCGGCAACCACATTGGGTACATAGCCTGCATTTAATTTTGCAGTCAGAATAGGTCCTAAAAACTTTGTGTCTGCACTTGAACTGATAATAATGACTTTAGCGCCTTCTGCTTCTGCTCCTTGAGCAATAGTATTTGCGTAAGCCTTTGCATTGAAGGTATCCAATTGGTCATTGGTGACTTTAAGGACTTTGGAAACTCCGTAATTACCCAATGATGCATCGTCGTCCGCATTGATGGTAACAGCGGTAACGTTTGTACCAAGTTCTTGTGCTACCTTATGGGCATAAGAAGCTACTTCTAACGCATTCTTTTTAAATTTTCCTTTATCGGATTCGGTATAAACTAATACTGACATATTTTTTAGATTCTAATTCTTAAATCACTTTAGCTTCGTTATGCAACAGATTTACTAACTCTCCCACATTTTCCGCATCGACCAATTTAACGGGTCCCTTGGCGGCAGGTTTTTCAAATTTTTGATCGTTGGTGAGTTTTGGTGCATCTATTGGCTCAACCACATTTAATGCTTTTTTTCTCGCCATCATGATTCCACGCATGTTGGGAATGCGTAAGTCACTTTCCTCTACCAATCCTTTTTGACCTCCTACTACTAAAGGAAGAGAGGTGCTAATGGTTTCTTTACCGCCATCAATCTCACGCATGGCAGTTGCACCGCTATCATCAACTTCAAGACCAATGCAGGTATTCACAAAATTCATATCTAAAAGTGTGGCCAAGATTCCGGGAACCATACCACCATTGTAATCAATAGATTCCCTTCCGGCTATGACAAGGTCATATCCGCCATTTTTCACTACTTCTGCTAATTGTCTTGCAACAAAAAAACCATCAGTGGGCTCTGCGTTTATTCGTATGGCTTCGTCAGCCCCAATGGCCAGTGCTTTGCGTATTGTAGGCTCGGTTTGTGCTCCACCTACCGTTGCTACATGCACTGCGGCTCCTTGTTTTTCTTTAAACCACATGGCTCGGGTTAATCCAAATTCATCATTGGGATTAATCACAAATTGTACGCCGTTTGTATCAAACTTGGTGTCCCCTTCCGCAAAATTGATTTTAGAAGTGGTGTCCGGTACGCTGCTAATGCAAACTAAAATCTTCATATTTTCATTACGTTTAACGCATCAAAGATAGCCATAAAAATCTGATATTTATTATGCATGCATAATAAATTTTGTTCTTTTTTTTAGTTTTTACCACCTGATTATTCCTGTATATTTTCCTATTTTTGCTTGCATTTTTGTGCGCACCAACTAATATTATTAGTACTACTTAATGAAAACACTACAGTTTAGAGAGGCTATCCAACAGGCAATGTCCGAAGAGATGCGAAAAGATGATTCCATATACTTAATGGGAGAAGAAGTTGCTGAATACAATGGGGCCTATAAGGCTTCTAAAGGAATGTTGGATGAGTTTGGTCCAGAACGCGTCATTGATACTCCAATTTCTGAATTAGGTTTTTCAGGTATTGGTGTGGGTTCTGCAATGATTGGAAACCGACCAATTATTGAGTTTATGACATTCAACTTTGCTTTGGTAGGAATTGACCAAATTATAAATAATGCTGCGAAGATCAGACAAATGTCCGCTGGTCAGTTTCCTTGCCCCATAGTTTTTAGAGGGCCAACGGCTTCCGCAGGACAATTGGCGGCAACACATTCCCAAGCTTTTGAAAGCTGGTATGCCAATTGCCCAGGATTAAAAGTTGTTGTACCGTCTAACCCAGCTGATGCCAAGGGATTATTAAAATCTGCAATCCGTGATGATGACCCAGTTATTTTTATGGAATCAGAACAAATGTATGGAGACAAGGGAGAGGTGCCCGAAGGAGAATTTACTATTCCAATAGGTGTTGCGGATGTAAAAAGGGAAGGAACAGATGTAACCATCGTTTCTTTTGGAAAAATTATAAAAGAAGCATATAAGGCTGCGGATGAACTTCAAAAAGAAGGAATTAGTTGTGAGATTATTGACTTGCGTACGGTTCGCCCCATGGATTATGATGCTATTTTAACTTCTGTTAAGAAAACCAATAGACTGGTAGTTTTGGAAGAAGCTTGGCCTTTTGGCAATGTTGCTACTGAGATTACGTACCAAGTACAAGACAAAGCGTTTGATTATTTAGATGCTCCAGTTGTAAAAATAAACACGGCAGATACTCCAGCACCCTATTCTCCTGTGCTGTTGGCGGAATGGTTACCAAATCATGAAGATGTGATCAAAGCTGTTAAGAAAGTGTTATATAAATAACAGACTTATATTTGTAAAGTATATTAGCCTCTTCAACAAAAGTTGACGAGGCTTTTTTTAAGGAATAGTTTTTGATAAGAAATTACATTTAAACCAAATTGACCATGCACTTCTGAAACCCTACTTGGGGATTTTCTAATGCTACAGATATCAAAACATGAAAAGCTTCCTTTTTATTTTTTTCTTCTCATCTTGTTTTTTTGCTTTCTCCCAAACAAAGGTTGGAGGTATTGTTGTGGATGAAACAGGTTCTCCTGTAGCCTTTGCCAATATTATTTTTAAAGATTCTTCCGAAGGAACTATTACTAATGATAATGGACGTTTTTATCTAGAGTCCGATGAAACCTATAGTACAGTTCTTATTTCTTTTATAGGATATGAAACAAAAGAAATTGTGCTTGACCAGAAGGTAAACTACAATATGGAGATTGCTTTGCAGGAATCTGCCGAGCAGCTCAAGGAAGTAATCGTATACACCGGTAAACAATCAAAAAAGAACAATCCCGCCATAGAAATATTGAAAAAGATATGGGCAAAGAAACGGGAAAATGGAGTTCGAAAATTTAAGCAATACCAATACGACAAATATGAAAAGGTAGAATTTGATCTTAATACCATAGATAGTGCCTTGATCAAGAGTAAACTCTTTAAAGGTTTGGAGTTCATGTTTGCGGACTTGGATACTTCAAGAATAACAGGTAAGACCTACCTACCTATGTTTTTAAACGAGAGTTTTTCCAAAATTTATGGTGACAATATTATAGGTGAAGAAAAAGAAGATGTATTGGGGAATAAAAACTCAGGCTTTAGTGGAAACCAGGCCATAACTGCTTTTGTTGAAGATTTGTACTCAGATTATGACATTTATGATAATTACCTAAAGTTTTTTGATAAGAGTTTTACCAGCCCGCTTTCCAAAACAGGTGTGGATACCTATAATTATGTACTATCTGATAGTACATTTATTGATAATAAGTGGTGTTACAATATTATTTACTATCCCAGGCGACAAAATGAACTTACGTTTAAAGGGGATTTTTGGGTAGCCGATACTACCTACGCTATTAAAAAAATTAACCTTCAAGTAACTAAAAGTGCCAACATAAATTGGGTAAAGGAAATTTATATTGAGCAAGAATTTGATGTTGTTAACGATTCTGTCTTTCTGCTCAAAAGAGATTATATGTTGAGTGATTTTAGTTTTTCCAAAAAGGAAAAATCACGAGGTGTTTATGGCAAGCGGACCACAGTTTTTGATAATTATAAATTCGATACAGAGCGTCCGGAAGAATTTTACAAAGCTGAATCTGACCCCTACGACCCTCGAGTGTTTTCAAGAGATAGTACCTTCTGGAAAAATGCTAGGCTTGAAACACTTAACGAAGATGAATCTGGTATATTTAAATTGTTGGATACCTTAAAAACGGTTCCTAAATTTAGAACCTATTATGATATTGTCAGTATACTTGGTTCTGGTTATATAGAGATTGATAAATGGAATATTGATATAGGTAATATCTACAGTGTTCTCGGGTTCAACGACGCTGAAGGAACTCGCGTTAGACTAGGCGCGAGAACTTACTTTGGTCAGAATGATACTTGGCGCTTAGAAGGATATATGGCCTACGGATTTACCGATAAGAAAGCCAAACATGGTTTTTCCGCTAAATTTTTATTGGATAGGAAATCAAGGTTAATTTTCTCAGGGGGTAATCGGAGGGATATTGAACAGTTGGGATTAAGTCTCACAAGTACCAATGATGTTTTGGGCAGGAGTATTGCTTCTTCATCTTTGGTAACGGTTGGTGCCAATGATCGGCTGACGAATATAAATCTATCAACACTAAATTTTGAAGTAGAACCCGCAAAGAACCTAAGATTAAGGTTAGGCGGTTCTTTCAGAACATTGAGTTCTGCTTTGCCCGATGCGTTTGGCCTGGATTATATTGATCCAGATTCCCCAACAGGTATTTCTTCCGAAGTAAAACAATTTGACCTAAACACCACCTTAATATACACCCCTGGAAAAAGAACTATAGGTTATGGAGTAGAACGTGTTAGCATAAATGATGACCATAGCACACTTCTTCTTAATTATACCAAAGGAGTGCGTGGATTCTTGGAAAGTGATTTTGATTACGAGAAGATTCAATTTTCGTACAGACAACCATGGCAAATAGGTGGTTTTGGTAGGTTAACGAGCAGTATAGAACTTGGTAAAACTTTTGGTGAGGTACCGTTGAGTTTATTAAGCGTAGTTCCTGGAAACCAGACACTTTTTACCTTATATAATACTTTTCCTAATCTGGATTTTTATGAATTTGTAACGGATACTTATGCTACATTACACTTAGAACATAATTTTAATGGACGGTTATTCTCAAGAATCCCATTTTTAAGAAAGTTAAACCTTAGAGAAATTGTGGGAATACGAGGAGCATGGGGTCAACTCTCGGATGAAAATATAGCTTTGAATGCACCCTCCAATATTCCATTGATCGCGCCTGAAGACCAAATTTATTGGGAGTATTCATTCGGAATAGGCAATATCTTTAAGATTCTTAGAATTGATTTTAATTTTAGAGGGAATTATTTGGATAACCCAGATGCACGGCCATTTGGTATTACCGGGACGTTCGGATTTAATTTTTAATTCAAAATAAGAACACAATTTCTTTAACTTATTCAGGTAATACTAGCTATTTTTGCAAAAAATAAACGCTTCAAAATGTCTAAAAAAGAAGAAGTTACTTTTGATGTCCTTATAGAAATTCCAAAAGGTAGCAGAAACAAGTACGAATACGATTTCACATTGCATAAAATCCGTTTTGATAGAACCCTTTTCTCTTCAATGATGTACCCCGGGGATTATGGTTTTGTGCCAGAAACCTTGGCTTTAGATAAAGACCCTTTGGATGTATTGGTGTTAGGTACAGAACCTACATATCCAATGGTGGTAATGGAAGTTAAACCTATTGGGGTTTTCCATATGACTGATGAAAAAGGACCTGATGAAAAGATTATCTGCGTTCCTATTTCTGACCCTATTTGGAGCAAAAGAGAAGATATCAGTGATTTAAATCCGCATCGATTAAAAGAAATTGAACACTTTTTCCAAGTATATAAAGATTTGGAAGAAAAGAAAGTAGATACTGGTGGCTGGGGAGATGTAAATGAGGCGATAGACATTTACCATCAATGCGTAAAACGCTACGACGAAAGCGAGCATAAAAAGAAACGAACCTTTACAATTTAAGGCTATATCAACTTAAGATTTATGCCCTTTTGACTTTCAAAAGGGCATTTTTTTTATTAGTCTGTATTTTACTACTTTTGCTGCCACTAAAAAACTCTTAAAATAACTATAATACTATGGATTTAATCGTAAAATTTCTGCCCGTTTTTGGTATTCTGGCACTAGTCTTTGTATTCATTAAGAATGTGTGGGTAGGAAAGCAGGATGAGGGAGATGCTAAAATGGCAAGGATTGCCAAAAATATTGCAGATGGAGCAATGTCTTTCCTTAAAGCAGAATATAAAATATTGAGCATCTTCGTGATTGCTGTTGCTATCCTTTTATTCCTTAAAGGAAGTAATGAAGAGGGGTCTAACGGAATGGTAGCATTATCATTCATTGTTGGTGCTATCTGCTCAGCTTTGGCTGGTTTTATTGGGATGAAAGTTGCTACAAAAGCAAATGTTAGAACAACCCAAGCAGCAAAAACGTCTTTAGGCAAAGCATTGGAAGTTGCTTTTGCAGGTGGCGCAGTAATGGGATTAGGCGTAGTAGGTCTTGGTGTTTTAGGACTTAGCGGTTTGTTCATAGTGTACCAAACTATTTGGCCGGGTGCAGAAAACTTAGGATTGGTATTAAATGTACTTTCAGGATTCTCATTGGGAGCTTCATCTATTGCCCTTTTTGCACGTGTAGGTGGTGGTATTTATACTAAAGCAGCAGATGTAGGTGCAGATTTGGTTGGTAAGGTAGAAGCGGGTATTCCTGAAGATCATCCACTAAACCCTGCAACAATTGCGGATAATGTTGGTGATAACGTAGGTGATGTTGCTGGTATGGGAGCTGATTTATTTGAATCTTATGTTGGTTCTATTATTGGTACCATGGTATTGGGAGCATTCATTATTACACCTGATTTTGCAGGTTTAGGTGCGGTTTACCTTCCTTTGGTATTAGCTGCGGTAGGTATTTTAATGTCCATTGTAGGAACCTTTTTTGTTAGAGTTAAAGATGGCGGGAACCCTCAAACTGCATTAAATATTGGTGAATTTGGTTCGGCTGGCCTAATGGTTGTTGCTTCTTACTTTATTATTCATGCTTTAATTCCTGAGAGCGTCGAAGGTTTGCCATTTGGAGCAATGGGAATTTTCTGGGCTACCTTAGCAGGTCTTGTTGCAGGTTTAGGTGTCGGAAAAATTACAGAATATTATACAGGTACAGGTACAAAACCTGTAAACTCAATTGTTAGTCAATCAGAAACAGGCGCGGCAACAAATATTATTGCAGGATTAGGTGTGGGTATGATGTCTACTATGATTCCTATTTTATTAATTGCTGCTGCGATTTTGGTATCCCACCATTTCGCAGGTTTATATGGTATTGCAATCGCTGCTGTAGGTATGTTAGCCAATACAGGTATTCAATTAGCTGTTGATGCATACGGACCAATTTCTGACAATGCCGGTGGTATTGCTGAAATGGCTGAGTTAGACCCAGAAGTACGTGAACGTACGGATAAATTGGATGCTGTTGGTAATACAACTGCGGCTATTGGTAAAGGTTTTGCAATTGCTTCCGCTGCCTTAACGGCGTTGGCTTTGTTCTCTGCTTTTATGAAAGTAGCAAATGTAAATTCCATTGATGTATCACAACCAAAAATAATGGCGGGTCTTTTGATTGGTGGAATGCTTCCTTTTGTATTCTCTGCTTTGTCAATGAATGCAGTAGGTCGTGCTGCCATGGCAATGATTGAAGAGGTGCGTCGTCAGTTCAGAGATATCCCACAATTGAAAGCGGCACTTGAAGTAATGAGAGCTGTTGATTCAGATATGTCAAAAGCAACTCCAGAACAACGCGCTACTTTTGATGCAGCTGACGGACTTGCAGAATACGACAAGTGTGTAGATATTTCTACGAAAGCCTCTATTAAAGAAATGGTATTGCCAGGATTATTGGCAATTGCCGTTCCTGTTGCTGTTGGTTTTATTGGCGGTGCAGAAATGTTGGGGGGTCTACTTGCTGGTGTAACCACTTGTGGTGTATTAATGGCAATCTTCCAATCTAACGCTGGTGGCGCTTGGGATAATGCCAAAAAAATGATTGAATCTGACGGACGTAAAGGTTCTGATGCGCATAAAGCTGCTGTTGTTGGTGATACGGTTGGAGATCCATTTAAAGATACTTCTGGACCTTCATTGAACATCTTATTAAAGTTGATGTCTGTTGTTGCTTTGGTTATTGCACCAAGTTTGGTGAGCCTTGCTCCAGCTGATGAGGTTAGTATGCTAAAAGAAGATGGTACTAAAATTTCTATCACGACTGAAGGAATGAAAGAGAGCGTACCTGTTGAAAAACAAGTGCGTGTTGAAATGAGCAACACTGCCGAAGGATTGTACAGGGCAGTAGTAACATCAACGTATGAAGTTGCTGGGGAAGCAAAAGAAGAAATAAAAGAATTTACTGGAGCTACGAAAGAAGAAGTTCAAAAATTGGTAGATACTTATAAAGCTGCATCCAAAGAGTAGTTTTTAAATATTTTTTCGGATAATAAAAAACCACGCTTAATGCGTGGTTTTTTATTGCTTTTATTGAAGTCTAAAAGTAATAGGTATGGAAAAAGGCACTTTAACTGGGTTTCCTCTTTGTTTTCCTGGTGTCATTTTAGGCAATTTCGAGATAATCCTTGCAGCTTCTGTTTCTAGAACTTTATGAGGTCCTCGCATTTTTAATTCAGCAATACTTCCATCTTTTTGAATTGTGAATTGTAAATGAACTCTCCCTTCTAAGTTCATGTCGATTGCATTTTCAGGATATTTAAAATTTCTTCTAATGTGCTTTTGCATCATTTCCTGAAAACAAGCTCTTTTGTCGCTCTCGTTTTCACAACCTGGAAAAACAGGTACATTTTCAATGACAGCGAAAGGTATTACTTCATCAATAGGATCTTTAATCACAGCTATATCTTCAATATTTGCAATCTCAGTATCCTGATCAGGTTCGTTGGATTCTATTACGGTTTCTTCCAAATCTTCTTCATCGTCAATAATTTCAATAACTGGTGGTGTCTGAATTTTTGGTGGAGGAAGTTTAAGTTCTTGGAAGGTGATGGGTGGTTCTTCAACAAGTTCATCAATTTTATTGAGTTCCGCTACATCCCAATCAGTTTTTGGGTAATACGTTTTCCATTCCAAGGCAACATATGCTAATAATAACACTGTGGCCATTCCAATGGAGAAATAGAGCACGCTGTTTCTTTTCAGTTCTAAATCTTGATTTTTTTTAAGTTCCATAATCTTCAAATTTTTGCCTTTCAAAATGAAAGGTGTAGTTAATACTGTTGAGTGTTTAAACCCAAACTAAACTACTTTGAAAACCATCCGAAGAAAAGTCATAATGAGTGAATGACCTTTTTGATCGAGGGAGAATTTATTTTTTTATCTGGAAGAGGTTTGTATCAAAACAACCCATGAATTTCAGCATCAATTTTATTGATTACAGTACCCAAATCTTCAGGTTCATCAACGAAATTGATGTTGTCCACATCGATAATAAGAAGTTTGCCTTTTTCATAGGTGTTTACCCAAGCCTCGTAGCGTTCATTCAATCTACTTAAATAATCTATGGAGATACTGTTTTCATAATCCCGCCCGCGTTTGTGGATTTGATTTACCAAATTAGGAATGGAGCTGCGTAAATAGATGAGAAGATCAGGCGGTTGAACCAACGTTTCCATTAAGTCAAAAAGACTGGAGTAATTTTCAAAATCGCGATTGGTCATTAACCCCATTGCATGAAGATTGGGTGCAAAAATATGGGCATCTTCATAAATGGTTCGGTCTTGAATAACTTTTTTGCCCCCTTCACGAATTTTTAAAATCTGACGGTAACGACTGTTTAAAAAGTATATCTGAAGGTTAAAACTCCAACGCTCCATTTGCGTATAGAAATCATCCAAATATGGATTGTCCACTACATCTTCAAAATGGGCTTCCCATTTATAATGCTTTGCTAATAAATTAGTTAATGTAGTTTTTCCTGCTCCAATGTTTCCGGCTACCGCAATGTGCATGGGCTTGTTGTTGAATGGTTATTAGACTGTTATGTTTAATTGAAAGGGATACAATATACAACGAATCTTGCTCAAGGTAAAACCTACCTTGCACCTTTTATTAACCTTTCGACAAAATCACCCTTATCAATGTTTTAAAGCATAGCAACTGCAACCAGGAATGCTAAAACTTTGGGTTTGTTCATGCCAAGGAAATGCTTGGTTGTACTTATTGTTTTCCCAATAGAATTTACCACGTTCTTTTGCTTCGTTTCCAATTTCGTTCATGGTGTCCGTATCATATAATCGTCCATTGATTATGGTGTAGCGGACCGAATTGGTGTTTTCAATATTTTCCAAAGGATTTTCATCTAAAACAATCAAGTCTGCAAGTTTACCAACTTTTAAAGAGCCTATTTCATCACCCATTCCAATATATTCTGCACCGTTTATAGTGGCAGCTTTTAAGGCTTCCATGTTGGACATACCACCAGCTTTTAACATCCAAAGTTCCCAATGTGCCCCAAGGCCTTGCAATTGCCCATGTGCGCCTAAATTTGTTTTTACACCAGCATTTGAAAGTTTGGTTACGGTTTCAGAAACTAAAATGTGGCCGTTTTTATATTCTTCCTGTGGAACTTTGGTTCTATGACGACTGCGTGAATCAATAATGTGTCTAGGAGTGTATTTCAATAGTTTTTCATTTTCCCAAACATTATCTCGTTCATAATAGAAATATTCGCCATTCATTCCACCATAATTTACAATAAGAGTAGGTGTATAACCACTATTGCTATTGCTCCATAACGTAACAATATCTTTATATACAGGCGCCACGGGAATGTTATGTTCTACTCCCGTATGACCATCCATAATCATGGTCATGTTGGTGAAAAATGTAGAACCGCCCTCAGGAACAACATTTACTCCTAGCTCTTTGGCTGCTTGCATAACCTGTTGTCTCTGTTCTCTGCGTGGTTGGTTATAACTTTTAACGGAGGTGGCCCCAAATGCTTTTGTTCTTCTAATCGCAGAACGAGCATCTTCCAAGTTATTGATAACCGCTTTAAAATCACCATCCGCACCGTAGAGGATAAAGCCAGTGGAATAAATACGAGGGCCCACCATCTCTCCGCTTTTTACAAGTTCAGACAACCCAAAGACGGTTTCGCTATTTGCGGATGGATCATGGGCAGTCGTCACGCCATAGGCAAGATTGGCATATAATTGCCAATGTTTTTTGGTATTCAGGCCAGCTCTAAAAGCACCAATATGGGCATGGGCATCCACAATGCCGGGCATAATGGTTTTCCCATTCACATCTAATACCGTTGCGTTGGCAGGTACAGAAATTTCTGATGAGGCACCGATTGCTTCAATTTTGTTATTCTTAATTATGATAGTTGCATTTTCTAAAACCTCATCATTTTCCATGGTGATAATCCTGGCATTGGTAAAAGCAATGCTGCCTTTGGGTCTATCAGTTTTGGCAATTAAACCAACATCAATCCCTTTCTCGGTCATTGGTGGAATACTGTCCGGAGAATTTTGAAGAAAAGTAAAGCGTTGATTTATATCATTTAAAAATATTGACTACCTAAGGTCCAATGCAACTTTTTACTGTTGTTGGACCAGTGCAAATTATAGCCTGCATCTTTGGTTACCTGTGTTATTGGAAAAGCCTTGCTTTTTGGGTCAAATTCAATGGTTTGACCTGTGATTGTCATTGGCGCAACATATGCTTTGTGCAGATTGGAGAATAGTAGCCATTTATTATCTGGCGACGGTACAATATGATTGGCATATTTAGATTTAAAGTGAACCCGTTCATCCTTGCCATTAAGATTCACACTTTTTAATTCTTTTGTAAGTGCACCAAAGAATTGTCCCCCTGTCTGAAAGAAAATACGTTGGTCGTTCTTCCCGAAAGTTGGGGTTAAACCATTGTCGGTTAGTTTCTTTGTATTATCTCCATTGGCAGACATTACATAAATTCCAGGTTCTTTGGTGAAAGTGCGGCCTTGGTCATTATTGCCACTTTGCTTGCCATAAACGAGATGTTTTCCATTGTTAGAAAAGGAAGGAAAACGATATATACCTTTTGATGAAGTCATTTTTGTGGATGAACCGCCATTTGAGGCTATTTTATGAATAGCACCTAGTTGTTCATCATCCCAAGAAACATAAACAATTTCCTTTCCATTGGGCGAAAATGAAGGTTCAAATTCAAGGGCATCACTATTGGTCAAACGTTTGGGTTTGCCATTAGGTAATGTCTTGGTCCATAAGTGTCCAAGAGCACTAAATACGATCCTCTTTCCATCTGGTGAAGTCTTTACATGACGAATAACCTTAGCTGTAAACT